>JBPBPU010000163.1:0-104470 GCA_050954465.1 Janthinobacterium lividum
AAACGGCTTTTTTTCATGAGACAGGTAAAAATAGAGAAAGTTGAAAGTTACTACTTCTCTCTACTTTTGACTGGCCTACTTACCGGGGGAGCTTACACTTGAGGGAACATGGCCTGCATTTGCGATTAGACACCAAGCTTATCAACAAGTATAGGAGGTTTAATTTGTATGGAATTTGAGTCTTGAATACGGTGGTACAGACGAGTAATACTGTCGCTTAGATTACAAATGGAGGTAAGTTGATGAATAGGTTGGAACCATGTGATTAAATTCACGGCCATCCATGCTATTAGGTGAGTCCTATGCTATGGCGGCCTCAACTGAAAAGCCCCGATTACTTTGCAGCGTCGGGGCTTTAGTTTGTAATAAGTGAGATTAGTTATTCAGTTTTCCCCCGTCCAGGGCGCTGCTTCGGAGTGCCATCTTTCTTGCGGCCGTAGGGAGCTTCGGCGTCAGCTTCCGTAACTGCCCGTGCCTTGCGACCTTTGGGAACGTAGTTGTCTTCAAACAGCTTTTCCATGTCGTCGAAGACCGCACGGGCCTTCTTGAACTGCTTTTGCAGTTCCGCAATCAGTGCTTCGTTTTGCTCCGCTTTGTTGAGCAGGTTTTGGAGTTGGGTGAGGTCGAGAGCCATCGTGGGTGAGGGGGTATGATTCGTGAGGATTCCGATACAAAGTTGTTGCTAAATTTCGAATCGACCTAAGCTACGAGTAAAAAATCACGAGTGCTGTTGATGCCCTTAGCGGCGTCCGTTGCTACTGGTTGCCCGCTTACCTAGCTGTCGGCCTACGGACTCCGCAGAATTGCTAAAAAGCATGAAATCGAACTGAATTAGCTTCAACTGCGAACGACAGGGTAGAACGGTTTGCGCTGGATATCGAACGAATCCTGTCTTATGTAAAATTTCCTAAGCTGGAATCGTAGTCGTATTGCCTGGAAGTAATTCCGGTAATTGCCTGGACAGTGATAAAGCCTGATGTACGTTGTGTACACCTCGCCGCGACGAAGGAGCGGCAAAAGAAAGAAAAAGAAAATCCGCGCGGGAACCGCGCATTAATTTATTTTTCTTTTAAGTGCTCTTGTTTTACTCATCTTACAGTTATTATCTTTTGTGGGCCCATATTACATAAGCAGTTAGGTATTATTGCTAAAGATGCTATACACTTATTGCCCTAGCACATTAGCAGTATTACCTAAGCTGAAATTTTAGGCTTAGGCAATATTACTCAATCCGACTCGCTTACCAGCAGTGTCAGTGTGAGCTATGGCAAAATTGCTTTAGCTGTTCAACACACCGTGGGCATAGTAGCTGCCACCCGTTCATCGTGCTATGGCAAAATTACCTTAACTGTTCAAC
Organism: Janthinobacterium lividum; assembly: GCA_050954465.1. Taxonomy (GTDB): domain Bacteria; phylum Bacteroidota; class Bacteroidia; order Cytophagales; family Hymenobacteraceae; genus Hymenobacter. The sequence continues at coordinate 1,358 of JBPBPU010000163.1, forward strand.
CCCTGTCAAAGCACCGGCTTGGTGGGCAAGGGCATGATAATGGGATATCGCTGATTACTTCCCTTTCAGCAATCGCATTATTTCGGCATCTGAAACGTCAGGGTGCGTCAACTTAAGATATTTAAACTTGTCTTCCGTGGTGCTGAACCTTTTTGGCGGTGCGGGTATGTATGCCTCGTCTTCGTCCATATCGTCGTCCATATCGCTATCATCTGACTCGTAGTCATGTTCATCATCCAGCTCGTTAGCTATAAACTGCTTGACATTGGTTGAATAAGATGGCGGTTTGGGCAACTCCGATGATTCCAGCTGGTATACAGGTTGCTTTTGGGGCTTGCTGCTTGTAGGCTTGCTCTCTAAGGCCCTGCTGAACTTCGCCATGTATGCGAAATACCGTAAGCGCTCAATATATACTCTTTTTAGCGTGACTTCATCCTCTAAAAGATTAGGGTCTAAAAAGCCTCTGTATTGGCTCATCAAAGCTGCGTACTGAATTTTATAATGGAGTTTTCCAGTCCGTCCAGCCTTTCTCTTGCGTAGTATCTTTCTCTCTACCAAGATATCTGTCACCTTCTTGACAGTTTTCGAACTCATACCAAGGCTTTTTTGCAGCTGGCTGTGCGAGTGGTAAAACCAGTTCGTGCCGTGATTGATGATGAATATTTGGCTTAGTAGGAGGAATTTATCGAGGACGAATACTTGCGTTGGGTGCCGGACGTTATTAGCAATAAACTTATACTTGTAGTTTTGGAAGTTGATAAAGTTGAACGCGAGGTTTACCGGGGGCTTAGTCCCGAGTAATTCGGTTACAGCACGGGCGCGGCTTGCTAATTGACGTTGGCTGGTTTTGTTGCTCATGGCAGTTGTTGGGTTATGTTAAGGGTAAGTTTAGGTACTCAAGTTAGGGGATGGGGGAATTGAATTTATAGTGGCTGAGTATTTTTAGGAACTGCAAATAAGGGCGAGCTGAAAAGTGACTATTTTGCTTAAATAGTAGCTACATACAGTCAAAATTCAAGTCTGTTTTTAGCAAGCATGGTATATGTTCGCCATACCGTATGGATAGGATTTATACGGTAAAGATTGGCTAAATGTTGATGTAAAAAGATGAAAAAAAGCACTAAACTGAGGGCTTTAAAAATAAAAAAGCACCCCCAATAAGGAGGCGCTTTCAGTGGAGTAGCTATTCTGGAATCAGCTCAGGTAGCTGCCCAGCTTTTCGATGGCTTGGTCGCGCTGTCGGTCAATCACGCGGGCGTATTTGGTCGTGGTTTCAATTTTTCGGTGCCCGAGCAGTTTGGATGTGGTGTAAATGTCTACCCCAGCCGTTTGTAACGTTGTGCCAAACGTGTGACGGGACGAGTGGTAGGTGAAGAACACCCCGGCTTGCTGGCGCCACTTGTCCACGTAACGCTTGGTTTGCGACCGGCTCTTTAAAATAAACACGTTGTCCAGGGCCTCGGCGGCGGACTTGTACCGCAGGCCCAGGGTATCCAGGATGGTTATAGCCTGGGCTGTCAGGGGAATTTGTACGGTGTCCTGGGTCTTTACCTGCTCCTTGACCAGCTTGAAGTGCGACAGGCCCTCGGGACTAACGCCGTTGCCGTGGACTTCGCCCCACACTAGGGTTTCGATGTCGGATATGCGTAGGCCCGTATAGCAGGAAAACAGGAAGGGCTGTACAATCCAATCGGGTATGCCTTGGCGGTTCTGCAACAGCACTTCAATTTGCTCCTTGTTTAAGCATTTCGGCGGCTTTTCCTTCACGCGCACCTTGCGCACGTACTTACTGGGGTTATCTGGCAGCACCTTGTCGCGCACCGCCTGGTTGAGTGCCGTGATGAACAGCCCCATCAGGCTTCGGGCGGTGCTGGCCTGCACCTGCGTAACCAGGTACTCCTGGAAGCGGCTCACCCATTCCTCGGTTAGGTTGCCGCAGGGTAGCTTGCCCCGGGAAAACTGCCGTAGGTGATTTGCCATGCTGCGCCAGTTGTGGTTGCGCGTGGGCACTAGGCCATCGACGTACTCCAGGAACGACGCGTTGCGGTCGTAGGTAGGGGCAATGTCATTTTCCAGGTGCAGCAGGCGCTTTTCCACCTTGTTCTTTTCGATGTGCGCGATGCGGTAAGCTTCCTGGTAAGCTTCGCGCTGGGCCGGGTTGCGGCTCTTGGCGTCCTGCGGGTTGACGTAAATTTTGAGGCTTTGCTTATGGCGCACGCCCTGTTCGTGGTAGTCAAGTACCAGGGAAACGGTGCCGTTGCGTAGGGGCTTTTCGCGGAGGTTAACACAAGCCATGTGGAGTGGGTTAAGGGGCTGGATGCTGATAGTAGCACCTGCTGTAATTAGCCCCCTAACCGGCTCCTCGAAAAGGACTTGATATCTTGAAGATTTGTCCCTAATGGGTACCTTATAACATTGTATTCATAAGTTGTAAAGCATAAAAATATATGCTTGTTAGGGGGGGGGTGGTTGTTTTCGGGGTGTAACCAGCACTTTTATGGGGGACGGAGGAGGGACGGATAATGGCCGACAAGATGCGCGCCCTCTGCAAAGAGCTAAGCGACTACCTCGAAGAGCAAGGCCAAACCAACGCCTGAACTGCTTGGCTTTACGACACAAAAAGGGCTTCCTGCATCGCAGGAAGCCCTTTTTGTGTCGTGTTATACTAGCAATTGCCTCACTGCCGCAGCGTGCGGCCGAAGGGCTCGTTGGTGCGGGGCGTGGTGGCTTTGGCTTTGGCCGGGCCGATTACGGCATCATTGGCGCGGGCTGGCGTCGGGTTTTGTACCGAGTTGATGAGGATGGACGCCGTGGTACTGCGGGCATACTCCTGGTCGGCCTGGGTGTAGCGCTTGCGAGCGTCGAGGTAGTCGGTATACTGGTCGGTGGTGAGCAGGCCCTGGAGTTCTTTGTCGCGTTCCTGGGCAATGACTTTAGACTTGTCGGCCAGAGCGGTGGGGTCGTTGGCGTACTGGTGCTCCAAGGCGTCGAGCTTGGTCATTTTTTCGGTGTTGATGGCGCGGAGTTGGCTGCTTTGGTAGCCGTTGAGGTGCAGGTCGCGCACTATCTGGGCCGACAGGTGTTCGGCACGGTCAGTCACCTTGGGGTTGAGGCGGGGGCTGGGCTGGGTTTTATCCTGGGGCATGGTGCCGGCCGAAGCCGGTACAGCCGGCACGCGTTGCGCGTGGGCCGTAATCGTGGCAGCCAGCAGAAGGGCAACAAAAAGAGGCTTCATCGTCTGGAAAGCAAAGGGGTGAAAACACAGGAAAGCCAATCGGCGTGCCAGATTCTGAGGCGCTGATTGGCTTTCACTAACGGGAAAATTCTCGTAGAGGTTGTAGCGCGGACTTTGTAGTCCGCGCCTGCGCCCATTGCGCTAAACGCGGACTCACAGAGTCCGCGCTACTACCTTAAAACGTGTTTTTCCACATCATGCTTTCCACGGGGCGGTCGGTGCGGTCGTTGTATTTGGCCGACTGCTTGCGGTTATAAAACGTCTGCACGTCGCCTTGCAGACCGAAATAAATAAGCTGCCCGATGGGCATGTTGTGGTATACCCGCACGGGCATCGACACGCTGATTTCCAGCGTCCAATGGTTGCAGAAGCCTACGTCGCCCTTGCCAGCGGTAGCGTGAATATCAATGCCGAGGCGGCCGACGCTGCTCTTGCCTTCCAGGAAAGGCACGTGGGCGTGGGTTTCGGTGTATTCCTCCGTCACGCCCAGGTAGAGCTGGCCGGGCTGCAGCACGAAGCCTTCGGCAGGTATCTCGAAGGTGCTGATGGTGTTGTGTTGGCGGGCATCCAGCACGGCGGCATCGTAGGTGGCGAGGTAGCGGCCTAAGTGTACATCATACGAGTTGGTGCCCAGGCAGCCAGGGTCGTAAGGCGTTACTACGATAGTACCCCGCTCCATTTCGGCACGGATTTGCTGGTCAGTCAGAATCACAGGTTTGGTCGTTGTTCGTTGGTCGCTAGTTGTTATTCGTTCGCTGATACCGAATAACTTACTGCGGATAATTTGGGTCGTCTTCGTATTTATCGTCGGGCAATTCGCCGGTAGGCTGCGACCGGAAGCGACTGAAAAAATTGCGGTCGGGAATGGTGGTTGGCGTGGCCTCGGGCTGGGCGTCGGCCTCGTCGGGGGCTGGGGCATTGTAGTAAGCCTGGTCGGCTTCGAGGGTGCGCAGGCGAGCACGTAAGCGGCGCAGCTCCGGCAGCAGGGTAGCCGCAGTGTAGAGCAGCAGCCCAAACGAGCCTAGGCTGAACAGCAGCGTGAAATAGCCCACCCAGCCCGGCCCAGAGCTGGGTGCAGCAGCCTCATTGCCAGGTGAGTGCAGTACGGGGCCAGCCTCAGGAGCTTCGGAAGCCGTTGCGGGGGCTTCTTCCGTAGGGGCCAGGCCGTTGGTGGTGAGGGGCGCCGAGGCCAGGGGCTGCTCGGGCGCTTCGGTAGGAGTGGCGCTGGGGCCAGTGGGTTCGGCGCTGGCGTTAAACTGGGCAGTTGCTTGCTTGATAACGCGCTGCTCGGCCCGGATGAGCGCCGTTTTTTCGTCGCGGGGCAGGCCCCGGATAAAGAACTCGAAATTGCGGTCCCTTACTACCGCATCGAGCTGTTTTTGAAATTCGGCCAGTGTGAGCTGACCATTACCAAAATGAGTTTTGTAGCGCTCGGCTACGCCGTTATAATTGGCAAATAATTTTTGCAGCTCGGCGTTATTTTCAAAATTAGTAAATTGCTTTCGGGCCTGAGCGGTACGCAAATTCACCGGATATTTTTGCCGGGTAAAATGCTTGTCGTACACTGTCTCGAACGTACGAAAATTCAGTTCATCAACCGTGCGGTCAAATAGCTGCTTGTTAGTGAGGGCCGGTGTTTGGGCCAGGCTGGCCAGGGGCAGCAGTACGAGCAGGCAGGAGGAAAAGCGCATAGTTGGTAAGAGGTTCTGGTTTTGGGAGGCTGGTTTCAGGTGGAGCTGGAAAACCAGGCGGTAGGGCCCAAAATTACGCGCCGTGGGCTTCCAGCAGCGATTCCCGGCAGGCGGTGAGGTACTTGGCTACTAATTCGTCGGTGATGGCGGTGGACACAAACAGCGTCTCGAACTGCGACGGAGCCAGGTAAATACCGCGCTTGAGCATGGCGTGGAAGTAGCGGCCGAAAGCGGGCAGGTCGGCCTTTTTGGCTTCTTCCAGGTTGTGCACCGGCTCGAGGGTGAAGAAGAGCGTGAACATCGAGCCCACCCGGTTTACGGTGTAGTTCAGCCCTAATTCCTGGGCAATCTGGCGGGTGCCGTCGGCGAGGCGGGCGCTGCTGGCTTCGAGCTGGGCGTATACTTCGGGGTGCTCGTGCAGGTAGCGCAGCTGGGCCATGCCGGCGGCGGTGGCCAGCGGGTTGCCCGAAAGCGTGCCGGCCTGGTACACCTTGCCGGCCGGGGCCACCTGGTTCATAATATCGGCCCGGCCGCCGTAGGCCCCTACGGGCAGGCCGCCCCCAATGATTTTGCCCAGCGTGGTGAGGTCGGGCCGGATGCCGTACAGCTCCTGCGCCCCCCCCGGTGCCAGGCGGAAGCCCGTCATTACTTCATCGAAAATCAGCACGATGCCGTGCTGAGTGCAGAGGCCGCGCAGCCCGGCCAGGAAGCCCGCCGCCGGCTCCACCAGGCCCATATTGCCCACCACCGGCTCAATGATGATGGCCGCCAGCTGGCTGGGGTTGGCGGCGATGACTGCTTCTACGGCGGGCAGGTCGTTGTAGGGAACCGTGAGCGTGTCCTGGGCTACGCCCTGCGTCACGCCCAGCGAGTCGGGCGCACCCAGCGTGAGGGCCCCCGAGCCGGCCGCTATCAGAAACGAGTCGCCGTGCCCGTGGTAGCAGCCCTCGAATTTCAGGATTTTGGCCCGCCCCGTATAGCCCCGCGCCACCCGAATGGCCGACATCGTGGCCTCGGTGCCGGAGTTGACGAGGCGCACTTTTTCCAGGCTTGGCACCATCTCAATGAGCAGCTCGGCCAGCTCAACCTCGCGCCGAGTGGGCGCGCCAAACGAGAGCGAAGCGGGCAGCGCCGCCCGCACGGCATCGAGTACCACGGCCGGGGCGTGGCCGAGTATCATCGGCCCCCACGAGTTGATGAAGTCAACGTACTGGTTGCCATCGACATCGGTGAGCCACGCGCCCTGCGCCGACTGCATAAATACGGGCGCACCGCCCACGGCCCGGAAGGCCCGCACCGGCGAGTTAACCCCGCCCGGAATCAGCTCCTGGGCGCGGGCAAAAAGGGATTCGGAAGTAGTCAAGTTTGAGTTGGTATGAAGTAATAAATGCAACAGAACGTCATTCCGAGCTTGCCGAGGAATCTCGCTCGTGGCGTCGAGCAACTAAACAACGGTGCGAGCGAGATTCCTCGGCAAGCTCGGAATGACGTTCTTTTAGCGCACTACCTGCGGCTCCAGGTTGCTGAACTTCACGATGGGCACCACTTGGTTGTCGTGGGTGCCATCGGGGTAGGCGAGGCCCTGGAAAATGGCTCCCGGTAGGGCTGGGGCCGCTGCCAGGCCGCTCTGGAAAGCCGGGCCGTACTGCTGCAAGGCAGTGCCAAAAAACAGCAGCAGCTCGAAGCCCTGGCTGGCAAAAACGGAGGGCGGCAGCTTCTGCTTCGCCAGATAGAGCTGGCGGAAGCGGTGAAAACCCAGGCTCGTGCGGTCGAAATATTTGGCGTGGTAGTAATAGGCCCCGCCGAGCTGACCGGGCTCAAGCGCCGGATTGTCGAGCCAGGAACCGGGCGCCAGCAGTGCCGGGCGGCTAGCCCCCGGTACCGCCGCCAGGGCCGCAAACGTGCCGGTAGCCGCCCGCCGGTTATCGGAGGCCAGGGCTACGTGGCCGGCCGTGCTCAGGTCGACGCCCGCCAGGGCGGGAGCGAGGCCGGTGGGGTCGTCGGGGTGAATGATTTTGGAGGCCAGTACGTGGCCGCCGGCGGCTTCGTAGGCATCCTGGTAGGCCTGGGCGAAGTCGTTGTCATCCTTGCTGTCTTCGTGCAGCAGCACGGCGGGGCGGGCCAGTCCGAAGGCCGAGGCTGCAAACTGCGCCGCTACCCGGCCCTGCGTGGCCGCGCTGGGTGAGTAGAGGTAGTGGTAGGCATTATCGGCCACAAGGTCGCCATCCTGCGAGAGCGGGTTGATGCAGGTTATCTGGTGCTCGCGGGCGTAGCGGGCCAGCAGCTTGGCCCCCGACTTATACACCGGTCCGATGAGCAGGTCCATGCCCGCCAGCTCGGGCAGGGCCAGCACGTTTTTGAGCGTCAGCGTGTCGGCGCCCGTGTCGTAGGCGAAAAGCTGCACCGGGTGGCCGGCCCGCTGCAGCGAATCCTGCGCCAGCCGCAGGCCCGCGTAGAGGTCGGTTACGAACTGGTTGCTGCGTTGGGTTTGCCAGCTATTGTCTTGTAATTCAAAGGGTAGCAGCACGCCAATGCTGTAGCTGCTTTTGCGAGCCACGGGCTTGGGCGCGACCACCGGGGCGCTGGTGAGCACGGCGGCATAGGCGCGGCGGTCGAGGCTGAACTGGGTAACGAGCGCGTCGAGCTGCTGGCGGTCGGCCTCGGGCAGGGGCGAAGTGCCGGCGAGATAGTCGGCGTAGAGGCGACCCAGCAGCTGGCTTTGGGGGTAGCGCTTGCGCAGGCGCTGCCAGGTGGTGCGGTCCTTGAGCTTGGCTAAGTAGTTGGCCTGCATGGCCTCGCGCAGAGGCGCGTATTGCCCGGCGGGCAGCTGGCCGAGGGTGCGCAGGGCCGTGTCGTAGTCGCCCTGCTCAAACGACACCTGGCCTTGCAGGTAGAGCGCCTCGTTGAGGTTGGGGTAGGTCGGGAATTGGTTGCGGATGAGGTTGAGCATCTGCTCGGCCTCGGCCCAGTCGGCCTGGCGGGTGGCGGCCACGGCGTAGAGGTAGGCCGCATCGGGGGCCTGGGCGAAGTGGTTGATGGGCTGGGTGAGGGGCTCCAGCTCCTGCATGGCCGCCGCGTAGTGGCCCTGGTCGAGCTGGGTTTTGCCGGTGCGGTAGCGGGCGAGCTGGCCCTGGCCGGCGGCCGATAAGCTCAGCAGCGCCAGTGGCAGCAGCAGCAGGCGGCCCCGCGCTGCCCCCGGCCGAAAAAAAGAAGTTATGCGCATCCTGAAACAGCTAGTCGGCCGCGTTAGTCGAGGGCAAAGGTACGCGCCAGGCAGGGGGGCAAATGCAACGCTTGGCAGCCCGTTGCCTACCTTGGTATCCGTTCCTTGCTACCCTCCTCTACCGATGGAAGTTTCCCTGCCTTTGTCGCTTCCGGCCTTGCGCCGCCGCCTGCCGTTTATGCTGGTCTTGTCGCTGTCGCTGCTGCTGAGCTTCGGGCTTATTGCCTTGCGCGTGGCCCTCACGCACCACCGGCTGTTTGTTTTTCTGCTCTGGGATTTGTTTCTGGCGGCTATTCCGTTTGCCTTGAGCGCGGCTATGCGGCTGGCGGCGCGGCCCCCGCAAGTGCGGCTGCTGCTGCCGGTGGGGCTGGTGTGGCTGCTGTTTTTTCCCAATGCGCCCTACCTCATCACCGACCTCTTTCACCTGGAGCGGCGCGTGGGGGTGCCGTACTGGTACGATTTGGCCCTCATCATGTCCTGCGCCTGGAACGGCATGATACTGGGCTTTGCCTCGCTCATGGACATGCACACGCTGGTACGGCAGCGGCTGGGGTTCTGGCCGGCCTGGGTTTTTGCCACGCTGGCGCTGGGTTTGAGCGCGTTTGGTATTTACCTGGGCCGGTTCCTGCGGTTTAATTCCTGGGATGTTATCAGCAACCCGTTCAACCTGTTTTATGATATTGTGCAGCGCTTCCTGCACCCGTTTCAAAATTGGCAAACCTGGGGCGTGACGGTGGTTTTCTGGGTATTTCTGCTGCTGGCCTACGCCACGGTGCGGCTGATAGGGCAGCCGGCCCGCGATTAAGCAGCAGTAGCCGCACTAGAAGAACCAGGGCTATTTTACGCCAAGGCGTTGCGCCAGCGCAGGGCTTGCCAGCGCATACACCCGCTCAACCGGCACCAGAAGCTGCGACAATTGCCGGTTATCGACGTGAATTTTCTGCTGTTGCACAAAATCGGTTACGTCTTCAATGAGGGTAATTTGCTGCTTGCCAAATTTTTCCAACACCTCGCCCTTTAAGCCCAGCTGCATGGCGCGGCGGGTAAGCTTGCCGCCGTATGGGCTGTGGTCGGGGTCCCACTGCAGGCGCACCTTTTTAGTGGCTAATTCGTGTTTCCAGGCGGCTTGGGTTTCATAATTGCCCGCCGTGAAGGTCGAAAAAGCCGCTTCGTCTAGTATTGCCTCAAAAGCAGTTCTGGGTAGCCAGAGGGCCAGTACGCGCTCCTGGTTTTCTTTGCTGGCCCACCCGCAGCGGTACATCATCCACAGGAAATTCGGCTTTATCCACGACATGCGCCCGTATTTGAAATCGGCACCGCCCAAAGACTGATTTTCTACCGCAAACCGGGCAATCGCGGGATTATACGCTTGGTAAACCACCAGTTGGGTGTCGGTTTGCTGCGCAATAATGTGCTGGCCCTGCGTAGGTAGCTGCGCAAGCGAGGCCAGGTAAGGCTCTGTGGGGAGAGGCATGAAATAAGTACGAATTAAAAGCGCCTCCTGCTTAGTGGATAGTAAAAGCCACCACCTTCGTAAAGTCGCGGTTGGCCAGGTCGGTTTTGCGTATCCAGAAGTAGAATTGGTCCATGTCGCCGAAGCCCATGCCGAGGTCGTCGTTGTAGTCTAGCTGCAACAGTAGCAGCCAGTTATCGGCAATGGCGGTTTTTTCCGGCACCGAAAGCTGGTCGGCATATGCCTGCCAGCCAGTGGCGTCGCGGCCGGCATAAATTATTTCCGCAACTACTTCCAGGTCGTCGTCCAGGTTGCGCGCCGCGTAGCCGAATACTTTATTAGTGGTTTCCCTGGAATTATCCGGCTCGGCCAGCTCACAGTAGCTACTCCATTCGGAAGGCGGCGCGTCATGGAAAACGGCCCTCGCATACTCCCCCATATCGCTAGGCAACGACTGCTCTACGGCCATAGCCAGCGCGCCAGTTTTAAAAACTTCCTCTCCATCCGGCCAGTCGGCCGGTTGCGGGCGGCAGGCCAGCTCCGAGGCGGGCACCGGCGAAAGCACTACCGCGTGCGGGCTTTTTTCGTAATCGTCGTTGGTTACGCTGTGAAAAAACGACAGCATTCCCTGCTGCGGCAGTAAATTACGCACCTCCGCATCGGGCAGTTCGGCCAAATTTAATTGCCCTAAAAAACTCAGCGGCAGCCCGTCAAACGTGGGCCAGGCGGTGCCGGGCGGCAAGTCGGGCAAGCCGCCCAGCTTCGAGGCGCCCACGGCCACGGCGGCATCCTCCACCAGGCTGTACCTGAGCCGGATGCAGGGCTGGAGCTTGTCTTGGAAAGCGGGCCAGTACGCCGCCAGGCCGCGGGCCGTGAATAGGTGCTGGATGTCGTCGGCAGTTTGGTGCATAGGATAAACGGGTCGAAACGGTGGGTGCCAAACGCAGCGGTTGCTTGGCTTGGGCAAGTGCCAGCAGCGGGCAAGCCTAGTCGAGCTGGTAGGGAAAAGTCGCGTCCAGCTTGTCGAAGGCTATTTCGCGGGCCAGTATGTCGGCCAGCTCGGTGTAGGTGAGCAGGCCGGTAGCCGTTTCGGTGCGGGTAGCCGAAACCTGGTACTGATACTCGAATAATTCACGGCTATAAATTTCCTCGACTACTTTTTGCTGCTGCACCGGCAGATATTTTCGGTGAGTGCGGAGCATATTCGTGCTGTTTTCCTTGAAGCTGTCCAGCATAATCAGGCCCTCTTCGTACACGTCCACTACGGCTTCCAGCAAAGCGCGGAAAATAAAATCCGGCAGATTTTTGGCTTTAATTTCGGCCTCATTCATATCGTGCCACACAAAAGCAATGGGTACGTCAGCGCCCTGCTGCTCATTGAGATAAAAGCAGTATAGGTCGCCCGCGCCGCTTTGGCCAAACGGAATAAGCCGCAAGTCCGGCCTGGTACGGCGGTAGTCGTCGGGGCCGGAAAAGGCGCTGATTTGCTCGGCAATTTCCTCGAAAGCCAGCAGCTCAAAGTCACTCCCGAAAAGCAGTAGCGGCGGCTTCTCCCGCAAGCGGGGAAATACGTTAGTGAGCCACTCAGGCCCGGTTGGACCACTGTCCAGCATGTTATCGGCGTACAGCTCCCGGTAAATTGCCGGGTAGCGAAAGTTGAATTGCTGCTCTAGCGACTCGGGGATAAGCATAGCGGGAATTTTAGGGACTGGTGCAGTGGCCGCACCTTGGGTTAACTAGTTTCAGGGCAAATTATGCTCCCACCGCGCCAACTCCTCGCGCCGTTCGGCTGCCACCAGCGCCAGCAGCGCCGGGCTGGGGCCGGTGCCGAGGTAAATAGTCGTGCCCCGCTCGCGGGCATACGGATTGGTGACGGCCCCGACCTGGTGTAGCTCCTGAAAATACGGCAGCAGGTGGGCCGGCTCGCCTTCGCCCACCAGTAGCAGGTGCCGCCAGGGCCGCGCCGGCGCGGCCGGAAACCAGTACAAGTAGCTACCATTGAAGCTGGTAGCCAGCGGCAGCCCCCGGCCCTGGTTGTAGTAATTAATGGCCCCCGCCTGGCCGTAGTTATCGCACTTGATGAGCGTGGCGGCCCGCGTCGAGTCGGGGAGGGCCTGGTAGGCGAGGCGGGTTTTGTCGGCCAGCTCGCGCCAGCCCAGCATGTCGGCGTAGTCCTGGGGCAGCGGGTGGGTTTGGCCGTCTTCCCAGCGGGTAAAGCCTGTGGCTTTGTAAAATCCGTCGCGGCACAGGTGGGCCATTTGGGCAGGTGCCAGCACCGGGTACAGCAGGGGCACTACGGGCAGCAGCAGCAGCACCGGCAGCCCCAGCAGCGCCCCGCGCCCGGCCTGCGCCACCCGCGAGCCGCTGCCCAGGCGGCCCTGCCACCACACGGCTCCCACGGCAAACAGCGCCGGGTAGTAGCCTAGCGCATAGTAGCTTTTGCCGTGCAGCAGCACCAGCAGCGCCAGGCCAAACCCGTACACCAGCCCCACCACCCGTGCGGCGGGCTGGGGCCGTCCGGCCAGGGCCGCTGCCAGCCCCGGCAGCCAGACTACCAGCGCCGCCACGCACATAAGCAGCTGGTCCTGCCAGAACTGCTTCAGCTCCACATGCACCAGCTGGCTTTCCTGCAGCAGCACCATGTGGTGCCGAAAGGGCAGGCCGTGCGCCAGCTGCCAGGCCAGCGTAGGGCTACACACCAGCAGCGCCAACCCCGCCGCCAGCCAGATGGGCCGCCGCGCCAGCGTGCGCGGGGCCGTAAGCAGCAGCGCGCCCAGCAGCGCCGCGCCGAAAAAGAACGTCGTAAACTTGTTCAGCACCCCCAGCCCCAGTACCAGCCCCAGCCAGTACAGGTGGCGCGGCTGGCCATCGGGCTGCGTGTGGCGCACCAGCAGGTACGTACTCAGGGTGAAGCTGAATACCTCAAACGAGTTGGGCTGAAACAGCAGATTGAGCCGCCCAAACCCCGTGCAGAGGTAACACAGGCCCGCCAGCACCTGCGCCCACGGCCCGCCGCCCAGCCGCGCGGCCAGCCGCACCACCACGTACACCGTGCCGCTGCCCCAAAGCAGCGGCCACATTTTCACCAGGAAAAACCCGCCGCCCAGCGTCAGCGTCAGCCAGCTTTGCAAGGCCGTGAGGGGCGGCACTTCGAGGTAGCCCCAGGCCAGGTGGCGGCCGTAGTCGAGGTAGAGGTATTCGTCGCGGTGCAGCTCGTAGCGCCCGTAGCCCGCCAGCAGCAGGCCCGAGGCGAATTTGAGCACGGCGAAGAGCAGGGGCAGGTGGCGGCGCATGGCGGCAAGTTACCGCACTACCTCCACCCAGCCCTGGTAGCGCTGCGTACTGCCCGGCACCGTGAGCAGGTAGTAGTACAAGCCCGGCCCCAGGCCAGCCGCGTCCCAGGTATTGGTGTATTGCCCCTGCGTATACACGGCCCGGCCCCAGCGGTCGTACACCGCCAGGGTGCATATGCCCGGCGCGATGCCGTTAACCACCAGCCGGTCGTTGAGGCCGTCGCCATTGGGCGTAATGATGTTTGGGATGGAAAGCAGGCAGTTGGAACCCACATATAGCTGAACAGCTCCCGTGGCTGAGCAGCCGGCCGGGGTAGTAACCGTGACGGAGTACACGCCGGGTAGGCTGGTGAGCAGCTGAGCCCCCGTGCTGCCATCCTTCCAGCGGTAGGTGCTGCCCGGTATGGCCGAAGTAGCATCCAGCGTTGCTATCTCGGTGCAGCCCAACTGCCGGTTGGGTCCCAGGTTAACCGTAGGGGTTGGCTCTGCCGCGATGCGGATGGAGTCGCGCACCGGGCAGCTCTGCGGCGAGGCAATATCTACCCAGTAAATACCGGGCTTGCTGGTAGCTAGAGTAGTCCCGGTTGAGCCATCTAGCCAGCGGTAGGTAGTGCCGCCGGGCAGAGCCGGCACTACCGACAGCGTAGTGTAGGTATTCTGGCACAGCGGCTGAGAGCTAACCAAGTGCGTGGGCGGCGGCGGGGACAGAACGCGCACCGTACGGGAGTAACTGCTCAACTGCCCGCTGTTGGGGTCGCGCACCGTCATGGTGGCGGTGTAGGTGCCGGCGCTGGCGTAGCGGTGTGTCGCAGTCAGCCCCGTAGCGGTGTTGGCAGCTCCGGCGGCTGGCTCCCCAAAATTCCAGCTTACGCTGCTGCCCGATACGGCCGGGTAGATGCTGGCCGTAAAGTAGGTGGTTTCGCCCAGGCAGGCGTCGGTGTTCGAGACGGTGAAAAAAGGCTGGTTGGGTGGGCGCACCAGTATATTGGGCAGCCCCAGGTTGGTATGGCCCTGGCCGGTGGCGCACAGGGCGATGCTAGGGCGGTAGTCGCACGCCGGGCCCACCTGGTCGGGGGCATTGATGACCCCCAGATACTGCTCACCCGACTGGGCCACGTAGATGCGGCCATCGGGGCCGAGCTGCAACGCCCAGTGGGTGCTCGGCAAGATGGTTTGCTGCCCACCCAGCAAGTCGTATTGCATGAGAGGGTAACCGCTGACGTAGAGCACGTTGCTGCTAGGCGAAAACTCTACTCCATACGGATAATACCCCCCGTAAGCTAGTTGGCGGGCACCCGTAACGGTGCCGGAAACATTGTCGAAATCGAACAACTGCACAAGGCCATTGCCATACTGCACCGTCGCCAGCCGCTGGCCATTGGGCGACACCTTCATTTGGCCCAACGCATTATAATCTTGGCGACTGTTGAAGCCGCCTTGCGCCACCACACCGGCTGCCGATACCACCGGCGGGGCAACAAAGCCAGCAGGTGTGAGCAGAAAGCAGCAAAAGGCATTCGAGTTCCAGGCGTGGACAATTACCCAGATGTCGCGCTGGTTGGCGTGGCGCACTAGTTGCAGCTTCTCGGTCAGGCGGCCGTCGCCGACAGGCACGGGCAGCGGCACGGCCTTGCTGGTTACTTCCCCCAGGCCGCCCTGGCGGCTCATGTCTACCACGGAGTAGCGCAGGCCGTTTTGCAGGTTGTTTTCGGCCCCGTCGAGGGTGAAAATATAACACAGGGTGCTACTGCCCGGCTGCGCTACTGCGGCCACGCCCTGGGTAACCGAACTGGGGGGTTGCTCCGACGGCCCGGCGTAGCTTCCCAGGCCGGTACCGTTGGTCAGGGGCAGGTGCAGCTTGTTCCAGGCCGATATGCCGTTGGTATAAAACAGCAGGTTGCCCTGGGCATCCGAAAGCGAGGCACAGCCTTCGCCCGTCAGCATCTGGCTGCCCGCCAGTAGCTGCGGCGCCGCCCCATTGCCCGGAAACTGCAGGCTGGCATAAGCGCCAAAATACCAGCGGTTATATTCTTGCTGCGCCGCCGCCGGCCGGGCCGGCGCTAGCAGGGCTACTACTGCCGCCAAGCGCCACAGCCAGGCCAAAAATGCTGAGGAGTGCTGGTTTCGCATAAGCACGAAGGT
This sequence comes from Janthinobacterium lividum, assembly GCA_050954465.1. Classification (GTDB taxonomy): domain Bacteria; phylum Bacteroidota; class Bacteroidia; order Cytophagales; family Hymenobacteraceae; genus Hymenobacter. The sequence continues at coordinate 16,395 of JBPBPU010000163.1, forward strand.
AATAAGCTGGCTGATTAAGAACTTAACTATAAAAATTGCCCGGCACCTCAGAACGCAGCTCGTTCTAGCCTATTGTTTTACGGAACTTCTACCTTAGCTCACTCCATAGTTTAGCTCGTGCTCATGCAACGCTACCATATTGGTCAGCAACGTTTCCAGCAGTTTTCGGCCCTTCCAAACCGATTTTAATTTAGTCCGCATCTGGTCGGCAGTTTGCACAAATTCTTCCTCTTCTATCAAGTCGTGGTCTTCGGCGGCCAGTAGCTGCTCCACCAGTTCCTCACTCATTTCGGGGTGAAACTGCAGGCCGATAACGCCGTCGCCCCACACGAAGCCCTGCACCGCGCAGCCAGCTGACATGCCCACTCGTAGCGCGCCCGGCGGCACTGTAAACGTATCGAAATGCCAGTGCAGCACGGCCGCCTTATCGGGCCAGCTGCGCAGCAGCGGGTGCGCCAGCGCCTTGGCGGCAAAGCGAACCGTCCAAAACCCAAATTCCGGCTCTGGATTAGGGTGTACTTCGCCGCCCAGGGCCTGCGCCAGCAACTGTGCCCCCAGGCCAATGGCCAGCGTGAGCTTGCCGGCCCGCAGAGTTTGCTGCAAAAAGGCTTTTTCTTCGCGCAGCCACGGCAAGTAGTCCTCGTCGTACACGCTCATTTCCCCGCCCAAAACCAGCAGGCCATCAAACTCACCCAGCGCCGGAAAAACCGGCTCCGGCTCAAATAAGCGCGTGTAGGTGAGCGGATGGCCGTGCGCCGCCAGCCAGTCGGCGGCGTAGCCGGGGCCTTGCTCGGGGCGGTGGTAGAGGCAGTGCCAGCGCATAGATTTAGACCACAGATTTAACTGATTTTAAAACGGATTTTTTGGGGTTCCGCTCATTCTGTACCGTCTGCTGAGGAACCCCAAAAAATCCGTTTAAAATCAGTTAAATCTGCGGTCTATTCCCACTCAATTGTAGCGGGTGGCTTGCTCGAAATATCGTACACCACGCGGTTGATGCCGCGTACCTGGTTGATAATCTTGTTGCTCACTTCGGCCAGAAACTCGTAGGGCAGGTGCGCCCAGTCGGCGGTCATGCCGTCTACGCTCGTCACGGCGCGCAGGGCCACCACGCGCTCGTAGGTGCGCTCGTCGCCCATCACGCCCACGCTTTGCACGGGCAGCAGCATCACTCCCGCCTGCCACACGTGCTGGTAGAGGTCGTGCTTTTTGAGCAGGTCGATAAATATCCCGTCGGCGCGTTGCAGCAGGTCTACTTTTTCGGGGGTGATGTCGCCCAGGATGCGGATGCCCAGGCCGGGGCCGGGGAAGGGGTGGCGGTTGAGAATCTCGCCCGGCAAGCCCAGCGCCGCGCCCACCTCGCGCACCTCATCCTTGAAGAGCATCCGCAGCGGCTCCACTATTTTGAGGTTCATTTTCTCGGGCAGGCCGCCCACGTTGTGGTGGCTCTTGATGGTCACGGCTGGCCCCTTCACCGACACCGACTCAATCACGTCGGGGTAGATAGTGCCCTGCGCCAGCCAGCGGGCACCCTCCACCTTCTGCGCCTCGCGGTCAAACACCTCGATAAACGTGCGGCCAATGGCCTTGCGCTTCTGCTCGGGGTCGGTGAGGCCGGCGAGGGCGGCGTAGAACTCGGGCGCGGCGTTCACGCCGGTCACGTTCAACCCCAGGCCCTCGTAGGCTTTCAGCACCGAGGCAAACTCGTTTTGGCGCAGCAGCCCGTTATCCACAAAAATGCCGTGCAGGCGGGGGCCCACAGCGCGGTGCAGCAGCAGCGCCGCCACGCTGCTGTCCACGCCGCCCGAGAGGCCCAGAATTACCTGGTCGGTGGGGCCGATGGTGTTTTGCAGCGCCTCCACCATTGAGTCCACGAAGTGGTCGGGCGTCCAGCTTTGCTCGCAGCCGCAGATGCCTACCACGAAGTTTTCGAGCAATTGCTTGCCCTCAGTCGAGTGCGTTACTTCGGGGTGAAACTGGATGCCGTAGGTATCCTGGCCGGGCAGCTGGTAGGCGGCTACTTCTACTTCGGGCGTGCTGGCCAGCACCTGGTAGTCAGCGGGCAGGGTCTTAATCGTGTCGCCGTGCGACATCCACACCTGCGTATCGAGGTGCAGGCCGCGCAGCAGCGCCGAGTTTTCGTTGAGGCTGGTGAGGCGGGCGCGGCCATACTCCCGAATGGTGGCGGGCAGTACCTCGCCGCCACCCTGCTGCGCCAGCAGCTGCGCCCCATAGCAGATGCCCAGCACCGGCACTTGCCCCAAAATCCCGCTCAAGTCGGGGTTGGGCGCGTCGGCCTCGCGCACCGAGCAGGGCGAGCCCGACAGAATAACGCCCCGCAGCCTGCCGGAACTGATACGCTCGGCCAGTTCGGGGGCGTGGGTATACGGATGGATTTCGCAGAACACGTGCAACTCCCGAACGCGCCGGGCAATGAGCTGAGTGTATTGCGAACCGAAGTCAAGTATCAGGACCACAGATTTAACGGATTTAACGGATTTAGCGGATACGCCCGCTGCGCGGGCTGGCTAGGCTGAGGAGCGGTGCGGGGTAGGATTGGTGAGAACTGATGACCACAAAGTTCGGGCAATATGCCTGGCCTGCACCGCCGTAAAGGTACCAGTAGCAAAGGCTGCTTTCCCATAAGCTGCCCCAAAATCATTGCTTCCCACTGGCCGCGCAATTTTTTTTTAAAGCCAACAATCCTCATTAATATCCTGAAAATCAACAAAAATCCCCCTGCCAAAGCCAGCCCGCGCAGCGGGCGTATCCACGAAATCCGTTAAATCCGTTAAATCTGCGATTAGCTTTGCAACGGCGAGTCAGAACGACCAGCTCCTGCTGAACTCCCCCAGGGCCGGAAGGCAGCAAGGGTAGGTGGTTGAGCGGTGCGATTTTGGCTCGCTTTTTTTGTCTTTTCCAGCCGGCCCCGAGCCGCGTTGCCCTGCCCGTATTAGGCAGCTAACGCGTAGCTTTGGGCCGGTTTTATTTTTGCAAGTTTCTGGTTGCTAGTTCCTGGTTTCTGGTTGTCACCTAGCGACATCCACCAACCAGGAACCAAGAACCAGGAATCAGAAACACCTATGAAGCTCTTTCTCGACACGGCTAACCTGGCTGACATCAAAGAAGCCGTTGACCTCGGCGTGCTCGACGGCGTGACGACCAACCCCTCGCTCATGGCCAAAGAGGGCATCCGCGGCACCGATGCTGTGATGGCGCACTACCAGGCTATCTGCGAACTGGTCGACGGCGACGTGTCGGCCGAAGTAATCGCCACCGACTACGAGGGCATTCTGCGCGAGGGCGAGGCCCTGGCCGACCTGCACCCCAACATCGTGGTGAAAGTGCCCATGACGAAAGACGGCGTACGCGCCATCAGGTATTTCAGCGACAAGGGTATCCGCACCAACTGTACGCTTATTTTCTCAGCCGGGCAGGCCCTGCTGGCCGCCAAGGTCGGAGCCACTTACGTGTCGCCCTTCGTGGGTCGCCTCGACGACATCGGAGCTGATGGCCTGGCGCTGGTGGGCCAGCTGGTGGAGATTTTTGCCAACTACGGCTACGCCACCGAGATTCTGGCGGCCAGCGTGCGCCACGTGCCGCACCTCATTCAGTGCGCCGAGCTGGGGGCCGACGTAGTAACCTGCCCGCTCAGCGTGCTCACCGGCCTCTTCCACCACCCCCTCACCGAACAGGGCCTGGCCACGTTCCTGGCCGACCATAATTCAATCAAGAATTAGGAATTAAGAATTGGCAGCGCCCAGTTCGTGAACGGCTAATTCCTGATTCCTAATTCTTAATTCCAAGCCGTGTACATTATTAAAGTAAAAGGCAAGGCCAAAATCCCGGATTATATCCAGTTGCGCGACGAACAGTTCGTGCTGATTGCCTATTTTCGGGCCGACCGGCCGCTCAAAGACCTGCACCGCTATGGCCTCGAAGGCCAGGAAATCCCGCTGGCCGCCGTTATCGCCGAGCTGGAATTTGGCAAGCTGCGCAAGCTGGAATTATAGTGATTAATTATTAATGGTGAGTGACTAATGACCAATCAGGCCAAACTGCATGGTGCCATTCGCTGATTATTACTCACTCGTCATTACTCATTAATAATTAGTCATTAAATCATGACCGAGCCGGTAGTTGAATTGCACGGAGCCACCGTCACGCAGGAAGACCGGGCAGTGCTGGAGCAGGTATCGTTTGAGTTGGGTAAGAGCGAGTTTGCTTATTTGGTGGGGCGCACTGGCTCGGGCAAGTCGTCGCTGCTCAAAACCTTGTACGCCGACCTACCGCTGCTGGTGGGCACCGGCACCGTGGCTGGCTTCGATTTGCCCCGGCTGCCCGCGGGCAAGGTGCCTTACCTGCGGCGTCGGCTGGGTATCGTGTTTCAGGATTTTCAGCTTCTCTCGGACCGTAGCGTAGCGGAAAACCTGCTGTTTGTGCTGAACGCCACCGGTTGGAAAGGCAAAGCCCGCAAGCAGCAGCGCATCACCGACGTGCTGGCCCAAGTGGGCCTGGGCAGTGTGGGCAACCGGATGCCGCACCGCCTTTCGGGGGGCGAGCAGCAGCGCGTCGTCATTGCGCGGGCCCTGCTCAACGAGCCCACGCTGCTGCTGGCCGACGAGCCCACCGGCAACCTCGACCCCGAGGTAGCCGATGGCATCATGGAGCTGTTTGGGCAGATAAATAACGTGGGCACCGCCATCCTCATGGCGACGCACAATTTCCAGCTTATCGAGAAATACCCCCACCGCGTGCTCACCTGCCAGGACGGGAAGCTGCTGGATTCGGCCCGCCGCGAAGTGGCGCGGGGGTAGTCAGCCGCACCACAGAAGTGCAACCTTCGCCAATGCCCGGCCTTTCCATCCTGATTCCCGTTTTCAACCGCGACGTAACGCCGCTGGTGACGCCGCTGCTCAGTCAGGTGCCCGCCTGGCCCGCCGAGTTGGAAGTAGTGCTGCTGGATGATGAATCTGAGGAGAAATACCGGCTGAAAAACCGCCCCTTGGGGCAGCTGCCCGGCGTGCGCTACCACGAGCTGCCCCACAACGTAGGCCGGGCCGCTATTCGTAACCAACTGGCTGCCAAGGCACAGTACCCGTGGCTACTGCTACTCGACAACGACAGTCTGCTACCCGATGCCCAGTTTCTGGCCCGCTACGCCGCAGCGGTGCAGGCGCACCCGCAAGCCGGCTTGTTGGTGGGTGGCACCAGCTACGAAGCCGAGCCGCCCGCCAACCCGGCCCTGTACCTGCGCTGGCACTACGGCCGGCAGCGCGAGATGCGCCCGGCGGCTGAGCGCCAGCGCCAGCCCGGCCAGCAGCTTACCCTCAACAACGCGCTGCTGCGGGCCGATATCCTGCGCCGCTTCCCCCTGGATGAGCGCCTGAGCGGCTACGGCCACGAAGACACCCGCTTCGGCCTGGAGCTGAGCCAGGCCGGCACCAGCATCGTGCACCTCGACAACCCCGTGCTGCACGATGGCCTGGAACCCGCTGCCGCATTTCTGGACAAAACCCGCCAAGCCGTGCATAACCTGGCCACCGTGCTGCGTACCGACGGCCTCGGCTACGACACGCGCCTGGCCCGCACCGCCCAGCGCCTGCACCGAGCCGGGCTAGCGCAGCCGGCCCGCGCCACTCTCACCGCCTTGGAGCCCGCTTTGCGCCGACACCTGCAAGGCACCACCCCCTCCCTACGAGCGCTGGATGCTCTGAAACTGTTGTGGCTGCTGCGTGAAATGCAGCCGTGAGGCGGAGTAGCACTCCGTTTCGGTACGGGTAGTTGGGTCGGGCCACATCAGTTTATCCCATCCACCCGAGCCGGCCAGTATCTTTGGCCGCCTCCGTCGTTTCTGCACCTTATTCCTTGCTACCGCCAACTCCCATTTTGCTGCTCGACCTGGCTGCCGAGCACGCGCCTTACCAGGCCGAGCTGGATGCTGCCTGGCGCGAAACCGTGCAGGAAGCTGCTTTCATCCAAGGGCCGGCCGTGGGCCAGTTTGCCCAAGAACTGAGTGCGTACCTGGGCGGCGCGCACGTAGTTCCCTGCGCCAACGGTACCGATGCCCTCACCCTGGCCCTGCTGAGTTTGGCGCTACCACCGGGCACCGAGGTAATTGTGCCCGCCTTTACTTACGTGGCCACCCTCGAAGCGGCCGTGCTGCTGGGGCTGCGCCCCGTACTGGCCGACGTACTCCCCGATACTTTCAACCTCGACCCGGCTGCCGTGCGGGCAGCCCTCACGCCGCGCACCGGGGCCGTAATAGCGGTGCATTTGTTTGGGCAGTGCGCTGATTTGGAGGCATTGACAAGTATTTGCCAGGCGGCCGGTGTGGCGCTCATCGAAGACAACGCGCAGGCGATGGGAGCCACCTTCACGTTTGCTGATGGCTGCCCAGCCTACGCCGGCACGGTAGGGGAGGTGGGTACTACTTCGTTTTTCCCCAGTAAAAACCTGGGCTGCCTCGGCGACGGCGGGGCGCTCTTCACCCGCGATGCTGCCCGCGCTCAGTTGCTGCAGCAGCTAGCCAACCACGGGCAGCGCCGCAAGTACCAGCACCAGTACGTGGGCCTCAACTCGCGCCTCGATACCCTGCAGGCAGCGCTATTGCGCGTGAAGCTGCGGCACCTGCCCACTGCCCAGGCTGCGCGTCAGGCCAACGCGGCCCGCTACGACGCGACTTTGGGCACGGTAGCGGGAGTACAAATTCCGGCCCGCGACCCGCGCAGCACCCACGTATTCCACCAATACACGCTCAAAATAGCTGATGGCCAGCGCGATGCGCTACAAAAACGCTTGGCAGGAGTGGGAACTTCTAGTGCGGTTTATTACCCGGTACCAGTGCACGAACAAGAAGCTTATACTTTTTTGTGCTACAAACGGGGCGATTTTCCCGTAGCCGAGCAGCTTTGCAGCGAGGTGCTCTCGGTGCCGGTACAGCCAGCGCTTACAGGGGAGCAGATAGAGCTGGTGGCCGCCATAATTTCTGAGGTGGCAAATTAAGGTGTTGAAAATGAATCCAATATGATAGATTATTTGCCGCTGATTATCGCCTTGAGTATTGGCCTGACCTTTGCCGCCGTGGCACTAGTACTCAGAGCCGATGCGCGCCGGGGTTGGTTGCCGTTGGCTGCCGCCTTTCCGCTGGAAATTAACCCTGGCGGCTCAGAGACAACCCTAAGGTGGGTAAGTGTGGGGAAAGGGCTGGACGGGGCACAAAAACGTCGTTGTGGGAGGTGCATCGGCCGCCGGCCTGAGTTTGCGAATGCGCCTGCTGGGCTGGCTTGGGTATCCGCCACTTCTACTTCCCTGGTCGGCAATAGGACCGTTACAGAGTGAAAAGCGGCTGCTTTTTACCACGCGTTATGCTACATCCATCCGCCTGCCTGATGGTACGGCCGTGCCATTATGGTTCGAGAGCGACGATTTTATGGCCCTGCTCCAGCCCTGGGTTCGGGTAGAAAATTCAGTGTAGTACAATGTTTTAGCTATTCTATTGTTCTTCCCTTTTATAGCACGGTGTGGACAGCCATGCCCCAGCTAGTTTACTCCTAACTTTTATGGCGCAAATTCAGCCCGTGCGCTTTGCCATTTGCGGTGTGGGCCACATTGGCCGCCGCCATGCAGCGCTGGTGGCCCGCCAGCCGCAGGCTCGTCTCGTAGCCCTCATCGACGTAGATGCTGCGTTGCGGCCCGGCCTGGCGGCAGAGTTTCCAGAGGTGCCGTTTTTCGAGTCTTTGGATGCTTACCTGGCCCACGGCTCGGCGGCCGACGTGCTCACGGTAGCCACGCCCAACGGCCTGCACGCCGCGCAAGCCGTGGCTGGCCTGCGCCACGGCTTGCATGTGGTAGTCGAAAAGCCCATTGCCCTGCGCGCCGCCGATGCAGAAGCTATTGTGCGCACGGCGCAGCAAACCGGCCGACTGGTGTTTGGGGTGATGCAGAACCGCTACTCACCGCCCGCCGCCTGGCTCAAACAGGTCCACGACGAGGGCCGGCTGGGTCAGGTGTTTCTGGTGCAGCTGAATTGTTTCTGGAACCGCGATGCCCGCTACTACCGCCCCGGCGGCTGGAAAGGTACCCAGGCGCTGGATGGCGGCACGCTCTTCACGCAGTTCAGCCACTTCGTAGACTTGCTCTACTGGGTGTTTGGCGACGTTACTAACCTCTCGGCCCGCTTCCACGACTTCACCCACGCCGGCATTACCGAGTTTGAGGACAGCGGCCTCGTCACCTTCGACCTCGTGCGCGGCGGCAGCGGCACGCTCAGCTACAGCACCGCCGTGTGGGACCGCAACCTCGAAAGTTCCCTGCTGGTAATAGCCGAGCGTGGCTCGCTCAAAATAGGCGGCCAGTACTTGGATAAAGTGGAGTACTGCCATCTGCAAGACTACACCCTGCCGCAATTGCCTCCCACCAACCCCGCCAACGACTACGGCCCATACCAGGGCTCGGCCGCCAACCACGTACAGGTAATCGAAAACGTAGTAGCCACCGCGCAACAGCGCGCTACCGCCACCACCAATGCACTGGAAGGGCTGAAGGTGGTGGAGATAATTGAGCGGATTTATGCACTAAAATAGCTATCTTGGCGCACTATGCTCTCGCTGTTTATTTGCCTGCCTCTATTTCTGTGCCCCGCTATGCCTGCCGCTGAAGTTGCTGCTTGGCACAGGGAGTTGGTAGTTACTCAGCCGCCACAGCACCCCACTGTTAAAAAGGCGTATGCTGTGACACCAGCCAGAATGGCTGATTTTGCGCGGTTTAAAGTGCTCAACAGCAAAGAAGTAGTTTCAACTGATAAAAAAGGTTTTACCAAAGCCGGAGATAAGATTTATCTGCGCCTTGACGACGGCAGGAAAATAAAACTGATAAATAAGCCAGTAGCTAAATTTGAAGAAAAAGGAGAGGAAATTACGTACATAGGTAAGCTCACCTACTCAAGAAAATACGTGTTGAATGTGCTGTATTATGAAGCCGGTGCTACTTTATTGATTGACCAGGCAACAGGACATATTGATAAAGTGCAGGATATTCCACTGCCTAGTCCGGGCGTTAAAAAGCTGGCTGCTTTATTTCAAGGCTATCCGTATGAGGGAGCCACGAATGGGGTAGACGTTTACACGATTACGGCAGGTAAGTTGCAGAAAATATTTACATTTGAAAGTGAGAAGTGGATAGTGAACGAAATGGCTTGGGTTAATGATAACTCCTTCATTATGAAATGCCTTTCGTTTGCGGATGCAGAAAAAATCGAAGCTAGTGGGGGAGTAGGCAAACTGCCGGAAAATAGTAAAAAGTTTTTTTATCAGCGAGTTACCATCAACTAGCTATGCCCACTCCTACCTCCACCCTCGCCGCCCGCTGGCACGCCCTCACCGCCCCGCTGCTGCCCGATGCCGCCCGCCGCGAGGCTGAGCTGGCGCGGCTGCTGGCCGCCTACAGCGCCCCCGAGCGCCACTACCACAACGTGCAGCACATCGAGAACTTACTGAACCGGGTAGCAGCCGCGCCCCTGCAAGATGCCGCCGTAGTGCAGTTGGCCGTGTGGTACCACGATGCCGTGTACAGCGCCCTGCGCGGCGATAACGAAGCCAAAAGCGCCGAGTGGGCTACCCAGTTTCTGCAGCAAACCAGCCTGGAGCCCGCCCGCCGCGAGCGCGTGGCCGACCTCATCCGCCGCACCCAGGACCACACCCAGGCCCAGCCGCCCGATGATGCCGACCTGCTGCTGTTTCTGGATGCCGACCTGAGTATTCTGGGCGCGCCGCCCGCTGCTTACCAGGAATATGCCCGGCAAATTCGCCAGGAATACCGCCTCGTGCCCGACCTGCTCTACCGGCCCGGCCGCCGCAAGGTGCTGGCCAAAATGCTGGCCGCGCCGGTGCTGTTTCATACCCTCGCTTTGCGGGAGGAACTGGACGCCCAGGCGCGGCAGAACTTGCAGGCAGAGCTAGGAGCATTGTAAGCTGTAAGATAATTTCACCCCGCAGTATATTGCCAATTATGGCTTCCCGTCTATTTGCCCTGTTGGGCTTGCTGCTGGTAGCAGTCGCAACTTGCCGGGCACAAGCGCCAGCTACGGAAATCGACCGGCTGACGACTGCTGCGCAGGTGCAGCAGTTCATGCGGACAATGAATACCGACTACACAGACTATAGAGCGTTTATTCTGACTGATTCGCTTGATTCAGAGTGCGCTGCCCATCTGTCGTGCGACCCGCTTCGGAACCAGCAGAGTTGGCTAAAAGCTGATTTTGATGGTAATGGGCGTACCGACCTGGTAGTAATTGGCTACGAGAGCGCCCACAAGTGGGGGCAGTTGATTACGTGCTTTTTGGATTCAGGGAAGCAGGTTATGCACGAGGAAAAGCTAAGTGGGTACAATAACTACTGCGCCCAGTTGCAAATTTGCTACTTACAAAGGCGGCCAGCCATTCGCTACACGCACGTAGTGATACCGCGGGAACGCTTCGAGAAAAATCCGAAACCAGTATGTCAGATTGATACCCTGATTTTCGATAAAAAGCACTTTGTAGAATATAATCACTCACCAAAAGATTACGCCATTAAAAAAGTTGAATTCAGCACAACAGGCTGCTACGGCATTTGTCCAGTATTCAACTTGCAAGTTAATTATGACGGAGCGGCAACTTACCGAGCCGAAGAGTATAGTAAAAAAGAAGGAACTTTTACGGGAATTATTGCACCTCAAGCACTAAAAGAGTTGTGGGCGTCACTCAATTATCTAGGTTTTCCTACTCTTAGAAATAATTACGCAATCAGTGTCACCGACCACCCAACTTGCACCCTCACCATTACCTATGGCACCGAACAGGTGAAAATTATCAGAGACTATGGTGAACAAGGCACTTTCGGCCTGCAACAGGTGTACCAGCTACTATGCGCCCTCCGCGAAACGCAGGCGTGGCGCTAGCGGCCCAGGCCCAGCTTCCGCGCCAGCGCCGATACCTCCGGCACCAGCCCGGTAGCCAGCAGCCCCGTGCCATAAAGCGCCGTGAGCACGCCGCCGCGTAGCAGCAGCGTCAGCCAGATGTTGGGGAAGCCGGGCAATACCCAGGCCACTGCCCCCGCGCCGCCCGCCAGCACCAGGATGAAGAAAATACGCCGGTCGAAGGGTTGCCAGCCGAAGCTGCGCCACACAAACCAACTGCGGGCCAGGTTGATACCCGACAGGGCCAGGGCATTGGAGAGGGCGGCACCAGTGAGGCCCCAGATGGGAATGAGCAGGTAATTGAGCCCGATGATGAGCAGCGCCAGCCCCAGGTTGAAAAACAGGTCGTAGCGGTAGCGGGCCGACGTACCCAGGATGAGGCCATTGAGGCCGGTGATGCCGTCGGTGAGGCGGCCGGTCAGCAGCAGCAGCACAGCCGTGCTGCCCACGGCGTAGGCGGGCCGCTGAATTAGGCCATAGATGAAGGGCAGGTTCAGGGCGATGCCCAGGGCCAGGTAGGCCCCCAGAGCGGTGTTAAGGCGGGTAGTGCGCTGGTAGAAGTCCAGCATTTTGCCGGTGGCATTCTCCTTCCAGTATTCGGCAATGAGCGGGTAAGCCGTTTTGTAAAGCGCCCGAAACGGCAGCGCCAGCGCCGTGCTGATGTTGAGGGCATTGCTATAAATTCCGGTGTCGGCCAGGCCCTTCATCGACCCTAGCATGAGCGAGTCGATAGTCATGAGGATAACGCCCGAAACGTTGCCCAGTAGGGCGAAGCTGCCGAAGCGCAGCATCTCGCCCAGGGGCTGCACCGTGAGCACGGCTCGCCGGGGGCGCAGGTGCAGCTCGCCAATAAAGGCCAGGTAGCCGAGCAGCGCTGCCGCCGAAAGCGCGTAACTGCCCAGGTAAGCCAGCACGAACCCATCGAAGGAAATATGTCCGTGGCCATAAAGCAGAGCCGCGCTCACAATGAATAAGCGCTGGAATACTTCCGTCAGAAACGAGGAAAACGACGTGTGATACAGCGACTTGGCGTAGGCTTCGAGCAGGTTGTAGAGCAGGATGCACAGCGCTAGCCCCAGCATGGCCCCGTAGTGGGGGCCAAGCAGGCGCACATCGCCCGTGTACCAGTGCAGCACCAGCGGGCGGCCCAGCCAGAGCACGCCGGCCACCACCACAAACAGCGCCAGCGGTACCCCCAGCAGCAGCGGCAAAAACCCGTGGTGCCCCGCCTCCCGGTTGCGGAAATACGGGAAATACCGCAGCGTGGTATTCGTGAACCCCAGTGCCGAAAACTGCGAGGCCAGCGTAGCCAGCGCCACCAGCACCGACGTGAGCCCCAACTGCTCGGGGGCCAGCAGGCGCGGCAGTATCAGGGTGGTATTGACGAAGCCAATACCCAGCCCGACGTAAGAAATAAACGTGTTGCGCAGCCCCTGCCGCTGAACGATACCCAAATTTAAGTTAAGAGTTAGGAGTTAAAAGTTAAGAGTTGGCGGGGAATTCCTGCCATATTTCGCGCCCGGTGAGGAAGACAACTTCCTGCTGCTGTAAATACCCTAGTATTTCGTGAAACTGAGCCGGGCCGTTTTGCGTGTTAGCCGGGTCGAAGTTCTGGTTGTGCCAGAGCAAAGAAAGTACGCCACCAAATTTTTTAATTTCGGTAAAAAGTGGCGTTAAAGCTGGCAAAATTTCGGCAGGCTTCAGCTGTAAATACTTTGGGTGGTGCAGCGTGGTATCCATCACGTTGAGCGGAATTTCCAGGAAGCCGGCAGCCGTGCCTGTTGCGAAATTGAAGGGGTAGAACGGCAGGCAGTAGCTGTGGCGAAAGCCGTAGTGCTCGGCAAACCCCAGCGTACTGTCGTATAAGAAATATATTCCCTTCCACTCCGCCTTTTGCAGAACGTCAATGGTCTGAGGTGGCTCCCAACTTAGGTAGTGAAAACGCACCCCTGAATCTGCTAACGCCTTAAGGGCTTCGCCGGATAAGCGCCGCGAGTCAGTAGCAGTCCCAATACTACCGTGCAAACCGACTTCGCACCCCTGCTTGGCTAGCTTAGCCAGACGCAACTGCAGCCGGCCGGTAAAGGAATAGTCGGCGTTGGATGTACCATTGGCCGCCTTGCCTTTGGCGGGCAGCATGAAAAAAGTAGACCGGGCCCCGTACTGTGCCGTAGCGGCGGCCACAGCTTCAAGGTTGTCCCACGGGTCGGGCTGGGTCAGGTGCTGCCATAGTAGCTGGCCGAAGCGGCCGAGCTGTAGCTGGCGTAGCGCGGCTTTGGCCGGAGCTTTCCAGCCAGTGCGCATATTGTCCACATCATGCGAGATAAAAGCAGCAAATTCGGCCTGCTGCGCTCCCCAGCGGCGCGGCCGCAGCGGTTGGCCGCTCACGTATTCTACAGCCGTGTGCAGCACGTCGAAATAATAATTGACTACCGGCAGGGCCACAAAATTATAGCGGGCCTGCACGCTGGCCGTGTAGGGAAAACGGCCGTGCTGGTCGCGTTCGGTAGAGAAATATTCCTGCCAGCCGCTCAATAAATAAAATGCGGCCGAAATAATATCGGCCGAAATAAACACCTTATTTTCCTCGTAAATAAGCAGCGGCGTAGCCGGCGAATTATCAAAAAAAAACGGCACCTGCTGCCCGTGCCACTCGCGCCAAGTGGGCGCGGCCGGGTAGGGTACATGTCCGGCAAAAAAACCGTCGTCGGCCGTCGCTATTTCTATCAGTGGCTGGGCGGCCGCATACCCTATCAGCCGGGGCGTACTGCCCGGAAAAGCCAGCCCGAAGTGCCGCAGCACATAAGCCAGCCGGCCTTCAGCCGACACAAGCCCGGTAGTGGGCACAAATAAAGGAGGCAAGGGCATGGTAGTGACAAAAGTACACCTCTACGCCAGCCACTCACCCAGCCGCCGCAGCGCTACCTGCTGGCTATGGCCCTCATCGGCGGTGCCCAGCGTGGCATTGTAGTAAACGGCACGCTGGTACAAGTCCAGCGGCTTCGCCTCGGCCAACCGGCCCAGCGCCGCCACTAGCTCCGGCAGGCTGTGGGCCCACTCGCTGAGGCCCTGCGCCGCGTAGCCGTAGTAGTCCGCTACGCCCGCCACGGGGTTGAAGCGGTAGTAGATGCTGGCTAAGTTGAGCAGCGTGGCTTCGAGGTGGGTGCTGGTATCAGCCGCCACCAGGGCATCATGCTGTTCTAAAAACTCAAATACGTTTTCCGCGTGCGGGCTCGACCACCGCAGCGCTGGTAATTCCTGCCGGAGCAGCCCGAAGTCGCGCTGGTCGCTGGGGTGGGGACGCAGCGTAAACGTCAGCTCCGGCAGCTCGCGCAGCAGGTAGGTTAGGGTAGCGGCAAGGGCGGGCAGTTCGTCGAGCAGGTTGCAGGCCACGGCCACGCGGCGCACCTGTGGGGCCCTGTTGCGCCGGGCCAGGAAGGCGTCGGCTTTGGGCATTCCCACCAGGGCTACTTCGCCGGGGATGGGACCGCAGTGGCGGTATTTGTCAAGGGCATCCTGACCTTCGAGCAGGTTCAGGTCGAAGCCCAGAGGCGGGAAATTGGTGCTCACGCTAGCGTGCTGCACGTAGGCCGTGGGCACACCCTCGGCGCGGCAGGCCAGCAGCAGCGAGCGGGTGTCGTCGTTGTGGTCGTTGGCGAAAACCACGGCCCGTGGCCGGTAGTGGCGCAGGGCGCGGCGGTACACCTCGTAGTAGCCGATGGCGTAAAAAACCAGGTCGAAAAACCGCAGCGCCCGCCCACCCACGGCCCGGTACAAGCCCCAAAGTACCCCCGGATACTGCCCGTAATACAGGATTTTGCGCCGCAACGAAAGCCGGTTCACGGCCCCGCCGTAGCGCCCGATGTTCTTGCCCTGCCCCGCCACCAGCACCGCATCGGGCCGGGCCTCTTGTATAAAGCCCAGCGCCTCGTAGTTGTTGGCGCTCACCACGTAGAGCCACACCGCGCCGCGCAGCTGACTGGGGTTTTTTAGCGGCTGAACTACATGCCCCACCAGCCGCAGCCCCGCGTAGCCGCCCACGCGCAGCAGCCGCCGCCCCAGCGAAGCCGGCGAAATACTGGCCAGCACTGCCGGGGGAAGCCCGGCAAACAGGTTGGTAAAGCGCAGCTGCAATACGTCGCGCAGCCGCTCTACGCGCGTCACGGCTGCAACCCGGCCGGGCCCAGCAGCGCGTCCCAGCTCAAGGGGGTGCCGGGGCGCAGGGCGCGGGCCGCCCGGCGGCCCAGCACCACGTCCCAATGCCGGGGCAGCAGCCCGTCGCCGGGGCGGATAATGCGCAGGTTTTCAGCGGTCAGCACCTCGCCCTCGGCCACCGGGCGGGCTACGTAAATGCTGCGCTTGAATACCCGGCTTTTTTCCTCGCTGGGTTGCACGTACAGCTGCACGGTGCCCAGCGCCTGGTGCGCCCGCTCGGTTTCGTCTACCAGCAGCCGCAGCTCCTCCGGCTCCAGCGAGAAGGCGCTGTCCACGCCGCCGTCGGCCCGGCGCAGGGTAAAATGCTTCTCGATAACGCAGGCCCCCAGCGCTACGGCGGCCACGCTTGCGCCCACCCCCATGGTGTGGTCGCTCAGGCCGATGGGGCAGCCGAAGGTTTCGGCCAGCACCGGGATGGTGCGCAGGTTGGTACTCTCCGGCGAGGCCGGGTAGGTGCTGGTGCATTTGAGCAGCACCAGCTCGCAGCACCCCGCCGCCCGCAGCACCCGCACCGCCTCGTCAATCTCGCTGAGCGTGGCCGCGCCGGTGCTCACAATCACGGGCTTGCCCGTGGCGGCCACCTTGCGCAGCAGCGGCCAGTGGGCATTCTCAAAGGAGGCAATTTTATACGCCGGCACGTCCAGCTGTTCCAGAAAATCCACGGCAGTCTCGTCAAACGGCGAGCTGAAGGCCAGCATCCCCAGCTCGCGGGCGCGAGCAAAAATGGCCGCGTGCCACTCCCAGGGCGTGTGGGCCTCCTCGTAGAGCTTGTATAGGTTTTTGCCCTCCCACAGCGACTGCCCTTCCTCATTGATGGTGAAGCCGGTATCCATCGTAATCGTGTCGGCAGTATACGTCTGGAGCTTGAGGGCAGCGACGCCCGCCGCCGCTGCCGCGTCCACCAGCGCCAGCGCCCGCTCAAGGCTCTGGTTGTGGTTGCCCGACATCTCGGCAATAATAAACGGCTTGTGTGCGGGGCCAACCGGCCGGCCGCCAATCTGGATTTCGGTCATGGGTGTTTTATAAAGGTCGCCCTCCGCGAAGCGCAAAGTTACCCTACAACTCATCCAGCGAGTGAATCTGCCGGGCGGCTTCGTGGGCAGCATCGGCGGGCAGGTGGGCGTAGTTGCCGCGCAGGATGCGCACCGTTTGGAAGCCCAGGGGCTTGATGCCCACAAAATCCTTGCGCGGGTTGTCGCCCACGTAGAGCACCTCGGTGGGCGGCACCCGCTCGCGGCGGCATAGCAGCTCGAAGCAGTGGGGGGCGGGCTTGGCGCGGTGGCGGCCGTAGCGGTTGGTGAGGTAGGCGTGGCGCACGCGGCCGGCCAGCCCCAGCGCGGCCACCTTGCGGGCCTGCACTTCCTTGTGCCCGTCGGTGAC
Source organism: Janthinobacterium lividum (assembly GCA_050954465.1). GTDB lineage: Bacteria > Bacteroidota > Bacteroidia > Cytophagales > Hymenobacteraceae > Hymenobacter. Next base: position 32,946 of record JBPBPU010000163.1, read on the forward strand.
GAGGTACAACGGTTGCCCTGCCAGGCGCGTGAGGCAGCGCTCGGCGTCGGGGTAGAGGTGCAGGGTGGGGCGGTGCAGCCGGTAGGCCCGCACACAGGCCGCTACCAGCGTTTTCGACCAGGCCCCGTGCTGCCGCAGCACGTGGTCGAACACCTGCCCCCGGCCGTGGGCGGCTTCCTCAGCCACCAGCTCCGCCGCCAGGGTAGCGGCCGGCACCGGCAGGCGCTCGCTCAGAAACTGCGCCACTGCCCGAAAGCCGCTGTGCACGTAGCTCAGCTCGGGGTACAGCGTGTCGTCGAGGTCGAAAACATAAACGGGCATAGTAGCAATTATTAATTAATAATTATCAATTAATAATTGCTACTACCGTATCGGCCGCCGCCCGCACTTGCCGCAGCGGCACCGCCGCCGGCGCGAAAGGTGCCAGCTCAACGCCCGCTGCCTCTTGCAGAAACCAGGAAAACGAGTCGACCCCGGCCGCAATGCCCAGCGTGGATGCCCCGCCGAAGCGGCAGTTGCACTCTATCAGGTGCAGGCCGCCATCGGGGGTAAGCAGGGCCTGCACCACCACCGGGCCGTAGAGGCCCAGCTGCGCCACAATGGCCGTTAGCTGCGCCGTGAGGGTCGGGCTTAGCAGGGTCGTCGTCACCTGCGACTCGCCGCGCACCACCACGTCGCGGGTGCGGGGCACCAGGCCGTGTACCCGGCCGGCGCGGTCTACGTAGGCATCGGCGCTGATTTCGCGGCCCGCCACGAAGGGCTGAAAAATCGGTGCTTCCAGCGTCTGGGCATGGGCCAGAGCCTGCTCGCGGGTGAGGCGCAACCCCAGCTGCTGGCTGCCCGCGCCGTAGCGCTCCTTCACCACGAAATAGTCGCCGGGCAGCGCGTCCAGGTCGGTGGTGGTAGCAATAACCGGCAGCCCGTGCGCCTGCCCAAACTCCGCAAACAGCAGCTTATCGAGGCAGCGCGCCACGCCGGCCGGCTCGCTCACGAGCACCGCCAGGCCGGCCGCCGCCAGCGCCGCCCGGTGCCGGCTCCAGTAGGCCAGCTCGCCGTCGCGGGTCGGGATGATGTAGCGAATACCAGCGGTTTGGCAGTGGGCCACGAGGGCCGGCAGGGCTTCGTCGGTGAGGCGGGGCATGGCCCAGAAGTCGTCGGTAAAATATTGGCCCAGGCACTCGGCATGGAGGTCGCCGCCGATAACGCGGCTGGCCGGGTGCCGCCGCCGGGCGGCGTGCTGCACAGCCCGCACCAGGGGCACCTTGGCCCCCAGGCTGGTAATGAGCACGTGGCCCGGCCCGGCTGGAGCTGCTACCGGCGCGGCCAGGCGGGCTTTCTCAAAGTCGATAATCTCGGGAATGGCCGTTTCGAGCGTGGTCGGCGGCAGCCAGTCGATAACCTGCCGCCAGGCCGTCATGTCGGCTTGCGAGGCTTCAAACAGAATGTCGGAGGCCACGTAGCGCGCCTGCAAGGCCGGGAAATTTGCCTGGAGCACTGCTACCACATCGGCCACGCGGCGCGCCTTGCCGGTGCCCAGGTTGATGAGGCCCGTGACGGCCCCGGCGGCAGCCAGGCGCAGCAGACCCTCGGCCGAGTCGGCAGCGTAGAGGTAGTCAAACCACGATTCGGCCCCGTAAACGGTGATTTCCTCGCCCGCCAGCAGCATCCGCACCCAGCGCGAAATGATGTCGCGCGAATTGCGTCCGTAGCCCCGGTAGATGCGGGCGCACACCGTGCTGAACTGCCCGGCGCGGAACTGGTCGATAAACCGCAGCTCTATTTCGTGGGCCAGCTTGGCCATGCCCGTCAGGTTGCGGGGCAGGATGGGGTCGGTTTCGCGTAGGGAGCGCGGCGCGGCCGGCACCTCGGCGAAGTTGTAGAGGGCCGGGTCGTAAATGAGGTAGCTCGACGCAAATACTACCCGCCGCAGGCTGGGCGAATCCTTTACCACCGTCATCAGGTGGTGGCTCAGGCGCACGTTGTGCTGGAAGTTCTCTTCCCAGAAGCCGTAGGTTTCGGCCGAGCGCTCGAAGGTGGCCGCCAGGTGAATGAATACGTCGGGGCCGAAAGCGGCAATTTCGGCCTCCGTGAGCTGGTTCAGGTCGCCCTGCCGGTACGCGAAGCGGGCCGGAAAGTCGGCGGGCCGGGGCTTGAGGTCGCCCACCAGCACCTGTACCGGGCCGGGCAGCGCGGCCAGGCGGCGCACCATTTCCTGCCCAATCACGCCCGCCCCGCCGCTGATAAAGACGCGTTTAAACGGAAATTCCAAAGGCTGTGGCATAGTCGGTGGCCAGTTGGCCGTGCAGGAGGGAGTCGGCAAAGGTACCCGCCGCCAGGCGCACGTGCTGGCGCATCCGCCCCTCCAGCCGGAAGCCAGCTTCTTCCAGAATAGCCACGTGCGCCGGCCGGATGTCGTAGGTTTCGGTAAACAAGCGGTTGAATTGCAACCCCGCAAAGGCGGCTTGCCCCAGCAGCCGCAGGTGGGCCAGAAAATCGGCCCGGTAGGTGGCTGGGTCGGCCGCTCGCACTGGGTCGGCCAGAAAGGAAACTTCGGCCCGTGCATCAGCCCAGGCAATATGCACCAGCCCCCCATACGCCACCAGCACCTCCCGGTGCAGCAGCGAAAACAGCAGCTGCCCCGGCTGCGCCTGCGCAAATAGCGGCTGCACCACGCGCTCGAAATAAGCAGTTTGCTCTTCAGCCGTGAGCGGCGCGGCCTGCCGCAGCACGTCCAGCTGCGCATTGCGCCACGCCCGGATGGCCTCGCGGTCGTCGGCCCGAATCGGGAGCAGCTGGTAGTCTTGCCAGGCGAAGGAGCCGGCGGGTAGCGCTTGGTAGTGGGGCATGGGAAGCGATTTTTGGTTGAAAACTGGCCGTCTGTGGCGCGGGCCTCTGGCCCGTGCCGACCTGCTGCAGGCCTCTGGCCTGCGCCCCAGAACGAGCCGTTCGGGTGTCGTTCTGCGGTTGCAGGCCAGAGGCCTGCCGCACAGTCGGCACGGGCCAGAGGCCCGCGCCACAGACGACCATAACAAGCCCCTACTGCGGCTGCAGAAACGCCACGATATTGCGCCCTAATCCCACGCCGGCCATACCCTCATAGTAGGCGGCCACGGCGGGGAGGGAGGCCGTGCGGAGCAGCAGGTTTTCCTGCGCCACGCGGGCGCGGTGGGCGGCGGGGCCGGCGGTGCGGTCGCGCACGTAGTTGGTGGCGGGCGTGAGCAGGCTCAGGTCGATGGGGTGGTCGGCCAGGGTGCGGGCCAGGTGCCAGCCGGTGGCTTCGGCCAGCGCCTGCAGGCCGCTGGGGTTGAAGTAGGAGAGGTGGTCGGGCAGCACCACCCAGAACGGCTGCTCGATGTGGCCGGTCGCCAGCAGGTGCTCTTGCAGGGGCGAAAAGTCGTTGGGCACTTCCACCAGCGCCACGCTGCCCGGCGCCAGCACAGCCCGGCATCGGCGCAGCAGCTCGGCGGGGTCGAGCACGTGTTCGAGCACGTTATCCAGCCACAGCGCCCCAAACTGCTGGCCCTCAGCGGCTAGGGCGCCCAGCTGCTCATACAGGTCGCCGGTGCGCAGCTGCCCGCGCAGGCCGGGGTGAAACTGCTCCAGGCTGTAGCTGCTGAAATCGAGGCCCAGCACCTCCCAGCCTGCTTCCTGGAAGTGGGCCAGGGCCCAGCCCTCGCCGCAGCCCACGTCCAGAAAACGGCGCGGGGCCTCGGGGGCCAGCAGCTGCTCAAGCGCCCAGCGGCGCAGGCGCAGGCGGCCCGTGAGGTACTCCACTTCCTCGGGCGGGTAGTGGGCCTGGTAGGTGGCGTGGCTTTCCTGGTAGTAGCGCCGGGCGTAATAGTCGCGCAGCTCCTCGGGGCTCGGCTTGTGGCTTACTTCGTAGAAGCCGTAGTCGTTGCGGTGCAGGGTAGGGGGAAGGGGCATAAGCAAATTAGTAGTTAGTACTAAGTAGCAAGTAGTAAGGCAGTAATGTGTTGACAAATCAAAGAACAACAGCAATCTTACTACTTACTACTTTTGTCTTTCTACTTAACGGGCTTGCACCTGCGCGTTCTGGTCATTGATGCGCCCCAGCCACGGGTGCCGGGTTAGCAGGGCGGGCAGGCCGGCCGGGTCGGTAAGGGAAAAATCGGGCCCCAGCTCCTGAAACAGCAAGCTCAGCAGGGCGTAGTCGCTGGGATAGTCCACGGTCAGGCGTAGGGCGGCCACGGCGGGCGGCACAGCCAGGGCCAGGGTTTCGAGCCCAAACAGCTTGGGGTGGCGGCGCAGGTAGGGCGTTACGTGCTCACGCTCGTCGGGCTGCCGGGCCTCATGGTGGGCGCGGCGCAGGGCCTCGGGGCTGATAGCCTCCACGTTGGTGCCCAGCGGCAGGCCCGTGCTGAGCGTATAATCGGCCCCGGTGGCGAAGTGGTGCGTAATGGCTTGGTCGAGAAAAGCCGGGTCGAGGGCTGGGTTGTCGGCCGTGAGGCGGAGCACGGCCGCCACCAGCCCGGCTTGTTTTTCAGCTTGGGCCAGCGCCCCGGCAAAGCGCCCCAGCACGTCCTGCTCGTCGCCCCGAAACACGCCAGCGCCCAGCCGGGCGGCCAGCGCGGCCAGCGGGTCGTCGAGTGCCTGGGCGGTAGTCGCTACCACTATTTCGGATACCAGCTTAGCTTGCCGGGCCCGGCCCACAACGTGGCCCAGAATAGTATGCGCGTCGCCGGCTGCCGCTAGCGGCAGCGGCAGCGCCGACTTGCCCGGCAGCCGCGACGACCCCAGGCGGGCCTGAATAAGCACTAACACGCGGGGCTGCTCGGTGGGCATGGGAGAGGGGAATTTACCGGATGGTCCAGCCGCCATCGACTACCAGGTTGTGGCCGGTGACGAAGCTGCTGGCCGCCGAGCACAGAAACACCAGCGCCCCAGCCAGCTCCTGCGGCTCGCCCACCCGGCCCAGCAGAATCCGCCGTTGCAGCTCGCTCTCGAAGGCCGCGTGCTGCCGCACGCCATCGGTGGGGAACGCGCCCGGCGACACGCAGTTGACTTGAATGTTTTCCGGCCCCAGGTACGAGGCGAAGTACCGGGTAAGCTGAATGATGGCCGCTTTGCCCGCGCCGTAGTGCGGCGGGTTCAGAAACTGCGGGGCCTCGGCGTAAGCCGTAAAATCAGGGGCCACCACGCCGTACATGGAGGCCACGTTCACAATTTTGCCCGCGCCGCGCTCGCGCAGGTAAGGCAGCACTTCGCGCAGGCAGCGGTAGGCCGCGCCCACGGTGCCATCGAGCCCCTGGGCAAAGTCGGCATCGGTGAGCGCATCGGGCTGCTGCCCCCGGCTGTAGTGGGCGTTGTTGATGAGGGCGCTGGGCAGGCCGTACAGCTCGCGGCTGCGCCGAAAAGCGGCTTGCACCGATGCAGTATCGGCCACGTCGCAGGCCAGGAAATGCAGGGCCGCGTCGGGGTCGCGGTCGGCGAAAGCGGCTTCAAACGTGGCTTCGGTGCGGCTTAGCACCACTACCTGCGCCCCGTGCGCCAGCAGGCCCGCCGCCATGGCGCGGCCCAGGTGCCCGGCCCCGCCCGTGAGCAGCACCACCTGGCCGTGCAGGTCGAAGAGGGTGCGGTAAACGTCGGCGGTCAGGGGCGCGGCGGCCATGTGTAGGGCAGAATAAACGTGTCGGTGGGTTCGGCCAGTGCCAGCAGGGCGGGGCGCAGGGCTTCGGCGGCGGCCAGGTAAGCGGCGGCGGCCAGGTTTTCGTGCAAATTAGCAACCGAATCGACGCCCACCACGGCCCGCACCACGCCCGGCACCCCGGCCGCAAACAGCAGCAGGGCGGCGGGCAGTGGTACACCGGCTGCTGCTGCCAATGCCCGCAACTGCCGGAGTTTGGGGGCCAGCGGCTGGAAAAAAGCGGGCAGCTCGGCCGGGTGGCGCAGCAGCAGCCCCTGCAAAAAAGCCGACCGCACGTGTACCTCCACGCCCCGCGCCGCCAACCGGGGCAGCACGGCCGCAAAGCGCTGGTCGAATACGTTGTAGGGCACTTGCAGCAGGTCGATATCCCAGTTTTCGGCCAGTAGCCACTCGGCCTCGTGGGGGTGGTAGAGCGATACGCCGATGCGCTGCACCTGCCCGGCCGCCCGCGCCGCCTGTAGCGCCTGCCACGCCGCCGGCTCGGCCTGCAGCGGCCCAAATGCGTGGAACAGTACCCCATAGAGCTGCGTCCGGCGCAGCCGGGCCAGCGACGCGGCCAGGTGCTGCGCTACTTGTGCGGGCGGCCCGGCGGGGAGCTTGGTTATCAGCTCAAAGGCCGGGTTGGAGCCAATTAGCTCGCCTAGCCGCGCCTCACTGTTGCCGTAGGCCGTGGCCGTGTCGAGCAGCGTGAGGCCTGCTGCCTGGGCGGCTGCCAGCACGCCGGCCACCGCCGCTGCGGAGGGTTGGCCGGCCTGGTTGTTGAGGCCATAATCGAGGCCAAATTGCGCGGTGCCTAGCGCGAGGCGGTTGGTTAGCATGGTATAATTCAACCCACAAACTCCCGCACGCAGGCCACCACGTACTGCTGCTCCTCATCAGTAAGGGTAGGGTAGAGCGGCAAGCTCAGGCAGCGGGTGTAGTAGGCTTCGGCGGCTGGGAAGTCGCCTGCTTTCCAGCCCAGCTTTTCGTAGTAGGGCATGCGGTGCACGGGCACGTAATGCACCTGGGCCAGAATGTTTTTGGTGCGCAAAAACTCGTACAGCCCGCGCCGATTCGCTACCTGCACCACGTACAAGTGGTAGGCGTGGCCGGGCCGGCCGGGGGCCAGGACGTCTACGCCGGGCACGGCGGCAAAGGCGGCGTCGTACTGCGCTGCGAGCTGGCGGCGGCGGGCCAGGCCCTCGTCGGCGCGGGCCAACTGGCTGCTGCCCAGGGCGCAGAGGATATCCGAGATGCGGTAGTTGTAGCCCAGCTCCTGCATTTCCATGTACCAGCCGCCCTCGTCCTGGCGCAGTAAGCCTGTCGCTTCACGTTCAATGCCGTGGGTGCGCAGGCGGCGCAGGTGCCGGGCCAGGTCGTCGTCGTTGGTGGTTATCATGCCGCCCTCGCCGGTGGCAATGTGCTTAACAGGGTGGAAGCTAAAAATGGCCAGCTCGGCTAGCTGCCCGCTGCCGCAGTAGCGCTTGGTGCCTTGGCTATCCACAAAAAAGCCGCCCGGCGCGTGGCAGGCATCCTCGATTATCCAGAGGCCATACTCGTCGGCCAGCGCCCGCGCCGCTTCCAGGTCCACAGCCAGCCCGGCGAAATCCACCGGAATCAGGCCCGTGAAATACCCTTTAGGATGCGCTTCGAGCAGCGCCCGCACTTTCGCTAAATCCAGCAGGCCGGTGGCGGGGTCGATGTCGGCAAAGTGCACTTCGCCGCCGCAGTAGCGCACACAGTTGGCGCTGGCCGCGAAGGTGATGGGGGTAGTGATGACGCGCTGACCGGGCTGCACGCCCAGCGCCAGGGCGCACAAATGCAGGGCGGCCGTGCCGTTGCTCACGGCCACGGCGTGCTTCGCGCCCACATAAGCGGCAAACTGCGTCTCAAACTCAGCTACGCGGGGCCCTTGCGTGAGAAAGTCGGAGCGCAGGGTTTCGACCACGGCGGCCACGTCGGCGTCGGTGATGTGCTGGCGGCCGTAGGGTAGGGGGTTCATGTTTAAGCTGTTAGCTACTAGCTGTTAGCTGTTAGCTTCTTTTGTAAAGTACAGAACTTGAGAAGACGTTAGCTACTAGCTAGTAGCCAATAGCTATAGGCTAAAAGAGGGGTCGACGTGCAGCCGGATTTCCTCGCGGATTTCCTCGGCCGTGAGCCAGTCGTCGTTGTTGGCCGAGTCGTAGTGGAAGTTTTCCGGCACGCGCTGGCCGTCGAAGTGGGTAATAAATTTCTCCACGTCCCAGTTGGGCATGGCGGGCAGAATCACGTAGTAGCGCGGCAGCTCCACCGTGCTCAAGGCATCGGTTTGGGTTATCATTTCCTCGTGCAGCTTCTCGCCCGGCCGGATGCCCACGATGCGCTGCTCGCAGTCGGGGCCAATGGCGCGGGCGACTTCCGTGATTTTGTACGATGGGATTTTGGGCACGAACACCTCGCCGCCCCAGGAGTGCTCCAAGGCGTAGAGCACCAAATCCACGCCTTCTTCGAGCGAGATGTTGAAGCGCGTCATATCCGGGTGGGTGATGGGGAGCACGCCCGTGTGCCGCTGCTGCAAAAAAAACGGTACCACCGACCCGCGCGAACCGATTACATTGCCGTAGCGCACCACCGAAAGGCGCAGGTCGCGGGCGCCCTTCATGTTGTTGGCCGCCACGAAGAGCTTATCCGAGCACAGTTTGGTGGCCCCGTAGAGGTTGATGGGCGCGGCGGCTTTGTCGGTGCTCAGGGCCACCACATCCTTCACGCCGCAGTCGAAGGCCGCATTGATGACATTTTCGGCCCCGAAAATGTTGGTTTTGATGCACTCCATCGGGTTGTACTCGGCGGCCGGCACCTGCTTGAGGGCGGCGGCGTGCACAATAATGTCCACACCCTCGCAGGCCCGCTTCAGGCGCTCGCCGTCGCGCACGTCGCCGATAAAAAACCGGATGGCCGGGTACTTGCTGTGCGGAAACTCCTGGCTCATCTCGTACTGTTTCAGCTCATCGCGTGAGAAAACCACCAGCCGCCGCACCTGCGGATACAGCTTAAACACGGTGCGCACAAACTGCTTACCAAACGAGCCGGTGCCACCGGTTATGAGCAAAGACTTGCCGTTGAGGTCGAGGGGCATTGAAACTAATCGAAATGAAAAGGTAAAAGTAGCGCGGACTCTGCGAGTCCGCGAATAGCGTGGTTGTTCGGACTGCATCATTCGCGGACTCGCAGAGTCCGCGCTACTTCACCCGCACCAGCTCGGCCAGGCGGGCCGCCTGCCCCTGGCGCGAATACCGCTCCGCTACGGCGCTGGGTGGCAGGTCCAGGTTAGGGTTTTGCTGCCACTGCCGTATCAGGCGTTCCAGTACCTCTTGCATGAGGGCCTGGTCGTCGTAGGGCAGGGCTTGGCCGGCCCCGGCCTCGCGCAGTACGTGGTCGGCATCGGAGCCGGCGGGGGCTACGCACAGCACGGGCTTGTGCGCCGCCAGGTACTCAAATACCTTTCCCGGCAGAATGCCCTTGTTCAGGGCTACATCGGGAATGCCCATCAGCAACACGCTGCTGCTCAAGAGGTATTCTACTGAGCGCTGGTGAGGTACGAAGGGAATAAATTCGGTAATCTGCGCCAGTCCAGCCTCACTTACCTGCTCGCGCACGCCCACGTCGGCCTGCCCCACGAAGCGCAGGCGCAGCGGCACATCTGAGTATTGCCGAGCGCAGGTGGCCAGCGCTCGCAGCAGGTTTTGGATGCGGTAGCGCGCCGTGATGGTGCCCGTGTAGGTGATGCGCAGGCAGTCGGCAGGTGGCGCCGAGGGCTGCCGAAAGTTGGATTTGTCGTAGCCGTTGGGCAGCACGACTAGCTTGCCTTTGGCTAGGTCGGGCAGCTTGCGCCGAAACAGCCGCTCGGTTTCGGGCGACGTTACCAGCACGGCGTCGGCATGGCGCAGTACCTGCTTTTCGTAGTGGGCATCGAGCCAGGCGGCGGCGGCGGTGCGGTGCAGGTCTTTGGTGTAGTAAATATCCGTCCAGGGGTCGCGCAGGTCGGCCAGCCAGCGCAGGCCGTGCTTTTTTTGCAGCTCCAGGCCAATAAGCTGGGTGGAGTGCGGCGGCGAGGACGTGAGCACAGCGTCAAACTGCTCGCCCTGCGCCAGCAGCTTTTCCACGGCGGCCAGGGCGTAAGCGTTCCAGCCCCGGCGCGGGTCGGGGATAAATAAATTGCCCCGCACGAAGCGCATTACCTGCTGCACCAGCCCCGGCTGGCCCTCATTAGCAAAGCCGCCGTGCGGTACGGACCGGCCCGTCAGCTTCTGGTACGAGCCAAACGGCTCCAACGTGGCCGTGCGGATGACGCGCACGCCCGGCGGCACCTCGCGCAGCAGGCTTTCGTCGCGCACCGGGTAGGTGGCCTGGTCGGCATCGACGGTAATGATGGTGGGCTCTACACCCAGGCCGGGCAGGTATTTTACCCATTTCAGGCAGCGCTGCACGCCCGCCCCGCCCGAAGGCGGCCAGTAATAAGTAAGGAGCAGCAGGCGAAGCGGAGCAGGGTGGGGCACGGTGGACGGCGTTTTTAAGTTGACAAAGCTACACGAAGCCCGTCGCTGCCCCGGGCGTAACTTTGAAGGCTAGAATGGTAACGGCTATGACTTCCACCCGCTTTGTAACCCTGCTGGAGCAGTACCTGGCAAAGTTCCGCGCCACGGCGGAAATCGTGGCCGAAGCCCGCCTCCTGGACCAGCCCGCCGAGGCCGCCGAAGATACCCTGCTGCGCTACCTGACGGCCTACTCGTGGGCCGTGCGCAGCCGGGCTTTGCAACTGCCAGTGCAGGCGGCCACGGTGCGGCCCGCCAGCGAGCTACTCGCCCGCCTGGCCATTGTCGAAACCCTCATAGCCCTGCGCTACGGCAAGTTTCCGGCCCCGGAAGAGGCTTCACCCAACGAGCCCCCACCCACGCCGGCCCTCTGGCAGCGCTTGGCCTCGGCCGAAAGCCGCCTGTTTCACCTCTACGGAGTAGCCCCGCTCAACTAAAACCAACATCTGCGCCGCCCGCATCTGCGGAATCCGCGAAATCCGTTAAATCTGCGATTTATGTTTGACAATCTCTCCTCCAAGCTCGACCGGGCCATTAAAACCCTCAAGGGCCAGGGTAGCATTTCCGAAATCAACGTCGCCGCCACCATCAAGGAAATCCGGCGGGCGTTGGTTGATGCCGATGTTAACTACAAGGTTGCCAAGGAAGTAACCGACAAGATTAAGGACGAGGCCATGGGCCGCGACGTGCTCACGGCCGTGTCGCCGGGCCAGCTCATGGTCAAAATCGTGTACGATGAGCTAACGCTGCTCATGGGCGGCGAAAAGCAGGACATCGTCATCAAGGGCGACCCGGCCGTGGTGCTGCTCTCGGGCTTGCAGGGCTCGGGCAAAACCACGTTTGCCGGCAAGCTCGCCAGCTTCATCAAGAAGCAGAACCGTACCGTGCTGCTCGTGGCCTGCGACGTGTACCGCCCCGCCGCCATCACCCAGCTTAAGGTATTGGGCGAACAGATTGGGATAGAAGTATACAGCGAGCCGGAAAATAAAAACCCGGTCGAGATTTCGCAAAACGCCATCGCTTACGCCAAGGCCAATAACAAGAAAGTCGTCATTGTCGACACCGCCGGCCGCCTGGCCGTGGACGAGCAGATGATGCGCGAAATCGAGGCCGTGAAGCGGGCCATCAACCCCAGCGAAACCCTGTTCGTGGTCGATTCCATGACCGGGCAGGACGCCGTAAACACCGCCAAAACCTTCAACGACCGCCTCAATTTCGACGGCGTAGTGCTCACCAAGCTCGACGGCGACAGCCGCGGCGGGGCCGCCCTCAGCATTCGGGCGGTAGTCGAAAAGCCCATCAAGTTCATCTCGACGGGCGAGAAAATGGAGGCCCTCGACCTCTTCTACCCCGACCGCATGGCCCAGCGCATCCTGGGCATGGGCGACGTGATTTCGCTGGTAGAGCGGGCCCAGCAGCAGTTCGACGAGGACGAGGCCAAGCGCATCAACGCCAAGATTCGCAAAAACCAGTTCGACTTCAACGACTTCCTCGGCCAGCTAGAGCAAATCAAGAAAATGGGCAACCTCAAGGACTTGGTAGGCATGATACCCGGCGCCTCGAAGATGATGAAAGACATCGAAATCGACGACGACGCCTTCAAGCCCGTGGAAAGCATTATCCGCTCCATGACCAAGCAGGAGCGCGCCCAGCCCGACCTCATCAACCCCTCGCGCCGCCGCCGCATCGCGGCCGGCTCGGGCACCGACATGCAGCAGGTAAATGCCCTCATGAAGCAGTTTGAGGACATGCGCAAGATGATGCGCCAGATGAACAAGCTCAGCCAAACCAAAGGCGGCATGGCCCAAATGGCCAAGATGATGGGCGGCATGAAAGGCGGCGGCATGCCCGGCATGGGCCGCCGGTAGGCAACCAGCAGCAAAATAAAAAGAACTTTATTTCGAGCTTGCCGAGAAATAAAGTTCTTTTTATTTTGCGAATTTTATCTCGTAATTAAAATTCGCTGAATATTTTGCTCGCGCAAGTCAATATCCGCTGGCGGCTTTTGCGGCGTAAATTCATCGAAACACACGGTACGCCGCCCTTTGAATTTGCTGGTTGGGTCGCTGATAATAATAATATTATCGAACGTGCCAAATTCCTTGTCTTCCCGAAAAAGCGTTTCTTTTACGCCCAGGCCGGGTTTATTTACCACGTTGGCGTACACCAATTGCCCCTGGTGGTTGGGCCCTTCCTTAAAATAAAGCACCGTGCTTTCGATATGGCCGGTGCAGGGGTCGGCGCAACTGGTAACTAGCGCACAAAATAAACCAAGTAGAAATAAGCTGCGCATAAATTAAAAACAGGTTTATAGTTCGTCCGTTGCCCGTTGCATCGCATACGAAGCTACGTAGCCCGGCAGCACATTACCGGTGGGCCGGATGGCCCGCCAGAAAGCATCCTGGCTTTTGCCCACCAGCTGGCCGCCAAATTTGCGCCAGGCAAACAGAAGCGGCCGCACATCGTCGGGCTGCGCGGTCAGCACCAGGCCCAGTTCTTTATCAGGGAGGTGCGCTACGCTTGCGGCGGCCGTGGCAATACGGGCCAGCAGGGCCGCTTCCTGCTGGCGCAGCAGCGCCGTGATGGCATCAAAGTCGCTCCAAAACTCCTCGGGTAGTTCGCGCCGCAGCGCGGTCAGGTCGTCGCCGGCGGCCAGGGCTTCCCACAGCGCCAAAGGTGTGCAGCGCGTAATGAGGGCGTGAATGCGGCGGTACTCTGCGCCTTTTACTTTTAGCCGCAACCCGTTGGTGAAGCGGATAACGAAGCCCTCGCGGGTGGCCGGCAAGTGCTGCGCCTCGGCCGCCAGCTCCGCAAACGAGGCGTAGGCGTGGCGCTCGGCCAGCGGCCACCCCAGCCCGGTGGCTACTTGCTGTAGCTCAGGCGTTTCCAGTTCCAGACCATCGGCCCGGTAGGCGGCCAGCAGCACCAGTGCGGGCTCGGCATAGGTAATGACAATGCGGTTTTCGGGGTAAACAGCCTCGGCCAGGTAGGTGGTGCCGGGCATGAGGGCGGCCAGGCTTTGCCCCGCCAGCCGCGTCTCGGCCCACTGCGCCTGCGGGCTGTCGAACGCGCCTTTGGTGACGGCCCGCCACCGGCCCTGCCAGTAGTGGATGATAACAAGCGAACCATCGACCTTCTCGAACGCCTCAAACGGCAGGTCGGGCACCACCTGCCCCTGCTCGCCGAGGTTGAAAAACTTCGGAAACGGCGTCGCTACTACCTGCTCACTGGCTTCGTGCAGCACGAGCCCCCGCGCCAGCAGCGAAAATTCGTTCCAGCCACTATCGTAAACGCATTCATTAGTGTAGCACCAAAGTGAGCGGCTCGTGCCAGGGTCGTAGCGCCGTAGCACCAGCCCCGCTGCCTGGGCTGCTTGCAAGCCCGTGAGCAAGCTGGCAAAGGGCAGGGTGCGGGCGGGGTGGCGCATGGGGCTAGTAGGAGTCGGCTAACCGGAGTGGTGGGAGTTGCAGGTTTTCGTAAATGGCAGCCAACGGTATTGCCAATTCCAAGGCTGATACTTGCAGCATATCAGTTAGTCGCTGGTGCGAAACCAACTGCCAGGTATCGGCCGAGGCGCGCGTGTAGCTCTCCACGAGTACCCGCGTTTGGGTGATTAACATATATTGCTGCAACGAGGGAAGCTGCCGGTACTGCTCGAATTTCCAGCCCCGGTCATGGGCTTCAGTACTACGCGATAACACTTCCACGAGGAGCACCAGCTTATGCACGGTGAGCGGGTCGTCGTCACTGGGGTCGCAGCTTACTACCACATCCGGATAATTATAGTACAGGCCAGTTTCGACTGCCAGCCGGACACTCTCCGAAAATACCTCACACTCACGCCCCCGCAGCTCCTGCCGCAAGACGAAGACCACATTTTGAATTAGCTTGTTGTGCGCCTTAGTAGCCCCTGAGGCTTCGAGTGAATCCGGTCCATCGGGCGGAAAAATCTCGCCGTGGTAGTACTCATGGCGAATGTTGGACTGCTCTTCCAAGGCGAAATACTCCTCAACGGTATACAGGCGCGGGGCGGGTTAGGCAGACATATACTACTGAGATATTTTATGGTCACCTTTTCTAAACTGCCAAATAGTAATGCCGAGTAGGATGAAGCCGCCGATAGAACCAACCAAACCACCCACTCTATTCTGACTTTCCAAAAGCTCCTTGCTCACTACAATCTGTCCACTTTTTTCAACCTGGCATACCTGCAAATTAGCAGTGGTACTGTTCACGTAATAAACGGTTACAGTATCGCCACTATGCAAAGTATGCTTGAGGATTTCATAATTGTGGCTGGCTTTATAAATATCAAACTTGATTGGCGAGCCTGCTATGGTAAAAACAAAAGAGCGGCCAATGCTAATGTTATTAATTTGATTGCGGTATTTTAGTGTAGAATTTAAGTCGATAGAATCCTGTTGGAGCATTGTGTATCCGACAAGCATTGTTGCAACGCTTAAAAGAAATCCAAAGCCAAACTGGAGATACCGCTTAATCTGTATCCACATCACACCACCGAAAAATCAAACGACTCCAAAAACTTCGTCGTGAAATTTCCGGCCTTGAAATCCTCGCTGTCCATCAGCGCCAGGTGAAACGGAATAGTGGTTTTTACGCCCTCTACCACAAACTCGCTTAGCGCCCGCTTCATCTTCACAATGCACTCCTCGCGGGTTTGGGCCACCGTGATGAGCTTGGCAATCATGGAGTCGTAGTTGGGCGGAATCTGGTAGCCCGCGTACACGTGGGTATCCACGCGTACGCCGTGGCCGCCGGGAATATGCAGCGTGGTGATGCGGCCGGGCGCAGGGCGGAAGTTGTTGCGCGGGTCCTCGGCGTTGATGCGGCACTCCATGGCGTGCCCGGTAGGGAAGTAGTTGCGCCCCGAAATGGGAATACCTGCCGCTACTTTTATTTGCTCCTTAATGAGGTCGTAATTAATAATTTCCTCCGTTACCGGGTGCTCTACCTGGATGCGGGTATTCATTTCCATGAAGTAGAAGTCGCGGTTGGCGTCGACCAGAAACTCGATGGTGCCCACGCCCTCGTAGCCGATGGCGGAGGCCCCGGCAATGGCCGCCGCGCCCATGCGTTCGCGCAAGTCGTCGGTCATGAAGGGGGAGGGGGCCTCCTCCACCAACTTCTGGTGGCGGCGCTGGATGGAGCAGTCGCGCTCCGAAAGGTGGCAGACGTGCCCGAACTGGTCGCCTACAATCTGCACCTCGATGTGGCGCGGCTCCACCACGTACTTCTCCAGGTACATACCGTCGTTGCCGAAGGCGGCCTTCGACTCGGTGCGGGCATCGTCCCAGGCTTTCTGAAATTCATCGTCGGAATTGATGATGCGCATGCCCCGGCCGCCGCCGCCCGCCGTAGCCTTAATGATGACCGGGTACTTGATTCTATTGGCGATTTTCTTGCCCTGCTCCACCGAATCGAGCAGGCCCACCGAGCCCGGCACCACCGGCACACCGGCCTTTATCATGGTGGCTTTGGCGGTGGCTTTGTCGCCCATCTGGTTTATCATCTCGGGCGAGGCGCCAATAAACTTGATGCCGTTTTCCTGGCAGATGCGCGAAAATTCCGCGTTTTCGCTCAGAAAGCCGTAGCCGGGGTGGATGGCGTCGGCGTTGGTAATCTCGGCCGCCGCGATGAGGGTGGGGATGTTGAGGTAGCTCTGGCTGCTCGGCGGCGGGCCGATGCATACGGCCTCGTCGGCGAAGCGTACGTGCAGGCTTTCCTTGTCGGCGGTCGAGTACACGGCCACCGTTTTGATGCCCATTTCGCGGCAGGTACGAATAACGCGCAGGGCAATTTCGCCCCGGTTGGCAATCAGAATTTTATTGAACATGGCCAGGAACGGCAGCGTCTAGGAAAGGTTGGAAGTCAAAAAAGAACGTCATACTCATCTGGCGTCCGCTTGTCGAAGCATCTCTACCGCACCGTTTATACTTATTCAACAAAGCGGTAGAGATGCTTCGACAAGCAGACGCCAGATGAGCATGACGTTCTCTCTAAAGTAAAAAATGCAAAAGCTACTCAATTAAAAACAGCGGTTGGTCGTATTCTACCGGCGTAGAATTTTCCACAAGCACCTTCACGATGCGGCCAGCCTGCTCAGCTTCAATCTCATTGAAGAGCTTCATGGCTTCGATGATGCAGATAACCTGGCCTTTTTCTACCATATCGCCAACTTGCACAAAGGCAGGCGCGTCGGGGCCGCTGCTGCGGTAGAAAGTGCCAATCATGGGCGACTTCAGGGGCGTGTAGTTAGTATTGCTGGCGGGTGTGGCGGCCGGGGCGCTTGCGGCCGGGACTGCAGCCGCTACTGCGGGCGCGGCCGCCGGGGCCGGCTGCGGAGCCGCCGCCGGGGCCGCGCTCATGCTCACAATCTGCTTGGTATTGGGCTCGCGCTGCACGGAGATTTTAAACTCCTCGGTTTCAATATTTACTTTATTGAGGCCCGACTTGGCGATGAAGTCGAGCAGCTCCTGGAGTTCTTTGGCTTTCATGGCAGCGTCTTTTTTGGGCGGGTTTTTAGAAGATTCTTTCGACATCAGGCAGTGCCGTGGACTTTGCGAGTCCGTGCGGTGAGGAGGTTTGAGCAGGCAAGCTGTTCGCGGGCTCACAGAGTCCACGCTACTTGGTTACTTCACGCGCTCTACGTAAGAGTAATCGCTGGTTTTGATGCGGATTTTGGTATCCGTGTCGATAAAAAGCGGCACTTGAATGCGGGCCCCGGTTTCGACGGTAGCGGCTTTGAGGGTGTTGGTGGCAGTGTCGCCGCGCAGTCCCGGCTCGGTGTAGGTTACTACTAGGTCGACGGTGGTGGGCAGCTCAGCAGTGAGGGGTTGCTCGGTTTCGGCGTGCATGAGAATAGTTACCACCTGGCCTTCTTTCATAAGGTCGGCGAAGGGCACCATGGCTTCGGGCAGCACAATCTGCTCGAAGGTGTCGTTGTCCATAAACGTGTAGCCGTAATCGTCTTTGTATAAATACTGGTGTGGACGCTGCTCCACGCGGGCCGTTTCAATTTTTACGCCGGCATTGAAGGTATTATCCAGCACCTTGCCCGTCTTGATGTTGCGCATCTTGGTGCGCACAAAAGCCGGGCCTTTGCCAGGCTTTACGTGCTGAAATTCGGTAATAACGTGCAGGTCGTTATTGTAGAGTAGTACAAGCCCGTTGCGGAAATCGGCGGTGGTAGCCATTGGTCAGAATTAAGAATTAAGGATTAGGAATTAAGAATTGGAAGTAGGAAACAGGAGTTGCTGGAAAAGCAATTCTTAATTCCTAATTCTTAATTCAAGAATTGTACGCCCATTTTATGTGCATGGCGCCCCAGGTGAAGCCGCCTCCGAAGGCGGCCAATATCAGGTTGTCGCCTTTGTGAAGCTGCTTTTCGTAGTCCCAGAGGCAGAGCGGGATGGTGGCGCTGGTGGTGTTGCCGTAGCGCTGAATATTGAGCATTACCTTCTCGGGGCCCACGCCCATGCGGTTGGCAGTAGCGTCGATAATGCGCTTGTTGGCTTGGTGAGGCACCAGCCAGGCTACGTCGTCGTGGCTCAGGTGCTGGCGGGCCATTACCTGCGCGGCCACGTCGGCCATGCTTTTCACCGCAAACTTGAATACCGTGGCCCCTTCCTGGTAGATAAAGTGCTCTTTGTTAGCCACAGTTTCGGCCGTGGGGGGGCGGCGGCTGCCGCCAGCTTTCTGGTGCAGAAACTGCTCGCCGCTGCCATCGGTGCACAGTACCTGGTCGAGCACGCCGAAGCCCTCGGTGCTGGGTTCGAGCAGCACGGCGGCGGCCCCGTCGCCGAAGATGATGCAGTTTGAGCGGTCGGTGTAGTCCACAATGGCCGACATTTTATCGGCCCCCACTATCACCACTTTTTTATACATGCCGCCTTGGATGAACTGCGTCCCGGTGGCCAGCGCGTACAGGAAGCTGGAGCAAGCCGCGTTCATGTCGTAGCTGAATGCTTTGGTGATGCCGCAGCCATTGGAAATGATGTTGGCCGTGGCCGGAAACAGCATGTCGGGCGTCACGGTGGCGCAGATGAGCAGGTCTACTTCCTCGGGCCGGGTGTTGGTTTTTTCCAGCAGCTGCTGCACCGCCTTAATGCCCATTACTGACGTGCCCTGGTCGGTGCCCTTCAGAATGCGGCGCTCCTTGATGCCGGTGCGCGTCGTTATCCATTCGTCGGTGGTATCGACCAGCTTTTCCAGCTCCGTATTGCTGAGCACGTAGTCGGGCACGTAGCCTCCGACTCCGGTGATGGCGGCGGTAATCTTCATAAGCACAAAGGTGCGGCCCGAACTCGACAAAGCCCGGCTATACGCCGGCTTTTTGCAGTGCTAGGATTTGAAAGTGTCTTTAATCTTGTCCACGATGCCCGCCTCGGCCATCTGGTAGCCTTGTAGCAGCATGCTGCAGATAGCGCGGGGCGTACTCACGCCGTGGCCAATAATGGCGTTGTCGTTGATGCCCAGGATGGGAGAGCCACCGATGGTTTCGTAGTTCACGCGCGCAAAAAACTCGTCGTTGAGCTTGCGCACCACCATAATATCGTACATCGACTCGGCCATCTTCAGGATGACGTTGCCCGTGTAGCCATCGCACACAATCACGTCGGCTTTGTCGTTGAACAAGTCGCGGCCCTCGATGTTGCCGATGAAGTGAATATGCGGATTCACCTTGAGCAGCTGGTGGGCGGCCTGCGTGATGGCCGTGCCCTTGCCCTCTTCTTCGCCCAGGTTCATCAGCCCCACCTTGGGCCGGGCAATGCCAAGCACATATTGTGCGTAAAGCGAACCCAACTCGCTGAACTGTTCCAGCATTTCGGGTTTACAGTCGGCATTGGCTCCCACATCGAGCAGAATGCCCATGCCGCCATCAACTTTAGGTACAAAGTTGGCAATGGCCGGGCGCAGCACGCCGGGCACCGCTTTTACCGTGAGCATGGCCCCCACGAGCATGGCCCCGGTGCTACCAGCCGAGCAAAACGCATCGACTTCACCGCTATGCAGCAGGCGGTAGCCGACGGCAATGCTGCTGTCCTGCTTATGCTGGAACGCCTTGGCAGGGTGTTCCCCCATACCGATAACCTGGGTCGAGTTCACCACCGTCATGGCGGCGGCGCTGGGGCCGTGCTGCTGCAGCAGGGGCCGCACTTCGGCCTCGGGGCCAATAAGTACTACCTGGGCTTTACCGGCCAGCTGCTGGGCAGCCAGCACGGCACCGGCCACGGCGGCCTGGGGGGCGAAGTCGCCGCCCATAGCGTCGAGGGCAATTTTCATGAACGCGGGAATAGTAGAAGGTCAGCCAAGAGCAAAGAAGGGCACGAAACCAAACCGGGCCGGACTGCTAACCACAGAGGAGCAGTCCGGCCCGATGGTACCGCGAAATAACAACGCTTTTGGCTATTCTTCGTCCAAGTCGGTATCGGCAGCAGCGGCGGGGGCTGCTACCGAGGCGTAGTTTTTAACAGCCAACTGGCCATTGTGATAGAGGTCGCCATCGACTACGTAGGCTTTATGGCGCAGGTGCAGCTCGCCCGTAGTGGGGCACAGCGTAATAGCTTTGGGCGTCAGTTTGTAGTGGCTGCGACGTTTGTCGCGGGTGGCGGTGGAGGTCCGGCGTTTAGGATGAGCCATGAGTCAATTAAGAATTAGGAATTAAGAATTAGGAATTAACGCAGTGTTAATTCAGGTTTTTGAGGGCGGCCCAGCGGGGGTCGGCGGGCTCGTCGTCATCGGGCTTTTCGCCTTGGGGGCGGGTCGTGAAGATGAGCTTGGTTTCGGCGTCGGGGTCGTCGTCGGCTTCGTTTTGGAAGCGCGGGTGCAGCTTTTTCATGGGCAAAGCCAGCCCAATGTAGTCGTATAGATGCTGCGCCAGGTCGAGCGTCAGCGTGTCGGGCGTGATTTGCAACACATCGTCGTCTAGCTCCTTGGGCTCGTCGCCGAAGCGCACTAGTAGCTGATTATCCACATCGAGCGGCTGGTCATACTCATCAAGGCTGCGGTCGCAGGTGAGGCGCACGGTGCCCGTGATGTGCGAGCTGATGGTGACGAGCCGCTCGGTTTTGTGTAGCGTCACGTCGGCGTGCAGGTTGCCGTCGGCGATGAACTCGCCTTTGGGGTCAAACTCCTCGAAAAAGGCACGGTCCAGCTCAAACGCGAAATAATGCGTCTTGAGGGAGAGCCGGGCAATGGGCAAATCAAATTGCGAGTCCTTTTTCACAGTTGGCCGAATAACGGGGGGCAAAGGTAAGGGTTTTTCCTGGCTTTATCAAGCAACACTAAGCTCCGGCTTGGTGAATCACTGAACTAGGACTTACGCAGTGGGCGTTCTTGGCACGGGGCTCTGCCCCGCGCCAAGAACGCCCACTGCGTAAGTCCTATGAACGATGCATGAGTGACTTGTTCAGGCGGCGTTCAACGATTCACCAAGCTGGAGCTTAGTGTTACTTGCGCGGGTCGGCCGCAGCCGCCTGCCGGGCGCGCACCACATCGCAGGCCAGGTACACGGCCGCCCTGAATGACGAAGCGTCGGCCTGAAACTTGCCGGCCAGGCCGTAGGCAGTGCCGTGGTCGGGCGAGGTGCGCACTACCGGCAGGCCGGCCGTGAAGTTTACCCCGCGCTCAAACGCCATGAGTTTGAACGGAATCAGCCCCTGGTCGTGGTAGAGCGAGAGGGTAGCGTCGAACTGCCGGAACTGGCCAGTGCCAAAGTAGCCATCGGCCGGGAAGGGGCCGAATACCAGATGCCCGTCGTGCTCGAACTGCCGCACCACGGGCGTCACTACGTCGGATTCCTCGCGGCCCAGCAGGCCATTTTCGCCGGCGTGGGGGTTGAGGCCCAGCACGGCTATCTTGGGCTTGATGATGCCAAAATCCACTTGCAACGACTTGAGCAGCAGCCGGATTTTAGTGCGCAGCAAGTCGGCCGTGAGGCGCGCCGACACGTCCTTGAGCGGCATATGGCCGGTGGCGGTGGCCACGCGCAAGCCCTCATCGACCAGAAACATGAGGCTGTCGGCGGCTCCAAAGTAGGCGGCCAGAAACTCGGTGTGGCCGGGGTAACGGAAGTCGTCGGCCTGGGTATTTTCCTTGCTGATGGGGGCCGTTACGAGGGCGTCGAGCAGGCCGGCTTTGAGGTCGCGGGCGGCGGCTAGCAGGCTTTCGCGGGCAGCCCGGCCGCTGGCCGGCGAGGGCTGGCCGGGCGAGAGGTGAAAGTCCTCGTCCCAGCACGTCACGGCGTTAAGGCGGCCGGGGGCAATGTCGGCCGCATCGCGCAGCTGGCGAAAGGTGAGCGGCTCGGCGTTCTTCTCCACCGGAAAGTCGTCGAACAGGGCCGTAGCCGTGCCGTACACCACGGGGGTGCATTGGTGTAGCAGGCGCTCGTCGCGCAGTGTTTTATAAATGACTTCGGGGCCGATGCCGGCTAAATCTCCGACGGAGAAGCCGAGGCGGGGCAGGGTGTTGGGCATAGTAGGGATATATAAATGGGCGTCGGCCTCTGCGGCACGAGCGACACCTCACCCCCTAGCCGCATCTGCTTTAAGCGCAGAGTCTCCAAAAAAGAGGGGGAACTAGTTTCTAGCTTTAGACTAGATTCTAGAGCTAGTTCCCCCTCTTTTTGGAGATGCGGCTAGGGGGTGAGGTGACTCGGAGGGTGATTACGCCACTAGCCCGGTCAGAAACTCATACACTAGCCGCACGCCGGTGCCTGTGCCGCCCTTGCCCCGGTAAGAATCTGGCGCGGTCAGGAAGGCGGGGCCGGCGATGTCGAGGTGCAGCCAGGGGGTGCCTTCGATGAAGCGCTCCAGGAACTTGGCGGCCGAGATGTGGCCGGCTTCGGCTTTGCCCAAGTTAGAGAGGTCGGCGATGTCGGACTTCATGTGGTCGGCGTAATCGTCCCAGAGCGGAAATTCTACCAGGCGCTCGTGGGTGCGGTGGGCGGCGGCCAGCAGCTGCGCCGTCACGGTGGCCGGGGCGGTGCCCATCACGGCTGCCGCCTCGGTGCCGATGGCGCGGATGGCCGCGCCGGTAAGGGTGGCGAGGTCGATAACCAGCTCGGGATTATACTTTTTAGCAAAGCTCAGGGCGTCGGCCAGCAGCAGGCGGCCTTCAGCGTCGGTGTTTTTAACTTCCACCGTGAGGCCCGAAAACATGGTGATAACGTCGCCGGGGGCGTAGGCGAGGCCGCCGGGGCGGTTGTCGGTAGCGGGCACCAGGCCGATAACGTGGAGCGGTATGTTGTTCTTGGCCAGGGCGTAGAGCACGCCGCCCACGGCCGCACCGCCTGCCATGTCGCACTTCATCAAATCCATGCTGTTGGGCGTGGGCTTGAGGCTCAGGCCGCCTGTGTCGTAGACTACGCCTTTGCCGACGAGCACGTAGGGCCGCTCGTTTTTAGCACCTTCAGGCTTCCATTCGAGGATGCTGAAGGTGGGCGGCTCGGGCGAGCCGAGGTTCACGGCGAGCAGGCCGCCCATGCGCAGGCTTTCGATGCGGGCCAGGTCGAGGATGTCGGTGGTATAGCCGGCGTCGTCGCCGGCTTCGGCGAGGCGGTCGGCCAGTTGCTGGGCATTGAGCTTGTTGGCGGGAATGTTGACCAGGTCGCGGGCCAGGGCCACGCCGCCGAGCAAGTGCTGGAGGGCGGTGACTTCGGCTTCAGCCGCGCCCACGAGGGTGAGGCGCGTGAGTGGCGCGGCGGCACGCGACTTCTCGTCGGTTTTGTAGCCCTCGAAGTCGTAGGCGGCCAGCCACAGACCCTCGGCCAGGGTGAGCGCGGCGGCGGGCTGCTCGCTGAGGTTGGTGATAAAAGCTTCGGTGGTTTTCTCCTTCTTCAGGCTGGCTTGCAGCTGGTGGCCAGCTTTGCGCAGGGCCTCGGCTTGCAGGTCGTCGGTGGCCTTTTTTTCGAGCACCACAAAGTAGTGCTGGTGCGAGAAGTGGTTGAGGCTGATAAGCTTCTGCTCGTCGGAGAGGGCGGCCTCGACGTAGCGGCGGGCCTCGGCGGGCAGGTCGGTAGCGGCAGCCTCGGGGAGGGTAGTGGTACCCAGGGGCAGCAGGAACACGGTGGTGGCATGGGCCGGCGCGGTGGCGGCAGTGGCAAGCGTGAGTGGCATAGGGCGAATAACGAAAGCGTAACTTTGGCGTGAAGGTAGAGCCGGTAAACGGAGTGTCCCGCCACTGAAGCAAGCGGGTTACGGACGAGTTAAACCAAAAAACGGGGCGTCGCTCCGTTTTATAAACTGTATTATGCGCAAAACGCTGTTCCTGCTGTTGCCATTGCTTGGCTCGTCGCTGCTGGCCTCGGCCCAGCTGCTACAGCCCAAACCGGCTTCCACCCGCGCCGACTCGCTGCGGGGCGGGCAGTCGGCGCTCCGCACCTGCTACGACCTGAACTACTACCACTTGGATGTGCGGCTCGACGTGGCCGGCCGGGCCATCAGCGGCTCCAACCTGTTCCGGTTCACGGCCACCCGCGAGTTCACCCGGCTGCAATTTGACTTATTTGCTAATCTAAAAGTGGAGAAAGTAGTGTGGCACGGGCGCGAAGTACCATTCACCCGCGAGGCCAACGCCGTGTTCGTCACCTTCCCCGAAGCTGTGAAAGTGGGGAGCCGCGATGAGTTTACCGTCTTCTATGCGGGCCAGCCCACAGTAGCCAAAAAAGCGCCCTGGGATGGCGGCCTCGTCTTTGCGCAGGATGCCGCTGGTAAGCCTTGGGTGGCCTCGGCCTGCCAGGGCGTGGGTGCCAGCATCTGGTGGCCCTGCAAAGACCAGCAGGCCGACGAGGTGGACAGTATGCTCATCAGCGTGGCCGTGCCGCCCGGCCTGCGCGATGTATCCAACGGCCGCCTGCGCCGCACGGCCAGCCTGCCCGGCGGCTACACCCGCTACGACTGGGCCGTAACCAGCCCCATCAACAATTACGACGTGGCTTTGAACGTGGGCAACTACGTGCATTTCGGCGACGTGTACGCCGGCGAAAGCGGCCCGCTCACGCTCGACTACTGGGTGCTGCCCGAAAATCTGGAGAAAGCCAAAACTCAGTTTGCCGCCAACGTAAAGCCCATGCTCAAAAGCATGGAGTACTGGCTGGGGCCGTATCCGTTTTATAAGGATGGCTACAAGCTGATAGATGCGCCGCACCTCGGTATGGAGCACCAGAGCGCCGTGGCCTACGGCAACAAGTACCAGAACGGCTACCTGGGCCACGACCGCTCCGGCACCGGCTGGGGCACCAAGTGGGACTTTATCATCATCCACGAAAGCGGGCACGAGTGGTTCGGCAACAACATCACCACCCAGGACATCGCCGATATGTGGGTGCACGAGGGCTTTACCACGTACTCCGAAAGCCTGTTTGTGGAAAGCCAGTTTGGCCGGACGGCAGCGCAAGAATACATCCACGGCCAGCGGCGCAACATCCAGAACGACGAGCCGATAATTGGCCCCTACGGCGTAAACAAGGAAGGCTCCAGCGACCAGTATGATAAAGGCAGCAGCCTACTCAACATGCTGCGCCTGGCTGTGAACGATGACGCCAAATGGCGCACCATGCTGCGCGGTCTGGGCCAGAAGTTTCACCACCAAACCGTGACCGGCCAGCAGGTTATGGGCTATATCAACCAGCAGGCTGGCCACGACTATAGCCGCGTATTTGCCCAATACCTGAACTATGCTACCCTGCCCACCCTGGAACTGCGCCAGGAGCAAGGCCGCGTAATCGGCCGCTGGATAGCGGCAGTGCCCGGCTTCGACCTGCCCGTGCGCCTGCGGGTGAAAGGTGGCGAGTACAAGCTGCTGCCCATGAGCACCGAATGGCGACTAGTGGAGTTATCGGGGGCCACGCGGGAGAACGTGGAGGTCGATACGCTGAACTATTACGTGGGGGTGCTGGTGGAGTAGGGGAGGGAGCTAATGCAGGTAGTTTAACTGCCGAAATGCCTGCCGAACGCCTTCCCGGAATTTTTGGTAGGAGGGAAGTGCAGCTAAACGACTAAGTGCTATTTTCTGACCTAACGGCTGATAAAGCCCTCCCAGTGTGACTTGTTTCCGATGACGGTGGGGCCGGTGCTCGAATGCCCGGCGAATAGCCTCTTCGATAGCCTCCTTTGGGTCGGCGTACGCTTCAGGTGCCCGTTCCAGGCCCAGGTCGTGGTCGCTACTAGTGGTGCCTAATGCGTCTTTGAGCAGCTCCTTATCGGCCAGTATCCAAGCTTCCATCATTTGAACAGGCACTACAGCTACTAGGGTAGTGCAACCGGCTGGTTCAGCAGCCCGCACGGCGGTTAGGGCTGGATTAATCTTACGCTCAAATGTCGCTACGTCAGTGCGGGCGTCGGCATCGGCGTGGAGGCAAACGACTAATATTCCCTGCGCTTCTGCTTGGCGCGAAACCGCAATGGCTTCGTCGGTAAAGCCGCTGACCGTGGTAGTCAGTATTTCCAGAGGATGCACCTCAATCTCAGATTTGCATTCCATCGCTACATCCTCAAACGTGCGCTGAATGATGCTATACAGAAATCGGTAGTCGGAGGTGCCTTCTGCATAAAATCCGATGCTTACGATGTTCATGCGACGGCTTCTTCGAGGTGCAGGCCAAGTTCAAGGCGGTTTTTCTCGGTATCGTCAAAGTCTAGGTAATGCAGTAGCTGATTTATGGCCAACTTACGTTCTGCGGGAAGCGGAAAATCTAGTTTGCCCTGCGTGTCGGTAGTTTCTACAGGTAACATTTTGGTTACATTCAACTTTATTTTCTGGCCGGCTACCTCACGGGTGCGGGTAGTAAGCAGTGAAAACCAGACGGTAAGGTCACGCTTCTTAGACTTAGACGAGCGCATAAACGCCTTCACCAGCCCCGGCGAATGCGTATTAATGATGACTTGGCGCAAGGGAGTACCTGCTTCTGTAAAATCCACGCTCAATTCCAGTAGTAAGTCTGTCATCTCGTGCAGGCGGGCTGGGTGAATGCCATTCTCCGGCTCTTCAAAGCAAAGAAGGCCTCGGTGCAGTTCATCAAACTGAAACACGCAGAGGGCAAGTAATCGCAAAGTGCCTTCTGATAGCACACGGGAAGAAAATACTCGCCCTCCCTCACTACGGACTTTTATAATGTATTGCTTGTTGGCTTGGTCATCTTCTACTTCCACCTCTGTCAAAGATGGAAGCATATTATTCAAACGGTGCGAGATAAGTTTGAGCGCGTAAGAATCAGTGCTCTTAATACGAAATAGGGCAGCCGCCAGATTATTTCCATCGCGAGTAATGGTATCACGAATACCACCCATACCCATGGTATGGTGAGTAGGCTCACGTAGAAGCTCAGGATTAAGTTGAAGAAATTTCCAGTTACGGATTTCTTCGCGAGCAGCTAATGCATGTGGAAACTCTGCTGAACTGATTCCGCTCAATACAGTACGGGTAGCATTAGTGACTGGAAACTCACGTTTGCCGGTACCGCCATTGCCATCCTGCGATACTACGAAAGCTTTACTTCCATCAACTAATTCCCGAATGCCAATGTATGGTGCCCCTATACCACGTCTGCCACCTCTGGTTGGAGGCCGCCAATCCTGGCGAGTTGCTTTTGGAATTGTTTTAATCCACCGTTTATCATCATCGTGTCGGATGGCGGCGAGTTCCTCATGTTGTACTAACAAGTCTTCTAAACCGTGAACATTCGTCACCCTGACTATTGTCAACTCATAATGAAGCCGAGTGTATTTTAAAGAGGCTTCTCGACCCCAACCGTCACGTACTGTACGATTCACAAGCATGTCCACTTTGAATGTCATCTGCTTGGCATAGTGCTGGTCGTCATATTGCGTGAATAATTCGTAGGCATCACCACGCTGCTTGCTGAATGCATTGCGTAAATCGTCTACTTGCACTAGGCCTGATAATAGTTGCAGCGCATCAAATAAATTACTCTTGCCCGATGCATTAGCTCCCGCTACTACTGTCATAGGTGAAAAATCCATTACAAAATTCGAGAAGCTTTTAAAACCGTCAATTTCTATGCGCGTAATCATGGAAAGTAAAATGAAGTGCTAAGCTATCAGCTAAGGTAACTGAAAGCAAGCGGGCCGCTGATGTCACGGTTGGCATGCCGTTCTTTGTCGGCTGCTACCAAGCTTCCTTTCCTGTGCCTCCCTACACCGTTCGCCCCAAAAAACACCTTGGCCAGCACTTCCTGGCCGACCCCAACATTGCCCGCCGCATCGTAGAGAGCCTGCGCCGGCCCGACGACGTGCGTGAAGTGCTCGAAATAGGCCCCGGCATGGGTGTGCTCACGCAGTATTTGCTGGAAAATGCGAATTTCCAAACTAGCGTGGTGGAAATAGATACCGAGTCGGTCGCGTATTTAACGGCGCATTACCCGGCGCTGGTCCCGCGTATTTATGCCACCGATTTTCTGCGGCAGGATTTAGGGCAATTATTTCCTGCGGCACCGCTGGCGATAATTGGTAATTTTCCTTATAACATCAGCAGCCAGATATTTTTTCAAGTGCTGGCCAACCGGCAGCAGGTGCGCGAAGTAGTGGGCATGCTGCAGAAGGAAGTGGCCGAGCGCCTGGCCGAGCCGCCCGGCTCCAAAACCTACGGTATTCTGAGCGTACTTTTGCAGGCGTACTACGACATCGAGTATTTATTTACGGTGCCGCCCCACGTATTTGTGCCGCCGCCCAAAGTAGAGTCGGCCGTGGTGCGCCTCACGCGCAACAAAACCGAGCAGCTGGACTGCGACGAAAAGCTATTTTTTCGCGTCGTGAAGCAAGCTTTTTCTACCCGCCGCAAAACCCTGCGCAATGCGCTTAAGCCGCTGGGGCTATCGGCTGAGGCCATGAGCGGAGCTATTTTCGACAAGCGCGCCGAGCAGCTGGGAGTAGGGGAGTTTGTGGAATTAACCAACTTGGTAGGTCAGCAATGAGGATGCAAAATATTCTAGGATATTGCTGCCTCTTGCTGCTACTTGGCAGTATCAACAGCTGCTCTGACCCTAACAAGATGCCCCTGGCAGGCCACTACTATACTACATACTCAGAAGATGGGGACCCACTGCTCTATTTCGATGACCCGCAGCTGGGACCAACAAAACTTGGCTACACTTCGGCAGTTGGTGTAGCTAAAGGATACGTAATAACTGTGAGCGACAGCTGCTACATCCTTCCGCTACATGCTGCTACGGCCGAAGCCGCCCGCAACGGTCAGATTGGGCCGTTAACCGAGGCCGCCTGCGAACAGAAAGTGTTGGAGCTAACGGGTGACTCCTTACGGCTTAAATCACTTCTTGATATTTGATTTTGTGCTCCGCTGCCTGCTACCTATCGATAGGTGCTTTCTCTGCTGCGCAATGCTGCAATGGCCAGTGCCGAGGTATACGCCGGGGCCGAGCAGCTGGGCGTGGAGCAGTTTGTGGAATTGACGCGGCTGGTAACTGCCGAGCAGCCATAAGGCCATGCGCAACGTCTATGTTTTAGGATGAGTAAGCTACTGCCAATTTGCGTGCTGCTGTTGCTGCCTGGGCTGCCGGGCCGCCACGAGAGTCCGGTGTTTGGCGGGCGCATCGTGTATGAGAACGAGTTTCAGACCCTGGCCGGCGAAACCCTTTATTTCGCGGTGAAGCCCAAAAACTGGCTCTACATCCAGGGTAATAATTTTAAATTCTACGACCGCCACCAGAAAATGCAGCAGCTATACCTCGGCCACGAAAACCGCTTCTACCGGTTTGAGAAAGGCCAGGCAGTGCGGGTGACTGATACTGCGCACCCAGTTGCCCAGGCAGTGCCCACTTACCTCACCACCACGGCCACCATCCTGGGCTACCGCTGCCAGACCCTGCAACTGGCGCAGGGTGGCGTATCGACCCTGGTCTATTATTCGCCCCAGGTGCGGGTAAAGGCCGCCGCTTTCAGCCGCTGCCCGGCCCCCGGCTGGTTTGCCCTGCTGCAGGCCACGGGCGGGGCATTGCCCCTGCGCACCATCGCCGTCGATGTCGAGCACGACGTTACCAGCACCAGCGAGGCCATCTCCATCCAGACCATGCCGCTGGCGGCGGCCGATTTTACTATTACTGCGCCGGCCCGCTAACATTTTGCTACTCTATATATGTCTCGCTGCCTCATAATTGACGATGGGTACCCCTCTCTGCTGCGCAACGCTGTGATGGCTACTGCTGGATGTATGTGCCGGGGCCGATGGGGGTAAGGGAGTTTGTGGAATTGACGCGGCTGGTGGCCGCTGTCGGCTTGTAATGGCCGTGTTGCTTGCGCGATGACTAGCTTAATTTTACTGCCTGTTCCTAACCTTTTACTCCTTTTTCATGACCAGAATACTTATTGCTGGCTCCCTGCTGCTATGCTCCTTCACCGTCGCCAAAGATGCGCCCTGGTTTAGTGGTAAAATTATGTACCACAACAGTTTTAAAACCTTGGATGGTGCCGATATCTCGGATAAAGTCGGCCCCGTTTTCGGCATCGATGACCCGTACTACATCAGCGATGGTAACTACAAGATGTACACCGAGAAAAAGCAGCTGGTAGAGCTGTATACAGCGGCTAGCAACCAGTTTCAGTTTTTCATGAACGGCCAGCCGGCCCAGGCTATTGATGCCGCTACCGGCACCCCCGGCGTGTCGAAGCCACTGGCCCAAACCGCTACCATTGCGGGCTACCCCTGCCAGAGCCTCCAGATTACCAACGAAGCCGATGGCGCTACCACCGTCTACTTCTACTCCTCCAAGCTGCGCGTCAACCCCGAGCGCTTTGCCAAGCACACGATGGGCGACTTCTACACGTACCTCAAAGCCAGCAACGGCGCGGTGCCCCTGCGCATCATCATGACCAATACCAAGCAAGGCTTCACCATGACGAGCGAGGCAACCTCAGTGCAGGCCATGCCCCTGACCGCTGCCGACTTCACCAAAGACGCTCCGGCCCGTTAGTACCACTGCCTGGAATCTACCCGCTGGAGCCGCCTTTCCAGCTGGCAAGGCGACTCCGTAGGGGAGATTTTACGTTAAAACAGCATGAACCGCTGCCTCATAATTGACGATATGCACCCCTCCCTGCTGCCGATGCTGCGCAGCATCGGCGTGGAGGGCGACTACCAACCCAAGCTGCCCGCCGCCGATGTGCCCGCCGCGCTGGCCGCCTACCCCTACACCGGCCTCATGGTGCGTAGCAAACTCCGCATCACGGCCGCGCTGCTCGCCCACGGCCCGCACTTGCGCTACGTGGCCCGCGCCGGCGCGGGCGTCGATAACATTGACGAGGATGCCCTGGCAGCGGCCGGTGTAACGCTCGTGAATGCCCCCGAAGGTAACCGCGACGCGGTGGGCGAGTTTGCCGTGGGAGCACTGCTGGCGCTGCTGCGCCACGTAGTAACGGCCGATGCCGAAGTGCGCCGTACCGAGTGGCACCGCGAGGCCAACCGGGGCGAGGAGCTAGGCACCAAAACCGTGGGTTTGCTCGGCTACGGCCACATGGGCCGCGCCTTCGCTCAGCGTCTGCGTGGCTTCGGCTGCCGGGTGCTGGCCCACGACCACGACCCCGCCGTGCTCACCGATGGCCACGCCGAGCTGGTGCAGCTGGCGGAGCTGCAGGCCCGCGCCGACGTGCTGAGTATCCATATTCCCTACTCCGCAGCCAACCATGCGTTTGTGAATGAGGCGTTTTTAGCGCAGTTTCCGCATCATATCTGGCTGCTGAATACCGCCAGAGGCGAGGTGCTCGACTACGCCGCGCTGGTGGCCCGCCTGCAAAGTGGACAGGTGCGCGGCGCGGCCCTCGACGTGCTCGACAACGAAAAGCTCGCTACCCTCACCCCCGCGCAGCAGGCCCGCTTTGCGTACCTGCGCACGGCTCCGAACGTGGTGCTCTCGCCCCACATCGGCGGCTGGACGCACCAGAGCTATCAGCGCATCAACGAAGTGCTGGTGGCGAAAATAGCAGCCCTGGCAAGTGTAGGGTAAGCTTTAGCTTGCCGACCGCAGGGCCGCTCACCCGACCGGCAAGCGAAAGCTTACCCTACCCGTCTTCCGTTGTATATTTGTAGTACCAACAGGGAGAACGGCTGGCCGCGTGCCAGCCGTTCTCTTTATTTTTTGCCCACCCCACCCCGCTAGTACTACCGTTCTGTATCATGGCTTCCTCCATTAATTATTACACCGCCGAAGGCCTGCAAAACCTCAAAGACGAACTGCAACACCTCAAGGTGCGGGGCCGCGCCGAAGTGGCCCACCAACTGGCCGAAGCCCGCGACAAAGGCGACCTGAGCGAGAATGCCGAATACGACGCCGCCAAAGATGCCCAGGGCCACCTGGAGCTGAAAATATCGAAGCTCGAAGAAGTGCTGGGCAACGCCCGCCTGCTCGACGACTCCAACCTCGACACCAGCAAGGCGCTCATTCAGAGCAAGGTAAAGCTCAAAAACCTCAAGAATAATATGGTGCTCGACTACGTGCTCGTGGCCGAGGAAGAAGCCAACCTGGCCGCCGGCAAAATCTCCGTGAAGTCGCCCATCGGCAAAGGGCTGCTCGGCAAGTCGGTCGGCGATGTGGCCGAAATAACGGTGCCCGCCGGCAAGCTCCAGTTTGAAGTGCTGGAAATAGGCCGTTAGCGCGTAGGGTAAGCTTTAGCTTGCCGCACCCAAACACCGAAAAGGCGGCCCTCTACAGGGCCGCCTTTCTTTTTTTTCTCGTTATTTGCCGGGTGTCGGCGCTTAGTCCGGCAAGCTGAAGCTTACCCTGCATTTTTATGCCTTCTATATTCTCCCGCATCGTTTCGGGCGAGCTGCCCGCCTATAAGGTTGCCGAAGATGCCGACCACCTGGCTTTCCTCGACCTCACACCGCTGGTGGAGGGGCACACGCTCGTGATTCCGAAAAAGGAAATCGACTACATCTTCGACCTGCCCCCGCAGGAGCTGGCGGCCCTGCACGTGTTTGCGCAACGCGTGGCCAAGGGCGTGCGGGCCGCCGTGCCTTGCCGCCGCATCGGGGTGGCCGTGATTGGCCTCGAAGTACCGCACGCCCACATCCACCTCATCCCGATGCAGAAGGTGGCGGATATGAACTTTGCTAACCCCAAAATTCAGGTGCCCGCCGCCCGCATGCAGGTGCTGGCCGCTGCCATTGCCGCCCAGGTAGATGGCGGCAGCGGCCTGCCCAACGAGGATGCCGCCCCTGCCGCTACCCCGGCCACCGGCGATGCTACCCTGGCTCAGCTGCAGCCGCTGGTGCAGGGCCTCAACTTCATCAGCGAAGCCGATGCGCCGCTGGAAGCCGTGAGTTACTCCGCGCCCGTCAGCAACCTCTCTACCAGTACTTTGCTGCAACTGCTGGGCGAGCCCGCCCATGCTCCTGTGCAGGAAATAGAGCTAACGGAGTTTTTGCGCAACCACACCGCCGACGATGGCAAGCTCCAGAACGTAGCCCTGGCCAACCGCTACAAGGCCCTGCAGCTCTATATGAAACAAGAACTAACCGACGCCCAGGTGTACCGCGTGGGCACCAGCCCGCAGCTGCACGCCTACGCGCTGGGCCGCGACGCGGCGGGGCGGCTGGCTGGCTTCAAAACGGTACTGACGGAAACATAAGCTGAATTTTTTCAGAACAACTGGCGCGGGCCTCTGGCCCGTGCCGACAGGTCGCAGGCCTTTGGCCTGCAACGTTAGAACAAGTCGTTCGGGTATCGCCCTCCCCGTGCAGGCCAGAGGCCTGCGACCTGTCGGCACGGGCCAGAGGCCCGCGCCAAATGCGCCTACCTCCTATACCTTTTCACAATTTATGAAATTGCTTTATACCTGGCTGGCGGCCACCCTGCTGGCTTCTACGGCCGCTGCCCAGGCCATCGACCCCGCCGCCACGGCCGCCCTGCCCGGCGTGAAAGCCGCCGCCCTCGAAGCCCACGTGCGCTACCTGGCCGACGACGCGCTGCGGGGCCGCCTGCCCGGCACGCCCGGCTACCAGGTAGCGGTAGACTACACCGTGAAGCAGCTTAAAGCCGTGGGCGTGCAGCCCGCCGGCGACAAAGGCACCTTCACCCAAACCGTGCGGATGCGCCGCGCCTTTGCCGACCTCAATGCCCTGCTCGACTACCAGGGGGCCACGGCTGGCCCGGCGTTGGTGCAGGGGCAAGACGTGGTATTTTACCCCAATCCGCAGCTGCAGCAGGTAGAAGTAAACCTGGGCCTCGTGTTCGTGGGCTACGGCATTTCGGCTCCCGATTTGGGCTACGACGACTACGCGGGCGTAGAAGCTGCTGGCAAGATTGTGGTGGTGACGCGGCAAGCCCTGCGCCAGTTCAGCCTCAATGAGCGTCAGTATTTCAGCGACTTGCGCACGATAATCGAGACGGCGGCCAACCACGGCGCGGCCGGGGTGCTGCTGGCCAGCTCGCACGCCGCCCCGCTGCCGACCCTGGCGAAGGGTTTGGTGAGCGTGCTTGGCCCCGATGGCAAGGTGGCCGTATCGCGCAGCTACGCGCCCGGCTCGGCGCAGGTGGTGGCCAGCATCAGCGCGGCCACGTTGCAGCGGCTTTTCACCGGGGCGGCCCGCGACACGGGCCGCACACTGGCGGCGCTACGGGCGGGCCGGCCTGCCGCGCAGGAACTGCCCGGCCGCCTGCATGTGCGCACCCGCAGCCGCTACCAGGATTTTACGAGCTACAACGTGGTGGGTAAAATCGTGGGCTCCGACTCTGGGTTGCGCAACGAATACGTGGTGCACAGCGCCCACCTCGACCACCTCGGCGTGGGCGAGCCGATAAAGGGCGATTCCATCTACAATGGGGCGCACGACAATGCTACTGGCGTAGCGAGCGTGCTGGAAATAGCCCGCCTCTACGCTGGCCTCAACGTGAAGCCCCGGCGCTCGGTGCTGCTGGTGCTGGTGACGGGCGAGGAAATGGGTTTGCTGGGCTCGGCCTACTTCGCCCAGTTCCCGACCGTGCCAGCGGCGTCGCTAGTGGCCGACATCAACACCGACATGCCTACGCTTATTGCGCCGCTGTTGAGCGTGGTGCCGCTCGGGGCCGACCACTCCTCGCTCACCACCGCAGTAGCCCAGGCCACGGCCTACCTGGGCCTGCCCGTGGAGCCCGACCCGGAACCCACCCAAAACCGCTTTATCCGTAGCGACCAGTACAGCTTTGTGCTTCAGGGCATTCCGGCGCTGCACTTCAAATACGGCAACAAAACGGCCAACGGCAAAAACAACCTCAGCGAGACCGTGCAAACGTGGCGCGCCGCCACTTACCACAAGCCGCAGGACGATATGAGCGGCACCTTCGATTGGCAGGCCGGGGTGAAATTTGTGCAGCTCAACTTCCTCACCGGTTACCAGGCCGCCCAAGCTCCCGAACGCCCCCGCTGGAACAAAGGCGACTTTTTTGGCCGTCGGTTCGGGCGGAGCGAGTAACGCTTTTCGCCAAAAGTCGTTCTAGGATATACTACGCTTCCTACTTAAACATCTCCATGAAAAAACTGCTACTCCCGCTCTTATTGCTGGCCGCTGGCTGCCAGCGAGATTCCGACATCACGCCTAGCGCGTCGATGGCAGAAGACGAACTAGAGGTGGAAACCCAGGGCCGCAACAGCGACTGCGGTGTAGCCCAGGTGCTGGCCAAAGACCCGGCACGGGTTGCGCAGGTAATTGGCACTTCCACCTTCGCCCCCGTTTACCTGGCCCTCCAACTAGACACCGCCCTGTGGGTGCGCAAAAACCGGACGCTCTACGTTCGCATCCGCAAGCCCATCAACTCGGAGTACGTCGTCTGCACTGCCCGAGGACCTGGTTACCAGCCATTCGTTGTTATAAGCGCCCGCGTGAAGCCGTAGCGCGAGCCAATCTACTCCGCCCGGCCGCTGTCTACCACTTGTTGCAGCTGGGCCTGGGTGGCGGCGGGCAGAGCGCTGAGGATATCGAGGCCCGAGGCGGCTTCTATTTTGTTGACGGTGGTCAGGTACTGCCGCCAGTCGGGGCTGGCGCTCTGGTCGTTGGGGGTGTCGATGGCCAGGATGCGGGCCTGCCCGGCCACGATGCGCTGGTAGTCGCCGGTGCCTTCGGGCAGGAAAATGACTACTTTCCAGACGTGGGCGGGCACGGTAACGCGGCCCTGGTCGAGGGTTTGGGCGGGGCCGTTTTTGCCGGTGCCGCCGCGCCCGTAGGCGCCCATCACGATGTAGGCTTCCTGGCCGCGCTCGATTTGGGAGCGGGTGTATTCTTCGAGGTGCGCCCAGGTTTGCTGGTTGTTTTGCGGGGCCTGGGGCACCATGTTGCTCATCAGAAAGGTGGCCGAATTGTCGTCCAGGGTGCTGGTGCGGTCGCCGCTGGGGCAGTTGTGGCCTTTGTCGAAGCCCGAGCCGCCGTAGCTCTGCGGCGACACCTGGTAGAACTGCCGGGGCAGGCCGGGGTCGGCGCGGAAGTCGTTTTGGCGCGGAAAATTCTTGGTAATGTCGGTGCTGCCCAGGTGCCAGCTCGTCCAGGTGGGCGTGCCGCGGGTGGCGTTGTAGCCCGTCACGAACTGCGAGCGCACGACGAGGTAGTTGGTGGCGTTGGCCGGGTCGGAAGTGGCCCCGCTGGGGTTGCCGAGCAGCAGGTGGTCGTTGTCGGCTGAGGTGCTGGGGTGTTGGGTAGTAGGTGCTGAGTGGGGGGCTGGGGTAGCAGCAGGTGCTGGGTTGTTGCGGGTGTCGAAGTAGCCGCCCCCTGGTGTGGCCGGGCGAGTGGGCGCGGGGCTGGTTGGGGCAGCAGCTACCGGGCCGCCGCTGGTTTCAAGGCTGATATCGTCGAGGTTGAGGCGGGTTTTGCCAGCGTCGGTTTTGCGGATTTCGAGGCGGATGGGCTCATTGGCAACGCCCGCAAAGATGGCCGGGCGTAGGTCGGGGCCGGTGGTGGTTTGGGGGAGGCCGCTACGCTGCCAGGTGCGGCCGTGGTCGCGGCTCAGCCACAGCTCCCAGGTGCTGGGGCCGTCCTGGCCGTAGCTGGCCGCCAGCACGCGGATGCGCCGCACCCCGGCGGGCGCGTCAAACTGCATGGTGAGCCGGCCGCCGGCCCGTAGCCGGGCGGCGCGGGTGCCGTTTTTGTGGTCCTGGTCGCTGCTGCCCACCAGGGCTTCGGTAAAGAGCCAGGGGCCGGTTAGCAGGGCCTCGTCGGCGGTTTCGTAGGCGCCCTTGTGGCCGGTTTCAAAGGTTTCGGGAAAAGCCGGGGGGGCCTGGGTGGCGGTGGCCGTTTCGGTGGGGGAAGCGGCGCAGGCTAATAGCGCCGGTAGCAAAAGCAGGATAGGAAAACGCATGGCGCGAAAGTAGTGGCCGAAGGGCGGAGGCGGAGGCAAACGCACAAAAAAGAACGTCATGCCGAGCTGGGCGAGATTTCTCGCCCAGCTCGGCATGACGTTCTTTTTTGTGCGTTTGCCTGCTATTACGCCTGCCGGTCGGCCCCCTGGAAGGCCAGCATCCAGCCGGGGTATTCCGGGGCCAGCTGGCTAACGTCGGCCAGCTCTTTCAGCTCATCGGGGGTAAACTGCACGTCTACGGCGCGGAGGTTGTCTTCGAGCTGGTCCATTTTCTTGGCCCCAATGATGACGGTGCTTACTACCGGCTGGTGCAGCAGCCAGGCCAGGGCCAGGGCAGCTACCGTGGTGCCCTTGGCTTCGGCCATTGGGCGCAGCTTATCCACGATGGTGAAAGCCAGGTCTTTGTTGACGGGCGGGAAGTCGAAGCCACTGCGGCGGCCTTCGCCCTGCTGGTTTTCGCGGGTGTACTTGCCGCTCAAAAAGCCGCCGGCCAGGGGGCTCCACACCATAAGGCCCACGCGCTGGTCGAGGAGCAGCGGCACCAGCTCGCGCTCCAGGTCGCGGCCGGCGACGGTGTAATAGGCTTGCAGCGACACAAACCGCTCTAGCTGCTGGTAGTGCGAAATGCCCAGGGCCTTCATCAGCTGCCAGGCGGCCACATTGCTGGCCCCGATGTAGCGCACCTTGCCCTGGCGCACGAGGTCGTCGAGGGCGCGTAGCGTCTCGTCGAGCGGCGTGAGGTTATCGGTGCCGTGAATCTGGTAGAGGTCGATGTAGTCGGTATTGAGGCGCTTGAGACTGGCCTCGGCCTGCTGCATAATGTGCTTGCGGCTAAGGCCCAACTCGTTGGGGCCGTCGCCCATCTGGCTGCGCACTTTGGTGGCCAGCACCAGGCTGTGGCGGTCGGTGCCCAGGTTGCGGATGGCCTGCCCGGTTATCACTTCCGACTGCCCTTCGGTGTAGATATTGGCCGTGTCGATGAAGTTGATGCCCGCCTCCAGCGAGCGTTTGAGCAGGGCATCGGCCCCGGCCTGGTCTACGCCGTTGATGGCGGCAAAGCGCCCACCAGGGCTACCGAAGGTCATGGTGCCCAGGCACAGTTCCGAAACTTTGAGGCCCGTGTTGCCCAAGAGGTTGTATTTCATGCGATAAAAGAAAATGGTCGCTGAAATAAGCTGCTGGGCGGGCAATTGTTTGGCAGGCTGTAGCGCGCACTCTGCGAGTCCGCGAAGTGCGTAGTTGTTCGGGCGGCGCACTTCGCGGACTCACAGAGTCCGCGCTACACCTCTAATACAGCTTAAACAGCGGTTTTACCGCGGCCTGGATGTCGGCGAAGCGCTCGGCGGCGCGGGCCTGCTGGTAGGTTTCGGCAAATGCCTGGTTGCGGTGGGCTTCGTCGGCCACTACTTTGCTGGCGCGCTCGGGGCGGATGAGGCCGTCTTTCTGGCCCTGCGCAATGGCCGCCCGGATGGCCTGGCTGTACTGGCCGTTGATGATGGGCAGGCGGTCGGTGAGGCTCTGAAGCTGGGTGGCGAGCAGCACGGCGGCCTCGGCCGAGTTGTTGGCGGGGGTGAGGTAGCCGTTGGGGTCGAGGATGTCGCTCTGGTTTTTTTCGCGCCCAAAGTCCTTGTCGAGGGCCGTGAAGCGGGTGTCGAGGTTAGTGGCCACGTAGCTACTCATGCGGCCGATGTTGTTCACGTCGAGGCTGTTGGTAGCGGGCTGGCCCACGGCCGGCGCGTTGTAGTAGGCCGCAATATCCTCCTGGTAAGCCACGAGCTGCGCGTAGGGCCGGTAGAGCTGGCTAAGCTGGTGCTGCAGCACAATCAGCTCGTTATCCAGGGTGAGCAGGGCGGCCTGGTTGTCGGCGCGGGCCGCGTCGAGGGTGCTGAAAAAGGTGAGCGTGGGGCGCAGGCCATCCTCTACGAGCTTCACCTGCTCGGTGCTGAAGCCGTCGTTGCTGAGGCTACTGGCCCGCACGCTGGTAATCAACTCACTCACGGCGTTGAGCATCGGCCCCACGGTGGGCATAGCCTTCACAAACGAGTTCTGGGTGAGGTGGGTGGCGAGGTCGACGAGGCGGCGGCCCTTGCTCTTATCCAGCGCCTTGTTGGTGACGAGGTGCTGGGTGAACTCAACCAGCGAAATGCCGAGCGGGTTGCTGGCCGTGGGCGAGGAGAGGGCCGCCTGCTCGTTGGCATTGCGCAGGGCCTGGGTGAGGGCCCGCAGCTGGGTGAGGCGGCTGTGGCACACTTGCAGCAGGCCGGCAGTGGCGCGCACGTTGCTCTTGGCCAGCGAAAAGCGGGTAGTCTGGGTGAGTTTCTGGCCGGCCAGAAACGAGGAGAATTTGTTGCCCAGGTCGCCGTAGAGGCGCTGCTGCTGGCGGTCGGCCCGCTGCAGGCTGTCTACGCGGCGCACGAGCAGCGTCACCGTGGCCTGGGTTTGGAGGGCGGCCTCGTCGGGCGCGGGGCGGGGCGCAGGCGGCGGGGTAGGGCTGGCAACCGTGGCATCGGAGGTGGTTTGGGCCAGCAGGGCGGCGGGCAGCGCCGCCAGGCCCAGGCTCAGCAGCAGCGGCCGAAGCGCAGCAGTGTTCATAGCAGGGATAAGTGGGGCGGGGCGATAACCCGGCCGATAAGACAGTAAAGGCCGAAATTTACGACGGAGCGGGGCTATTTGGTGAGGAGGCAGGCATAGCAAAGCCCCGGCAGGCGGGCCTACCGGGGCTGCAAGCAGCTGCGTAAGGAGCCCCTAGGCCACCGCGGGCGCAGTGCCGGCGCTGGTAGCGGAGCCGGGACGGTCGATGGTGATGCGGGCGGCCACGATGCGGGCATAGAAGGCGGGAGCACGACGCTCGTACTTGCGCAGCTGGCGCATGAGGCGGTCCTGGAGCAGGGTGCCCAGTTCGGCAAACTCGGTGCGCAGGCTGGCGCGGGCGGTTTTACCCTCGATAATGGTTTGGCGCGGCTGGGTTTTGAGGTCGTTGAAGGCGGTGAGGGCGTCTTGCAGTTCTTGCAGGCGGGCAGGGGTGAGGTCGTAGTCGGTGGCGAGGGTTTTGTTGTATTGCTTGTCGGTGGCGGCGGCGTGGAGGGCAGTGGCTACGTCGGTGAGGCGCGAGCCGCGCAGCTTCTCGAAGTCAGTCTGGCTGTAGTCGGCCAGGGCTTGCAGGCTGGCATTTTGCTGGTCGGTAGCGTAGGCGAATACGTCGCCGGCTATTTCGGCGGCTACCAGGGCTACGTGCTGGCGGGCCTTTTCCTTGTCGTTGGGCTGGCCGGCAGTGCTGGTGGCAGTGCTACGCTGGGCCTGCTGGCGCAGGGGCAGCATGTCGGCAATAATGGCTTCGAGGCGGGCTACTACCGCCTGCATGGCCTTGTCGGTGGCGTAGGGGGCGGGGTCTTGCCGGAGGGCGGCTACCAGGGTTTCGGCGGCGCTGAGGCGGTTGTCTTGTTTGGCAGTGAGCATGAAAGAAAAGGGTGGGAAAAGGTGAACGCTCGCGGCGACTCCGCGAACGCCCAAAACTAGCACGAAATCCAGTAAAACTAGGACGAGGAAGCCCGTGGCGTAGGCGCGGAACGTTAGGACCACACCGAAAGACGTTGGAGCGGGAGCGCGGAACGCTGGGGTGAGGACGCGGAACGCTGGGGCGCGGGCGCGGAACGTTGGAGCGGGGACGCGGAACGCTGGGGCGAGGGCGCGGAACACTGGGGCGGGGCCGAAGGGCGTTGAGGCGGGGCCGAAGGGCGTTGGGGCAGGGGCGCAGAGAAGCTGGTTGTAGCCGTTACTTTGCCGCATGGCTACCAAACGCACGACCACCCCGCCGCCACCCGCTGCCCCGCCCCGCCCGCCCTACATGCTCATCGAGGAAATTCGGGTGCAGGGCTACAAGTCGCTGGTAGATGCCACGCTGCATGTGCGCCCGCTAACGCTGCTGGCGGGCACGAACAGCTCGGGCAAGTCGAGCATCATGCAACCGCTGCTGCTGATAAAACAGACAATGGAGGCACCGTATCAGCCGGCGGGAGCACTGGTGCTGGATGGGGCGCACGTGCAGGCTGAAACGGCGGGGGAGTTGGTGAGCAAGGTTATGGAAACAAAAGATATCATTTTCAAAGTAGCAGGACTAAATACCTTAAATACAAAGAGCGCTGGTTGTGAGATAATTTACCGTCTGTCAGAACCCAATTTTTTAATCGTAAAGCAGACAACATTTGGAGGTAATTTTCAACACTTAGTTCTTGAGCCTGGTCTTAATTCAAACGAAATAAAACGACGTCTTAGGGTAGCCGTACCCGTAATTGAAGAAAGCGCTGCATTCCAAATAGGAATGAGGAATGGTTTTTTAGAATTACTTACCGTTTCCCTTTTGCCGAATAATGAGGTTGAAACACAGAGAACACAATTTACCTTTTCCCTACAAAACATTTTAGGGAGTACTTTTCATATACCAGGGCTTAGAATTTCTCCCAGTAGAAATTATTTAGCCACAACCTTTCAAGACCAGATTAGAGGCACCTTCGACCTCTACGCTGCCGGCACGATAAGCCAATGGCAACAGCGAAACGACACCGAGAAACTAACCCAACTAAACAACTACCTCCAACGCCTCGGCCTCACGAACGCGGTGACGGCGAAGGTGAAGAATGCGAACGAGGTAGAGCTAAGCGTTAACCGCCTACCCTCGACTTCCAAAACCAAGCCGCGCAAGGCTGATATGGTGAATATCGCCGACGTAGGCATTGGCGTGTCGCAGGTACTGCCGATACTGGTGGCGCTGATTGCGGCGCAGGAGGGGCAACTAGTATACGTGGAGCAGCCGGAGCTGCACCTGCACCCCCGGGCGCAGGTGGCAATGGGTGAGCTGCTGGCAGAGGCGGCCAACCGGGGCGTGCGGGTAATCGTGGAAACGCACAGCAGCTTGCTGCTGCTGACGGTGCAGACGCTGGTGGCCGAGGGGAAAATCAAGCCGGATGATGTCGGCTTGCACTGGTTTGAGCGCGACGCCAAAGGCGCCACTACCGTGCGCTATGAGCAGCCCGACGAGAACGGGGCATATGGTGAATGGCCGGAAGACTTTGGCGACGTAGAAATGACCGCCCAGCGGAGCTACCTGGATGCCGTGACGCAGCGGCAACCTAAGCGGGCGGCTAAGGCATGAGCAAGCAGCGAAAACCGCAGGGGCATCAGGTTATTATCGATGCCGATGTAATGCGCTCGGCTTCTGGTAGCGAGAATGATTTATCTACTCGCTGCCGGGAGGTATTGGACGAGGTGCTGCGAAAGGAGCATTCGCTGGTGCGTACCCCAAGCATGAAAGTAGAGTGGGACAAACATGCTTCCCATTATTCCCTGAATTGGCTGCGGTTTATGCAGGCGCGGCGTCGTTTGCTGGACATAGACGAGGCAGAAACTGGGTTGGCTGGCGCGCTGGGAAATCTGCCCGTTCCACTCGCAGAGCAGCAAATTATGCTAAAGGATTGTCACTTGTTGGAGGCAGCGCTAGCCGGCGAAAAGCGGATAATATCGAAGGATGAAGCGGCCTACTTTCATTTCTGCCACGCTTCGGTAACGCTGTCACAACTGCGAAAAATAATGTGGGCCAGCCCCATGCGGCCGAAAGATGAATGCGCCGAATGGTTGGCCGATGGCGCAAAACCGGAAGCAAACCGCCGAATAGGGCGACGACCTCACCGAAGTCACCCCGATTTCTAAGCAGCCTATTTTCCCACCTCCCATGCGCCTCCACTACCTCCCGCTGCTCGCCCTGGCCCTCTCGGCCAGCACCCCACCCAAGCCCCCCGCGCCCGATGCCCGGTTCGACCGCTTCAAGAACCGCTTTATCTTGGAGCTGTGGCGGCAAAACCCCGACTTTGCCGCCTCACAGGGGTTCCATAAATACGACTCACTGCTGGTGATACCCGACGCTGCCCAGCGGCAGCGCGAGGCCGCTTTTATCACTAAAAACCTGCGGGCGCTGGCGGGGTTTGGGCTCGATAGCCTTTCGCCCGGCAACCAGATAGACTACCGCGTGCTACGCAACCAGTTGCAGGCGGCCCGCTGGGCAGCCGATACCCTGCGCGAGTGGCAGTGGAACCCGGCCACCTACAATCTCGGGGCCAGCGTGGGCGACTTGCTCAACGGCCACCACTACCGGCTCGAGCGCCGCCTGCGCAATATTTCCGACAAGCTGGCCGGGGCGCAGGCGTACTATAATGCGGCCCGCGCCAACCTCAGCCAGCCCACCCGCGAGCACCTCGACCTGGCCGTGGTGCAAAACCTGGGCGGCCTGACCGCGCTCGGGCCAGCGCTGGCCGACTCGGTGCGCACGTCGCACCTGAGCGCGGCCGAAAAGGCGCGGCTGACCCAGCGCATCGCTAACGCCCGCACGGCCATCGACGGCTACGTTGGGTTTTTGAACAAGAACATGCCAGCGGGTGGCCCGCAGTACCGCTCGTTCCGCATTGGTAAGGCCTTGTTTGCCCGCAAGTTTGCGCTCGAAATCCAGTCGCGCTACTCGGCCGACGAGGTGTACCAGCTGGCTCAGCAGCACAAGGCCGCGCTGCTGCACGACATGGGCCGGCGCGCCGCCCGGCTCTTTCCCAAGTACTGCGCCGGCCAGCCCGTGCCCGCCGATACGTTGCAGCTCGTCCGGCAGGTGCTCGACCAGCTTACGCGCCAGCACGCCACCCGCGAGGGCTTCGTGGCGGCCGTGCAGCGCCAGATACCCGACCTGGCCCGGTTCGTGGGGCAGCACCAGCTGCTGGCGCAAGACCCCAGCAAGCCCCTGGTAGTGCGCGAAACGCCCGCCTACATGCGCGGCGGCGGGGCCGGCGCCAGCGTGAGCGCCCCCGGCCCCTACGACCCCCAGGCCGACACCTACTACAACGTGGAGCCGCTGCCCGCCGAGTGGAGTGCCGAGCGCGCCGAAAGCTACCTGCGCGAGTACAACGACTACACCCTCCAGATTCTCAACATCCACGAGGCCATACCGGG
Organism: Janthinobacterium lividum; assembly: GCA_050954465.1. Lineage (GTDB taxonomy): Bacteria > Bacteroidota > Bacteroidia > Cytophagales > Hymenobacteraceae > Hymenobacter. The sequence goes on from JBPBPU010000163.1 coordinate 76,456, forward strand.
CCACTACACCCAGCTCGTGTACGCCAACCGCTCGCTCTCGCTGGTGAAAAGCATTTTTGGCAACGGCGCGATGGTCGAAGGCTGGGCCGTGTACGGCGAGCAGATGATGCTGGAAAACGGCTACGGCGGCAACCGCGACGAACTCTGGCTGCTCTGGGACAAGTGGAACCTACGCTCGACACTCAACGCGCTGGTCGACAACCTCATTCAAACCCAAAATGCCAGCGAGGCCGACATCAAGCAGCTGCTCACCCGCGAGGGCTTCCAGGAAGAAGCCGAGGCGGCCGGCAAGTGGCACCGCGCCACCCTTAGCCAGGTGCAGCTCAGCTCGTACTTCACGGGCTACACCGAGATACTGACTTTGCGCCAGGAAATAAAGCAGCAGCAAGGCACCGCCTTTACGCTCAAAGGCTTTAATGAGCAGTTTCTGAGCTACGGCAGCGCCCCGGTCAAGTATATCCGCCAACTGATGCTGCGGCGCTGAAGCCGGCAAACATTTACCCCGCCCGGCCGTTTGAAAGGGCTACTTCTCTTCTTTGTAACTATGACTGAGGAAACTCGCCAGCACGTACTTGACACCGACGACGAACACTTGCGCCGCCTCATCCACGACCACCTCAAGGTGTTCGCCAAATTCACGTCGGGCGACTGCGCCACCTGTGAGCTGCTGGCTCCTTCCTTTGCCAAATACGCCGACGACCCCGGCAGCGAAGGCATCTTGTTCGTGCGCCTCGACTCCGACCAGAACCCGGTAGCCAAAAAGTTGATGGAGCAAAAAGTAGCGCCCTTCTTCGTGAGCTACTGCCAGGGCCGCCTGCTCGAATGCGACGCCCTCACCACCGAAGACCAGGTGAAAGCTCAGTTAGCCCGCCTGCGGGCATTTGAGCTGATGGGGTAGGAGGCGGATTTTATAGAATAGATTTTATACAAAAGAACGTCATTCCGAGCTTGCCGAGGAATCTCGTTCGCCCACTACCTCAATCGCTAACGCCGCTTTGGTTTAACGATTGAGGTAGTGAGCGAGTGAGATTCCTCGGCAAGCTCGGAATGACGTTCTTTTGTGCCTGGTTGCTTTTGCGCTACTCCCATTCCATGTTTTTCCTTCTCTCCAAGCTGCTCGATTTTCTGCTGTTTCCGGTGGTGTGGCTGGTGGTGCTGCTGCTGGTAGCCTGGCTGGCCGCGCCCGGCAGCCGCCGACAGCGGCGGAGCCTGGGGGCGGCGCTGCTGCTAGTGGTGCTGGGCACCAACAACGCCCTCGTGAATGAGGCGCTGCTGGCCTGGGAGCGCCCACCCGTGCCGCTGGCCGCTGTGGCCCCGGCCGATGCGGCGGTGCTGCTCACCGGTGTGGCCATCGGCAATAAGTCGCCCCACGACCGGGTGTACCTGAGCCGGGGGGCCGACCGTTTTACCAACGCTCTGTGGCTCTACCGGGCCGGCCGGGTACGGCGCATACTTATCTCGGGCGGCTCGGGGTCGGTGCTGCACACGGTAGGCACCGAGGCGGCGGGCCTGCACACGCTGCTGCGCCTCTCGGGCGTGCCCGACTCGGCCCTGCTGCTGGAAGAGCGCAGCCGCAACACCCGCGAAAATGCGCTCTTTACCAAACAGCTGCTGGCCCAGCACCCCGACCTCAAGTCGCTGGTGCTGGTAACGTCGGCCTTCCACGAGCGGCGGGCCATGGGCTGCTTTGCCCGCGTGGGCCTACACCCGCAGGTATTTCCCGCCGACTTCCGCACCTCCGACCGCGCCTGGGACCCCAGCTACTGGCTCGTGCCCGACCTCGAAGCCCTCGGCCGTTGGAGTATGCTGCTGCACGAGGTAAGCGGCTACGTGGTGTATAAGCTGGCCGGGTATTGTTAGGGGTATAGGGGCTTCTACTTGAACGAAGTAGGGTGCGGGGCTTGCCCCCGCCCGTCGTTGAACGACATTGTTCAACGACGGGCGGGGGCAAGCCCCGCACCCTACTTCGTTCAAACTGCTTATTTCTTCAACGTACTGGCTGCTTCCCCGGCTGGCTGGAAGGGCACGGTAAGTTGCAGCCGCACGGCCGCAGGCTGCTCGCCCTGGCGGCCGGGCACAAAAGGGCCTAGGGCCGCCAGGGCGGCCAGAATAGCCTGGTCGCAGCTCACGCAGAGCGACTGCGTGATGTGCGGGGTGCGCACCACGCCCGTGGCATCGACTAGGAATTCGAGCTGGACGGTGCCCGTTATTTTTTCGCGGCGGGCTACCTCCGGGTAGTGCAGGGTTTGAGCGAGTAGCGGGCCCAACTCCTGAGTGGGGGTGCCGTCGAGCAGCGTGGGGGGCTCGGCTACGTAGGTAAGCACCTGGGCGGGCTTGGTATAGAGCGTGGCGGCGGTGGGCAAGGGCAGCGGAATACTCAGGTGCTGGCGCACGGGCACGGCGCGGCCGGCGTGGTCGCGGGCGGGCACCCAGGCCGGAAACTGCTGCACCAGCCGCAGCACCTCGGCGTCGCAGCTGGTGCATAGGTGGCTGGTGAGGGTCGGTACGTCTATTTTGCCCGAGGCCAGCACCACCACATCGACGCCTATCAGGCCGTGCAGCTTTTCGCGGGCTACTACGGCGGGCACTTGCAGGTGCTGCTGCAGGTAGGGGTAGAGGCCGGGTGCCGCAAACCGCGCCCGCGTGGCTACCTCGCTTTTCTCAAATACGTGGTTGGGCAGCCGGATAGTGGTGGGGATAGTGAAGCTCACGGCTACCGCCCGGCCATTCTGCTTGCCGGGGATGAAAGCCGGAAGTTTAGCCACGGCCGCCAGCACGGCCGCATCCGCGCTGGGGCTCAGGCCCTTCACGATTTTTGCATCGCGCACGGCGCCCTCGGGGCTTACCACAAACGACGTGAACACGCGCCCTTCCACGGCATCGGGTGGCACCACTAGCTGCTGCTGCATAGCCGCCACAATGGCCGCCTGGCCCCCGCCGCCCGGCAAGGCGGGCATCTGCTCCACGAAGGTATAGACCTTATCGGCTGGAACCACCTCTTCTACTACCTCCCGGCTGCCCTCGCCCGACAGGCCGGAGAGGTCGGGCACATTGGGGGGCGTTATGGTCAGGGGGATGACGTAGCCCACCGTTACGGCCTGCCCATTTTGCCGGCCCGGCACAAAAACCGGGAGCTTGCGCACGGCGGCGAGCGCGGCAGCATCTACGCTGGGGCTCAGGCCCTTTGCTACCTGAGCTTCCGCTACCCGGCCCGTTTCGGTTACGTTGAAGCGCAGGTACACGGTGCCGCTTACGTGGTCGCGCAGGGCATCGGCCGGATACTCAAAGCTGCGCTGAATGGCTGCCTGAATGGCACCCTGCCCACCGCCGCCCGGCAACTGCGGCATTTGCTCGGCGTAGGCGTAAACTTTTTTGGCTTCCTGGGCGGCGGCGGGGTGGCGGGCCCCCAGCACCAGGCCCATGGCCAGCAGCAAGCAGTAGCGGGTAGAGTGGTTCATGCCGCAAGCTACTACCCAGCCTGAGCCGCCACTTTGCCGGGCGCTATATTTGGCTCTCCCTCTCCTTTTCGCTCCGAAGTAAATGCCCAGCTACCAGCCGCCGCATGGCCCACTAAAGCAAGCCCTGCTGCTGGTTTTGCTGGCCGGAGCCGCGCCCCGCCTCGCGGCCCAGGAGTTGGTGCCCGGCACCTACGACCCCGCTGCCGAAAACCTCTACCCACGCCCTGTGGCCGAGCAGCTGCGCCGCCAGCGCGTGCGGGCGGTACTGGTGCAGCAACAGGCCCCCGACCCCCGCCGCCCCGGCCGGCCGCTGACACTCACGCTCATCAGCTACCAGGAGCTGGACGCGCAGGGCCGCGTCATCAGCCAGTACTGGCCCAAAGGCGACCAGCTAGTCCGCCGCCTCGACAAAAGCTACGACCCGGCCAGCCACGAGCTGGTGAGCGCCACCACCTACTACCGCCTCGCCGACCCCACCGATACCACCCGCCTGGGCCGGGTGTGGCTGCCCGAGTCGCACACCAGCTACCCGCCCCCGGCCGCCGGCACCGGCTCGGTAGCTACCTGGAACGTCACCACCGGCGACTGGCAGCTCAGCCAGCGCTACCGCCGCTGGCAGGCCCACGATACCACCTACCTGGCCACTACGCAGGCCACTACCGGCCGGCTCACCGCCCTCGACCGCCGCTACTATGTGGGCCGTGGCCAGCGCCTGCAGCGGCAGGATAAGCTCACTTATTGGCCGTTAGAGGGCCTGAGCCAGGCCGAGTACAACTACGTACAGCAGGAAAAGGGGCGGGTGCCAGAAATCGGCCAGCTCGATTTTGAATCGGAGTTCCTCGCCTATACCGCTGCCCACCCCGAGTGGGGGCGGCTGTTACGCTCGCGCACGTCGCTGCCGTGGAAAGACGAGTTGGCCCGGCACGCCGCCGGCCGCCTGAAACCGCAGGCCACCCAAACCTATGACGCCCACGGCCTGGTGCGCAGCCGCACGGCGGCAGGCATCCGCACGGCGGTAAGCATCCGCACCGAGTACGAGCGCGATGCGCACGGGCAGCTGCGCCAAACCCAGTACTACCGCGATAAGGAGCTGTGGCAGCGCACCACGTTCAGCTACCTGCCCAACGGCCTGCTCGACCGCGCCACGGCCTTCGACGCACAGGGCCGGCAAACGAGCACGCTCCTGTATAGTTATCGCTATTATTGATGTAGGGTGCGAAGCCAAGCCCTGCCCCTACAAACCACCCCAAAAACCTAACAGCTATGCCTGCTCTCTTCCAGCCCGGCGACGTGTTCTACACCCACGCCGACTCAGCCTACCACGTGTTTAAAGTACTGGCCGTGGATGAGCGCCTGGGCTGCTACCACGTGCGCTGCTACGTGCCGGTAGCCACGGTGCCCAGCGCCCAGGAGGTAGCGGGCCTGGCCGTAGCCGTGGGCCACAGCCCCATCAGCGCCGATGGCTTTGGCGAGCCGGTACTGCTCACGCATCAGCCCGTGGCGGCGCACGAGTTGGAAGGCTACCACTACTACCTGAACGCGATGCAAGGCGACGGCGAAGAGCCCGTGAACCCAGCCGTGGACCAAGCCATAGAGTATTTCAACCAAGCCTTGGCACTGAGCGATGAAGAGCGGCACCTCGAAGCCATTGCGGCCTATACCGAAGCCTTTAAGCTGGTACCTGTTTTTTACGAGGCGCTCGACAACCGGGCGTTCTGCAAAATGGACCTGGGGCAGTGGCAGGCCGCCATCCTCGACTTTGAAGAGTCGCTGCAAATCAATTCCTTGAACGCATTGGCCGAGTTTTCGATTGGCGAGTGCTACTTCAACCTGGGCGATGATGACCAGGCCACCCGCCGGTTTGAGAAGGCGCTCGAAATTGACCCGGCCTACAATTTGCCCCGCGAATTTTTACAAAAGGTAGCCGCTCGTCATTAGTCACTGCGGTTACACAGTTATTGGTGAACCCCAACGGGGTTTCGTAGCCTAGCCCAGGGTTGGCGAAGCCTACCCTGGGTTTCTGGGATGGCCGGTTTTCGAACCCCAACGGGGTTCCGTAGACTACCAGGGCCGGCAGCTACGGAACCCCGTTGGGGTTCGGTAAACAACCGCTTTTAAAACCCAGGGTAGGCTTCGCCAACCCTGGGCTAGCCTACGGAACCCCGTTGGGGTTCACCGACGACTGCATAACAGCAGTTAGTTATTGAATCCACACCGACTTCTGGTTGGTGAACTCGCGCAGGCCCTGGTAGGACAGCTCACGGCCGTAGCCCGACTTTTTGACGCCGCCGAAGGGCAGTTCCGGCATCGACTTCACCAGGCCGTTGATGAACACCGCGCCGCTTTCCAACTGGCGGGCCATATTTTCGGCCAGGGCCACGTCCTGCGTCCACACCGAGGCCCCGAGGCCGAAATCGGAGTCGTTGGCGAGCTGCACGGCGTGGGCGGCGTTGCGGGCGGTGAGTACCAGCACTACGGGGCCAAACAGTTCCTCGCGGTACGCCCGCTGGCCTTTTTTGACGTTGGTCAGCACCATCGGGTCGAAGCGGGTGCTGCCGGGGTGAGGCTGCCCGCCGGCCAAGGCTACGTTGGCGCCCTGCTGCACCGAGTCGGCTACTTGCTGCTGTAGGGCGTCGGCCAGGTCGGGGCGGGCCAGGGGGCCATAGTCGGTGGCGTCGGCCAGGGGGTCGCCGTAGCGCAGCTGCGCGAGGTGACCGCTGAGCAGGCGCACGAACTCGCGCTGCACCGGTCTTTCTACGATAAAGCGCTTGGCGGCGATGCAGCTTTGGCCGGCATTGAGCAGGCGGGCCTGGGCGGCGGTTTGGGCGGCCCGCGCCACGTCGGCATCAGCCAGCACAATAAACGGGTCGGAGCCGCCCAGCTCCAGCACGGTTTTTTTGAGGTGCTGCCCGGCCACGGCCGCCACCGCCGAGCCCGCCCGCTCGGAGCCGGTGAGCGTGACGGCGGCCACGCGCGGGTCGGCCACTACGCGGGCCGCCAGGTCGTTATCAATAAATAAATTCTGGAACGCAGTCGGGGGCAGGCCGGCGTCGTGGAGCAGGTTCGTGAGGGCCAGGGCGCACTGCGGCACGTTGGGCGCGTGCTTGAGCAAACCCACGTTGCCGGCCATGAGAGCGGGTGCGGCAAAGCGTATTACCTGCCAGAGCGGGAAGTTCCAGGGCATAATGGCCAGCACCACGCCCAGCGGCGCGTAGCTGATGTAGGAGCGGGCGGCGTCGGTGGCTACCAGCTCATCGGCTAGCATGCTTTCGGCGTGGGTGGCATAGTACTCGCAGCAGGTGGCGCACTTCTGGGCTTCGGCGCGGCCGTCGCGCAGGGGCTTGCCCATTTCCACGGCCATGAGGTGGGCCAGCGCGTCTTGCCGCTCGCGCAGCAGGGCGGCGGCTTGGCGCAGCACGGCTGCCCGCTCGGCAAAAGTGGTGTTGCGCCACTGCGCGGCGGCGCGGTGCGCTTGGGTTAAGATGCGCTCGGTCTGGGGCCAGGAAAACGTTCGGAAGCGGCGCAGTATGCGGCCGGTGTAGGGGTTGGTGGAGGTGTACATGGGTGAGGAGGGGAGTTGTAGCTACCCCAAGCTGCGCAGTAGGGAAGTAGCGCTCAGCTTTAGCTTGGCGCATCGCCGCGAAGCGGCGAAGCTCGCGTCTGGGGCCGTTACAGCAAGCGGCGCGGTGCCAGATTCGCCGCTTCGCGGCGATGCGCCAAGCTAAAGCTGAGCGCTACTTCCCTACTGCGCAGCTTGGAGTAGCTAATGTCTGCGCTACTACCCTAACTTCCTGCAAACCGTACAAGCGCAGGCAGGGTTTATGGATAGAAACGCTGCTTTTACTCGCTGTCTGCTGCGCCGAATTGCTAAACTCTACTACTTTCGCCACGAGTTGCCCGGTTGCCGGGCGGCTTCTCCGGCTTAGCCCGCATATTTCCCGTGTCTGATATTCCTAGTATTTCCCTGCCCACTACTGCCGAGGCGGCGCTCGTGCGGCGCCTGCAAGGGCGCGACCAGTCGGCCATGACCGAGTTCTACGACCGGTACTCGGCCGCACTCTACGGCGTTATCCAACGCATTGTAAAAGACGAAGATGAGGCGGCCGACGTGCTGCAAGAGGCGCTGGTAAAAATCTGGCACGCCATGGCCAGCTACGACGCTACCAAAGGGCGGCTCTTTACCTGGGTAGTCAACATCAGCCGAAATTTAGCCATTGATAGAATCCGCTCGCGGCAGCACCGCGTAGGTTCTCGCACCCAAGGCCTCGACGACAGCTTGGTAGCGCAACGCACTGCGGCCCCCACTGATTTTCGCCCTGAACACCTAGGCTTACAGGAAATTACCCAAAAACTAGTGCCCGAACAACGACAAATTATTGACTTACTCTATTTTGGTGGCTTTACCCAAAGCGAAGCAGCCGAAGAACTCAACTTGCCCTTGGGCACTGTGAAAACTCGTGCGCGCACCGCCTTGAAGGTTTTGGCAAAACTTATCCGCTAAAGAATTAACTGCAACTAGACTGTGGAAGATACTCAAGAATATATCGATTCGGGCCGCCTGCTCCAGTACGCCCTCGGCGAACTGGATGCCGCCGGCCAGGCCGAGGTAGAAGCCCGAGCCGCCCGCTCGCCCGAAGTGCGCCAGGAGCTGGACGAGCTACTGGCTGGCTTGGGCGTGTATGCTGAGGCCCACGCCCAAACGCCCCCCGCCGCCCTGCGCGAGCGGGTGTTAGGCCGCGTGCTGGCCGAAATCAGCAGCCCGGCCGTAACGCCGGCTGCCCCCGTGGCAGCGGTGCCCGCTATGCGCGTATCGGCCTCCAACCCTGCTAATGCGCAGCCCGTGGCCGCAGCGCCTGTGGCCCGCACTAGTGGCTGGGCCATTGCTGCCTCGGTAGCGCTGCTGCTGAGTTTGGCCGCTAACGCGCTGCTCTACAGCCGCTGGCAACAAGCCGACCTGGCTTTGGCTACCTCGCAAACCACTTTCGCTCGGACTACTGAAGTGGTCGAGCGGTTCAAGGTGGCTCAAATTGAGCTAAAGCAAGTCGCCGATAAGCTCACCGTTAGCCAGGAGCAGCTGCACGCGCTACGCTCGCCCAGCGAATACAAGATGGTAGCCCTGGCGGGAACACCGGCCCACCGCGCCGCCCACGCCCGCGTGCTTTTCAATGCTGCCAGTCACCGCGTGTACGTCGATGTACAGCAGCTGCCCGCCTTGCCCGCCGGCAAGCAATACCAACTGTGGGCCCTCAACAACGGCAAGCCCGTGGATGCTGGCATGCTGGATGCCCGCACGGCCAGCGGCGACAGCTTGCAGCAGATGAAGGACGTAGCCGGTGCCCAAGCCTTTGCCATGACGGTAGAGCCCAGGGGCGGCAGCGCTGGCCCTACAATGGACACGATGACGGTAATCGGCAGTATTTAGCGACTAGCCAAAACCCTGAAAGGGCGGTAGCTGCGGCACGAAGCCAGCAGCTGCCGCCCTTTCTAACTTTAGTGGTTCCGGGCGCGTTAAGCAAATAGCTTTTGAAAACAGCCCCTCATGCATGGAACCATCCTGACGCTACTCAAGCGGTACGTCCAGACCCAGTACGACCATAGTACTTGGGTGAAACTAATTGAATTATCGGGTCTCGAATCGGGCGATTTCAGCCACAAGGAAGTGTATCCTGATGCGCGTATCTACGCCCTCGTAGGGCAGGCGGCCGAAATGACGGGCATTCCGGCGGGCGAGCTGCACGAGAAATTCGGCGAATACCTCGTGCCCGACTTGCTCTATATGTACCAAAAATACATCGACCCCAACTGGCGCACGTTTGAGCTATTAGAGCACACCGAGGGCACTATGCACGCCCAAGTGCGCCGCGAGCACACCGACAATGCGCCGCCCGTGCTGCAAGTAACCCGCCTCAACGAGAACGAGCTGCTTATCGACTATGTGTCGCCGCGCCGCATGGGTGGGCTGGCCGTGGGCATCGTGCGGGGCCTGGCCATTCATTTTGATGAAGCCAACCAAATTGATGTGATGCCTACTACCAGTGAAGACGGCGAAAAAGTCCAGATTCACGTGCGGCGGCGGGTGAGTGAGGGAGTGAAAGAGTGAATTGTCTAACGTAACTCACTCCCTCGCTCATTCACGCATCGCCTAAAACAGCCGCGGCTGCACGGGGCGGCCGGGGCCACCGGGCTGGTAGTCGTCGGTGTCGTCTTCTTCCACGTCGTTGGCGTCGTCGTAGTTATCGTCGGGCTCGTCCTCGGTTTCTTCATCGAGCGAGTCGAATACGCGGTCGAGGGAGGCTTCGGCGTGGCGCAGCTTGTGGCGGCAGAGGCGGATTAGCTCGGCCGAGCGCTCGGCGCGGGCCGTGAGGTCGTCTACGTCTACTTGGTCGGTTTCGAGGCTGCGAAGGATGGCTTCGAGTTCCTGGATGGCTTCGTTGTAGGTCACTGGTTTAAGTAGGAGTTATGAGTCTGTTCAGGAGTAGGCCGCTGGATGTAGAGACGCATCTTTGCGTCTCGGCGTGAGCGCCGTGCTGGTTTCGTTCAACGCCGAGACGCAAAGATGCGTCTCTACATCCAGCGGCCTACTTCTGAACAGGCGCTAGGAATTGCTTGGATTAGCCAGAGTCAGTTGGCGACGCAGAAGCTGATTTTCCTGCCTCAGCACGTCATTTTCCAAACTGCTCACCCTTAGCTCAACCCGCTTAACTCTCAATTCCAGCCCGCGCTGCAGCAAAAAACGCTGGCGCAGCAGCGCCTCGCGCTTGCGCTGGTGGTGGCGCACGAAGCGGCGCAGCACCGTGCGCGAGCGCAAGCGCAGGCGCTGTTCCTCGTGGGTGAGGGCGCGGCGGGCGGCACGGGGCAGGGTGTAGCGGAAGGTTTCGAGGTGCTGGCCGAGGTGGCGCAGGTGCTGGCGCGGTGCCTGCGTGGCCTGACGGCTGCGCTGGCGCAAGTCGGCTTGGGCGCGGGCGAGCTGCTGGCGGCCGGCCTCACGCGAGTGGTCGGCCAGGCGTTGCAGGTGCTGGTGGTGGCGGGCCAAGTGCTGGCGGCTGCGGTCGGCCACTCGGTCGGCCAGTTCCAGCAGCAGGCTTTCGAGGCGGGCCAGGCGCTCGACCAGGAAGGCGGCCACGGCGGTAGGCGTTTTGAGAGCGCGGTGGGCTACGAGGTCTACCACGGCTTCGTCGCGCTCGTGGCCGATGCCGGTGAGCACGGGCAGCGGAAACGCCGCCACGGCCGCCGCCAGCCCATATTCGTCGAAAGCCAGCAAATCGGTTTTCGAGCCGCCCCCGCGAATAAGCACCACCACCTCAAACTGCCCCCGGCGCGGCCGGATGGCATCGAGCGCCGCCCGGATGCTGGCCGGCGCGCCTTCGCCCTGCATCACGGCCGAAAACAGAGTGAGCGCGAAGTCATAGGGCGCTTCTTCGAGCTGCTGCACAAAGTCCTGCAAACCAGCGGCGGTGGGGGAGGAGATGACGGCCAGCCGCTGCGGCCCCAGCGGCAGGGTGAGGCGCTGCTGGCGCTCCAGCAAGTCTTTCTCTTGCAACAGCCGTAGCGTGGCCAGGCGCTGCCGGGCCAACTCGCCCACGGTGTAGCTGGGGTCGAGGGCCAGCACGTCGAGCGAGAAGCCATATTGCTCGTGGAAGGTCACTTTCACGCGCAGCAGCAGGCGCAGGCCGGGGCGCAGCTCCTGCCCGGTGGCCTCGGCAAAGGCCGGCGCAATTTGCTGGTAGCGGCTGCCCCAGAGCGTGGCACGGGCCTGCGCCGTGAAGCCCAGCGCCTCGGCCCCAGCGGCGGGCTCGGTGAGGGTGAGGTAGCAGTGGCCGCCCTGCTGGCGCGGCCGGGTCATTTCGGCCACTTCGGCCACCACCCAGTACGAATCGGGGAAGCGGTGCAGCAGGGCGGCGCGCACCTGCGTGAGCAGCGCCCCGAGGCTGAGCGGGGCATCGGGCTCGGCAGCAACCGGGGCCGCGCGGCGGGGGTAGAGGGGCATGGGGGCGAAGGTAAGGAGGAGGTAATGAGGTGAGGAGGTAATGGGGTAATGAGGTGAGGGGTGGTTGGGGTGAGGGAGGGTAAAAAAGAACGTCATGCTGAGCTTGCCGAAGCATCTCACTCGCCGATTAACTCAGTCGGTAGCGCCGCCTCGGTTCAACGATTGAGTTAGTTGGCGAGCGAGATGCTTCGGCTGCGCTGCGTCGCCGCTTGATGCACGGAATGCTCAGCATGACGTTCTTTTTTACCCTCCCTCACCTCCATTACCTCGCCAACTACCCCAGCCGCTTCCTAACATGCCCCAGGTACTGGTACGCCACCTTATTATGCGGGGCGGTGCGGAGCAGCTTTTCGCAGAGGCTGCGGGCCTGCCAATAGTCGCCCATTTCCATGGCTAGGCGAATCTGGCTTTCGGCGGCCTCCAGCTGGCCGGCCTCCCCCGTGGCAGTGTAGCGGAGGTAATGCCTGGGGTAGGCCAGGTATTTTTTGTAGTAAATGCTGGCCTGCCGGTAGTCATACAGCTCGTAGAAGAAGGTGTCGGCCAACTGTTTGTAGATTTCTGCTATTCGCTCTACCCGCACCCGTGCGGCCGGGTCGGAATAGGAGTAGCCGCTGGGCGCGGTATCGAGCGGCTGCGGGGCGGGGTTGGTGGGGTCGTAGCAGAAATAGGCCCCCACACCCACCGACTGGTACCCGTGACCGCGCTCTACCCTTGCCTGGGCGCAAACCTGCGCTTTCCGGGCCAGGTAGCGCAGGGTGGCGGGCAGGTCGCCCTGCTGGCGCGCCAGGTGGGCCAGGCGCTCGTAAGGAGCCTGCACGCTCTCAGGCCGCAGGGCAACGGCCTGCTCAAACGCCTGCCGGGCGGCCGCCGGCTGCTGCTGAAGCAGCCCGATGTTGCCGATTTCAGTGAGCGCCTCCTGGGTGCTGGGCGGGTAGCTGCGCTTGGTGGCGTCGCGGCTGTAGATGTGGAAGCGGTTGTCGGGCAGGCAATCGGGCTCCAACTCCAGAAAGCGCCGGTAGTAAGTTAACGCCTCGCCCAGCTCCTGGCGGTGGTACTGGCAAAACTGCGCGTAGAAGAAATACGTGAGCCCCCGGCCCGATTGTAAGGCTAACTCCTGGCCGTCTACTCGGTCTTCGCCCTCGTAGTGAGGCTGCTCCTTGTAGAAGTAGTAGTACTGAATCGGGTAGGCGCAGTCCAGGGTAATAGCCTTGGCCAGCAAATAAGCGCAGGCCGGCTCGCTAAACGTGCCGTAGAACCAGTTGTCGGGCTGCCAGCGGTAGTGGTTCCAGAATACCTGCGCCACGGTAATCCACTCGCAGACCAGAGTTTCAGCCAGTGGCAGGGCCTGCTCGAACCAGTCCTTGAAGCGCTCGAAGTCGCGCCAGTGCTGCCGGCAATGCGCCACGTAGCCGCCTACCTGGCTGTTGCCCCCCTCGTACACGTCCTCGGGGTAGGCGCAGTTGAAGAGGCTGGCGGCTCGCAGCAGTACTTTCCATTGCTTCGGCAGTTGCTGTTGCAGCAGCTCGGCCAGGGCCGCCCGGACTTCCTCCCCCGCGCTGGGGTCGTCCATTTGCCGCCAGCCCAGGCGGTTAGCCTGGAAGATGTTGGAATCATAGTAGTACTCGGTGGGCACGGGCGGCTTCCAGCGGTGCCACACCCAGGCGCAGAGGGCCAGGTGAGCCGGCGCTAGCGGCAGTAAGGCCAACTGGGCTACGGCGGCCCGTACCGGCTGGTGGGCGTGGCTGGTGAGGGCAGTCAGGACGGTATGCATAGGTAAGGCAGAGCTGAAATAAGGCCGCATCTGCGCTGCCTGTCTGGCCAAAGTACACCCCGAAAATAATACCCGGCGGGCGGCGTAAGTTCGGGCCCCGGCAGCCCGCGCCGCTACCCCACCGAGCCCGCACTTTTATGAAAAACAGCGTTTTCTTCTGGTCCATCACGGTGGCGTTGGGCGGCTTTTTATTTGGCTTCGACACGGCCGTGATTTCAGGGGCCGAAAAATCCATTCAGCAGCTGTGGCAGCTCAGCGACTGGGCGCAGGGCTTCACCATCTCCATCGCCCTGATTGGCACCGTGCTGGGGGCAGTTTTTGGCGGCGTGCCATCCGATAAGCTGGGCCGGCGCAGCACCCTGAGCTGGATTGCGGTGCTTTACTTGGTGTCGGCGCTGGGCGCGGCGCTTTCGCCGGGCTGGGTGCCGTTTCTGGTGTTCCGGTTTTTGGGTGGGCTGGGCGTGGGGGCTTCGTCTGTGACGGCCCCGCTCTATATTTCGGAGGTAGCCCCGGCCGCCTCGCGGGGCCGCATGGTGGGCATGTTTCAGTTCAACGTCGTGTTCGGTATCCTGGCCGCGTACCTGTCCAACTACCTGCTCAAAGGCATCGGCCCCGATGCCTGGCGCTGGATGCTGGGCGTGCAGGCCGTGCCGGCAGAGGTGTTTTTCCTGCTGCTCTTCCGCATTTCCGAAAGCCCGCGCTGGCTATTGCGCCGGGGCCGCCTGGCCGAAGGCCGCGCCGTGTTCGAGCGCATCGACCCCGCCACGGCCGAGGAAAGCGTAGCCACCGTACTAGCCGCCAACGCCGCCGAACAAGGCCCGGCCGAGTCGCTGTGGGCCCCGCAGTACCGGCGCCCGGTGCTGCTGGCGGTGCTTTTCGCTTTGTTCAACCAACTGGCGGGCATCAACGCCATTATCTACTACGCCCCGCGCATTTTCGAGATGACGGGGCGCGGCCCCAGCGCGGCGCTGCTGTCGAGCGCGGGCATCGGGTTGGTCAATTTTTGCTTTACCCTGCTGGCCGTCAACATCATCGACCGGTTTGGGCGCCGCCGGCTGATGCTGGTGGGCTCGGTGGGGCTCATCGTTCGCTGGGGCTGGTGGCGCGGGCCTTCTACACCCGGCAGTACGGGCCGGTGCCGGCGCTGCTATTTACCTACATCGCCTTTTTCGCTTTCTCGCAAGGCGCGGTTATCTGGGTATTTATCTCCGAGATTTTCCCCGGCGCGGTGCGGGCCCAGGGCCAGGCGCTGGGCTCCAGCACGCACTGGGTGATGGCGGCAATTGTCACGTTTGCCTTCCCGCCCATCACTAAAGCCCTGGGTGGCGGCCACACGTTTGCCATCTTCAGCGCCATGATGGTGCTCCAACTGCTCTACGTGTGGCGCCTGATGCCCGAAACCAAGGGCACCACCCTCGAAGCCGCCGATAAGGCGCTGGTGCTGCATTGAATCAGGACGGTCGGAGAAATTATTTTAAAGAATAAGGAACGTCATGCTGAACGCAGTGAAGCATCTTGGTCGCTTCAACCGCGCCGGTTTAATGAAGCGACCAAGATGCTTCACTGCGTTCAGCATGACGTTCTCGTTGAAGCAAACTAACTTTTTACGACCTACTTATGAAGCATTAAATTCTGGTTTCTTGGAGTCGCTTCTTAATTCTAATTCCTAATTGACATGAACACCATTGTCTGCTTCGGCGAAACCTTGTGGGACGTGCTGCCCACCGGCAAACAGCCCGGCGGGGCGCCCTTCAATGTGGCGGTGCATCTGCACCAACTGGGCCAGCCGGTGCAGCTTATCAGCCGCGTGGGCGACGACGACCTGGGCGCGGAGCTGCTCGACTTTCTGGCTGGGCGCGGGGTGCCCACCACCTACGTGCAGCGTGGCAAAACCCACCTTACGGGCGTGGTAAAAGCCAACGTGGACGATGCCAACGAGGTGGTGTATAAGATAGTACAGCCCGTAGCCTGGGACTACATCCAGTACGACGACGCCTTGGCCGAACTCGTAGCCGGGGCCGCCATGCTGGTATTCGGTTCGCTGGCGGCCCGCACCCCCACCACCCGCGACACCCTGTACCGCCTGCTACCCCACGCCAAATTCAAGGTATTCGACGTGAACATGCGCCCCCCGCACTACACCCGCGAAACCGTGGAGTACCTACTGGCCCACTGCGACTTAGTGAAGATGAACCACCACGAGCTGGCCGAAATCCTGGGCTGGTTTGGCCGGGCCGCCGACGATGAGGCCACCGCCCTCGCCTGGCTGGCCGCCCACTTCAGCCTGCAAGCCGTGTGCGTAACGCTGGGGCCGGATGGAGCTATGCTCTGGACCGGCGGGCAGCTCTACCGCAGCCCCGGCGTGGCAGTCGAAGTAAAAGACACCATCGGCAGCGGCGACGCTTTTTTGGCGGCGCTGCTCACGCATTGGCAGGCCGGCGCAACGCCTGACTTATGCCTGCGCTTTGCCTGCGCCACTGGGGCGCTGGTAGCCACGCATCAGGGGGCTACGCCGGTTATCGGGCTAGACGAGTTGGAGATGCTGTTGAAGCAGATGGTTTGAATTTCTCGTTCTGGGGGGGCGCCTCACCCCCTAGCCCCCTCTCCGAAAAGGAGAGGGGGAACTAGTTTCTAGTTCTAGTTTCTAGCTTTTTAGAACTAGTTCCCCCTCTCCTTTTCGGAGAGGGGGCTAGGGGGTGAGGCGCTCCCCAGAACAACCAACATACCATGAAACCCTACCTCCTCCCCGCCTTCCTGGCTCTGGCCGCCTTCCCTGCCCGCGCCCAAACGGCCCCGCCCGCCACGCCGCAGTACCGGCCGGCCTACCACTTCACCCCGGCTGCCCACTGGATGAACGACCCTAACGGCATGGTGTATTACCGGGGTACGTACCACTTGTTCTACCAGTATTACCCCGGCGGCATGGTGTGGGGGCCCATGCACTGGGGCCATGCCACCAGCCCCGACATGCTGCGCTGGCAGCAGCAACCCATTGCCCTCTACCCCGATAGCCTGGGCTACATTTTCTCCGGCTCGGCCGTGGTAGATAAAAACAACACGGCCGGCTTTGGTAAGGATGCGCTGGTGGCGGTGTTTACCCACCACGACCCGGCAGGCGACAAAAAAGGCAGTAGTACGTACCAAAACCAGAGCCTCGCCTACAGCCTCGACGCCGGCAAAACCTGGACGAAATACGCGGGCAACCCGGTGCTCAAAAACCCTGGCATCAAGGACTTCCGCGACCCCAAGGTGAGCTGGAACGCAGTGAGCCAGAAGTGGCTGATGACGCTGGCTACCCTCGACCGCATCACGTTCTACTCCTCGCCCGATTTGAAAAGCTGGACCAGGGAAAGTGAGTTTGGCCAGAAGCTGGGGGCGCACGGTGGCGTGTGGGAATGCCCCGACCTGTTTCCGCTCGTGATGGGCGGCAAAACTTATTGGGTGCTCATCGTCAACCTCAACCCCGGCGGCCCCAACGGCGGCTCGGCCACGCAGTACTTCGTGGGCCAGTTCGATGGCCATACGTTTACGCCCCTCAATGACAAAACCAAATGGGCCGACTACGGCCCCGACGAGTACGCGGGCGTGACGTGGGAAAACACCGGCAACCGCCGCCTCTTCCTGGGCTGGATGAGCAACTGGGACTACGCCAACCAGGTGCCCACCTCGCCCTGGCGCAGCGCCATGACCCTGCCGCGCGAGCTGGGCTTGCAGCAAATAGGCGCGGAAATCTACCTCACTTCCACCCCCGCCCGCGAGCTAACCGGCCGCCTCGGTCCCGCCACCACCCTCCAAAACGTAGCCGTAGCCGCCCCCGTAGACTTGGCTGCCCGCTTGAAAACGACCGGGGCCAAGCGCCGCCTCACCCTCAGCACGCAGCAGCTCGGCAGCTTCGAGCTGGTACTGGGCAACGCGGCTGGCGAGGAGTTGGTAATTGGCTATGACGCGGCGCACAAGCAGTATTTCATCGACCGCACCAAGGCGGGCCTCGTCAAGTTCAGCCCCAAATTTGCGGGCCGCCACGTGGCCCCGCGCCTGACTACCAGCCCCGCCGCCGACCTCACGCTCTACGTCGATGCGGCCTCGGTAGAGCTGTTTGCCGACCACGGCCTCACGGCCATGACGGAAATATTCTTCCCCACCCAGCCACTGACTACTATGAAGCTGCGGGCCGCCCGGCCGCTGACGTTTCAGCGGGTGAGCAGCGCGGCGGTGCAGTAAGCAGTTTCTAGTGGTATCGCCCTCCGCGGCAGACCCCACCCCCGGCCCCTCCCCTTCGGGAGAGGGGAGCCTAACGATTAGTTGACGACTGGCTCCCCTCTCCCGAAGGGGAGGGGCCGGGGGTGGGGTCTGCCGCGGAGGGCGATAAGCAGCAAGACACACGGCACACAGTAACTTGCGGCTTAAACCACCCACTGTCCTTTTTTTTATGTCCCACAAAACTTCTTCCCGGTATGCGACGGCCCTGGCCGTAGCCGCGCTGGGTCTGGCCTGTGCCGCGCCGGCGCTGGCCCAGACTACCAAAAGCGTTGGTCTCAACCCGGCCAACATCGACGCCTCGGTGAGCCCCTGCGCCGACTTTTTTCACTATGCCTCGGGCAACTGGCTGAAAAACAACCCCGTGCCGGCTTCCGAAAGCCGCTGGGGTAGCTTCAACGAGCTGGCCAACACCAACAACGCTACTCAGAAGGCCATTCTGGAAGATTTGGCCCGTAAGTCGGCCACGGCGGCCAAGGGCTCCAATGCCCAGAAAGTAGGCGACTACTACGCCGCTGCCATGGACACCGCCGCCATCGAAGCGGCCGGCCTCAAGTACCTGCAGCCGTACCTCGACCGTATCGCGGCCATCAAGACGCTGCCGCAAATGCAGCAGTTTCTGGCCGACCCCACCGCTCAGGCGGGCAGCGTGTGGTTTAGCGCCGGCGTGGGCCAGGACGAGAAAAAAAGCGACGAATATGCCATTCAGGTAGGGCAGGGCGGCCTCTCGCTGCCCAACCGCGACTACTACCTCAAGGACGATGCCCGCTCCAAGGCCATCCGCAACGCCTACCAGAACTACCTGGTAACCACCTTCAAGCGCCTTGGCGACACCGAAGCCGCTGCCACGGCCAATGCCGCCACCGTGGTGCGCATCGAAACGCGCCTGGCCAAAGCCTCGCGCACGCCCGTGGAGCTGCGCGACCCCCAGGCCAACTACAACAAGGTGACCGTAGCGCAAGCCACCACCGACTACCCCAACATCAACATTCCGCTCACGCTCAAGTCCAACGGCCTGGGCGCAGCCAAAGAGATTATTATCGGGCAGCCGGGCTTCCTCAAAGAAGTGAACACCATGCTGGCCGCCGAGCCCATTGCCGACCAGCGCCAGTACCTGCGTTTCCACCTGGTAAGCAGCGTCACGAGCGCGCTGCCCAAAGCCTTTGGCGACGATGCCTTCAAATTCTCACAGGTGCTGAGCGGGGCCAAGCAGCAGCAGCCCCGCTGGAAGCGGATGCTGCGGGCCACCGATGGCTCGCTGGGCGAAGCTTTCGGCCAGCTTTACGTCGACAAAGCCTTTACGCCCGACGCCAAGGCCCGCGCCAAGCAAATGATTGAGAACCTGCGCACGGCCTACGCCGAGCGCATCATGGCCACCGACTGGATGAGCGCCGCCACCAAGAAGGAAGCGATTGTGAAGCTCAACGCCTTCGTGGTGAAAATCGGCTATCCCGACAAGTGGAAGGACTACTCCAAGCTCAACATCAACCGCCAGAGCTACTTGCAGGACGTATTTGCGGCCCGCGTGTGGGCCAACCAGGACAACCTCGGCCACTTCGGCAAGCCCATCGACCGGGGCGAGTGGGGCATGACGCCGCCCACGGTGAACGCCTACTACAACCCGCCGATGAACGAGATTGTGTTCCCGGCCGGCATTTTGCAGCCGCCTTTCTACGACCCCAAGGCCGATGACGCAGTGAACTACGGCGGCATCGGGGCGGTAATCGGTCACGAAATGACCCACGGCTTCGACGACCAGGGCCGCCAGTACGACTCGCATGGCAACCTGCGCGACTGGTGGACCAAGGAGGACGCCGACAAGTTCAACGCCAAAGCGGCGATGGTGAGCAAGCAGTACGACGCCTTCTCGCCCCTCGACTCGGTACACGTAAACGGCAGCCTGACGATGGGCGAAAACCTGGCCGACCTCGGCGGCCTCACCATTGCCTACCAGGCGTTTCAGAAAACTGCCCAGGCCCAGGGCGGCAAAAGCCTCGACGGCTTCACCCCCAACCAGCGCTTTTTCCTGGCCTGGGGCCAAATCTGGCGCACCAACGCCCGCGCCGAATACCTGCGCCAGCAAGTGCAAACCGACCCGCACTCGCCCGCACAGTTCCGCACCAACGGCCCGCTCATGAACATGCCCGAGTTTTACAAAGCCTTCGGCTGCAAGCCCACCGATAAGATGGAGCGCCCCACCACCGAGCAAGCCCGCATCTGGTAGCGCGGACGCTGCGAGTCCGCGAATAGCTGGCTGCAACCACGACCCTACTCGCGGACTCGCAGAGTCCGCGCTACAGAAAACCGCCTCCATTTGGGGGCGGTTTTTTTGATGTTTCGTCTGGCTAACTTCCTAAGTTGTACCTTACGGCATATTCCTAACTCCCCTTTTCTAACTTATGGCTTCCTTTACTTTTTCCCGCCTCACGCTGGCTGCTCTGGGCCTCAGTGGCCTGGCCGCTACCACTGCTTTTGGCCCACCCACCAAGCCTGGCCCCCCACAGAAAGGCGTGGGCATCAACCTCGCCAACCTCGATTTGTCGGTGTCGCCGTGCGAGGACTTTTACCACTACGCCAACGGTACCTGGCTGAAAAACAACCCCGTACCGGCCGCCGAAACCCGCTGGGGTGCTTTCAACGAGCTGAGCGACCGCAACATGGCCGTCGAGAAGCGCATCCTGATGAAGGCCGCCACCGCTTCTCAAACAGCCAAGCCTGGCTCGAACGAGC
Organism: Janthinobacterium lividum; assembly: GCA_050954465.1. Classification (GTDB taxonomy): domain Bacteria; phylum Bacteroidota; class Bacteroidia; order Cytophagales; family Hymenobacteraceae; genus Hymenobacter. The sequence goes on from JBPBPU010000163.1 coordinate 96,659, forward strand.
AGAAAGTGGGTGACTTCTTCGCTGCTTCTATGGACTCGGCGGCCATCGAGGCGGCGGGGCTGAAGTACTTGCAGCCGCGCCTCAACCAGATTAAGGCCCTCGAAAGTGTGTCCCAGGTGCAAAAATATATGGCCAACCCTGCCTCGTATGGCACCGGCTGGTACGGCTTTGGCGTAAGCCAGGACAGCAAGAACAGCAGCCAGTATGCCATTCGGCTGGGGCAGGGCGGCCTCGGCCTGCCCGACCGCGACTACTACCTCAAGGACGACGCCCGCTCGAAGGCTATCCGCACGGCTTACCGCAACTACCAGATTACGGTAAACCAGCTGCTCGGCGACGCACCCGCCCAGGCCGCCACCAATGCCGACGCCGTTATCGCCCTCGAAACCAAGCTGGCCCAGAACAGCCGTAGCCGCGTAGACCTGCGCGACCGCATCAAGAACTACAACAAAATGACGCTCACGGATGCGAATGCGCAGTATCCGAACCTGGCGCTGCCCTTGCTGCTGCGCGAAAGCGGCCTGGTGGGTGCCAAAGACCTCATCGTGGGCCAGCCCGAATTTCTGGGGGCGGCCAGCGACCTGATGGCCAGTACGCCCGTGGCCGTGCATCAGCAGTACCTGCGCTGGCACCTGGTGTCGGGCGTCACGTCGGCCTTGCCCAAAGCCTACGGCGACGCCAGCTTCCGCTTCTCGCAGGTGCTGAACGGGGCTAAGCAGCAGCAGCCCCGCTGGAAGCGCGCCCTGCGGGCTACCGATGGCGCATTGGGCGAGGCATTTGGACAGCTTTACGTGGATGAGGCGTTCTCGCCCGCCGCCAAACTCAAGGCCAAAACGATGGTCGAAAACCTGCGGGTAGCCTATGCCGAGCGCATTATGGCCACCGACTGGATGAGCCCGGCCACCAAGACGGAGGCCATTGGCAAGCTCAACGCCTTTGCGGTGAAAATCGGCTACCCCGATAAGTGGAAGGACTACTCGCAACTGAAAATCACCCGCGAAAGCGCTCTGCAAAACCTCTTTGCCACTGCCGAATGGAGCAGCCGCGACAACCTCCAAAAATTCGGCCGGCCCATCGACCGGGGCGAGTGGGGCATGACGCCGCCCACGGTGAACGCCTACTACAATTCGAGCATGAATGAAATCGTATTCCCGGCCGGCATTTTGCAGCCGCCCTTCTACGACCCCAAAGCCGATGACGCGGTGAACTACGGCGGCATCGGGGCGGTAATCGGCCACGAAATGACCCACGGCTTTGATGACCAGGGCCGCAAATCGGACGCCAAGGGCAACCTGCGCGACTGGTGGACGCCCCAGGACAATACCAAGTTCAATGCCCGCGCCGCCAAAGTAGGCAAGCAGTACGACGCCTTCTCACCTCTCGACTCGCTACACGTAAATGGCAACCTGACGATGGGCGAAAACCTGGCCGACCTCGGCGGGCTCACCATCGCTTACCAAGCGTTCCAAAAAACCCCGCAGGCCAAAGCCGCTCAGAAAATCGACGGCTTCACTCCCAACCAGCGCTTCTTCTTGGGCTACGCTCAAATCTGGCGCGCCAACCAGCGCCCCGAGGCCCTGCGCCAGCAGGTACAAACCGACCCGCACTCGCCCGGCCAGTTCCGCACCAACGGCCCGCTCATGAACATGCCCGAGTTCTACACCGCCTTCGGCTGCACCGACGGCAGCAAGATGATGCGCCCCGAAACCGACCGCGCCCGCATTTGGTAAGGTCTTTGCAAAACGTCTAAACGACAAAAAGCCTGGCCGTGTGGCTAGGCTTTTTTGTGCCGTTTTACGAGGCAAAAACTGGAAAAGAACGTCATGCAGAGCGCAGCGAAGCATCTCGCTCGCCAACCCATTCAATCGGCAACGCCGTTTTGGTTCAGCGATTGGGTTAGCTGGCGAGCGAGATGCTTCGCTGCGCTCTGCATGACGTTCTTTTCCAGTTTTTGCTACCCTTCCTGGCTGTGCTCGAAGTGGAAGAATTTGTGGGCGTTCAGGTCGTAATAAATCGACCAGTATTCCCAGCCGCCGTCCTGGAGGCGCACGGCGTGATTGAGCCAATAGGGGGGCTGGCCGGGCACGTCGTCGTGCTTTTCGATGAAGAAGTTAATGAACAGGCAAGGGTGCTTATGCTTGTCGATAAAGCCGTAATACTGCCGCTGGTAGTCGGCCAAGTGCTTTTTAATAATGACAGGGTAGTCGTCGTAGTTGTCGGTGGGCTCGGGGCGGGCGCTCACGCGGTCAAACTGCACGGCGGGCAGCGCGGCTTCGGCCTGCGTCACTTGCTCGGCAGTAGGGGCGAAGCGCTCCATGCCGGGCTTATAATCGCTCTCAAACACGTCGGAGCTAGGGATGGTGGCGGCAGCTGGAAACAGCGCGCAGTCGGCCTTGGGCAGCTGCAGGCGCGTGGCTACGGTGTCGGCAGGGGTGGTAGCTGGCTGGGCAAATGCCGTTGGTAGCCCGCCGCTAGCCAAGAGAGCCAAAAGAAGAAAGCGCATTGTAATGGAAATAACAAAGTATGTGCAAAATACGTGCTATTTACGAACTCGCTTAAGCAGCGGTTTGGGTAGTGCCAGGGATAGTAGCGTCTTCTAATATAAAAAGCCTACTCGCTCATTAGAAGCGAAATAGGAAATAACCGGGCTTTGCTCCTAGCTATGGGTTGCCTTCTAGTACACCTTTACCAACAACGAAAAGCCCGGCTTCCTTGCGGAAAACGGGCTTCTTGTTCGCTACAGCCAAGGGCCTTACCGGCCCTGAAATTTAATTTTCTCTACTTGGTGCTGTGGTCGGCAGCGTGGTTTTTGGCCGCCCGACGCGAGCTGGTGTTGGCGTGGGCGGCGTGGCCACCGGCCGTATGGGCATGGTGAGCCGCTTTTTGGTGGTCGCCCGAGTCAGCATGTTTAGCAGCCTCGGTGTGGTGCTTAGCGGCTTCGGTGTGGTGGGAGGCTGCCGTGCGGTGATGGTCGCCGGTATTGCCTTTTTTGGTGGCAGTTGCCATAAGTGAAAAATGAGTGGGTGGGAGAAAAGATTATGGAGCTTGTACGTGGAGAGCGAAGGGTAGGGCTGACTTGAATACGTATAAAATTAGGACATTTTAAAAGATGAATTTTTCCTGAATCAACGCTGGAATCCCGTCGCTGAAAAATATGCCCGTTCGGCCCGAACTTCGGCCCCCTAACCAACTGGCCCGCGCAGGGTGGAGCCGACTATTCGCTTGACTATGAAAAAAGTATTTCTATCGCTGGGTTTGGCCGCTCTCCTGCTGGGCCCCCTGGCCCCGGCCGCCCGCGCCTGGGGCGTGGCCGGGCACCGGGCCGTTACGCAAGTGGCCGTGTATGAGCTGCCTAGCGGCATGCAGGCCTTCTATTTCCGGCACATGCCCCAACTGGTGCGCTTGAGCAGCAGCTTTAATGAGCGGCCGGCAGCAGGCAACGAAGACTTTGGCAAGCATTATTTGATGATTGACCACTTTGCCGAAAGTAACCCGTTCACCAAGATGCCACACGACTTCGACCAGGCATCTGTGAAGTTTACAGCCGACACCCTGCGCAAGTACGGCACGCTGCCCTGGGCCATTATCGAGGTCAAAAACAAGTTGGTGGCCGCCTTCGGGGCCCGCGATACGACGGCCATTATCCAGGCCTCGGCCGAGCTGAGCAGCCTCACGGCCGACGCCTTTGCGCCCCTGCACACGACGGTGAACTACAACGGCCAGTACACCAACCAGCCCGAGATTCAGGCCCTCTGGGAAACGCAGCTGCCTGATAAGTACCTGCCCGATTACAAGCTGGTAGGCGAAGAGGCCAAGGTGCTCAAAAACCTGCCTGAAAGCGTATGGCTGAGCCTGGTAGCCAGTCACCGGTTTCTGGTGCCCACCTTCGATTTGGAGGCCAAGGTAGAGAAAGAGGGACATTTCACGCCCCAAACTAAGTATGCCTTCGCGCATCGCCAGGGCCGCACCGTGCGCCGCTACTCCGACGCCTTTGTAGAAGCCTACGAAAAGGCCGTGGGCGAGCAGGTAGCCTTCCGCCTGCAGTCGGCCGCCCCGCTTATTGCCTCGCTGTGGCTTAGCGCCTGGCAGGAGGCCGGCCACCCCGACCTGGCCGGGCTCATGCCCACGCCCAAGCTGCGCAACGACGAAAAGCAAGCCCTCGAAACCCAGCTTAAAGCCTGGAAAGCCAATACCCTAGCTCAAAGCAACCTGCTGCTGGCCTTGCAGAAAGACAAAAAAGTAGTGGCCGCCGACGACATCCAAGCCGCCTCGGGCGAAGCCGCCCCACCGCCCCCACCCGAAGCTGCCCCGGTAGCACCCGCCGCGCCAGGCACGGCCCCCGCCAAGGTGAAGGTCAAAACTAAAACCCCCGCCGCTCCACCGGTGAAGCAGAAAGCCAAACCCAAGTCGTCGGACGGCTGGGATTAGCTACTCCAAGTAGCGCCGTAGGGAAGTAGCGCTCAGCTTTAGCTGGACGCATCGCCGCGTAGCGGCGAATCCGGGACTGCGCCATTCGGTGCAAAGACTGCCAGCGCGAGCTTCGCTGCTCCGCGGCGATGCGTCCAGCTAAAGCTGAGCGCTGCTTCCCTACGGCGCTACTTGGAGTAGCTACAATAAACTAAACTGGCCCGAGCCTACAGGCCCGCACCAACTGGCAATGACTACCTGAAAAAGTGAAAACCCCCGCTGTTGCCTTCTTCCTGAGCAGCTTGGCGCTGCTGGCTGCCTGCAGCCCCACCGAGCAGCCCGCCAGCGCTCCGCCGCCCAAGCCGCCCGGCCCCGACCTGGCGGCGCTTACCGATAGCACTGCCCCGGCGGCGCTGCTGGCGTATGGCCGCCAGTATCCCGGCTCGGAAGTGTTGTTCAAGACCCGGCTGGGCAATTTTCGGGTGCATCTCTACGACGATACGCCCATTCACCGGGCCAATTTTCTACTGCTGGCCCGGCGGGGCGTCTTCAACGAAACCGTGTTCAACCGCGTGCTGAAAGGCTTCGCAGTGCAGGGCGGCCAAACTAGCGGCGTGCGCAGCATCCGGCTGCGTTCCTACCGCCTGCCGCCCGAAATCCGGCCGCAGCATTTGCACCTGAAAGGCGCCCTGGGCATGGCCCGCTACGGCGACGAGCAGAACCCCCACCACCTCTCATCCAACACCGATTTTTATTTTGCCGTGGGCAGGCCAATGCCCGAAGCAGAGGCGCAGGCGCGGACCGCCGCTGCGGGGCGGCACCTCACGCCCGCCCAAGCGCACGCCTACGCCACGCAGGGCGGCGTGCCCGGCCTCGATGGCAGCTACACCGTATTTGGCGAAATAACGGAAGGGCTGGATGTGGTAGAAAAAATCTCCAACGTACCCGTTGACCCCGGCGACAAATGGCCGGTGCAGGACGTGGGTATGCAAGTAGAAGTGGTGAAGTAAGTAGAACGGAGTGGCACTCCGTTTATGGCGCGTCGCGTCAGCGGCAAGCTCTCGATTGGTGTGACCTGAACAAGCCACCCTGCCACTAACGCGGCAAAACGGAGTGCCACTCCGTTCTACTTGCTCCGCGAGTTGTTGCTAATGATAGTCGGTGACCTGCTCTGGCGCCCGACTGCTGCGCCTGCGGATGGCAGCAGCTAGGCCAGTAGGCCCTATGGTAGCAGCCTAGGCGCTACGTTTGTGGCCGATACGCTTCGGCACCCGTTCACTTTATATAGTTAGCCCCATGACTACCCAACAAGAATTTGAGGCCGCCGCCCAGCGCGCCCAGCAACTTCCCGCCAAGCCCAGCAACACGGTGCTGCTCCAGCTATACGCCCTCTACAAGCAAGGCACCGAAGGCGACGCCACCGGCTCCCGCCCCGGCGGTTTCGACTTCAAGGCTATCGCCAAGTACGACGCCTGGCAGCAGCTAGCCGGCACCAGCAAAGATGCTGCCCGCCAGCAATATGTGGAGTTGGTGAGTGAGCTGGCGGGGTAGTAGTGATTAGGGTAGAAGGATAAGGGACTGCGTTCTGTTTTAGTCTCTTATCCTTTATCCTCCGTCCCTCATCTTATGGACATCTCCCGCAAAAAGCCTAGCTACCCGCTCACGCCGGCCCTGCGCCAGTACCTGCGCACCTACGACCGCGAGGCCCCACTGCCGGTGAGCTACGCCGACCTGCTGCGGTTTAGCAACTCGTTTCCGCTGCTCGACCGCGCCGGCAAGGATACCCTGTGGCAAACCGTTTTTTATGAGCCCCAGAACCTGGTGGAGCTGAGCCAGGGCCTCGTGCAGGTGTATGCGCTACTCAAAACGGCCGGCGACTTGTCGTTTGCCGACAACCTGCTGGCCGACCGCATCGACTACTGCCGCTTCGGCAACTCGCACCCGTTTCGGGTACGCATCCTCAATCAGCTCAACGACAACTACGACTACTTCTACGTGAAGCAAGCCGACGCCTCGCGCCTCTACGGCTTGGAACTGGAGCACCTGCTCTCGCCCAATTCCATGAACTACCTCGTGGACAGCGGCAATACGCTCATCGAGGAACACATTGCGGGCATCCCCGGCGACGACTTCATTCGCACGCGCCTCAATCTGCCCTACCTCAACCAAGTGCGCATTGCCAAGGAGTTTGTGAAATTCAATGAGCGCTGCTTTGCCCGCCTGCTCGGCGACATGCGCGCCTACAACTACGTCATCGACATCACCCCTGACTTCGAGGACGAGCAGTACCGCGTGCGGGCCATCGACTTCGACCAGCAGAGCTACGAGGGCCGCCGCGCCATGTACCTGCCGCAGTCGTTCAAAGACAACCAGGCTGTGGTAGAAATGTGCGCCAGCCTACTCAAGCCCGAAAACCTGCGCCAGTACCAGGTAGAAGAACGCACCCTCATGGCCCGCCGTGCCCGCGCCGAGCGCCACCGTCTCAAAGCTCTGCTCGACGTGATGCGCCGCCACGAACTGGCCCCCGCCGAAAAAGTAGACGAGCTAAAAGCCGCCCTCAACCGCTACCACCGCACCGAGCACTTCACCCGCTGCGACTCGATGGGCGACATGGTACGGCTGAATCTGTGGCTGATGCTGAAGGTGCATTAAAGCGGTTTCTAGGGCAGCGTATGAGGGTATATACTGCTCTAAGTGGTTGTGCATGAGTACAAACAGCACATCTTTTCGAGCTTGTCGAGAAATCTCGCGTAGCTGGTATTCTACTCGTTAGCTCAGTTGAACTCCGGTTCGGCTTAATAAGACGAACGAGAATTCTCGACAAACTTGAAAGGATGTACTGTTTTGCATTTATACTAAATTAAAAATTGCTATCTCACCAAAAAACGGGACTGAATTAGCTTGTGGGCGAGCTTTGCCGGAAATACCGAGCACGAAATTCCGTCCAGAATTCCAGATACTCTGGCAGCAGGAGTGCTCTGGCTGCTTGGTGGGTAGCCGTCTCGCCATGCATTTCCAGGCAACCTAAAAAATCCAGGTACAAGGCATTATCAGTGATGCTATCTGCTTTTTTTATAGTATCCTGAAAGAAATTAATTGCGCTTTCGAATTCAGGTAGCTGGTCGTTTCTCAAGCAGTTATTGGCGTATTCTGCCAAGCAATTAACCTGCGAATAAATTAAGTCTTCCCTTGATTCGTCAAGAATTTCATCTTTGAGCATGGGGAATTTTTCAACCAGCAGTTTGATAAATTCCTCTCGCGGCAATTCGGGCTGAATAATGATGAAATTCATGCAATTACTGGCTGTAAAAAGCAGTTTAGGAAGGTGTAGGGTGCGGGGCTTGCCCCCGTCCGTCGTTGAACAAGGTCGTTCAACGACGGACGGGGGCAAGCCCCGCACCCTAC
>JBPBPU010000146.1:0-98242 GCA_050954465.1 Janthinobacterium lividum
GCGTAGGCGGCCGCTACCCGCTCGCGCAAATCATCCGAATAAGCTTGCATAGGGCAAACTACGCAAAAAAACCGTAAACGCACTCCGAAACTGCTCTAAGAGCCCTGGTACCTTTGTCCCATCGTTATCCCCAACCCACTCTCACCCTGCCGCCATTGACTGCGTTGCACTCGTTTACCCGCCTTCTGTTGTCGCTTGCCCTGCTGGGGTCCGCCGCCGCCGCCATTGCCCAGCCCAGGCCCGCCGGGGGCTCCGCCAAAATCAAGGTGTATTTAGTGGGCACGTTCCATTTCAGCGGCTCCGCTTCCGACCTGCACAAGGGCACCAGTACCGACATGCAAACGCCCGACATGCAGCGCGAGCTGGACGAACTGGTGGGCAAGCTCGCGAAGACGCGGGCCGACAAGGTGTTCATCGAGTTTCCGTTGAGCTACCAGCCGTCTGTAGATAGCACCTACGCTCTGTACCGCCAGGGCCAATTCAAGGCCAGTAACAACGAAGTTTACCAACTGGCCTACCGCTTGGCCAAGCGACTGGACCGCCCCCGGGTGTACTGCGCCGATGCTGCCGGGATGCTTGATTTCAAGGCCACGCAGGCTTATGCCAAGCAACACGGCCAGGAGAAAATGCTGGAAGGCGCGATTGCTAGCGCACCTCAGGACAGCGCCGGCCGACTCATTGCGGCCCGGGTGGGGACCCGGCAAAGTCCTGCTAAGTTGCTCCTAATGCCGGGCGGTACGTTGTTGGAGCGCTTTATTCGACAAAACACCCGCGCCGCCGAATTGGCCCAGGTGGACGCCTACCTGCTGGATTTTGCCCGCATCGGGAAGGGCGACAACTACGCGGGGGCTGACCTAGCGGGCGAGTTTTTCAAGCGCAACGTGCGCATCTACACCAACCTGCTGCGCCAAGTGAACGTGCAACATGACAAGGCTATTGTGCTGCTCATCGGACAGGGGCACGTGGCGTTTCTGAAGGACATTCTCCAGTACAACTCCCTCTTTGAGGCGGCCGACGTGGTACCGCTGCTGCAAGCCAAGTAGGCCCCCCGGCGAGCCAAGCCCGACCGTAGCTACCGATGGCGGTAGCGGACCCCGGCGTGGATGGTCCGCGCCGGGTTATTGCATATGTGGGTGTTATTAAATAAGTAGGGCAAAACCTCCGACTCGGGGGTTGTGAAACGGACCATTAGCTCCACACCCTCTTCTCCGCCCGTAACGTGCTATATTTTCCGTTTTTTGAGCGGACCCCTATTATGCAAGCCAATTCCGTTAACCGAGCGGCGATAAACTAGGTAGGTTTCACGAAGAACCTGCTGGCGCAGGCAAGCGGCGCCAACACAATTCAGCAGGCCTAGCCAGCGGTTGTATTTGCCATTGTTGCCTTAGGTGATAAGCACAACGCTATCGGACCCACCGAGCGACGGACGGCTACTGCCTTATTTTCACAAGTTGTAAGGAGTCGCTGAACGCACGTAAAAGAAGTCGTCGTACAAGATGATACCCGACTGCTCTTTACGGTAAGCAACCCTTAATTTATTAGGTGTCAATTCCTTGATGGAAGAAGTGACGTTCGAAGGCGACGCAACCCCGTTATAATAGAAAATAATGGTTGGCGACGTATAGGCGTACGTTTCCTGCTCACCGGTAGCAGAAGGTCTTTCTACCGTTCCATCCGCATTGAATGTAACCAAATACGTATTGGTATGCTGCGGAATGATTGTGCTATCATTCCTGAGAAAGGTGCCAGCTGACGACTTGGCTTTATGCACGTATTTAACTAGTTTCCAGGTCCCCCACAACATCTGCTGTTGCGCTTTGGGGGGAGTAGCCTCCTTGGCGGAAAAGACGCTCAGTTGAAGTAGCAAAGGGGTCAAAACCAGGGAGAATAGTGCTTTCATATCGGGAAGTTAAGCCGGACTAGGTATAGCTACCCTTAGGGTTGGGTGGGCAGCAATTGGGCCACGGGTACCCAGCGCCCGTTCAGTACCACCCCGCGCACGCGGCCAATGTTCGCAATGTTTTCCAAGGGGTTGGCATCGAGCAGCACCCGGTCCGCGGCTTTGCCGGGTACCAGGGTGCCGCGTTAGTCTTGCTCGCCCAGCCAGACGGCCGCATTGGTGGTGGCCGCCTGCAGCGCCTCGTAGGGGCTCAGGCCCAGTTTTACGAGCAAGCCCAATTCTTGGGCCATGCCGTAACCGGGCACCACAAACGGGCCATCCCCGGGGCTAATCAGGAACTGGACCCCGACCTTATGCAGGAGGCGAAACGCCTGGCCGTACGTCCGCAGCGCGGCCGTGAACGGGGGGCGGGCCGCCGGGGGTAGCTGCTGGTTTTGGGCCGTCCACCACTCCTGGCGCACCAGGGGACTGACGTAGGCCACGCCGGGCCTTCTGGCAAAAGGGCGGATGTATACGTTAACTAATCAACTAGCTGATTTTTAACAGGAAGTATACTGAAAAAGACTACTTTTCTCGTTAAATAGTAGTTCTTAAGAATAAAAAAGGTGTCCCTACAGGGGATAAGTAGACTACTGAATTAGTTGGTAATGGGTTTATTTCGCTGCTGCGGGTTCATCTCATAAAACACCTCATTACTCTTTTTTAGATACTCCTCAATCGGCTCTAGCCCTACCGATTTCCGTCGCTTGTTCAATTTATCCGGCGCAATACAGGGCTTTATTTTACTATTTCCACTCATCAGTAGTTGAGTGCCATATACTTGAGGCTCACCCTTTGTGATAGCAATTCTGTCCGTTAAAAAGGCGTACTGCTTCCCCGAAGCGTTTTTGTTATCGACTTCCCGCCGCATGATTTTCAACACCCGCTGCTGAAAATCCTGGTTAAAATCACTGTGTTGGACAAGTGTAAAATAATGATTGGAGCTTTCCTGACCCACCATCGGGTAGTTGGGATACCCATAAGTGTCTAGAATTCTTTTAACGGTCGGGAAATTCCTTCTTATCACCCGTTGGAAAGCAGCCGCAGCGCTATCAGATGGCCTAATCTTGGCTGTGCTTTGGTCTGCTGCATACAAACTATCGATAACGCTGGACAGCTGTTGATTGGAGCCAGCCGTTTGCCCAGCTGAGCGAAAGGCAGAAAGAACAACAAGGCAAAAAATAAAGGCGAAAGTTTTCATATCAGATTTTTACGAGATTAAAGACAAGCAAAAGGAAGTACCTCTCAGCCGCTAAAAAGCCCCGTGTAGTAGCGGGCGGACTTTCAACGCTGCACGGGGAGTTCAGACAGGCGTCTGTGGGCTATGCTATTCCTGACCGGTTACCCGGAGGTGGTCGGGTAGAAATGGATAAGGGAAAGTTACTTTCTTCGTGTCCACTTTTACCCGACCACCTCAGGTGTACCTACCTGTAAGCTAGCAACGAACATTGCCAGTCAACTAGCTGGCATTGATAGCTAATCAAGTCAAAAAGAGTCACTTCAGGCTGCTAGCAGTGAATTTTCCGTACTTCCACGCCAGTATCTACGCATTTTTCCCTTAGTACGGGATGCTTTTCAGCCGTAAACCAGTGGGTGAAAGACCTCCAGACTGAAGAACAACGCCGACGAGCTATCGCGTGGGCCATTGCCCTGACCGCGGACACCTCCCTGGCACCGGAGCAGTACGAAAGGGAGCTGTTAGAACAGTATGCCCAGGGTAAGCTCACCTTGGATGAGGTGAGCAAGATACTGGATACCCGCTGTCATCACCTGCTCTATCGTAGCCAAGCCGTCGCCCCCCTCGACGAGGCTCAGCTAACAGCATTAATGGAGCAGGCACGCACGTACAATGAGGCACACCACATTACAGGCCTACTCTGCTACAGCAGCAGTGGCCACTTCGTGCAGTTGCTCGAGGGTCCGGCCGAGCAGGTGCACGCCTTGTTTGCTAAAATTCAGCAGGACCCACGCCATAAATGCGTACAGGCGCTAAGTGATTATGAGACCAAAACGCGGTGGTTCGCCGATTGGCGTATGGCTTTGGTCAGTACCGACGCGCAGGACTACTACTGGTTGCTGGGTTACCTGGAGGCGAGAGGGCATAATCTGGTTGAGCCCCAGATTGCTATCACATCACCCCACCTGCTAACCTTGCTCCAGCAGTTTAGCAAGGTTTAAGGTCGCCCACGAGGTAGTCGCCGACCTAACTTAGAGCTTGACTTTGGTGCCAACCTAAAGGAGGCAGTGGCTGAGCCGCGCGAACAGAGGTAAGTGTAGCGCTGCTGCTAGTGGCAACAGCGCTACACTACTTGCATATTGCAGCATCTTACCGCACGAATGCTAAGCTTATAAAGGCTTTGTTGGCCCCCGGCGGCTGATGAGCCCGCCTTTGCGGCCGGCGAGACGCGCTTCCTCGGTTGTCCACCGATGACCGTTGCCAGCTGCGCACGTAGCCTTGCCTCCTTGGCTGGCAAGAATTCGCTGCTTGGCTGGGTCCATGCTGGCAAAGCCGCGCCGGCTGGTGCGGCTGCCGTCGCCGACGCGCGCAGCCGGCCGGCGCTTACTATCCTCCGTGGGAGTAGTGGTTGACAAGGGAGTAATTGCCATGAGCTGCAAATATTTGATTAACAGAATACTACATACGAGTAAGTGAAATACTAATCGTCTTTAGCTGCTGGCTTTAAGCCAGAGCAACTGCTGCGTCAAGGGCTTGACGCACTTGGGGCCAACTCAACTCGCCGGCTATGTACTGGTCGTACAATTGGTGCGCATAGACCGTGGCTTTTGTTTTCAGGCTCGGAATGACATCCTGCATTTGCGTTAGTACCGACGCTCGCTGCGCGGGCGTTTGGGCGGCGGGGCCAAATTTGTGGTCGTAAACCATCGCGAACAAGGGAAAAGGAGAGAGAAAGGATTGCTAGACTGCGCTACAAAATTCCATTCGTGCGGGCGAAAGACAAGGTGGTAGATACTGGGTTTTCGCACGGAAAACCCCAAAATTGTCTTGTGGCATCTACGTATTCTCCCCTGATTATCAAGCGGCTAGTACGTAAATAAACAATCCCACCTATTCAACTGGCACTGTTTATCTCTGCTGGCGGGCATACCCTTCTTGGCTCGCCACTAGTAGCCCAGGGCCGGGTATCACCAGGCTGGGGTGGTGCTCACTGGCCTAGAGCCGCCGAGCATAGGTCAGCAGTTGTGCCTATCAGTCGGCTGACTGGCAGTAATATTATACCCAACCGACTGTGGGCCCCTCGGGTTGCTTTCCGTACTTTCACCCTACTATTTACGTATTTGCACTCCTTAACAGGCGGTGTGGTAATCGTAAAAAAGTGGAGTAGAAGGCGCGCTTGGTGCAAGAGCTGCAGGGCTAACCTTGCACCAGACTGCATCCTTGACATAGGTTAAAAGTTAGTTCCAAAGCAGCATTTGGGCTTGTCGTTACGCTGGTGGACTTGCTGTCCACAAAATGTTACCCGCCACTACTGCACGTACAAACCGGTCGTGCTCCCCTCTAAGCTTGTTTCCTCTCTTCTACTTATGGCCTCTGGTAACGCCTCCGCCGCCACTGTTCCTTTCCTGGCCGAGGGCTTGCTGCTTGACCTGCTGGCCGTTTCACTTACCGGCATCAACGTGCTGCGTCCAGTTTATGGCGCCACCGACGCTATTGAAGACTTTGCGCTCGCCTACCTGAACCCCGCTGGCCAGCGCATGACCGGCCTCGCCGAGCGCCCCGGCGGCACGCTGCTCACTCGCTTCCCGCACACCGACGTGGCCGGCATTCTGGGCTACTACCGGCGCGTGTACCTACAAGGGGACCTCGACGTCTACGAAGTCAACTACCAGGCCGACGGACTCGACAACTACTTTCGCCTAGCCGCCCGGCGCAGCGGCGACCTGCTCGTCGTCAGTTTCACCGACACCAGCGACCAGGACCGCAGCGCCGTCGCGCAGGCCCTGCGCGAAAGCCAGGCCCGCGCGCAAGCCGCCCACGCCGCCGCCGAGCATCATCGTAACGAGCTGCGGGAGCTGGTGGCGCAAGCCCCCGTCGCGGTGGCGGTCTATCACGGCCCGCAGTACCGGGTAGCCGTGGCCAACGCCGCCACGCTGGCCATCTGGGACCGCGAGTGGGCGGACGTGCAGGGCCGGCCCGTGTTCGAGGAGGTGTTGCCCGAGGCGGCGGACCCCACTGTGGTGGCCCACTTTGACCAGGTCTTCACCACGGGCCTGCCTTTCACGGCGCACGAGCGGCCCACTATTATCAACCGCCACGGCCGGCCAGAGGTGGTGTACTGGAACTTCGTGTTTCAACCCAGTCGCCAGCCCGATGGCCAAATCCGGGGCATCATATCCGTCGGCACCGATGTGAGCGAGCAGGTCCGAGCCCGCCAACAGGTCGAGGACCTCAATTACGAGCTGGCCTCTATCAACGAGGAACTATTGGCCACCAACGGGGAATTGCAGGTGTCCAACGGCCAGCTCACGCGCACCAACAGGGACCTGGACAACTTCGTCTATACGGCCAGCCACGACTTGAAGCAACCCATTGCCAACATCGAGAGCCTGCTGCACGCCTTAGCCCGCGAATTGCCCCCGGCGGCCCTGGTGGGCGATGTGCCGGAAATGCTGCGGCTCATGCAGCAGGCCACCGAGCACTTCCGGCACACCGTCGAGCAGCTCACCGACGTCAGCAAGCTGCAACAGGCCCACGCCCAGCCCGCCACGGCGGTACTGCTGGCCGCCATGGTGGAGCAAGTGCGGCTCGACCTGCGGTCGCTTGTGCAACAAACCCAGGGCTGGCTCGTCTTCGACGTGCCGGCGGCGGTCCGCGTGCCGTTTTCCGAAAAGAACCTGCGCTCGGTGGTCTACATCCTGCTCAGCAACACCCTCAAGTACCGCCACCCCGAGCGGGCCCCCGAGGTGCGACTCACCTACTTTCGGCAGACCAATTCCATGTGCTGCGGGTGCAGGATAACGGCTTGGGCTTCGACGTCGAGCGGGCCGAAGGCAAGCTCTTTGGCCTGTTTCAGCGCCTGCACACCCACGTTGAGGGCACCGGCATCGGCCTCTATATGGTGAAGAAAATGGTCGAGAACAGCGGCGGACGCATCGAGGTGTCCAGCCAGCCTGGCCAAGGCAGCGTCTTCAGCGTTTTCATTCCCGTACACCCGGCGTCCTGATTCCTTGTCTCGCTTCCCCATGACGACCCTGCCCACTATCCTGCTCGTCGATGACAATTCCACCAACAACTTTCTCAATACCAAGCTACTGCGCTACGTCGACCCAAACGTGCAGGTGCTCACGGCTTTAAACGGCCAGGAAGGCATGGACCTGCTGCGCGTGCGTTGCCAGCCGCGCACGCCCAGTTGTCCTAGCCTCATCTTCCTAGACCTCAACATGCCCGTGATGGACGGGTTCGAGTTCCTCGAAGCCTACCAGCAGTGGCCCGAGGCCCAGCGGCAGGGCGTGGTCGTCGTGGTGCTGACCACCTCCAGCAGCCTCCGCGACCTAACCCGCCTCCAAGCCATTCCCGGCGTAGCAGCGCTAGCCAAACCCCTCACCGAAGCGAAGGTTGCCCAAGTGCTGGCTGACTATTTTCCGCCCAGCTCGGCGGCTGGCTCGCTTTAGCTAGCAATGGGCCTAGGTGGTTGATGCGTGAGCCGTAGTCGCCTCCCTAGGCGACTAGTTCTAGTTTGGGCATAGTAAGCAAACAGGATTTTGGGGGCAGTGGAGAAGATTGCCTTTTCCCTTTAGTTTCTAGGAATAGTTATTTAACATAAGATTATTTATACCTCCGCTCTTGAAATAAGTGCGGATTGGGGCCTTGCCTAGCACGTCGTAAAATGTAGCAATTTTTTGGAATGGGTGGTGCAATTTGCACCTGGTTTTAGCCCCTGCTACCCAATGGCCCGTTCTGCTGAATCAGCGTTCGCTTTCATTCACATCGACGAGATGGATGACTTCCTGCGCGGGCTGAGCCCCCGGTTTCAGGAAATGCAGATGAAAGGAGGTGCCTTGGCCACGCAGGAACGCCTATTTGGCCTGCCCCTGCGCCATCATCCCGACGTGTACCTGCTCGTGTATACCTCCATCGTGGGCGAGTGGTCGCGGGAGCTGGGCCGGGACGCGCTGCGGGTCACCCTCTTCGACCAGCGCACTGGCTGCTTCCTTGGACACAAGACGCACACCAAACGGCTCGCCGGCTGGCAAGCCCGCCTGGCCAATAAGATAAAAGAGCTGGGCGGTAAAATCAGCCAGTACACTTGTCCGCAAGCATGTGGCGGCTATCTAACGCAACGCAAAGGCCCCAGCGGCAAGTTTTTTGGCTGCACCAACTACCCCGCCTGCCGGTGCTCGCGGCCCTTTTCCCCGACGGCCTACCGCCCGAACCAGCTGTAACCCCTTACCACCCTTCCGCCTCAGCTAGCGCCGGGTCCGTAATGCGGCACAGCTGTTTGTACTGCTCGCTCGACTCTATGGAATTTTGGAGCAGGGTCGGCGGGTTACCCTTTCCATCGTCGTACAAGAAGTCGCACGAGAGTTGGAATAGAAAACCCCGTTAAGCCGCTTTACAGGAAGCCCGTGGGACGAGGAGAACTCCTGATAAGCGAGTTGCTCTAATCTGGCTTATTAATATAATGCTGCTGATTTTAAAGGGATTATATTATCTAAAATTCCTTAGCGGGGTTTTCTGTTCCAACTCTCGTGCCCCTACACCAGCGACGCTTTTACCTCGCTGCTGGACCGCACCCAGGCCATTGCCAGCCTGAGCCGGCCCGGCAATCCCTACGACAACGCTTTGGCCTAGAGTGGTGGAGCACGCTTAAAACCGAACTGCTGCCCGTGGAGCCTGCTTTGCCGACCTGGAGGAAGCCCGCCTGGAACTAGCTGAATACCTCGACCACTACCACAATACCCAGCGCCTGCACTCGGCCCTGGGCTACTGCCCCCCGCTCGAAATCGAACTCCACTACCGTTTCAATTTACCTTAGCTCCGTGTCCACTGGCACCCGACCACCTCAACGCTGGAAACCGCTCTGGGATAGTTGGTTGCAGAAGCTACCCAACTACCTCACTGGTAAGTGAATGGCGCTGCCTTGTTAAGTACGCCCGCTTGGTGCTGGCACTGGTGCAGCCACTCTTTAGCTTCGGCTACGTCATGAAAGAGCTGCAGTTCGAGCAACCCGTTCAGGTGCTCAGCATGCGTGAGGGTGAGAATATCAGCCCCCTTATCGGCCTGCACCACGTGGGCAATGTAGCGCAGGCCCAGCCGCTGCGCCTGGGGCAGCCAGGCGTGTTCGAGCCATTCCACGGAATTAAACCACGGTCCGTGCAAGGCCAGGTTGTCGTTGAGCAGAAAGGCGCTGGGATGCGCCGCCACTTTATCCAGGTAATTGGTGGCCCCCCGCATCGCTTCGTAATTGCCAATAAACCCGGTCCAGGTGGCATACAACCACTGCTCAGACTCCTCGTAGCGGAGTACGCATTTTCCACCAGAGCCAAAATGTGCGGAACTAAGAACCATAGCGGACAAAGCACTGCTTTTTGAGTGGGCAGCCACCCAAAATTAATAACAGGATGTTGACAGTCAGTAGACTGTGGAAAGCAATGCGTAGCTACAAATTTGAGCGCCAGCAGCAGCCTAAACAAGGTGGTGGATACGAGTTCTTCCTCCGTATTTACCCCCCTGAGCTGGTGGTTTTTACGGAGGCTCACTAACTGCTCACTCAGGCACTGCCTTTTTCAACCCCCACTGTTGGTTCACCCCGCCGCCCCGCTACTGGCCCGGAGAAGCCCGGAAGACTGACCCAGAAAATCGTGGCGGTGCCCGCCGCAACCTAGCCGGCGAGGAGCTGTAGCTGGCGTCGCTGTGGGGGCGGGCAGCGGGCTGAGTCACCCAAATCCGCTGGCCAGCAGCTTACCCAGGCAGCCTACGCCAGCTTGTTGCGCTCAAACTGCAAGTCGCCGCTGAGCGCCTCGTGCTTGAGGATGGAGTCATGCACGACACGGGCCTGCTGGCCGGTTTCGTCGGCCTTGCGAAAAAATAGCTTGGCTACGGCTTCCTGGTGGTCGTCGGCAAAGTGGCGGCCCAGGTTTTGCAGTAGCATCTTGGTTTCTTCGAGGCCGCGCATCGACTGGTAGAGCATACTCTCCACCGATTGCGTGACTTCGCTGAGCAGGGCACTCACGGTGTAGGCGTGCCCGGTGTGGCAGCGGTAGCGAATGAGCTTGCCCTCAATTAATTGCGTCAATGCCCCGTGGCAATCGGGGCAGGTGAAGGGCGTGAGCCGGCCCTTGTCGATGATGCCCAGCTCGAAGCCCCCGCCCTGCTTGGCGATGGTGAGCTCGATTTTGAGCAGCTCCAGCTCGGCGGCGGGCAGGCGGACTTTGGCGGGCGCGCGCTCCTGGGTGAGGCGGCCCAGCAGCGGCCCCAGCTGGGCCAGGGGCACCACGTAGTCGGCCGCCACAAATTCGAGGGCGTTGGTGGGCATCGACGGTTGCTCAGCATCCTGTGGCTCCTGCACGATGGTCAGTCCGCCCATGCGCTGCACCGACCAGAGGCCGGAGGTGCCATCGTCGAGGTAGCCGGTGAGCACCACGCCAATCACGCGGGGACCGAAGGTGTAGGCCGCCGAGCGAAACAGCGCGTCGATGGAAGGCCGGAACCGGTTCTCCTTCGGCCCCCGCGTCACCAGCACTCGGTCGTCTTCGAGCAGCAGATGATGGTCGGGCGGGGCCACGTAAATGACGCCGGCCCGGACGGTTTCGCCGTCTTGCGGGTGCCGAACCTCCAGGGCCGAAACCGCGTCCAGCATCCGGGGCAGCACCCCCGGCGAATCGGCCGGTATATGCAGCACCACGAAGATGGGCGCCGGAAAGTCGGCCGGCAGGGTTTTCACCAGGGCCAGCAGGGCCGCGACCCCGCCGGCCGACGCGCCGATGACGACAATGTCGCGATGAGAATTCTGCTTTTTTTCGAGGAGCGGCGTAGTCATGGGGGGCTATAAGTAAGTGGATAGTAGGCAAAAGGGCGCGTTGGGCAGTGCGCAACCTGACGACCCAGCGCCGGCGAAACGGTCACTGCCCCAGACCCTAACGTCCGTTATTTCTGCAGCAAGCCTTGCTCCACGGCGTACTTCACGAGGGAGGGGGTATTGTTGGTCCCGGTTTTTTCCAGCAGGTGCTGGCGGTGGCTCTCGACGGTGCGGCGGCTGGTAAAGAGCTGGTCGGCGATTTGCTGGTTGGTAAGCCCAGAGGCCACCAGCTGCAATATTTCTCGTTCCCGGTGCGTCAGCGCGAGGCCGGGGACGGCCTCGGGGCGCGGCCAGCCGGACTCCAGTAGCAGGAGCTTCTCCAACACGCTCAACCCGATTTCGGAGCACAAAAAGCGCTTGCCCGCCGCCACGCCTTGCAGCGCGGCAATGACTTCATACTTCCCCGCGTTTTTGAGCACGTAGCCGTGGGCTCCCGCCGCCAGGGCTTCGCCGATGGTGTGTTCGTGGGTCATCATCGAGAGCAGCAAAATGCGTAAGTGTGGGTAGTCAGCGCGCAGGCGGTGGGTGGTGGCCAGCCCGTCGAGCACGGGCATGTTCAAGTCGAGCAGCACCACGTCAGCGGCGGCGGTCGGCAATTGGTCGAGCAGCTCCTGGCCGTTGCTGGCCTCGCCCACTACCGCAAACAGCGGGTCGGCGGCGAGCAGTGTGCGCAGGCCGTCGCGGATGAGGGGGTGGTCGTCGACGATGAAAACGCGAATCATGGCTAGGAAAAGAGGGGTAAGGGGATGCGCAGGCGCACGTGGGTGCCAAATTTGGGGGTAGAGTCGACGGCCACGGTGCCGCCCAGCAGCGCCACGGCGTCGCGCACGGTGCGCAGGCCCAGGCCCTCGGCCACGGCCTGCGGGTCGAAGCCGCGGCCGTTGTCTTCGGCCCGCAGGCTGACCCAGTCGGGCAGGGTTTCGAGCTCCAGCAGGGCCTGCGTGGCCCCGGCGTGCCGCACGATGTTGTGGGCCAGCTCCTGGGCCAGGCGAAACAGGGTGACTTGCACGGGCGGTGGCAGCGTGTGCTCCTCGCCCCAGACCTGGCACTCCAGGCGCAGCTGCGGGGTGGATAAATCGCGGCACACGTCGCACACGGCCCCGCCCAGGCCAAATTTGGCGAGCGAGGTGGGCACCAGCTCGTGGGCCAGCGTGCGGGTCTGGTGCATGGCCTCCGTGAGCAGGCGGTCGGTGTGCTGGTGCAGGGCGGCGAGGGCGGGCAGCGCGTGCAGGGCGGGCGTGTCGAGCTGGTCGAGGTGCAGCTTGGTGGCATACAGCACCTGGCCCAGGCTGTTGTGCAGCACTTCGCCCAGGCGCTGGCGCTCGTCTTCCTGCGCTTGCAGGATGGCCAGCAGCAGCTCTTTGTGGCGGTCCAGCTTCAGGGCCAGGTTTTCGGCCTCCAGGCGCTGCATGTCGCTCACGTCGAGGCACACGCCCAGCACCCGCACCGGCGGTCCCGGCGTGGGGGGGAGCGGCACAGCCTTGAAGCGCACGGTTTTCACGGTTTCGCCCACCCGCAGACGCAGGGTATCGTTGAAGTTGCCCGCCCCGGTGCTCAGGGTGCGCAGCAGGCGCGCGGCCAGGGGCCGGTCGTCGTCGAGCACGGCGTCGAGAAAAAGCTGGGGCCTGACCGGGCTGCCCACCGACCGGCCCAGCAGGTGGTAGAGGCCGTCGGACCAGATGAGGTTCTGGGTGCCCAGCTCGTAGTCCCAGCTGCCCAAGCCAGCTACCTCCTCCGACTGCTGGAGCAAGGCTAGGTTCCGGGCCTGCGCCTGCTCCAGCAGTTTGCGGGCCGTGATGACCTCGGACGTCAGCACCAGCAAGCCGTCTTGCCGCACGGCAATGTGGCGAAACCAGTGCTGCATGCCTTCGCCCTCGTACCACCCCTCAAAATCGGCCGGCTCCCCAGTGGTGGCGACTTGCAGCAGCCGGGCCAGGACGCCGGCGGGTACCGTTTGCGGAAACATGGCCGTGAAGCGTTGCCCCCACAGGTCGTCGCGGCCCACCACTTGCTTGTTGAACGCGTTGAAAATTAAGATTTCAAAATCCTCGGCCTGGTCCGCCGCGTCGCGCAGGATGCGCATGACGACAATGGCGGTGGGCGAGGTGTCGAACACGGTTTGCAGCAGGTGGCGGCTTTCGTGCAGCTCCTCGGTGCGCTCGGCCACCTGCTGTTCCAGCCGGGCATTGAACTCCAGCAGCTGCGCCTCGGCCTGCTTGCGGGCGCTCACGTCGCTGGCCGCGCCCAGCCAGCCCGTGAGCTCGCCCTGCGCGCCGAGTACCGGAATGGCCCGCGAGTGCGTCCAGGCTACCGTGCCGTCGGCCCGCCGCACGCGGTGCTCTAGCTCAAAGGGGCTTTTGGAGTGGATAGCCTCCGCAATGGCGGCCTGCACGGGGGGCAGGTCGTCGGCCGGAATGTATTCTTCCACCCAGGCCAGGGTCGGGTTCAGGGTGTCGGCCAGAAATTCTTTGCCGATAAGCTGCGCCATCTGCGTCCAGTCGGGGCCCATGCGGTATACGGTGTCGGAGGTGGCCGCGATGAGCAAGCGAAACTGCTCCTCCGACTGGCGCAGGGCTTCGGCAGCTTCGTAGTCGGCCGTCACATCGAGCAGCACGCTGCTTACGCGCACGGGCTTTTTGCGGCGCCACTCCACCACGCGGCCCACCTCGGAGAGCCAGCGCACGGCCCCGTCTTCGGGACGCACGATGCGGTAATTGGCCCGGAACTCGCCATGGGCCTCCACCTGCTGGCGGATGCTGGCCCACGCGGCTTCGCGGTCGCCGGGGTGGGTGAGGGCCACGGCCTGCGCCAGGGGCAGCACGCCCTGCGCGGGGTCGAGCCCAAGCATCCGGAACCGCTCGTCGTTGCCCCGCATGGTGTCCTGCTGGTAGTCCCAGTGGCAAATGCCCAGGTGGGCCAGCCCCACGGCCTGCCGCAGGTAGGTTTCCGAGTCGCGCAGGGCTCCCTCCGTGCGCTTGCGCTCGGTAATGTTGTTGAAGAGCACAGCCACGTGCCGGTGGTGGGCCGGGCCAACGGCAAAGGCATTCACGTCGAACCAGCGGCCCATCGACTCGACGTATTCCTCCACGCGCGTAGACTCGCCGGTGCGGGCTACCCGGCCGTAGGCATCGAGCCAAAACGGCTCGACCTCGGGCACCAGCTCCCGAATGGTTTTGCCCAAGGCCCCGCGCAGGCCCGTGTGCGTTTCAAACGCCGGGTTTACGTCGAGGTAGCGGTAGTCGATGGGGTGCTGCGCCGCATCGAAGAGGACTTCCAGGATGCAGAAGCCCTCGTCCATCGAGTTGTAGAGGGTAGTGTAGTCGTCGGTGGCGCGCTGGGCCAACTCATCTTTCATCCGCAGCAGCTCCTGGGCCCCCTGCTCGCGCGCGGTCACGTCTTGCAGCAGGCCCAGCAGCCGCACGGGCTGGCCCTGCGCGTCGCACTCGACCTGGCCATGGGCTTCCAGGGTGCGCAGCTGCCCATCGGGCCAGTAGATGCGGCGCCGGTAATAATAACGCTGGTGGTCGGCAATGGCCTGCGCCACTACCTGCTCTACCGCCCCTAGGTCATCGGGGTGCGAGCGGGCATTGATACTCACCAGGTCGGGCACGAATGCGCCGGGCTCCTCCCCAAACAGCCGAAACAAGCCATCCGAAAAATGGAACTGCCCCGTGGCCAGCTCCATTTCGTAGCTGCCGGTGTGGGCCACCGCCTCGGTCCGCAGCAGCAGCGAGGCGCTGGCGGCCTGCCGGGCCTGGCTCTGAATTTCGGCCTGCTGCTGCGCCGTGATGTCCTGCCAGTACACCACCCAGTCGGCGGCCTGGCGGGCGCTGGTCATGGCAATCCACTGCTGGTGCCGGGGCAGGAAAAACGCGCTGGGCGGCGACGGTAGCTCGGTCGGCACCAGTTGCAGTGCCCGCTGCAGGTCAGGGGGCAGCGTGCCAGCAGTAGCCGGCCCCAGCCGCTGCCCCCGCAGGGCCTCGGGCGAGGCGCCCCACCAGTGGGCCGCCTGCTGGTTCACGCGCAGCACCGTGCCGTGCGCGTCGAGCACTACCACGCCCCACGGCAGGTCCTGGAGCAAGGATTCCGCATCCGTACCGGCCCCGCCGGAGGGAGGCGGGACGGGTAGGCCCGCCGGCGTAGCACTACAGGAAGAATTTTTGCGCATGTGCGAAGGTCGGCACTAAGGCGCAGCTATTGGCTTATCCAAAAAAGGTTTGTGTTAGATTTTCCGGCCAGGCAAAACCGTGAAGCCCCACGGCGGGCGAGTGACGCGATTAGTTGGGCTCGGGTAGTGGCCTGGAGGGCCTCGTGCACGTCCAGCCAGCTCAGCTCGCCGGCCACGTAGCGGGCGTACAGCTGCCGGGCCCCGGCCGTAGCCTTGGTTTTCAGGCTGGGTAGGGCGGCCTGCATCTGCCCCAATACCCGCGCCCGCTGCTCCGGGGTTTGGGCGCTGGGGCCAAAGCGCGTATCGTAGACCATCATAAAAAACCAAAAGGAGCGCCGGGGTACGCTGCCCCAAAGGTCCGGCTGCGAAAACCGCAATACGCTACGGCCACTACTAGATTGGCGCTGCGGAGTATACGTGGTTTGATGCCAAAAAATCACGGGATAGTCTCACTAGCACCCACCCGGACAACCGGCACCGCGCGGCTTTCGGGATAGCAGTAAAGGGGGTAATACCCCGAGAAAACGGGCTTATCGTACTATTTCCGACGCAGCTTTCGGGTTGGGGTGCGGTTGCTGATTTGTCCCGGTAAACCTGAAAGTGCGTCAGGCGCGGCTGGCGCCGCCGGGTTGACAGGCCGTTCCTGCGGCCGATACGGTCAGGGCTGTGAATAACGCGCATTGGAAACCAAGTATTTATCTCGCCAGAAACCGTAATTCAGCGGAGGCGCACGGACCGGCGGCCCCGTTCCTTTGTGCAGATAGACCGAACTGTTGAGGTGCTAGGCCTCAGCCACTCGCAGCACCGCTGGCTAAGTCAGGTTTTTTCGGCTGCCGGCCGCGTTGGCTGCGCCTGGCCAATCGGCCTGGGTGTGCATTCCCTATCCCCCGTTACTATGCGTGCCCCTCCCATTCCGCTGCCGGTTGAGCCAGTGGCTACCGAACTCCTCTCCGTGAACCTGGCCGCCGTGGATGCCGCGCTGCTGGCCCGCATGCTGCTCCAGCCCCAGCCGCAGCTGCTCATCGACTGCGGAGCGCAGCCCTGCCGGCGAAGCCTGGGCGTGTGCTACTTCCTCTCGCAGCTGCTGCTGCTACGCCAGCGCGGGGCCAGTGTCTGGCTCTGTAACGTCGACCCGCTGCTGCGCCGCCACCTCCGGCAGCTGGGCCTCGAAGCCCTCTTCTTTCTGGCCGAGTAACGCATGAGAACCCTCACCCTCCTGACCGACCCGGTCTACCTAAAGGACGCAGCCCCATCCCGGCTGCACCGCTGGCTGCACCGCTACGTACAGGACGAGCGGGATATGCCCTTTGCCTACCTGCTGCTGCAACTCACGGTGACGATGCTACCGCTAGCGGGCCTGCTCTTCGTGCCCGCCTTGCAGGGGGCGGCGTGGGGGGGAGTGGCTGCCTTCTACTTAGCGCTAGGCAACCTGCGTTTTAAAGGGCCTTTCGGGCTGATGCTGCACTGCACCAGTCACCGGATATTGTTTAAGAAAAAGTACAGCTGGCTGAATCACTACCTGCCGTGGGTAATCGGGCCGCTATTCGGGCAAACGCCCGAATCCTATTTCACCCACCACATGGGCATGCACCACCCGGAGAATAATCTGCCGGATGATACCAGCTCGACCATATTCTACCAGCGCGATTCGTGGGTCGGGTTTCTGCGCTACCTGGGCGATTTTCTGGTGCTGGGCGTGGCGCGCCTAGTGGGCTACTTCACGCGCCACCACAAGACGACGCTGCGCCGCCGCCTGCTACGCGGCGAGCTAGCGTACCTAGGCATCACGATGGCGCTGAGCCTGGTAAATCTGCCGGCCGCGGTGGTGGTGTTCATAGTCCCCCTGGTGCTCTCGCGCATCGTGATGATGCTCGGCAATTGGGCCCAGCACGCCTTCATTGCCCCCGCCAGTCCTGGGAACTGCTACACGAATAGTGTCACCTGCCTCAATACCCGCTACAACCACCGCTGCTGGAACGACGGCTACCACATCAGCCACCACCTCCAGCCGGCCCTGCACTGGACCGACCACCCCGCCCACTTTCGCCAGAACCTGGCCCATTACGCCCAGCACGAGGCTATCGTGTTCGAGGGCATCCACTTTCTGCACATCTTCTGCTACCTCATGGCCCGGCGCTACGACCTGCTGGCCCGCCACTTCGTGGAGCTGGCGTACCCCCAGCGCACCGAGGGCGAGGTCATCACCCTGCTGCGCACCCGCACCCAGCGCCTGCCGCGCCCGGCGGCCTAGCCCGAAAAAGTTGCCCGGTCAGCGGCCAGTGAATACCTACCCTTGACCTGGTCCGTCTGCTAACCTGTTCTGCTGCGCCCCATGAAGTCAACTTATTCAGCTTTCCCTTTTTCCACTGCCCAGCCTGGGGCTCTACCCGCTGTGACCGGACTGGCCAGCCCGCGCCAGCCTGGTGCGCTGGCGGCAGAGGCACCGCTTTACCAGCACTTGCAGGAGCTGCTGGCGCAAGCGCCAGTGGCCATGTACCTGCTGCGGGGACCGGCGCAGGTGCTCGACCTGGTCAACCTGCCCGCCGCCGCGGGCTGGGGCCGCCCGGTAGACTAGGTGCGGGGCCGGCCCTTTTTTGAGGCGCTGCCCGAGCTGCGCGGCCAGGGCTACGAGGCCGCCTACGCCACCTTGTGGCAAACCGAGCAGGTCGTGACGTGGCGGGAGGCCTGCATCACCCTGGTTAGGGAGGCCGGCGGACCGGCGGTGCCGGGCTATTTCGATGTCACGTTTCAGCCTTTCTACGAAGGGTCAGGCTGCCTGGCGGGCATTCTGGTAACGAGCCACGACGTGACCGAGCAGGTGCTCGCCCGCCAGCACCTGCACCACGCCACCGCCGAGCTGGCGGCCACCAATGCCGGCCTGGCTGACTACGTGCGGGAGCTGACCCAAGCCGCCTACACTGCCCAGGCCCACGCCGAAGGCCGGGCCGCTCTGCTGGCCCTATTACTGGAGCAGGTGCCGCTGGCCATCGGCCTGCTGGTGGGGGCCGACTACGTAGTGGAGACGTGCAGCCCCAGCCTGCTGGCGCGCTGGGGACGCACCGGGGCGCAAGTGCAGCACCAGCCGCTGTTCGAGGTGCTGCCCGAGCTGCAAGGCCAGGACTTGCGGGAACTACTCGATGAGGTGGGCCGCACGGGCGCTCCCGTCGTGGCCCAGCAGCCGGGGCCGGGCGGGGCCGGCGCGGCACCCATGTCCTTCACGTATTACCCCTTGCGCGACGCGCAAGGCCATGTTGTCGCCATTGCTGCCATGCAGCTAACTAGGTTGAAAACCTGACCCGGACTCATGGACGAACCCTCGCTTCTCACCGTGGCTGAGCAGGTAGTGGCCGCCGAGCTGGCCTACTACCACCAGCAGGCGGAGTGCGCCCCGACCGCCGCAGACCAGGCCACGTGGCAGCACCGACAAGCAGCGGATGAACTGCTGCCGCTGCCCGCGCCGGTCACGTTTGGGCGGCACGTGCTGGAGCGGCACGGGTATTCGCTGCACCGCTTCATGGCCACGCACCTGAGCCCAGGGGCCTGGCGCTACTGGCTGGGACAGCGGGGGTTGCTCATTCCTTTTTGAGGGGAGAAGGGCGCTGCTATAGTGCTGGCCCTGGTTGAAAATCCGGTTCATACGTCGCCTTTGGAGTTGAACCAGTTTGTTGGGCAGCTTCGCTGTTCCAGGACCGTGCGCAGCTGCCCGCGATAAACGGCCGGGTGCATGGAACAAGCAACTAGTTTCTTGCTAAAGAGCTGGCTGTTCGCGCTTCTCGCGGTGCTCTCCCGCTTGGGTCGTTGCGGTACTACCATAGCCTTATTCAAAGCTTGGTCCTGAAGTCGACTTTGCTACTGGTGACGGGCTAGGTGCGCGATAGCTGTAAAAGAGCCCTGAAAACACCCATTGCCCACATCCAAATGCTGACGGAGCTGCTGCGCCGCGATGTGGCTGGCCAAGTGTCGAAAGCGCCCAGATTTCTGGGGCTCATTGAGCACGCCTGCACCGAGGCCAGCGCCCTGCTCCAAGACGTGCTCTATAAGACCTGCCCGCTAGTACAGAGGCAGGCGTTAAGCGGCATAGTTGCCGCGCTGGTCGACAATGTTCGTGTTATTGAAATAAGCAGCCAGCTATAGATGAGCCAGTTAGGCAAAAGGGGGCAAATCGACTCCAAGTAGCTTGGCACTGCCCTTGCCTTAGGAAGGGCAGACGAGTTGCTCGTTTTTCTTTCCAACTTCTACTTCTTTTACTGTCATGAAAGCCTCCCTCTTTTCCTTCGTTGCCGCCGCTGCCCTGTTCGCTACCACTGCCGCTTCGGCCGCCCCCGTTGACCACGACCGCGACCTGCGCCGCTTGTCACCTCGCGAACGCGCTCGGGTAGAACAAGCCCTGCGCGCTCGTGAACGCCAACAAGCCATCGAGCGTGCTCGCTGGGAAGCCCAGCACCGCCACGACCGCGGCCCGGCTCGTCCCTACGGCCACCGCTAGGCCCTCTGGCACTTGATAACGGAAACAGCCCCGACCTGCTAGCAGGTCGGGGCTGTTTCCGTTACAGCTAAGTAGTACCCATTGCCTACTCGGAACATCTCTCTTCGGGCTTACTGTAGGGTTTATAACGTCCTAATGTTTGAGCGGAAGTTTAAACTTGGGTTTTCGTTGCGACAGGAAGGAATAAGATTCCTTATAACGGTGGGCGTCCGAGCCCGTAATAAATGAGCATCCCCTTCCTGTTCTACGGCCACTTTGGACAGTTCCGCTAGGCCCTGAGAGCCTGTATTAGGATTGAAAAAGCACGCTGTAGAAGGCACGAAAAAAGCACTTCACTTTTTCCCTTTGGTCTATGACTACCACGCAAGCAGTTGTTGGAGTAGATGTTAGCAAAGCCACCTTAGCCGTGTGCCACCAGGTTGGGGCGCACCTACAGCACCTGGAAGTGGCCAATACCCCGGCTGGGTTTCGGCAGCTGGTGCGTTGCGGCGGGGCTGCGAGTCTATACGTGCTCGAAGCTACCGGCCCCTACTACCTGGCCGTGGCTTACCATCTGGTCGCCGCCGGAGCCCAAGTAGCGGTACTCAACCCGCTCGTGGTCAAACGTTTAATTCAGATGCATTTAGGTAAAGGCAAGTCGGACCGCAAGGATGCCCAGTGGCTGCTCCGCTACGGGCAGCAGCAGGCTACTCCGCGCTGGCAACCCGAGGAGGCGCTGCTCGTCGAGTGCCGCCAAGTGGAACAAGTAGTGGAGTTACTTATTCGACAGAAGACCATGGTGCACAATGCCTTGGAAGCCCTGCAAGCGCAGCCCGTCGTCAGCCCGGCAGCCCTGGCGCAACTTCGCCAGACGCTATTACACCTGGAGGAGCAAGTGCAGCAACTCGAAGCCAAGCTGTTGACGACGATCGAAGCGCGGTATCCGCCCGAGATGCAGTTGCTCTGCTCCATTCCCGGCATCGGCCGCAAGACGGCGGCGTACTTGCTGCTCTTCGCCGGCGGTTTCACTAGCTTCCAGAACTATCGCCAGCTCATTGCGAAAGCTGGCTTGTGCCCCCGCGAGTTCAGCTCCGGCACGAGTGTGCGGGGCAAAGCGCGGATCAGCAAAATGGACGGCGCACTGATTCGCAGTAAGTTATTCATGTGCAGCTGGTCCGCTCGTCGAGCGAATAGTGCTTGTCAGGCACTCTATGACCGCCTCGTGGCCAAAGGCAAGAACGGCAAGCTGGCCCTGATTGCGGTTTGTAATAAGCTCCTTAAGCAGGCCTATGCCATCGTGACCTCCGGCGTACCCTATCAAGCTGATTTTACCAGAAAAGTCACTCTACCCCTTGCTTTTTAACACAGTTCATTTATTGATTAGGCGTGGCTGTTGCAGAAGTAAGCGGCTGGCCAGCGGTACCTTGGCGCTAGGCAGGGCCACAAGCAGTTCGTCGATAAAGTCGTGCTGCGCTTCCGCTTGTCGGAGCGCGTACCAACGCAGAATCTCTACCGTCGGCTAGCCGAGTTACTCGACTGGGACTTTCTCTATGCCCAGACCCAGGCCCTCTATAGCCACACCGGGCAGCCCTCGCTCGACCCCGTGGTGTTCTTTAAGTTGGTGCTGGGGGGTAGGCTGGAGAACATCGCCAGTGACCGCCGCCTGGTGGAGCACTGTGCGTTGCGACTCGACATCCTCTATTTTCTGGGTTACGAGGTGGACGAGGACTTGCCCTGGCACTCGACCATCAGCCGCACCCGCCAGCTCTACCCGGTTGCCGTCTTCGAGCACCTGTTTGACCAGGTTTTCGGCCAGTGTGTGGCTGCCGGGCTAGTAGCTGGCGATACGCAAGCGGTAGATTCAGCACCCGTCAAAGCCAATGCCTCGCTCGAAAGCTTACGGGAAAAAGCGCCCGCTGCCGCCCTGCACGTGACCCAGGAAACGGTGGTCCCCACGGAGTTACCGTCCGCCAAGACGGCGTTGCAACTGCGGCGTATTGCGGCACGCCAAGCTAAACGCCAAGCCGCACCTGGGGGGCTGGGCGCGCACCATGCCAAGGCGCAGTTACTCAGCAATAAGACGCACTACAGTCCCACCGACCCCGAGGCCCGCATCTCCATTAAGCCCGGCAAAGCGCGGGCGCTGAATTACCTCTGTAGCCTGGCGGTGGACACGGCCATGGGCGTCATTAGCCACATCCAGGCTGATTTGGCGGATAGTCGCGATTGCCTGCACTTACCCGCCCTGGTGCCGCGTCTGCAAGCCCGGCTCAGGGCCCAGGAGCTAACGCTCCGGGATTTTGTGGCCGACACGGGCTACTCTAACGGCTTCAACTACGCTTTTTTAGAGCAGCGAGGCATCACCCCTTGGATTCCCGTTTTCGGTCCCTATAAGCCCACGGTCGAGGGGTTTACCTACGAGCCGGCAGCCGATGCCTACCGCTGCCGGGCCGACAAGCTGCTACCGTTTCGCTCCTTTCGCACCACGGAGAACGAGACATGGGTCAAGCAGTATCGCGCCGCTTATCAGGACTGCCAACAGTGTCCACTTAAAGCGAGCTGTGTACCTCATAGCCAGTTTAAACAGGTGATTCGCTCGGCCTTTGACGCCGCGTATCGCCGCGCGTGGCAGCGGCAGCGCACGCGCCAAGGCCAGCACATGCGTCGGGTCCGGCAACGCACCGTCGAGCCGGTTTTTGGCAGCTTACTCCACCATTACGGGCTTCGACGGGTCGGCACCAAGGGCCAGGCAGCAGCCCACAAAGCCATGCTGCTCAGTGCCATTGCCTACAATTTAAAGAAACTACTCAAGCAACAACCCAAACAGATGCCCAGCGTGGCTATCGCGCGCTACTCAGGGCAGCCTAGGCGCGGCCATCACCTTGTTAACACGTGGCTACCTGATTTCGAGCATCTTCCAGTCCGCTTTTTAGCTGCGCGTATACCAGACCGGAGTTCTGCAACAGCCACGTTGGTTTAAGAAATGTGACAAGACCCTAAAAGGCTCCTAACTTCGCCCCATGAGCAAGTATGTGGCCTACTTTCGGGTGAGCACCGCCCGGCAGGGGCAATCGGGTTTGGGCCTCGAAGCCCAACAGGCCGCCGTGCTCCGGTTCTTGCCTAGGGAGGCTATTCGCGTGGCCGATTACCTCGAGGTGGAGAGTGGGCGTAAGAGTGCGCGGCCGCAGTTGCTCGCGGCCATTGCGCAGGCGCAACGGGAAGACGCGGTGTTGTTGGTGGCTAAGTTGGATCGGTTAGCTCGGAGCGTGGCCTTCTTGGCGACCCTTATGGAGAGTCGAGTGCGCTTCCAAGCCGTTGACCTGCCCGCAGCCGATGAGTTTACCCTCCATATCTTGGCGGCGGTAGCGCAAAAGGAGGCGTCGGCGATCTCTAGCCGGACGCGGGATGCGCTCGCCGCCAAGAAGGCGCGGGGGTTTATCCTAGGCACCCCGGCGAACCTCACGGACGCGGCCAAGCTCAAAGGCTTAATGGCCCGCCAGGCCAACGCGCAGACCAATGTCAACAACCGACAGGCCGCGCAACTGGCGGCGCTGTTGCGGGCTAATGCGGTTAATCTGCGGGCCATTGCCCAGCAGCTCAATCAGTCCGGTTACACGACTCGGCGGGGGAAGGCGTTTCACCCCATGGGCGTCCAGCGCCTACTCGCCGGAATAAAATAGAGACCCTTTTGCCAAACTTAAAAGCGCTATTTCAGGCCTCTGCTCGGCGGCTATTGGCCCGGTAGTCGTCTTCCTTTCAACTCGCTGGCTGGCCAGGGCCCCGGTCGCCGGCGGCCCGTATCCTTACTTTCCCAAAAGTGTTTCGGACACCCGCTGCAAATCCAAGTCTTGGAAGTCGTAGGAGGTGCCGGTGGGGAAGGACACGATAGTCTCCATCTTGAGGCTGGTGGCCCGGCCCTGCGCATCCAGGGCGAACGCGGTGAAGGCATCAACGGTGTTAAAGCTGCGGTCCTTCCAGCGCACCACGTAGGTGCTGCCGCGGTAGGGCAGCAGCTGCCCCACCAGGCGCGGGGAGCGGGCCGCCTTCAACCAGAGATGCACCCCCTGCCGGTAAACAGTCACGTCCCCGAACCAGGCATCGTGGTAACGGCCGAGGTAGGGCGTATAATCCGGCCGCTTGGGCGCGGCTTTTTGGGCCGCGGCCACCTGCTGCCACACCGCGACGGTGGTTTTGGCGTCGGCCGTCGTGAGGGCTTTCGCCTGCTCCACCAATTCCTGCACCCGGTCCCGGCCACTCAGGCCCAGGTAGTAGTCTTCAAGTTGGTTGGTCACCGCCGTGTAAGCGTCCCGGCTTCGTTGGTTGGTGAGCACGATGATGCCCAGGTGCAGCTCGGGCAGCAGCGTGACCTTGCTCACCATGCCCGTGGTGCCGCCCGTGTGCCACACTTCCTGGTAGCCCCGCACGTCGCGCAGAAACCAACCCAGGCCATAGGCGGCGAAGTGGGTCGTGTAGGGCGAAGGGTATCGGCTGACCGGGATCAGCGTTTGCGGCGTCCACAACTCGTGCTGGGTGGCAGGTTTCAGCAGCGGGGCCGGGGCCCCGGGGCTCCCGAGCAGCATCCGGACCCACTGACTCATCTCGGCCACGCTGCTGTACATGCCGCCGGCCGCGCCGGTCAGCGCGCTCCGATCGCGCGGAATAACCCGTACCTGACCGTCTACGGGTTTGTGGGCGTCACTCACGTTGGTGGGGTCGGGCAGACGGGCAAAGCCGGTGGCACTGCGGCGCATGCCTAGCGGCTGGAGCAAGCGGGCCTCCACAAAATTGGTCCAGGGCTGGCCCGCGATGCGGGCCACCACTTCGCCGGCCACCAGGTAGAGGCAATTGTCATAGTCGAACTGGCTGCGAAACGACGCCGCCGGCTTGAAGTAGCGCAGGTTGTGAATCACGTCCTGGACCGTGAAGTCGCTCGAGTCCGGAAAAAACATCAAGTCGCCTACATTCGGGCCCAGCCCGCTGCGGTGCGTGAGCAGGTCGCGCACGGTGAACTCGGCCGTCGCGTAGGGGTCGTACATTTTAAACTCCGGAATGTACTTCGTCACCTTGTCGTCCCAGCGCAGCTTGCCCTCATCCACGAGCAGACCCAGGGCGACCGTGGTAAAGGCTTTGGTGTTGGACGCAATGCCGAACAGGGTGTTGGCATCCACTGGCGCCTGGGTTTTCAGGGAGCTGACGCCGTAGCCTTTGCTCAGCACCACTTGCCCGTCCTTGACCACGGCCACGGCCATGCCGGGCACGTCGAAGACTTTGAGGGTGCGAGCCACCACGGCGTCCACAGCGGCCACGTCGAGCGGGGCAGTAACGGGCGAGGCGGTTTGGGCCAGGGTAGGCAGCGAGAGCAGGCAGGCCAGCAGCCAACCGCAGGAGCGAGAAAGAAGCATGTGTAAAACGAAGGGGGCTAAACAGATGGGTGAAGGTAGACGCTTTATCCCGCAACGCTCCTTTCACTGACCTACTGTTTTTGGAACACCAATCCTACCCCCACCCACAGCCCTGAAACCCCGTTTTTGAAGCCGGTTTGTGAGCAGGTTTTTCGAACGCCCCACGGCACCTACGATTCAGCTCTTTTTGCAGGGCAGGTACTGCTACTGGTGAGTTTTATAATTTCTGTACACCTTCGCAGATGTTCCGCACCCGCGTACTTTATCTCTGGCTGCAAATGGTAGGCTTGGCTACTGGACTGCTAGCCGCTCTGGCAATCGGAAGCGCCATTTTATTTCCCGATTTTAAGCTCTCGGTGATGCTGCTACTGCTGTTGTTTCCGCTGACACTGGCTGCGTTAGCTACCCTCATCTTGCTGGGGCTACCCATGCTCCTATTGCTTCAGCGTCTTCTTTTAGCCGTGGGGGCACGTGTGGGCCGGCCGACTACCTTTCTCCTTTTTCGGCGCTGGTTGACTCGCTATAGTTTAGTGCCAGCGGCCTTGCCCCTGCTAACCCTGGCACTGCCCGTCGTACGTCAACAAGCCCTGCTGGCCGCTGCCCTACTGGCTGTATGGGCGCTGGCTACTACGCTAGTATGGTACTTCAACGCCCACCGCCTGTACCGCGAATGGGAAGCAGGCGTGCCCTATTAAAACCAGTTCAAGTAGAACGCGGGTTGGTTAAGGGGTGCCTGTAGGGGGCTCAGTAAGTAGGGCGCGGAGCGAGTAGCTCAAAAAGTCCTTACTGACTGCGTTTCTAACGCGTGGAGGGGTTTCAGGAAGTCAAAAGAGGGTGGGTCCGTAATGTGCGCTTTTCAGCGCGAGGTGATTCACTAACGCGTTCGCTGCCAGTCTGGCGGCACGGGGCGCTTGCCCGCGGCATCAAAGGAGTAGAACCCCTTGCGCGCTTCCTTATTCTCGTGCAGTTTGGCAAAGCGGTGCTCCACGTAGGCTGTGTCAGTAGGCGCGGCGAGCTTAAAATAAGTGGTTCGTATTTCCAACACAGAGTCGCCGTCGAGCACGCGGGGAACGCTCACCATATGAAAGTCCGGCTGGCCGTTGGGCAAATACTCATGCCAGTAGTTTTCCTGCGCCCAGCTCGTCTGGGTAAACTCGGCCCAGAGCTGGCCATTGGTGCGCAGGCGCCGCCACTGGCCATGCGGCACAAACGTGTACTTATACTTACCCTTGGGCGTGGGCAGCACGCGCAGCGGTCCCTCATCGTAGTAGTCATGCCAAATCGATTGAAACGCTTTGTGCGTCTTCTCAATCGGTTCGCCCTGCTTCAAGGCCGCTACTTCCTCCCGGGTGAGATGACGCTGGTACTCGCGGCTCTTATAGTCCAGGGGGAGGGGACGGGAGAGCAAGTAGACGCCCCCGGTGAGGGCGAGGGTCAAGGCGACAATCAAAGGCCAATTATCCATGGGCTAACAACACGCGGCAGAAACCCCAAAGTAAGCGCGCGCTCGCTGCCTGCGGGAGGAGCACCACAACTAGCGTGCTAAAAGGCTGGCTTACGTAGTTCAGGGGCTGTGCGCGGCAGAACCTACTTATTGAGCTACTGAAAAGCGACTAGCAGCCTGTTCAGCTAGTCGAAAAGGGATGCGTCAGTATGGTGCACCTTGCTAGGCCCATCTGTGGGCAGCGGCGGCCGTTCGTACACTGTGCGAATGGAACACCCGTTAGGGGTCCGGCCTAAGCTAGCCAGTGAACTTCTGGAACAAACTTTGACAAGCGCTATATGGCCGACTATCCCATCGCTAGTCTGCGCTTCTCATGCGTTTTGTTATCGTGCTGGCCACGCTAAGCATAGTCCTGCTTCGGGCTCATCCCGGCCATAGCCAGCTCTCCTCCATCGCGGCGAGCTCCCCCCAGCTGCCGGCTACCCGCACACTGTACTTTGATGCGAAAGGCCGCCTCTTACCCTCGGCGGATAGTGCCGACCATCGCGAACAAGTGGTCTATCGCGATAGCATTGGGGGTACGGTACGAGTGTACTATCCCTCGGGCAAGTTGCGCCGGGTAGTGCCCTATCTGCATTTCGCGCGCGGCATTAAATATGGGGCCGAATGCGGCTTTTATGAAACTGGCGAACTCAAAAGCCGCTACGAGTATGGCCCCAACGGGCCCGTGGGCCCCGTTGTGCAGTATTATCGCTCCGGCCAGGTGCGCCTGCGTACGAGTCCCGCCGACGAGGCGCACCCCCAAGGCCTGAGCGAAGCGTTTAGTCCCGAGGGCCAACCCCTGGTGCTGACGCTCGACCAGCAGCAGATGCCCACCCTGAACGGGGGCGGCCCAGCGGCGATAGTAGAAGCCATTCAGCGCCGGGTCCGCTACCCGGTCGAGGCCCTGCGGGCGCATGCGATGGGCAAAGTCTTCGTCACGTTTCTGGTCGATGACGCGGGCTTTATACGCAACGTGCGCATTGTCAAGACGGCTTCTCCTCTCTTCAACATGACCGTGCTGCAGGCCGTGGCCTCACTGGGGCGGCTGACCCCGGGCGCAATGGCGGGCGAACCAATTGATGTGGCCTTTACGATGCCCGTCACGTTTGCTATGCAGTAGTTTCCGGTACCGGATCGGGTATTGGCCCCGGGGTAGCAGCCGTAACGCACAAAAGTGTCTCGCTAAGTAGTACGCAACCGCTTGACCGTGCGGCAAGGATTATTGCCTTTTTGGAGCCAGCCTAGTCAGTAAGCGAGCCATCCTACTACGAATTGGTCCGCGCAATTACTAGTAGCGTAGGGCCTCGCGAAGCATCAAGGAATACGAGTACTATCTACCCGCCTCCTAGTCGACGGGCGTTACGCCAGACCAACCCGCCATTGTATTATTTTCATCCTCTTTTCTTACATGCGTAACTTACTACTATCTCTGGCTAGTCTAGCTAGCCTGCCTACCCTGAGTTTGGCGCAGTCGGCGCCGACGTCTGGTTTCTACTTAGGGCTGGGCCCCTCGGTGCTGACCAGCAAACCCTTCAACAGCCAGGACGCGACCGCCCTGGTAGGACCCGCGCTAACAGGGGGCCTGCAGGTAACCCCGCACGTCGCCCTGCAGCTCAGCGCGGCTTATGGGTGGAAGAATACCACCACGGCCTACACGTATTATTACCCCGGCTCCACCATCGCCTCCGTCAACAGCGGCGATGAGCACCTGAAGGTCTACACGTTCCCCTTATTAGTGCGCGTGACTCTGACGGCGCCCACCAGCCGCGTGCACGCCGATGTACTCGGGGGGGTGACGTATCTGCACTCCACGTCGCACGAGGTGTATACCTCCACCCTGAGTGGCCAGGTGACCAGGCAAGACGAGAACGCGTATGCGACTAATCGGGCTAATGTGACGCTTGGACCGGCCATCCGCTACGCCTTCACACCCCGCTGGGAAGTAGCGGCGAACGCACTGGTGAATTATGAGGTGGTCGGGTAACTCTGGACAGAATAGGGTCTTACCTTTCCTTCGTCATGAAAGACAGTCCTCCACCTGCCAAACGCCGGCGCTATGACGCCGCCTTCCGGGCCGAAGCCTTGCGCCTGGCCAGCGAGAGTCGCTCGACCCAAGCGGCGGCGCGCGCGCTCAATATCGACCCCAAGCGAATTTATAAGTGGCAGAAAGAAGCGCTTACGCCGGTAGCCGCCGCCCGTGGGGCGGAGTTGGACCCGGCTACCGCCGCCGAACTGCGCCAACTACGGGCCGCCAACCGGCGGCAGGCACAGGAGCTGGAAATTTTAAAAAAAGCCATCGCCATCTTCTCGCAGACCGAGACCCCATGAGCCGTTACCGTTTCATCGAAGCGCAGCGGGACCACTACCCCGTGCGACTACTCTGCCAGTTAGTAGCAGTGCCGGCCAGCGGCTACTACGCGTGGCAACAAGCTCAGCAACAAGAAGTAGCACCGCGTGAGCCGGCTTGGGAAACGGCGCTGGTCAAGGCATTTGGGGTGCATAAGCGCTGCTATGGGACGCGTCGGCTCCGCGCCGAACTGCGCCGCCAGGGCTATCGCGTGGGGCGGCAGCGGTTACGCACGGCCATGCGCCGCCGGAGCTTGCACGCGCTGCAACCCAAGGCCTTTACCCCGCGCACGACCGACTCGACCCACGGGCTGCGCTGTGCGCCTAATCGGCTGCTCGACCAACCCAAACCTACCCAGGCCAACCGGGTCTGGGTCAGCGATATCACCTATTTGCCGCTGGCCAATGGCGAGTGGGCTTATCTGTGTGCCTTTCAAGATATGGCCAGCAAGCAAGTAGTCGGCTGGCAGGTCGGGGCCGCCATGCCCGAAGAGCTGGTGACCAGGGCCTTACAACGGGCCTTTTGGTCCCAGCCGCCCACGCCAGGCCTGCTCGTGCACTCCGACCGGGGTGGCCAGTACTGCGGCAACGCTTACCGTAAACTGCTGCACGACCAGGAAGCGCTGCGCTCGCAGAGTCGCCGCGGCGACTGCTACGATAACGCGCAGGCCGAAAGCCTGTGGTCGCGCCTTAAAACGGAGGTCCTCGAACGGCGTGAGCGGCCCGTCTTTGCTGACCTGGCCGACGCACAAGTCAGCGTCGCAACTTATTTTGACTACTACAATCACGAGCGCCTGCATTCCACAATTGACTACCAATTGCCGTATCTCGCTCACCAACAGCTTCTTCAACTTAACGCCCTAAACTGTCCAGCGTAACTGGACCACCTCAGACAGTCTATACCATTGACTGTCTACAGCTGCCGCCAAACGGCCGTAGCGGTTACCGATCGCCGCGTGGTGCCTTTCTACTCATTTACGTTACCGCTCTATGCGCCAACACCCTACTCCTTTAATTACGGGCCTCTGCCTCCTCGTTACAATTGCCGCACAAGGGCAAAACGTCTTCAGCATCGGTCCCTTAGTGGGATTGACGGTAGCCGGCGCGAATGAGAGTACCAGCCCGGACATTACCATCACCTACCGCACGGGCCTCGAAGCCGGCGTGCAAAGCGTGCTCCAGCTAGGGCACCTGGCCGTGCAGCCTTCGCTGCGCTTCACGCAGAAGGGGCTGCACTACCACTACGGGTCCGGGTTATTCAACAGTGATACTGACTACCGGCTTAATTACCTGATGCTCCCCCTCAACCTGGCCTACTCCCTTCGCTCCGATGGCCAGGGCTGGCAGGTGTTTGCGGGCCCCCATATCGGGTTGTTACTGGGAGGTAACTATCAGCAGCATTCGCTAGACCGGAGCGGGGGCGGGAATTATGCTTCCGCAGGCGATATCAAACCGGGTGAAAATTATGAAGTCCCTCCCGTGGGTACTACCTACTATCCTTTGCGTTGTCACCGCTTCGATGGGGGCGTGCAGGCGGGACTAGGCTATCGCTACGGCAAGCTGCTGGGGCAGGCGGGTTTCAGCTTCGGCCTGCGCGATCTAGGCCCACAACTCCCCGCTTTTCATAACCGAACGGCCCACGCTTCGCTGAGCTACCTACTTTCTTCCCCCGGCCAGTAAGCCACGGTTTGTGCTCGGCACCAGGCACCTAGTACAAGCGCGAACATAAGATGTTAAGGTGCTACAGTCGAACACCAGTAGAGGGCTGCTCGTGTGGGCATCCATATGGTGCACCTCTCGGGGTCGGGCTACTCTTATGCGTTAAACTCTT
This sequence comes from Janthinobacterium lividum, assembly GCA_050954465.1. Lineage (GTDB taxonomy): Bacteria > Bacteroidota > Bacteroidia > Cytophagales > Hymenobacteraceae > Hymenobacter. The sequence goes on from JBPBPU010000146.1 coordinate 30,676, forward strand.
GCTAGGCTAATCTGGACACGGTGGTAGCTCTTTCGCTTTACTTTTCATCTAAAACAGCCATGACGCCCCTTCTTTCTACCCAATACCTAGCACACACGTTCAAAGTAGGAGCCGTTTTTTGCTTCCTACTAGGGTTCCAACACACCGTGCAGGCCCAAACGGTGAGCAGCGACAGCCTCGCGAAAGCCAAGGTTTACACCGAAGTCGAGCAAATGCCCCAGCTTCCGAAGGCCAATAGTAAGTACTCGAATAAAGAGGCGGTAATAGCCGCCATTCAACGCGCCTGCCGCTACCCCGCCGAAGCGTTACGCAATAAGGTACAGGGCATTGTGCTAGTTGGCTTTACGGTAAACCAGCAGGGGGAAGTGCGCGAGGTACGGGTCGAACAAGGGGTGAACACAGACTTGGACGAGGCAACCGTTGCCGCCGTAAAGATGCTCCCCCAGTTTCGGCCTGGTAGGCAGGGAGGACAGCCCGTGGCTGTTCATTACAGCTTACCTATTCGCTGGGCAATTCAGTAACTTGAGCAGCCAACAATAGCACTTTAATGGCAGTAGAGGAGTGCAAATTTCCCCTCTTATTCTGAGAAAAGCCACTTAACGTAAGAAGTCTTATAAGCGCCCTCACGGAATCGTGGTGGTGGCCCTCGGCGGACGCGGTACTTTAAGTAGATTATTCGCTTAGTCCCTGCTACTTTACTCTCCGTTATCTTGCGCAAAGCAAACGCTCGATTAGGCTGCTGCATAGTACCTGTGGTAGGCAGGAGTCCTTATGAACCGTGTTGACCGCCTGTTTGGCATCACTATTCTGCTTCAAGCCCACAAATACGTGCCAGCGGAGCGGATAGCTGGGCAGTTCAACATCAGCGTCCGCACCGTATATCGCGATATCAAAGCGCTGGCTGAGCAGGGAATTCCCGTCAGCTTTGAGGTGGGGCGGGGCTATTTCCTGGTGGCGGGGTATTTTTTGCCCCCGGTAGGCTTTACCGCCGACGAAGCCAATGCCTTAATCCTGCTCGGAACCCTGGGCTCTACGCTGGCCGACCAGTCCATTCAGCCGCACGTGCTAACAGCCTTGCAAAAAGTAAAAGTCGTCCTCCGGGGCCCCGAGCAGGACCGCGTGGAGCAGTTAGCTGACAGCATCCGGCTACGGGTGCCAGAATACCGAGAGGGGGATACGAAGTATCTGGCGACCATTCAAGCCGCTATCGCTAGCCGCTACGTGCTAGAGCTAGCGTACCAGGACAAAGCGGGCGCACGTACCCAACGCCGAATCGAACCCATTGGACTAGTATTCTACAACTTCGCCTGGCAACTGGTGGGCTGGTGCCAGTTGCGGGGGGGCTACCGCGAGTTCCGGATAGCGCGCATGCACCGGCTGACGGCGACTACCCAGCCGTTCACCAACCCGGCCCCACTCTCCCTGGCCGAGTACCTAGCCCGCCTGAACATACCCTCCGCAGGTTAATCTTTTCGCTGGGTTGCCGAGGACTGCCATAGGGTTGTCAGTGCGCGTGCCGCTCTTTGTAGCATCCACGCACTTTTGCCCCCCTATCCCATGAACTTCACCTCTGTTCGTCTTATCACGGCTGATTTTGAACGCCTAGTTGGCTTCTACGAGAAAATCAGTGGGCAGTCCGTTACGCGCGCTACGCCCAGCTTTGGCGAGTTGCGCACCCGCGGGGCGACGCTGGCCATCGGCGACGCCAGCACCCTGGCCCCCTTTGGCGGGGAGCACGTGGCCAGCCCCGCCGCCAACCGCACGGCCATCCTGGAATTTCGAGTGGCCGATGTCGATGCCGAGTACCAGCGCCTGGCCACTTTGCTAGGCGAAGCGTTGGTACAGGCCCCCACAACCATGCCTTGGGGTAATCGTTCGCTGCTCTTCCGCGACCCCGATGGCAACCTAATTTACCCGTGTTTAGCAGCGGGTTTATGCTGCTGCCGAGCTGGCCCGAGCGTTCTGCAACAGCCACTGCACCATATTGATACCCCCTCCCCTACCCCAGCCACCAGCTGAAAAGACTGTTTTAGGTGGGTCAAGAAGTGGGTTCGGCAGGTGCGCGCGCTAGGCGGTACTTTCTGAGCCTCTACTGCTTTCGCCTTGCTTGCCAGCCTACCGCAGACCGGATGGGTAGCATAAGGAAGAAAATAACTACGGGGATTGCAGAACGCTCCTGCTCGCTTGAAAACAGCGCTTGCCCAGCGCCTACACTCGTCAAAAGAAGCTGAGCCCGAACTTGTGCGGAGCAGGTAGGTTATGGTCCCGGTTTTCGAGGCGTCTAGCCCGCTCAGCTACTAGAAAAATCCGTTTCTACCCCTTCCTCAATCAGCAGACACCTGATGAAAGCTATCCTCCTCACAGCCGCGCTGGCAGTTTTTGCCCTGCAAGCCACGGCTCAAACTACCCCCACCGCCGCCACCACGTCGCGCGCGGCCGCTGACCAGATTCCGACCAGTAAAGGCCCCCTCACGGTGCAGCCCATCACCCACGGCAGTGTGGTGTTTACCTGGAGTGGCAAGACCATCTACGTGGACCCCTACGGCGGAGCCGCGGGCTACACCGCGCTAGCCGCACCCGATCTTATCCTGATCACCGACATCCACGGCGACCACCTCGATCCCAAGACGCTGGCCGGCCTCTACGTGGGCAAGGCCTTGCTGATAGTGCCCCAAGCCGTGGCCGAGAAGCTGCCCGCTGAGTACAAGTCGCAGGTTCGCATCCTGCGCAACGGCCAGCAGCTCGACACGCTAGGCCTGAGTGTATCGGCCATCCCGATGTACAACCTGCCCGCCGCCGCCGACGCACCCCATACCAAAGGACGGGGTAACGGCTACGTACTAACCCTGGGCGGCAAACATGTCTACCTCTCCGGCGACACCGAAGACATTCCCGAAATGCGCGCCTTGCAGCACATCGACGTGGCCTTCGTGTGCATGAACCTGCCCTATACCATGGACGTGAACCAGGCCGCGCAAGGGGTACTGGCCTTCAAGCCGGGCATTGTGTACCCCTACCACTACCGCGGCCAGAACGGGCTGAGCGACGTGGCCGCCTTTAAGAAAACGGTGAACGCGGCTAACAAGAAAATCGACGTGCGGCTGCGCAACTGGTACCCGTCGGCCCAGTAAGTAGCACTAGGAAAACAGGCAGGGTCCGCTAAAGGGCAGAGAAGGTAGCAATTCGGCCTAAAAATACGCTTTTCGCTTGTTTATCTAGTGGGCCGTTTTGTTGTACTGCTGAATGAGGGATGAGGCGTTTCGAGGTGCGTGACGTGAGCAACCCGTGTACTTTCGGGCCATGTCTTCCTCTTCGCTCGTTTCGTTGCTCGTCCGCTCCGCCCTAGCGCTATTTGCCTAGGGTCTGGCGCTGCCTAGCCATGGCCAGGGGCTCGAGCCAGTAGACAGTGCATGCTTGGTCTGCTTTTTTCCCGACCAGCCCTTTGCCTTGGTGCGTCACCGGCCCCATGCCAACCTCCCCCGGTCGTGGCAACGGCGCGGTGTCACAGGCTATGCCGGCGTGCGCGTAGCCATCTCTCCCAATGGGGCCTGCCGCCTGGAGCAGGTGCTAGCCACGAGCCTGACCACCGCAGGTCACACAACCACGACCACCTACTTGGCGTCATCGCTAGCCACTAACGCCCGGCCCCAGGACTGGCCCCTGTACTCGGCCCTAGTACGCTACGTGCAGCACGAAGTCGCGTTCCGGCGCGACCCGCACATACCGGCTGATTCGCTCACGTTCGTTTCTTTTTTGGTGCGGTTTAAGTAGAACTCTCGTTTTTCTGAGTAGTCAGTTGCTGAGACCCCTTATTCGCACCCTCCAAAAAAGGCTCGTATCCTAGGCTATTCGATAGAATGCCACTTCAGCTCTAAAAACTACGTTTTTCAGAACCGTTTTCGTAGACCGTTTTTTGAAGCTCCCAAGTTCAGCACACGCCTCTTGAAACGCGTTTGCTGAACGGTTACTTAACTGAAGCAGAAGCAGGCTATTCAACGCCAAGTGTTCTTAGGCTGGGGTGTAGCAAACCGTAAGCAGCCGGTCACCTAAAAGCGTGTTTAATTGGCTGGCGGTTCTACTTCTTCTTCGACTGGCTCTGGCAGCGGCGATTTCACCAGCATGATAAACGCCAGCACCCGCGAAGCGATGGTTATCACATAATTGACCGTCAGCCAGAAGCCTTTGTTTAGCAGCTGAATGGTGTCCTCATAATAAGCCAAACTGTAGACTACGTTCAGCATCACCCCTACTATAAGAGCATTTTTGCCCACCGCTTCCCAAGCCGGATAGCATAGAATAAGCCCCCATAGAGGGTGTAGGAGAGCAGAATCGCCCCGGCGGTCAGTGGCTGTTGAAATAAGGCCGGCGAACGGACAACGGTTATAACCAAGGCGAATAGCAAGGCTCCAAACAGGATATTAGACGCGAGTATATCACGGTTGTGTGGGTCAAGTGACTCCATAGGGAAAGACAAGCAGGGTAGATAGTTCTCGCTTGTCACGTTTTGAGAGGTTCGTGGCTGTTGCAGAACTCGCTAGCCAGCACAGCAACAGCGTAAATGGGCAGTTAAGCCCGGTTAAAAGCCGGCTTTAACTGCTTTTCTAGCGTTGTTCGAGTGGTCGAGCCCTCCTGCAAAGGCGGTCCGCTGAGTTCTGCAACAGCCACAGTAGTTTTGCACGTGATGACCGAAGCCGAAGTTTACCCAACGCTATGTAGAATCATTGGCGACCCAGTGAGGGCAAGTGGTGCCATGATGGCGCTGAATGAGGTAGCGCAAAATGGGCCAGAACTTGATCGTTCGCGATCCTTTGCTGAATACGCGGAAGGCTATAAGCTGTGGCTACAAGCTGGCTTGGGCCTGCTTACAAGTGGCGAGTTGCAAGAAATAGGGCAGTCGGCTCCCAGTATAGTCGCTGCGTTCAAACAGCGTATTGACCAGAAAGGTAATCCCTTTAGGAACTCGTGATCCTACGCTGTTCGCCTGCTTACGCGTGGGGCTTGCTGCTACTGCTCTGTGGCTGCCACCCGCCGACCGAATCAGCTTTTACCCCTCCCCCACTGCCGCAACTGGCGTCTGCTGCTACGCTCCCACTGCCGGCGCAGGCTACTTACGTGCAGCCAGTATTCCCGCCGGTTGCCGGCCGGTTTAGCTTCGCGCAGGCGAGTACAGCGCCGACTAGCACGCCCGAAAGCGACTATATCCGGGAGTATGCCGCGACCATCGCTTCGCGCGACAGCACTGCCCTGGGCACGGACGGGCTGGAGGTACTAGCGGACTACGGCCGGGCGCTTGCCTATCGGCGGCCGGGGCTGCCCGCCGCCGACCCCCGCTTTCCGGCGCGGCTCGTGTACCCCGTCTATGTGCTCAACGCCACGCCCCGTACCAAGCTACTGCTGGGCAAGGACTCCTGGGTGTTTGCCATTCAGGAAGCGCGGGACAGGAGTGGGCACTGGCGCCCTATCGAGAGCAAGGGATACGATTTCTGTGGAAACGGCCGCTGGGCCCTCAAGCTGCACCCGCGTCAGGGGATGGTCGTGCTGCTGACCAAATACCGCGGGCCGTTCCGCACCTTGCTGCGGGTGCGCCTAGTAAACGGGAGTAGTTTGTATGTATCCCCCCCGTACATCGGCCAGGTAGACGAGCAGCAGTTTAATGTTCCCCCAGACCACTACCAGACCTTGGAGAAAGATTTGGCGGCCATCCACTACCTCTACTACGGAGCTACTCCCGCGGCGGTGGATTCTATTCAGGCGCAATGGGACCAGCTAACCGGAGAGTATTTTTGCCACTACTAGTAGCTGCTGAACGGAAGGCTATGGGGGGAATACCAGAATCTACCCTGAAGTGGGAAAGCTGCTTTTGCTAACAAGAGCTGTGCGAGTGGCTTACCCCTCCAACAAACGCTCGTGGCTGTTGCAGAACTCACTCAAGGTGTTATTGTCAGGCCATAAGCGACTGAACTGGGCCTGCAAACTAACAAAAAGGCGGTTTTCAGCAGGTCTTTGTCCTAGCCGCAAGTACTTGTCGAGTAAGCAACATAGTTCTGCAACAGCCACGCTCATATTTTGGACTAGTTATGCGAGTACCCTAGCGCCCCGAAAAACGCGGATTTTTCGGGGCGCTAAGGTACCGGCTCAAATAGGTCTTACTAAGTAGTAGCGGCAGTTCTTCCATAAGAAGAAGCTGTTTTCGCCCGCTCTAAAAGTGAGAAGGGGGCCAGCTACGACGAGTCTACTGTAGCTCTTTGATTTTCAAACTGCGGAACGAGACTCGGTTGCCATGGTCTTGTAGCAGCAGGTGCCCGGCGGGAGCTTCGCCAAAGTGCGGCCAAATGTGGTATTTGCTGCCGGCCACAAGGGCTGTAAAGGCTGGGGAACCACGATCGTATTCTAATACTTTTACGCCATTCAAGTAGTGTTCGACGTGATTAGTGGGATAGACTACCACCCGCCCGACGTTCCAGGCGCCAATGGGCCGCTGGCAGGCCGCGGGCTTAACGGCCGGAATCAGGTCGTAGAGCGAGGCCAGGGTGCGGTCACCATTCGTGCCGAGCTTAGCGTCCGGATGCCGGGCATCATCGAGCAGTTGGTACTCCAGGCCAATGGGGGAGCCCGAGGTTTGTTCGGCGAGCGTCACGAAGTAAATAATCCCGCTGTTGGCGCCGGGCGTGAGTTGAAACTCGAAGGAGAAGTCGAAAGCCCGGTATTGGGCCGCCGTGATAATGTCCCCGCCGTTGGCTGATTCTTTGCCGTCGGCCGCGAGCGTAGTCAGTTCCCCCTGCGCTATCTGCCAGCCGTGGGTGGGAAAAGCTGGCCCCTTGGCGCTGCGCCAGCCAGCTGCCGTTTGCCCGTCGAATAGCAAGCGCCAACCCTGGCGCCGCTCGGCCGCCGTTAAGGTATTCGGTGCCGGCGCGGCGGCAGTAATCGCGCGTGGCGGCCTCGCCCCTAAGGCCGAGCCACCGAGCAGTAAGCTGGCTCCCAGCAGGTAACGCGTAATGCGACGGACGGGCAACAGGGACTTCAGCATGACTAAGCGGGAAAAGAAGGGCTGCGAAAGAAGCGCGCAGGTAATAAGGCTTGGTGTAGCAGCTCGCACTAGTAGAAAAAGCAACCTTATTGCGCGCGTAGCACCACTACGTTGTGGGCAGCTACGGTCAGCTTCGGCACGGTTGCGCCGGTAAAGGCATCTCGGTACTGGCGGCTAGCTAGCACGGCGTGGGTAAACGTAGCCAGCTGGTTCCCGCGGTTCAATACTACCAGCACGTCCTCGCGACCTAGGGTGCGGCGGAAGGCATAGAGCTGACGGGCATCGTCGGTAGCCACGGTGGTGAAGCTGCCCAGCCGCAGGGCTGCCGAACGCTGGCGCAGGCCGATGAACTTCTGATACCACGCAAATAGGTCGGGGTCGAAGGCGACCGCGTCGGCCGGGTGCAGGCTCTGGTCAGGGTTATGCGTTTCGGGCGTGTAGGCCTGTCCAGCCCACAGCATGGGCTTGCGGCAGTCGGGGTCGTTGCTGCCCCACAGGCCCGCCTCGTCGCCGTAAAAGAACATGGGCGAGCCCAGGTACAGCACCTGGAAGGCAGCAATCAACTTCTGCTTTTGCCGCTGCGCGGCCGTGGGCTTGCGGGCGTTGTAGCTGGGGTTGTTGCTCTTCTGGCTCCAGTTGAAGTAGGCGCCCCAGTCGGCCATTTTTTTGCCGTCAGGATTAGCCACGGCGCTCGCGATACGCGTTGCGTCGTGGCTGTCCACCAGGTTCATCATGTTCAGGGCCACATTTGGGCCGAACGCCTCGCGCAGTTTCCGCAGGCGCTCGTCAAACTGCGTGACCGTGGCGGCCGTCTTTTCCTGCACGAAAAAGTCGTGCACGGCGAAGGCAAAGTTGTAGTTCATGGTGGCGTCGAACTCGTCGCCGCGCAGGTAGGGCTTGGTTTGGTCAATGGGGTAGACTAGTTCGGCCGTGAGGTAGGCCTGCGGGTTAAGCTGGCGCACCCACTGGCGCCAGCTTTTCCAAAATGGGTGGCCCACATCGTAGGCCACGTCGAGGCGCCAACCGTCGATGCCGTGGGCCGCGCCCTTGTTCATGGGGTTCATCCAGCGCTGCGTGGCGTTGAAGATATACTGCTTGGGGCCAGCCACTAGGCCCGTGCTGTCTTCCTTGAACTCGGGCAGAGTCTTGACCCCAAACCAGCCGCTGTAGGCAAATTTGGTCCCCTTGGCCGTATCGCGCCAGCTTTTCACGATAAACCAATCGGCGTAGGGCGAGGCCTGCTGGTTCTTTTCTACATCCTGAAAGGCAAAGCTGCGCGCGCCCAGGTGGTTGAACACGCCGTCGAAGATGATATGCATCCGGCGCTTGTGCACCTCGTCAATGAGCTGGAGGGCCAGCAAGTCGGCCTTGGTCCACACCCAGCTTTCGGGCTTTAGCGGGTTTTCGGTGGCTATCAGTTGCTTATCGCCTTCGGGGTCGGGGCCGAAGGTGGGGTCCACGTGGTGGTAGCACAGCGCGTCGTACTTGTGCGAGGACGGGGACCAGAAAATAGGCGTTAGGTAGAGCGCATTCACGCCGAGCTGCTGCAAGTAGTCGAGCTTGTCAAGAATGCCCTGCAAGTCACCCCCGTAGCGGCGGCGCTGAATGTTGTAGCCCACAGGCTGGCCATTCTGCTGCTCGTAGGGTTGCAGCGCGTACCAGTCACTGCCCCACGGATGAATCTGGAACGTCGACGAGTCATTGAACGGATAGGCCCCGCGCTGGTCACTGGCCTTCGGGTCGTTGTGCGGGTCGCCGTTGCGGAAGCGCTCGGGGAAAATCTGGTACCACACCACGCCCTTGCTCCAGGCCGGCGTAAAGTCGGCTTGGGCCCTACTGGGCAGGGTTGCGAAAGAGGCAGCTAGTCCGAGCAGGCAGCTAAGGAGAAAGGGAATACGCATTCTGGATGCCGGCTCAAAGCCGGCTTAGCTACAAGGTGAGGGCTAAAGTAGCGCCTTAACTACGAGCAGTTGCATCCTAGCTAGGACCGAACACTGTAGGCCGAGAGGCGTTCGAAACACTTAGGTAAAAAGGCTCCTAAAAACCGGTGTTTTTAGGAGCCTTTTCAGAGCATAGAAAGTGATTCTTAACTTCTGCGAAACATGCCTTTAGTACTGACAACGGTCAATTGGGTTGGCGTCCTATGCTCTCTGCTTATCATAGCGGCGGCGGTAGTCATATGGGCTTATCTATTACCTGAGGTCTTTGGATTGGTGCGTGATTTTTTTTGGGGAGTGTGCAAGCACAGTAAATAACAGCTGCCGCCCTAACTCCTACCCCTCCAAAAAACACCTGATAATAGGTGCTCTATCGCACTTGTTATCAGGTGTTTTTTTAGTTGCTATTTTACACCTAAATTTGCACCCTAAATCACAACCTAAAACCATGATTTTCACTGTAGGCGGAATTAAGGGAGGCACTGGAAAAACAACTATTTCAACCAACTTAGCTGTCTGGCTTTCAAAGCAAGGGGCAGATGTCCTCTTGGTTGATGCTGATGAGCAGGAGTCGGCATCTGACTTTACTGCCTGGCGTGACGAAACGCACAAAGGCGCCTTAGGCTACACCTTAGTGCAGCTGACGGGGGGGGCAGTGCGCCGCCAAATTGAGCAGCTCCGCCCCAAGTACGACCACATTGTAATTGATACCGGCGGGCGGGATACGGCTAGCCAGCGAGCTGCCCTGTTTGTATCTGATGTGTATCTGCTGCCCTTCGCTCCCAGAAGCTACGAAATCTGGACTTTGTCCAAGGTCTTGGCTCTACTAAATGAGGTGCAGCCAGGGCGTCTTACGCCTTTGAAAATCTATTCTTTTCTAAACAAAGCTGACACCCGTGGCCAGGACAATGGGGAAGCCACGGAAGTATTACGCGAGAATGCAGAATTGAATTACGTGGATTTTCCTGTAGTCAACCGCAAGGCATTTGCGACTGCTGCTAGTAAAGGGCTATCAGTTTTTGAAGCGCTGCCTCCTGATGAGAAAGCAATAACAGAACTGCATGCATTGTTCCAACATATTACTCACGCTAGCAAGTAAATAATATGGCTGTCTCGCCCCCTCCTCGTAAACCTGCGGCTAGCCTACCAGAGTCTTCTAACCGCAGTAAGCTGGACGAAAAGAAAATAGATGCTATCATCAACCGAGGAAGCTCATCAGTAGCATCAAGTCATCCGGATGTAGTTCAAGTCAAAAATTTTAACATTAAAATCACGGCAAACACTCTAGAAAGTATTGACGAGGTGCGGGCTAAGCGGCCCCGAAAACCAACTAGCCCGAAGCTTGGCATATCAACGCAGGACTGGCTGCTGGAAGCCATTGCGGAGAAACTAGAGCGAGAGCAAAAGAAGTACAAAATAGGTGCAGTTTAGCACCTGTAATCGGGTGTAGTTCATAACCTAATATTACAAACAATTTACACCTTATTTTAAACTCATTAAGAGGTGTGAAATAAGGTGTAAATTGTTTGTGAATAATTATAGCTTGTATCTTCAATATCAGTAAGATATTTGCGCTATAGAGAGGCCATCTGCTTCTCAAGATTATTAATTTTCGCTTGCACTTCAGCCAAGGCTACTATTCTAGTGTCATCATTGTAAATGACAGCTGTTTGAATAAAGCGTAGGCTATTATGCGCGTCTTCAAGCTCACTAAGAAGCTTTTTGCGTTGAAGGCTTGCAGAGGAATTGGGTTTCTTCTTGCTGACGGTAGCAGTCAGCTTTTGCTGGTAGTCTGGAAGCAGGTAGCCATCAGTCAGTGCTTTGAATACAGCGCCGCCTTCTTTCTTAATTTTTCCCGTCAGCACCTGACTTTTCACAGTATCAAGGACGTAGCGCACATAGCCGAGGTCATAGTCGCCGGCCGTTAAGCGAGCTTGAATAAGCGGCAGACTGGCAGCGGATACGCCAGCCGCTATCACTGCGGCTTCCCATTCGCTGTAGCCACTACTGGGAGCCACGACGGCCTGATTTGCTGTGACTGGTTTAAATGAAAACTTTATCTCTGTCACTTCTCGCCCTTGCTTAATCGCTTCGTAGGTAAAAGGCAGGTCGGTAGCCGCTAGCTCGGCCTGGGCTCTGTCGAGTATCCGTGCACGGAAATTGTTGAACCGGTCATACTCCTGGTCCAGCCCCAAAATAGCTTTTAGCTCATCCAAGCGGATAGTGCGCTTTCCAAAAGCTGCGTATTCGCGCAATAGCCAGTAGATGCGGTAGGAGTTGGCGCTCTTTAGCTTCAGCAACTCGGTTAGCTGGGCCTTAGTAAAATTATCACGTAGCTCCAGCAGGTAGGGGAGAAGCAGGTCATTAAATTGAGCCTCAATCATGCCCTCCCCCTCTAGGTAAGTGGCATAAGCAAGCAGGGGAATGACTGTGAAGCTGGGTTTCTTTAGTGGCCGGCCATCGGAGCTAAGCTTTTCGATAGTGAGCGTACGGCTAGCGAAGTCTTTTAACATTCGCCGCACCTGGTCATACACGTTATTGCTGCCTGTACTAGGCACAATCTCACGCACTAGCAACTGACACTTGCTAAAGGCAGTGTCGGTACGTTGTAGCCGCGCCAGCAGCGCAAGAAACAAGCGGGCCTCATGAGTATTCAAGTCAAACTTGGCGTTGACTAGCGCATTGTGCTGCACAACTAGCGGATTGGCAGCGGTTGTCGGGGTATTATCCACGGTAAAGCTTGACTGCTGATGAGAATAGCCAAAGATATTTACGAAAAACTCATACGACTACAAAATTTTTATTCAGTAGTCGTATGGCCCCCTTTTTGTAGTCGCATTTACTCTACTTCACCCCCTTTTTGTAGTCGTGTCGCCCCCTTTTTGTAGTCGTGTCGCCCCCTTTTTGTAGTCGTGTCGCCCCCTTTTTGTAGTCGTATGGCCTTGCAGCTATTTGTAAATCAAAGCGTTATGGCACCCGTAAACTAGTAAGTTTATAAAGAAAATAAACAGCTAGTTTATTTTCGTAGTTTTTGAATTTAAGACTTTGGGGAAGAGCCACAGTATGTTGAGTAGCTTATCACTAGGGGCGGCACACCCCCTTTTTGTAGTCGCATTATTAGAAAAACTGCGTTTCAATGTAATTGATAGGGTTTTCAATGATTGATGGACGTCAGATGCGACTACAAAAAGGGGGTGACACGACTACAAAAAGGGGGTGTGCGGTTGCTACCTGACCACATGCTGCTAGCTGACTAAGAGGAATTACCATGTAAAATATTGAAGTACATTTTAGTATTAAGCGGATTTGCTAATACAGCTTAATACTAAAATGTACTAGATTATAATGCTGTTCAGCAATAAGTTGTGTTGAAGTACTGTTGTGTTAATTTTTTACCATTTATTAGCTTTATTCGTGTCGCTTTTTGATGAGTGAAGTACCTACGCTGCCTTGGATTACAGTTGCGCCTGCAGCTCCTTACTTTCTGACTGAGAACGGTCAGCCATGGACGCCTATTGGTCAGAACGACGCTATAACCTGGCCTGACCTAGCGGGATTGTTCCAGCGCCGTGATTTAGTGGCCGTTGAGAGTCACCTGACCTGGCTTGCCGCCCACGGCGTTACTTGCTTGCGATTGATGCTAGAGTACTGCCAGACGGAACATCGTTACTTAGAGCGACCGGTAGGCCGGTTTCAGCCCCATATGGTACGCCTGTGGGACGACCTATTCGTACTCTGCGCGAAATATGGGCTGCGAGTGCTGCTCACGCCGTTCGATACTTACTGGATGGGGCGGCGTTGGCGCCACCATCCGTACCAACAGGCACAGGGCGGGCCGGGAACCACCCGTGCCCAGTGGCTGCGCTGCCCTCAGATGCGCGCGGCGATTAAAAACCGCCTATCCTTCGCCGCCGAACGCTGGGGTGGCTCTGGCGTCCTCTTTGCCTGGGATTTATGGAATGAGCTACCGCCGGCCAAAGCGGACCATCACGCCGCTGGGTTAGCAGATTTCATTCACGACATGAGCCAGCATCTGCGCACGGTAGAAACTCGCTGTTTTGGGCGTGCGCACCTGCAAACCGTATCCGTGTTTGGGCCCATCTTGAAAGCACATCCAGGTTTAGGCGACCTCGTGTTCAGCCACCCTGATTTAGACTTTGCTACCTCGCATTTCTACGACGCCGCTACTATTAGCCGGCCTCAGAATGCGTTGGACCCTGCCTTGCATACTGCCGAACTCATACGCCAAGTGCTTACGCAGTTGCCTACTAACCGTCCATTCTTCGATAGCGAGCATGGGCCCCTTGACACGTTCAAAAGCGGTCGGCAGCTACCCGAGGCGTTTGACGACGAATACTTCCACTGTATGCAGTGGGCGCACTTGGCCGCTGGTGGGGTAGGAGGGGGCTTACGCTGGCCTTATCGCTATCCGCATGTGCTCACGCACGGCATGCGGGCAGCTCAGCGGAGCCTAGCGGGCTTTGTGGAGCTGCTGAAGTGGGCCCAGTTTCAGCGGCACAACCTGACAGGGCAGGTGCACTTATCCACTGCCGCCGTCCGATGCGTGGCGTGCGGGGACGGGTACCAAGCCGTGATTTGGCTCGTACGTCCTGAAGCGTTGACTACTCGTGCAGGCCGCCACCGGCCGCTGGCAGCGCTCGCCGTAGAGCTTTTGCTGCCTGGCCTGCGGCCAGGTCCTTACCATGTGTATATCTGGGATACAAAGGATGGCCAAATACGTGACCAGCTACTGTTGCAATTGGAAAATGAGCAGCTAGCAGTACTTGTTACAACGGTGGAGGTAGATGTAGCTTTAGCTATTAAACCAGCCTCTTAGCCTTTCTCAGATTCTAAGCACAGTTGGTTAACATAACGGGCGTGGCTGTTGCAAAAGTCCTTCGCTCGCTCAGCAAGCACTAAGTGCTTGTGTAAAGACCCACTGAAAGTAGCCTTTCAGCCAGTTTACGAACTGCAGATAGACTCGTAATAAAGCGTCCATCTGACTTTTGCAACAGCCACGGGCGTTCTGGGACATCTTGCAAAATAGCATACTTGCCTAAACAGGTGAGGCCCTGGTAGTGGGCAGATAATCACCGGGCCAGGTCGTTAGCGTGCACCTGCTTCCCGACACTGCTTGTTCAGGCTAGAGCCTTTTTGCGGGCGAGCTGCTGGTATTTCTCTACGGCTGCGTCTTTCCCACGCGCGAGTTCGGCCAGTAGGCTAGGGTCAACGAGAGTGGAACACTGCGTGGCGCCCCACCGAATGAGCTCGACCAGAAGGGGGACCGTCGCCACCCCTTTTTCCGTCAGGCGGTACGTGAACTTGGATTTCTTATCGGCGGCCACGGCCTTGGTTAAGAGGCCCTGCGCCTCAAGAAGGGCTAGGCGGTCGGCCAAAATGTTGGTCGCCATTTTTTCGGCCGACTGCAGGAATTGCCCATAGGTAGTCTTGCCCGCGAACACCATATCCCGCAGAATCAGCAGGGTCCATTTGTCCCCTAACACGTCGAGCGACGTGCTGATAGGGCAAGTAGAACGCTGTTTTATCTCTTTCATAAAAAGATGTATTTTTACTTGCAAACTGCAAGTTATATGCCGCATCTTTGCACTTGCAAATCACAAGCAAATATACGCGCGGCTTATCCCGCTTGGTAGCTGTTTGTGGGAGCCCTGCCTCTTCTCCAGCCCCCTCTTGCCGACCACGCAGTCGTGGTTCTTACTTTCTATTTACCATGATTTTAGTAACGGGCGCCACCGGTGGCTTAGGCCACGAAACCCTCGAATGCTTGCTCACCTTCACTCCGGCCACAGAACTGGCCGCCCTCGTGCGCGATGCCCGTAAAGCCACCGACCTCGTGCAGCGGGGCGTTGACGTGCGGCAAGCGGACTACTTCGATTACCCCGCCCTGGTGCACGCCTTTCGGGGCGTCGAGAAGGTGCTACTGGTTTCCGCTGTGGCCTTTACCGATCGGGTACGCCAGCACAGCAACGTCATCGACGCCGCCAAGCAAGCCGGGGTGAAACACCTGTTCTACACCAGCATCCAGCGTAGCTCGGACTTTGTGATGCCGCAGGTCACGGAAAGCGACCTGGCCACCGAAGCCCACCTCAAGGCGTCGGGACTCGTCTACACCATCCTGCAAAACGGCTATTATTTCGAAGGACTAGGCTACCTGATAGGGACCGAAGTGCCGGCAGCGGAGATCCGGGTCCCGGCCGGCGACGGCCAGATAGCCTTCGTGAAGCGGACCGAGCTGGCCGCCGCCACGGCCGCCCTGTTGACTAGCGAAGGGCATGACAACCAAGCGTATACGCTGACTGGGAGCGAAGCCTATTCCTTTCAGGACATCGCCCGGGAATTCTCCGCCTTAGCGGGACGGCCCATCGCGTACCAAAGCAGCGAGCCAGCGCCCTACGTCGCGCAGAAAGTAGCCGCCGGCTTCCCCGAACCCGTCGCTAACTTCTTCGCCCAGTGGGGTGCCGCCGCCCAGCACGGCCTGCTGGCGGGCACGGATGATACCGTGGAGCGGCTGCTAGGCCGCAAGCCCACTTCGCTGCGAGAATACCTGAAGGCGACATATTTCCCGGGTACTGACCACCAGCCTCAGTAAGTGCCCTAGCCATGCGACATTTCAAGCGCATCAGCGAGTTTCACCGCGATTGCGGCTACCCGCCACCCCAGCATCCGCAGCTATGTTTGCTCACAGGCCAGCAGCTGTTGCACTGCTCGTTTGGCGAGGCACCGCGCGAGTACAGGGCCCAGTTCCTGAACTAAGCCGGCCGGAGAGAACCCCGCGGGCGCTCATCAAGGACGAAGAGCACTGTGACCGGCTACCAGTGGGCCTCCGTTTCCCAACCTAGGGGCGCCGCTGCCAGTAGGAGAATCCGAAAAGACCGGCCGCTCCTCTCAGCGTCGCAGCGGGCGGGTACCCGCAGCCTACCCTGTTACTTATGCCTACCATTCGCACCAAGATGCTTGACATCGCCTACGAAGTAGGTGGCCCCGCCGATGGGCCGCCCGTGCTGCTCCTGCACGGATGGCCCGACGCGCCCCGCGGCTGGGCGGCGGTGGCCCAGCGCCTGCAAGCGGCGGGCTACCGCACCCTTGTTCCGGCCCTGCGGGGCACGGCTCCCACCCTATTTTTGACGCCGGACACTCCTCGGGTAGCGCCCGGCGTGGCGCTGGCACAAGATGCCATCGACCTGCTCGATGCCTTGCAGCTAAACCAGGTAGCGGTGGTAGGGCACGATTGGGGCGCCCGCGCAGCCTACACGCTGGCCGCGCTGTTTCCGGAGCGCATAACGGCCGTTGCAGCGCTGGCCCTGGCGTATCAGCCGCGGGGGCGCTTCACGGTGCCCGATTTTGCCCAGTCGCGCTTGTTTTGGTACCAGTGGTTTATGTGCACCGAGGCGGGGGCTGCGGCCGTGCGCCAAGACCCCGTCAGCTTTGCCCGCACCATGTGGGACACCTGGAGCCCACCCGGCTGGTTCACCGAAGCTGCATTTGTGGCAGCCGCGGCCCCCTTTAGCGAGCCCGACTGGACCGCTGTAACGCTGAACGCCTACCGCTCGCGCTGGCTGCCCGGCGAAGCTACCGACCCCCGTTACGACGAGCTGCAACAACGCCTGCACGACACAGAAAGCCTAACCGTTCCTACTCTCATGATTCAGGGCGCCGCTGACACCTGCGACGGACCCCAGGAGTCAGCCGGGCTCGACCAGTATTTCACCGCGGGCTACCGGCGGCTGGTGCTGGAGAAGGTGGGTCATTTTCCGCACCGGGAGGCGCCTGAGGCGGTAGCTCAGGCGGTTTTAGCGTTACTACAGACTTTGAATTAGTCACCTACGTACTGAGGCATCCTTTAAAAAGCCTGCGTACTCAACAAGGAGGCTGATTTTGTAGAGCTGAGTGGTTGGAAACAGGAATAAATAGTATTGATAAACTACCTGTTATTTCTCACAGGTGTTACTAAGCTGTTTCTTAACTATACATAGAGCTTATTCGCGCTCGTTTCTGTCTGCACTGCTGGTAGGCGTTCATACAGCCGTTGGACTTGCTTTTGATTGAATGTCCCGCCACGCGGGGCGGTAAAGCCGAGCGCATTCAACTCCCCCGCCAACTGACGAAAGCTCACCCCCTGCGCCCGCCGCGATGTGATAAACGCCGCTGCCTGGCGCAAACCCGCATGCTGGTCGAGTTGCTGGCGCCGCACCAACAGACTTTGTTGCCGAGCTGCGTCCGTCAGGTTGGCCGGCGTACCCAGCTGCGCCCCCCGCGCCTTCTTGGCCTGGAGGGCATCCTTGGTGCGCTGGGAGATGGTCTCGCGCTCGTGTTGGGCCAACACCGCAAACAGTCCCACGGTAAGCGTATTGGCATCGGGCATGTCACAGCATACAAAGTCGACACCGGAATCACGCAGGGCAAAGATGAACCCCGCATTGCGCGAGAGACGGTCGAGTTTGGCGATGAGCAACGTGCTCCCTACCCGCCGGGCCTCGGCGATGGCGGCGAGCAACTGTGGTCGCTGGTTCTTCTTGCCGCTCTCTACTTCGACAAACTCTCCGACCAACTGGGCCGAGTCTTGGACGAAGGCTCGCACCGCGGCCTGCTGGGCTTCGAGCCCTAAACCGGAGGTTCCCTGCTTTTGGGTAGAGACCCGATAATAAGGAGTGTAAGTCCGTAGCGGGGGCATGGTACAAAAGGCTAGTACAAAAGGCCAGTTAGACGAGAAGTACGGTAAAGATAGGAGGTATAGTCATTTGTTAAACGAGCGTTTAGAAAATGTCTTTCCAGCGTAAGTTTGCCTAAACAGCTCTTTTCACCCCGTGCCCGCCTACTTCGCCTACTACCGCGTCTCCACCCAAAAGCAAGGCAACTCCGGCCTCGGCCTGGAGGCGCAGCGAGCGGCCGTCTTTAATTTCTTAAAAGGCGAGACCCCGGTAGGGGAGTACGTGGAAGTGGAGAGTGGCAAGAAGAACCAGCGGCCCCAACTGCTGGCGGCCATCGCTGCGGCGCGGGCGGCTGGTGGAGTGCTGTTAATTGCCAAGTTGGATCGGCTCTCGCGCAATGCAGGGTTTATCCTGGCCCTGCGTGACTCGGGGGTGCAGTTTGCCTGCTGCGACATGCCCGACGCCAATACCCTCACTGTGGGCCTCTTCGCTGTCATCGCTCAACACGAGCGCGAGACTATCTCCCAGCGTACCAAGGATGCGTTGAAAGCTAAGAAGGCGCGGGGTGCCCAGCTGGGTACCCCGGCTAACCTCACTGAAGATGCCCGGCAGCTGGGGCTGGAGGCTCGGCAGCGCAATGCGCGCGAGCATGGGGGCATCCGACAGGCAACGGCGTTGATTCTGGCGCGGCGGGCGCAGGGGCTGAGCTGTGAGCGCATCGCGGGGGAGCTGAATGCGCTGGGCTTTACGGCGCGTAGGGGAGGGGCCTTCTCCCAAAAGCAAGTCCAGCGCCTGCTCGACCGCGCCACCGTCCCGTTACCGGCCGACCCAACCTGACCCGCGGCGCCAGCTACCAGCCCGGTTAACGACCGGGGCGGGGATGTCTGAGCAGCGGCCGACCTCTCCTTGGCGGGGGCGGGCCGACTGGCCAGTTGCCACCCCGGGGTAGTCTTTGCTACCGCCTGGGCCGCGCCGCTGGGCCCGCGCCAGGAGCAGCAGTCACCGCGCCCGCGCACCTCGTGCGGGCTGCCGCCGCGACGGGCACCACCCCAGTAGCGCCGGTGCAGCCGAGGCGCTACTGGGGTGGTGCAGCAGTAGCTTGCGTCAACTGCTCCCCCGCCTTTGTGGCCACAAAGACATGGCTTGCTGGATGATGTTAGGGCCTACCTAGGGGCCTAAAGTGGGGGTTCCATTCGACTGCATTCCATGGCAGCATTTATTTATACAAGAATATTCTAATTATTAGACATCAGCTTTGATAGTTATAAGTTCTGATGTGTAGCAGAATTGTTAGTTATCAGAATGGCTACTTAATTGTCTATTTACACAACTAAGCAATTGTACAATTAGGTAGTTGTACAACTAGACAACTGTACAGGTATACATTTGCGTAGTTGTGCACCTGTACCCTTGCCCGGATAGGCACTTGTCTAGAGGGGCACCTGCTTCCTTAGTGGGAACTACTGTGGGTCGCCGACGGAACACATAGTGACCGTAAATAGGGACCTCAACGGCTCCTGCAGACGCGTTAAAGCGCTGCCTCTGGTAGACAGCAGGTGGTGCAGCAAGCCATGTCTTTGTACGTACAAAGACCGGAAACGGACGCGAGCTACTTCTGTGAGAACCTGGGAGCACCCCGCACCTGGATGCCGCAAGAGAGGGGCCAGCAAGTGCCCGTAGGCCAGCCACAGGTAGTGCAGCTCCCTGGCGTGGCTGTTAGCCGCTCCGTCGAGAACTGGTCGTCCCTGACGTTAACAGCGCTCAGTCAAGTAAGAGGCTGGCACTGTTAACACTCCATTATTCGGACGTTTTTTGGAATAATTTGATGTGTAAATCAATTGGTTATGAAGCTTCTGATTTGTGGGAGCTGTTCGCTGGTGGCGGGCTTGTTAACACCTGTTAGGATCAAGGTCCACCCACCCGTAGTGTCCTAATAGCACTAGTTGAACCAGTACTGCTAAAATTCAAGCTACTGCCCGCCGTCAGATTACGTCCGCCCGGCCTCGTCACCCTGCACTACCGGCCGGCTAGCTGGGCGTAACCTAGCCGGGCCCGTCGGAGTTGAGCAACGTATGGAACAGCCCCTCATTCCGACGTTCGAGTTCGATGCCTACCCGCAGGCGGCGGAGCCCGCGGCCGGCCCCGGGCCCACCGACGCGCTGGTGCAATTGGTGGCGTACCGGCGTGAAGACCGGTTTGCTACCTGTCGCCAGCACATGGAGCAGCACCGCCGCCACTTCTACAAGCTTTCGCTGGTGGCGCAAGGTGGAGGAATATTTTTTCTCAATGACGAGGTGGTGGAGGTGGCTCCGCAGTCTATTCTGCTGGTCAAGCCGGGCACGGCTCTAAGCTGGCACCTGCACGCCGGCCCACAAACGGGCCTCTACTGTTTCTTCTCGACCGATTTCTACAATGCCGGCTTGCTGCCCGGTTATCAGTTGCACGCGGTGCTGGCCGGCGCCGCGCCCTTTGTGTACCACGCCTGCACCGCCGCCGAGTTTGCTGACCTAGCGCGTAGCGCCGAGCAGCTCATCGACCCGCTGCACCTCGAAAAAGCCCGCCTCTACCTGCGCCTACTACTGGCCGATGTGCGCCAGTGGCAGCCCGCCGGGCTGGCCGATACCCTACCCCCCTTGGTGCAGCAGTTTTTGGAACTCGCCGAAACGCGGCTCGCTGCCGCCGAGCCGGCCCTGGTGCTGGAGCCCTACGCCGAGGCGCTGCACCTCACGCCCAAGCACCTGAGCGCCCTGTGCCGCCAGGCCACCGGCAAAAGTGCCACCGACCTGCTCAAGGAAAAAGTAGCTACCGAAGCCAAAATATTGCTGACCGGTACAGCATTGCCCATCAGTGAGTTAGGCTACCGATTGGGTTTCTACGACGTAGCGCACTTCTCGCGCTGGTTTAAGCAGCTGGTGGGCCAAACGCCCTCCTACTACCGCGACCAGTTTAGTGGGTACAAATAATGAGGCAATTGGTGCAAAGCGGGGGGTAGGGCTGGCACCTAGCTTTGTGGGACTACCGCCAAGCCCAAGGCAAACATGCTGTTACTGGGCTTAGCCCAGGCCACAAAATCAGGCCCCGGCCCAAGCGGCAGCCCGCCTATATTCTTCCTTTGTTATGGATAAAATTGCCTTAGTAGTAGGTGCCAGCGGCATCATCGGCAGCAACCTGGCCCGCGAGCTGCTCGCCACGGGTTGGATTACCTACGGCCTCTCGCGCACGCCCAAAGACGACCTGCCCGGCCTGCGCCCAGTGGCCGCCAACCTACTCGACCCCGCCAGCCTCGACGCTGCCCTGGCCGACGTAGCGCCTACGCACGTCTTCATTACCAGCTGGATGCGCCACGATACGGAGGTCGAAAACATCCGCGTCAACAGCGCCCTAGTGCGCAACGTGCTGGCGGCGCTTTCACCCAAAAAATCGGTGCAGCACGTGGCCCTGGTCACGGGTCTCAAGCACTACCTCGGGCCGTTTGAGTCGTACGCCAAGGGCGGTGTGCCCCTACCCACTCCTTTCCGGGAAGAATTGCCGCGCCTGGCAATCGAGAACTTCTACTACGCGCAAGAGGATGAGGTATTTGCGGCCGCCGCGCGCGACGGCTACACCTGGAGCATCCACCGCCCGCACACCATCATTGGCCAGGCCGTAGGCAACCTCATGAACATGGGCACCACGCTGGCCGTGTACGCCAGCCTCTGCAAAGAAACGGGCCGTCCCTTCCAGTGGCCGGGCTCAGAGGCGCAGTGGAAGGGCTTGTCTGACGTGACCGATGCGCGCATTATCGCCAAGCAGTTGGTGTGGGCCTCCACTACCGAAGCAGCAGCCAACCAAGCGTTTAATATTGTCAATGGCGACTACTTCCGCTGGAGCTGGCTGTGGCCGCGGCTAGCCGCGTGGTTTGGCATTGCGGCCGCCGGCTTCGATGGCACGCTGCACCCGCTGGAAGCCGCCATGGCCGGCGACGCCGACCGCTGGCGCGCGCTGTCGGCCCGCTACCAGCTCACCGAGCCCGACCTGGGCCGCCTGGCTTCGGCCTGGCACACCGACCTGGACCTGGGCCGGCCGCTGGAAGTGAACACCGACATGACCAAAAGCCGTAAGCTGGACTTTACCGTTTACCAGCCTACCGAGGAATCATTTTTTGACCTCTTCGCGCAGCTCCGCACCGACCGGCTCATTCCGTAGGGCCGTTTGCTAGTTGAAATCCAAGCGGGTAGCCAGCCGGCTACCCGCTTTTTCTTTTCCTTTTCCTTCCCGCTCATGCCTTCTCAACACCCCAGTGCCGCGGCCGACAACGAGCTGACCGACAACCGCCACCGCCCGCCGGCCCGTAGCAGCTACCAGACTACCGACGCGCCGCTCATCGTGACGCCGACCTTCCTGACACGCGCCGACGACACCCCGCGCGCCGCGCGCACCATGGACCCCGGCTCGACCAAGGGCCGGCACGGCCAAGGCATCGAAAACCCCGACGCCGAGCCAGCCGAAATTGCCCTCGAAGCCGACCCCAACCTCGCCTACGAGCGCTGGGACGAGTACTGGCGCAAGGTGCACGGCCCCAAATTCGCCTACGAAGAGCCCGGCACCGACAACGAGCCGGTGCTGCGCTACGACCAGGTGCACCGCTTTGCGGGCGGGCCGTCGTCGTATTTCCGCCCGCCCTACAAGGCGATGGTAGATGCGGACAAAAAGCTGGTGAGCGACCCCTACGCCCAAGTGCCGCCCTACCAGCGCCCGCGCTTCGATGGCTTTGCCTACATTGCCTACGCCGCCGAAGCCGACATCCAAAAGGTGCTCAAGCAGCCGCAGTACGACCAGCGCATCATCGCCGATGAGCAAACGGCTTTTCGCCTGGTTACCCGCGAAATTGCCCGTGAGTACATTCTGCTGCCCAGCCCCCAGCACCGCGACCCGCTGAGCCTGGTCAAAATTCACTACCGCCGGCCTGAGCTGAGCCGGGAGGAGTTTCAAAAGCGCCTGCTCGAGCACCACGCCGCAGTGGTCATGGCCCAGCCCGCTACCCACACCTACGTGCGCCGCTATGCGCAGCTGCACAACATCGGCTCGACCCAGCAGCCCGACCCCGAGGGCAACCCGATCGATGCCGTTTCGGTGCTCTCCTTCGCCAGCGTCAACGACGTGGAGGACTACCTCGCCACCGACGATTACCAGGCTATTGAAGCCGACGAGGCCACCTTCATCGACCTCGCCCGCTCGGAATTCTGGACCGGCCTTAACTACAGCGTCATCAACCGGCTATTACCGGAGCTGGCTACGCGCCGTTAAGGGCAGCCATGTAGGGTAGTGTACAGTTAGCTAATAGACTTTTTCCTCAATAAGAAATCAGTGGATTTCCATGCGGTCTTTGGAGCTAGAAGTATTGGCTTCTCAAAGAATCAGCTGGTAGGGGCTTAGTCCAGAAAAAATCGTTGTTCAACACCCAAAAGCAGCTGGGATTTTCAACCGTTTCTTATTCGAGAACAAGTCTAATAGCTGCTGCCGTGCTACGCGTCTCCCATCGTGCGAAGGTCTGGCCCCGCACGATGGGAGACGCGTAGCACAAGCGTTAAAGCAGAAAATAATGGTAGGCTTCTCGTTGAACATCTCGTACTGCATGTCAGGGGTAAGCAGAGCGGGAAGCGAGAGAAGCGGTAGCCCACACCTGGTTGTGCAAAATTTAAGAAGAGTAGTTGTTTACCTGCTCAAATTGCTACAGGTTTGGTCCAGAGTCATTTCGTACACGTGAATTTCCAGGTCGCTGTCACAGCGGCTAGCTACTATTCACGTTAAGCAAGTACTAAAAACGATTGTCCTGCGCTATGCCCTCGTGCTATCCATCGGCATAGGTTCTTACTCCTCATCTTTTGCGCAGGTTACTGCGCCGCCCGACACCACGCACAAGTATGCGAACCCCGCCGGGGTGCCGGCGCCAATCAAACAGCCGTTCTTCAGGAGCAAGGTTTTCAAGGCCGCTAATTGTGCCAGCGGTGCTTATTGGCTACGGAGCTTACACTTTCAACGGGGGTGGTTTCTACACCAACCAGGACGCTAATTGCGACATTCACCGCCTCTTCCCGACCTACCGCACGCACCTCGATAACTACCTGCAGTTTGTGCCCTACCTGGAGCTAGGGGCCTTAGCCTTGGCAGGCGTCGAGTCGCGCAATGACCGGGTCAACCTGGGTTTGGTCGTGCTAAAGAGCGAGTTAACCATGCTCTCGAGCGTCTACCTCGTTAAAGCTATCAGCCACAAAGAGCGGCCTGATGGCTCGGATAATTTGTCGTTTCCCTCGGGGCACACGGCGCAGGCGTTTCTGGCGGCTAGTATCGTGCGCATCGAGTTTCGCGATAAAAGCCAGTGGTATGGCATTTGGGCCTACGCGGTGGCCATCAGCGTAGGCGTGTTGCGCATGGTCAACACTAAGCATTGGCAGAGCGACGTGGTAGCGGGCGCGGGCTTCGGTATTTTGTCGGCGCACCTAGCCTACCTTACCCACCGCAACCGCTGGGGCCGCAAGGCCCACGTGCTGGATGGCACCAGCTTTACACCTATTTGGCTGCCGAACGGGGGCCTGGGCATGGGCCTGACCTGGCACCCCACCAAGTAAGCTAGGCTGCCTGCGCCACCGGCGCGGGCGCGTGGGGTACTGCTTTGCTGCGATACGACAGGCGCAGCAGACTGGGCAACACCAGCAGCAGCAGGGGCAGGGCCAGCAGCAGGCCGCCAATTACGGCGATGGCCAGGGGCTGGTGCAGCTGTGCGCCGGCCCCGATGCCCAGGGCCAGCGGCAGCAGGGCCGCGATGGCCGAGAACGCCGTCATCAGCTTGGGGCGCAGCCGGGCGGCGACGGCGTAGCCCACGGCCTGCTCCACAGGGGCTTCTTCCAGGGCCTCAAAGAATTGCTGAAAAGTAAAAATGGCGTTCTCGCCGATAATGCCTACCACCATGATGAGGCCAGTATAAGAGCCCACGTTCAGGGGCGTGTGGGTGAGAAACAGTGCTAGCGAGCCGCCGGCGGGGCCCAGCATGGCAATGAGCAAAATGAGGCCTGCCGCCTTCAAATCGCGGAACAGGAATAACCCTACGGCAAACACCAGCAGGCAGGCCGTACCCAAGATGGTGAGCAACTCCTGAAACGACTGCTGCTGCTCGGCATACGAACCGCCGTACTGGATGAAATAGCCGGGCGGCAGGGGCACTTGCTTTTCCAACTTCTGCTTGATTTCCGTCATGGCGCTGCCGAGGTCGCGGTTGTCGAGGCGGGCCGTGACGGCGGTCATGGCTTGCAGGTTTTCGCGCTCCAGCTCGGCTTCGTTGGGCGTCACGCGCACGGTGGCCAGCTCGTCAAGGCGGCGGCGCTGGCCGTTGGGCAGGAAAATGGGCTCGGCCTGCATTTGGGTTAGGTTGGCCTGGGCGGCGCCGGGGTAGCGCATCCGGATGTTGAGCAGCTGCTCGCCTTCGAGCACCGAGCCGGCGGTGGTGCCCGCCAATTGGGTTTGCAGCTGGGTTTGAAAATCCGTAGCGGTGAGGCCGTACTGGGCCAGCCGGCGCGGGTCAGGGCGCACGTCCACGGCGGGGCCCATGCGCACGATGCCGTTGAAAACATCGGCAGTGCCGGCTACTTTTTCCACTACGGCCGTCACCTGGTTGGCCAGGGCGTAGCGCGTGGGGGCATCGGGGCCGAATACCTTGATTTCGATGGGCTGCACGGTGCTCATCAAATCACCGAGCATGTCGCCGATAACCTGGCCAAAGTCAATTTCCAGCGCCGGCTGGGTGAACTCGATGCGCTGGCGGATGTCGGCAATCACGTCTTCGGTGCTGCGCTCTCGGTCGGTTTTGAGGCGGATGAGGTAATCGCCGCTGTTGGGCTCGGTGATGAAGAAACCCATCTGAGTGCCCGTGCGACGCGAGTAGCTGGCCACTTCGGGTACCTTCACGATGAGCTTTTCGGCCTGGCGCAGCATGCGGTCGGTTTCTTCGAGGCTGGTGCCGGCTGGCGAGTGGTAGTCAAGCACGATGGCGCCCTCGTCCATGTCGGGCAGAAAACCGGTGGCCAGGCGTGGAATGATGAACACCATCGTGCCGATAAGCACCAGGATACCGACCACGCTGTAAGCCGGGTGGCGAATGACGGCCCGCACCCACGGAATTTCGTGGTGGTTGGAATCCACCTTGGGCGGCACCTGCGCGCGGCCATCCGGGGCCACCTTCGAAGGGGTATCAACAATATCTAGTGTTTCGGGAGTGCCTTTTTTCTTGCCACTCAGCAGTAGATAAATTACCGGCAGCCCCAGCCACGCCACCAGAAACGAGCATACTAACGCCACCACCATCGTGGTGGCCAGCACCTTGAAATAGGCCCCGGCCACGCCACCCAGCAGGGCGAAGGGCAGGAAAATAACAATCGTGCTCAGGCTCGACCCAATCAGCGCGGGCAGCAGGTGGCCCACCGAGCGGCGCACCACCTCGCCGGCCGAGGCATCGGGGTGGTCTTCGCCCACGCGGTGCAGCTGCTCCACCATCACCACGGCGTCGTCAATCATCAGGCCGATGGCGGCGGCGATGGCCCCTAGGGTCATGATGTTGAAGGAGTAGCCCAGGCCAAAATACAGCACCGCCACGGTCAGCGCCAACGCCACCGGAATGGCCCCCAAAATCGTCAGGGTAGCTTTCAATGAGCGCAGAAATAGTGCCGTGACCACCAGGGCCAGGGCCAAGCCAATCCACAGCGCGTCCTGCACCGAGCGCACCACCTCGGATACAAAATCGGCCTGGTCGTAGTACGTGGCCAGGCGCACGCCGCGCGGCAGGCCGGCCTGGAGGGCCGCTACCTTGGCCCGCACGCCGTCCGACACGAGCACCACGTTGGCATCGGGCTGGCGCAGGATGGAGATGAGCACCGCGTCGGAGCCGTTTGCGTTGATGCGGGTGTACTCCTGCTGCTCGCCCAGGCCCACGGTGGCCACGTCGGCGAGGCGCACGATGCGGCGGCCATCGTTGCGCAGCACGATGTTTTCGAGGTCCTCTTTTTGGAGAATGGTAGCGTCCGTGACGGTGAGGTAGAGGCGACGGTAGTCGCTTAGGTAGCCGTTGCTTTGCACGAAGTTGGTGGCGGTGAGCGCCTTCGACACGTCGTCGGGGCCGAGGCCGAGGGCGGCTAGCTGGTCGGGCAGCAGCTGCACCTGGTATTCCTTGGTGCGCCCGCCCTGAATCTGAACCGACGAGACGCCATCAACCTGCGACAAAAACGGCTTGATGGTGTAGAGCGCCAGCTTGCGTAGCTCCAGCGCCGACTTGCCGGGGGCCTCCAGCGTGTAGCCCATCACAGGCAGAATGGCCGGGTTCATGCGCTCAACCGAAATGTTGACGGTAGGCGGCAAGTCGCCCCGAATCTGGTTTAGGCGCGACTCAATCAGGGTTTGGCTAGTGGCCACGTTCACGTTCCAATCCAGGAAAGCCGAGATTTCGCAACTGCCGCGGCTGGTAGTGCTGCGCAGCAGTTTCAGGCCGGGCACGCGCTTCATGGCGTCTTCCATGGGCTTGGTTACGGTCACCATCATACGGTCGACGGGCTCCAGGCCGTTCTCGGCAATCACCTTCACCTTAGGGAAGGTCACCTCCGGAAACAGCGCCACGTTGATGCGCCGGTAGGCCACCGTACCGAGGGCCAGCGCCAGGGCCAGTAGCACGGCGATGGGCGCTTTGTAAGCTTGAAAAATGGATAGGCGGTCAGGCATGAATTTAGGATTGACTTAATCTGAAAAGGTCATGCTGAACGCAGTGAAGCATCTCTACTGCTTCCTCCAAGTCCCTCAACGGTGCGGTAGAGATGCTTCGACAAGCTCAGCATGACGACCTTTTTGTTTTTTTACCTCACTAGCTATTCCTTGTCTGCGGCTACTGGCCGCGTCACCTTCACGGCGGCGGTATCGTCCAGCCCGAAATTACCGCTGAGCAAAATCTTGTCCTTGGCCGAAAAAACCGGCTTTTTGATTTCGATGTGGTCTTTTTCCTGGGCGCCTACCATCACCGGCACCTTCACGGCGGTGGAGTCATTGAGCAGGCGCATCACCCAGAACTCGGTCTGGGTTTCGTCGGTAAGGACGGCGCCGCGGGGCAGCGTGTGGGCCAGGTGGGGCGCCGTGCGGTCAATTTCCACCTGCACGGCCAGGTTTTCGGGCAGTTCGGGCACGGTCCCGGTGGGCCGGATGGTGTAGCGCTGGGTCTGAATGCTGACGTCGGCCGTGGCCAGCACCTCAGCCACGCGGCCGTTGAGCACGCGGCCATCGGGCAGGAAGATGCGGCAGCTTTGGCCGGTGTGCACGTAGCGCAACTGGGTCACGGGTACGTCGAGCACGAAGCCAAAGCGGCTCTTGTCGTAGGTGAGGCCCAGCTGCTCGCCGTCCTGCACGTAGTCGCCGGCCAACTTGTCTACCGTGGCTAGGATACCGCTGCGGGCCGACTTAATCGCAATAATGCCGCTGAATTTCAGGCGTGGGTCGCCGGTGAGCTTGTCCAGGTGCAGGGTTTTCGATTCCTTGGTTTGGATGGTAAACACCGTTTGGCCGGCGCGCACCTGCTGGCCCACCACGGGCGTGGGCGGCAGCACGTAGCCGGTGGTCGTGGCCCGCAACGCATCTTTGGCCGGGAAGGCCGACACTGCGCTCAGGCGCAATACGTCGGTGAGCGTATCGGTCTGCATGGTGCCCACCGTCACCAGGGCCCTAGGCTTCACTGGGGCTTCTTCATCGGCGGGGGCGGCCGCATCGCCGGCCGCGGCCGGGTCTTTCGAGCCACAGGCCGCAAGGCTGAGCAGGAGGCAGGGGAAGAGCAGGCGGTTGGTAAAAAGCATGAGGTAGGGTGCGGGGCTTGCCCCCGCCCGTCGTTGAACGGAAATCGTTGAAATACAATCCAGCTGGTTCAAACGGCAAGGGTCAGTCCCGTTACTGCTCCGCCAGATAATCCAGGGCAAACCGGCTGCGAAGCTGGTCGGTCTGGGCCTGAGTCAGGCTAAACTGCAAGGTGCGGTAGCTGGTCACCAGGTTCAGGTAATCGAGAATGGCCACGTCGCCGGTGGCTAGCTGTTGTCGGGCGGCGCCCACCAGCGCATCGGCCACCCGCAATTGCTCCCGGATACGGCCCAGCAGCGCGTCCGAAGCCCGAATCAGGCCTTCGAGCTGCGCGTACTGCTGCCGCCGCTGCACTGTGATGAACTGGCGGTAGCCGCGCCGGCTCTGCTCGCTCAACTCTAGGCGTTGGTATTGCAGTTGGCGCTGGTGCCCGTCGAAGATAGGCAGCGCCAATTGTAGGCCGCTGCCGATGCCCACGCTGTGCGCCAGGGCCAGGGGCAGGTACGAGGACGACTGCAGGCCCGCATCGAGCACCGCGCTGAGCTTGGGCCGGTAGGCGGCATCCACAGCCTGGCGGTCAAAGCGCAGGCGCAAGCTATCGAGGGTGTACTGGCGCTGGGCGGGCGCCAGCAGGCCGGCGAGAGGCCGAGTGGTGGGCGGGGTAGGAACTTCGAGCGTTATCAGGGCCGTATCGGCCACGCCGGCCAGCCCCCGCAGGCTGCCCAGTTCGCGGCGGTAGGCTAGCCGATTCTGCTCCACGGTCACTTCCTGGGTGCGCACTGAGAGGTAGAAGCTCAAGTACTGCGTCTGCTTGAAAATGCCGCCGTTCACCAGCTGGCGCAGCTGCGCGTCTTGCTGGTGCAGCTGCGCCAGCAGCGTGCGGCTGAAGGTGAGCTGCGTTTCGGCGGCGTAAGCCGTCAGGAATTGGTCGGTGATGTTGCGGCGCAAATCCAGCGCCGACAAGCGCCCTGTATTGCGCAACACCTGCCCCTGGCTGGCCAGTATCTGGTAGTCGGTTTGCAACTGAAAGCGGTTCAGCAAGGGTTTGCTAGCCTGGGCGATAGCGGCGTAGTTGCCGCCGTTGGAGATGGCGTTGTCGTAGCCCAGCACGTTTTCGCCCTGGCTGTTCGTGACCGAGGGGTAGTACAACGCCGAGCCGATGCCGGCTACCTGCACGCCGTTTTGGCGGGCCCGCACCAGGCTGTCGATGCGGTTCTGGCGCACCTGGTTGGCGGTTTCGCGCAGCAGCGGGCTGCTTTGGTAGGCCACCGCCAAAAAGTCGGCCAGTCGGCGAGGGCTGCTAAGGGCCGGTGGCGGGGAGTAGGCCGGCGGGGCCCCCAGCACCGGCGGCGCGCCTGGCTGCTGGCCCCAGGCCGATACCGCAGTGCCCAGCAGCAGGACGATGGAAAGCAGGCGTGCAACCAAGGGATTTTGCTTAAGCCAGTGAAGTTTTGGGCAAAGTTGCCGCCCGAATCTGGGCGAATTCTGGGCTAGCTTTTGCCCACGAATATCCACCGTACCTGCCTAGTGGAGTGGCCCACTGGCCCCTAGGGGTGGCTATTACTGGCGAGGTCCTTCGCCTTGATGAGGCGCCCATCGCCAGATTGTGCACAGATTTTTACGCCTATTTTGGTATCCTAGGGGGTAGCAAGTGCGCCCCCGGCTTTTTCGAAGTGCGCCGTGAAAATTCTGATTGTTGAAGACGAAGCGCCCTTGCGCACCGCGCTGCTGGAGTTTTTACGGCACGACGGCTACGTGTGCGAAGTGGCGGAGAACTACGAGCAGGCGCACGAAAAAATCAAGCTTTACCAGTACGACTGCGTACTCGTTGACCTCACGCTGCCCGACGGTTCGGGCCTGGATTTGGTGCGCACCCTCAAGGCCGACCAGTCTGTGGCGGGCGTGCTCATCATCTCGGCCCGCGGCTCGCTCGACGACAAGGTGCAGGGTCTGGAGTTGGGCGCCGACGACTACCTGCAAAAGCCCTTTCACCTGGCCGAGCTGAACGCCCGGCTCCGGGCCATCATCCGGCGGCGGCTATTTCAGGGGCAGCGCCACATCGCCTTCCGCGACCTGACCATCTTCCCCGACCAAAGCCTGGTGCTGGTGAAGGACCAGCACCTCACGCTCACGCGCCGCGAATACGATTTGCTGCTGTTCTTGCTGGCCAATCCCAACCGCGTGCTCACCAAGGAAGCCATTGCCGAGCACATCTGGGGCGATGATGCTGACATGGCCGATTCGCTCGACTTCATTTATACCCATTTCAAAAACCTGCGCAAAAAGCTGCAGGAGTTGGGGGCCGATAACTACATCCGCACCGTGTACGGCGTGGGCTACAAGCTGGAAACTTCGTGAAGCTCCGCGCCCGCACCAACCGCTACTACCTGGGCCTAAGCGCCGTACTATTCGTGCTGGGTACCGGGTTGCTGTACGCGGGCTTGCAACGCGCGCTGGCGCACGAGGTAGACGAGCAGCTGCGCCAGCAGCAGAACTACCTCACTGAGCGTATCCGGGTCACGGGGGCCCTACCCACCATCACCATGCCCCAGGAGCTGACCATCGACGGCCCCGGCCGCGCGGCGGGCCAGCGCGACACGGTGCTCTTCGACCCTGTGGAGCGCGAGGACGTGCCGTTTCGCGTCGTCACGTTTCGGGTGGTGGTGCGGGGCCAGCCCCATTGGCTGACGGTGCGCAAGTCGCTGCTCGAAACCGAAGACCTGCTCCGAGTCATTCTGGAGGTGATGCTGGCCGTGATGGGGCTGCTGTTTGGGAGCCTAGTGCTGCTCAACCGCTGGCTCGCGGGCTGGCTCTGGGGCCCGTTTCGGCGCACGCTACAAGCCCTACGCGGCTACCAGCTACAGCAGCCGCAGTCGCTAGAGTTGCCCGCCACGCCCGTCGAGGAGTTCAGCGAACTCAACCAAGCCGTGACGCAGCTCACCCACCGCGTGGCCGCCGACTACCGCGCCCTCAAAGAATTTACCGAAAACGCGGCCCACGAAACCCAGACGCCCTTAGCTATCATGCAAGCCCAGCTAGAGCAGCTGGTGCAGGAGCCCGAGCTGCCCAGCCGGGTGGTGGCGTCGGTGCAGGCCGTGTACCGGGCCACGCTGCGCCTTTCGCGCCTGCACCAGGCCCTCACGCTGCTCAGCAAAATCGAGAACCGGCAGTTCGGCGGCGGCACACCAGTGCAGCTCGATGAGGTTATTCGGGAAAAGCTGCGGCAGCTAGAGGATTTCTTGGAAGCCAAAGTCCTGACGCCGCGAGTAGAATCCCTCGCCCCCATCGCGCTGGTGATGCACCCCGCGCTGGCCGAGTCACTGGTGGGCAACCTGCTGCAAAATGCCGTGAAGCACAACGTGCTGGGCGGGCTACTGACAGTGCAGCTCACGGCGGCAGCCCTGGAAATCACCAATACCGGCCCCACGCTCAGCACCGACCCCATGCTGCTGCTCGGCCGCTTCCGCAAGCACAACGCCGCCTCCGACTCACCCGGCCTGGGCCTCTCCATCGCGGCGCAAATCTGCACCTACTACGGCTTTCGGTTGAGCTACGCCTTTGCGGCGGCGGGCAGCTTGCACACGCTGCGGGTGCAGTTTTGAGGACGGCCCGGCGGGTGGGCGCACACAGTAGGGGCAGCGGTTGCTAAAGACGTCTCAGTAACGCCCTGCGCTGAGCTTTAATCGAGCAGAAAAGGCTGCTGGCAGGAAACTTACTTGCCGTATTCCAGCACCCGAAACGTACCGGGCACGATGCTGGGCCGCGGCTTGGGGTTCTCGGCGGTGGGGGCGGGGGTAGGGCCGTAGTCGGCCGTGCAGGTGAAGAGGTGGTGGGTTTTAGGGTTTATGGCAATCGTGCGGGCGCCCCGGACTGTGGGCACAGTACCCACTACCGTGTATTTGGTGGGGGCATCCTGGTGGATGACCGTGAACGTGCCCGCTGCCCCGTTCGAGGTAATAACGTTGTTGGTGCTAGGGTCAAAGACGGCCCCGTCGGCACCTTTGCCAATGGGCAGCACCGCCACTTGTTTACCGGTTTTGCTGTCCGTCACCACTAGCTTTTCGTTGGCGCAGGCGCTGAAGAGGCGGTTGGCTTGAGGGTCATACCCTAGGCCGGTGGGTTCTTCGCCGGGCGCCAGGGGGTAGCGGGCCTTCACGGCCAGGGTTTTGGCATCGAAGGCAATGACCTCGCTTTTGTCTTCGAGGTTGACGAAGATGGTGCCTTTGCCGTCGGTGGCGGGGGCTTCTACGTCGCCGCCTAGCGCGGCGGTGCCTACTACGGTGCCGGTCGCGCCGTCGAGCACGGTGCTTTTGCCTCCGTCGTTGCTGAATAAGAAGACGCGCTTCGAGAAGGCATCATAGAATAAGGCATCGGGCTTGGGGCCGGTGGGCACGGGCGCGCCGATGGGCTGGAGCGTTTTCAGGTCGAAGACCACGCACGTATTGCTGCGCCCGCAGGTGATATAGCCGCGCCCGGCGCTGGGCACCACCTCGATGCCGTGCACGCCGGGCGTATTGGGAATGGTGCCGATGAGTTTGCGAGTTTTCAGGTCAATAACTTCTACTTGCGTGCCGTGCGACACGTAGAGGCGCTCGCCAGCGGGGTCCACGCTGAGGTAGTCCCAGCCGCCCTCCCCCCCGATAGTAATCGTGTTGAGTAAGTGGTAGGGCGCGGGTGCTTGGGCTTGCGCCGCCCCGGCACCTACGCCTACTACGAGTAACAACGAGACGCCTAGGGTACGCTTTTTCATAAGACTGTGCCCGAGTCGGGCAGTTGAGAGAGGGTAACGATTCTGCCGCGCCAAGCAGCTTGGTGATGATAGCCGGGCCGCCCGCTTTAGTGGCGCGACGGCCGTAACACTGCCAAACCTAGCGGGAGAATCTGGCGCAACTCTGGCGCAAACCGTTGGCTTCAATAAGAGTTGCCCTTTGCGAAAGTAGGTTTATAAGAACACCGCTTGAGGTGTCGAATCGATGAAAAAAGCAGTAGCCAATGTTGCCAATTTATTGCGCCAAGGTTATTAAGTAAAGCTATGTAACGCGCTGATTATCATTTCCTGAAGACAAATTGTAGTAAGATAATTTACGATTGGACACCGGGTAGTTTTGCACCTATCATCCCGTTGCCCATGATTCGTCTCTACTGTTTCCGACTTGCTTTTTTCGCGTTGCTGCTGAGTGGGCTGGCCGCGCCCGCCACTGCCCAGATAGCCGGGGCACGCGCCACCGCCACGCTGCGCGGCACCGTGCGCGACGGCCGTACCGGGGAAGTGCTCATCGGGGCCACTGTGCTACTGCCGGTTAGCCAGCAGGGCATGGCCACGGGCCTCGATGGCAGCTTTCAGCTGCGGGGGGTAGCGGCCGGCGCGGTGCAGGTGCAGGCCCGCAACCTAGGCTACGAAACCCAAACCCTGACGGCCACGCTGGCGCCCGGCACCACCCAGACGCTGGATTTCAGGCTGGCGGCCGCGGGCCAGCAACTGACCGAAGTAACCGTAGCCGGGCAGAGCGACCGCGAGTCGGCGGCCGATGCGCGGCGCACCGAGCAGAAGGCCGATAACGTGCTCAATATCATCGCGGCCCGCACCATCGAGCTCTCGCCCGACGTGACGGTGGGCAACGTGGTGCAGCGCGCCTCGGGCGTGTCGGTGGTGCGCAACTCGGGCGGCGACGGGCAGTACGCCATCATCCGGGGCATGGACCGGCGCTACAATTACACGCTGGTCAACGGCATAAAAATTCCCAGTCCCGACCCTCGGAACCGCTACGTCCCGCTCGACATCTTTCCGGCCGAGCTGCTGGAGCGGCTGGAAGTAGTGAAAGCCTTGACCCCCAACATGGAAGGCGACGCTATCGGCGGCGCTCTAAATATGGTGATGAAGTCGGCTCCCGACCACCTCGTGGTGGCGGCCACGGCGGCGGGCGGCTACAGCGACCTATTTGCCAACCGGCCATTTGCTGGGTTCAGCACCAGCAACATCCCGATGCAGTCGCCGGGGCAGCTAGGCAGGGCCGATTTCAAAGCCCAGCCTAGCAATTTCTCTAACCAGCAGCTGAATTACAGCAGCGTGAAGGTGCCGGTGAACTCACTCTTCGGCTTGACGCTGGGCAACCGCACCCGCGACGGCCGCCTAGGCCTGCTGGTGGCCGGCAGCCTGCAAAGCACCCACCGCGGCTCCGACCGCCTCTTTTACCGGCCCCTAGGTCAGCCCAAGCCCGAGCCGCAGCCCAACACCTTCACCTTCGACGAGATTCAGCGCCGCGAGTACTCGCTGCTGCAAACCCGCCTCGGCCTGCATGCCAAGCTCGACTACGCCCCGAATGAGCGTAATAAGCTGAGCCTCTACTCGCTGTGGCTGCGCCTGGATGACGCGCAGCACCGCCACATCGTGACCAACGACCTCGGCACGGGCGGCGACGTGCCCATCAGCGACCAGTCGCGCCTGCAGCGCCAGCAGCTGTGGTCCGAAACTTTGCAGGGCGAGCACGCGCTGCTGCCGCGCCTGAGTTTTAAGTGGTCGGGCATGTACGCCCGCGCCACCTTCGCCACCCCCGACCAGACCGATGTGAGCCTAGTGCGGGCCACGGCCGCTAACACCCAGCAGGGCACGTTCGTGGCCACTAATTCGCACCTCTGGCAGCGCAGCCTCGACCAGGATATGGCGGGCTACGCCAACCTGAGCTACGCCCTGCGTGACAATGCGGAGTTGACCATCGGCGGGATGCTGCGCCACAAAAACCGCAGCAACGCCTACGACTACTACGACCTCGACGCCGTGACGACTGGCACCGGTACTAATAACCGCCAGGTGTTCACGACCTATGACCAGGCGCAATTCCGCTTCAACCTCGACAACGGTCTGGATAAGAGTACTGATGCCAACAACTACACCGCTACCGAGCGCATCGGGGCGGGCTACGCGCAGGCCAAGGTGCTGTTCTTCGAGAAGCTGCAAGTGCTGGGCGGCGTGCGCCTCGAAAGCACCAACCAGCACTACGACTCGCAGCTGCCGCCCACCCAAACGGGCCGCAGTGGCACCGTGACCTACCTCGACTGGCTGCCCAGCGTGCACGCCAAGTATCTGCTCAACGAGCATCAGAACCTGCGTTTATCATACTTCAAGGGCATCAGCCGGCCCAACCTCTACGAGCTGGTGCCGGCCGTGAGTAGCATCAACAACGACTACTACACCGAGTCGGGCAACCCGTATCTGAAGCACGCACGGGCCGACAATTACGACTTCCGGTTCGAGCATTTTGGGCCGGCCGCCTCGCAATTGCTGGCTGGGGTGTTCTACAAGCGCATTGCTAATCCGATTGAATATGGCTTCGCGCAGGTCGGCAACAACAGCTCATACTACCAGCCCCAAAACTTCGGCACGGCCACCAATTTTGGGGCCGAGCTGGTCTTTACCAAGTACTTCCGCAACTGGGGTCTAACCGGCAACTACACCTACACGCACTCGGCCATCACCACTACCAAGCGCGTGTACTACCGCTCGGCCGCCGACGGGCAATACCACACTGTGTCGGCGGACCAGCCGCCCACGGCCGAGTACCCTACCCCCCCCACCCAGACGCGCCCCTTGCAGGGCCAGAGCGACCATATCGCCAACCTAGCCTTGCTCTACAAGAACCAAAAAACGGGCTTCGACGGCCAGCTGGCCGCTGTGTACACCGGCCGCCGCATTAATGTGGTGTCGCCCTACCTCGACCTCGACCAGTGGCAGCGGGCCACTACGCAGCTCGACTTTTCGGCCGAGCAGCGCCTGCCAGGCCGCCTCACGGCCTTCGTCAAAATCACGAATCTGCTTAACACGGCCACCGTCGTGGAGGTACTGCAAGCGCCCACTGCCAGCCTGCTCACCGCCCCCGAGCAAACCCGAGACGACCGCATTCTGGTGCAGCGCGACACCTACAACCGCACCTACCTGCTGGGTTTGCGCTTTCGCCTCAACTAGGCGCGGCCGCGCCTTTACTACTTGCTTGTGAAGTCTTTATTGCTACTTGGAATGCTCGGCCTGCTTGGCGGCCACCCCGCGCCAGAGCCACCGCACCGGGCTAGGATAGTTGCCCCGGCCCCGGCCGCGCCCTTCGATTTTGTGGCCCTGGGCGACATGCCTTATACGTTGCCGGCCGACTACCCCCGCTTCGAGCGCCTTATCGCGGCCATCAATCAGCAGCAGCCCCAGCCACGCTTTTCGGTGCACGTGGGCGACATCAAATCGGGCTCAACGCTGTGCACCGAGGAGATGTACCGCAAGGTGTTCGACTACTTTCAGACCTTCGAGCAGCCGCTCATCTACACGCCCGGCGACAACGAGTGGACTGATTGCATCCGGCCCAAAGCCGGCAGCTACGACCCCGAAGAGCGCCTAGGCGTAATTCGCAAGCTATTCTTCCCCGACCATAACTCTTTCGGCAAGACCAAGCTGGCGCTGACCTCACAGGCTCTGGTGCCGGGCTTCGAAACCTACGTCGAGAACAACCGCTGGACCACTGGCAACATCGCCTTCGCCACGGTGCACCTGGTGGGCTCCAACAACAACTTCGTACCCAACGACCCTAGGGGCCAAAACCGCGAGTTCTACAGCCGCCAAAAAGCCAACCTGGCTTGGCTCGACGCAGTGTTTGCCGAGGCCACTGCCCAGCACCGCCTCGGGCTGGTGCTCTTCACGCAGGCCGACATGTGGAACTCGGTCAAGGATGCCAAAGACGCCGACGGCTTCACCGACACCGTGGCCGCACTGAGCCGCCTCACGGTGGCTTTCGGCCGCCCGGTGCTGCTCGTCAATGGCGACTCGCACCGCTTTCTGGTCGATAAACCCCTGCCCAACCCGGCCGACCCGAAGCAGACCCTCCAGAATTTCACCCGTCTCCAGGTGCCCGGCGAGGCCGACATCCAGGCCGTGCGCGTCACCGTTGACCCGCGCCAGCCCGCCCTTTTTCAGATACAGGAGCTGGTAGCGGCGGGTAATTAGCCGCGTTCCTTTGGCTTACTTTCTAGTAGATATGAAACTGATTTTTAATGCAATGAGTCGTTCACTCGGCCTGCTCGCGCTCGGGGCCCTAGGGGTGCTGGCCGGCTGCCAGGACGCCACCGAAACCCTGGAGCTATCGCAGCCCCTCGTCACGCTGGGTAAGCCCGTGAGCAACGCCGCCCCGCTCGGTGGCCCCATTAAGGGCACTATGCTCGACGACTTGGACTTCGACGTGAATGCCGACGTGTACATCAATGCCAGCGACACGCTCATCATCCGGCCAGGGGTGAAAATTAACTTTCTGGGCAACTACAACTTTGTGGTGAAGGGCACGCTGCTCTCGCTCGGCACCCAGGCCAAGCCGGTGTATTTCACCATGAAAAAGCTCGTTAAAACCGACCAGGTAGGTGCCAATCCGGCCACTGACCCGGCCTACCAGGGCAGCTGGGGCGGCATATTGGGCGACGTGACCTGCCCGCTGCTAGTACTCAAGTGGACGCACGTGGAGTTTGGGGGCGGCAACGTGGTCGTAACCCCCGTTTCGGCGGGCATTCTCAACAACAAGAACACCTATCCCATTTTTTTCCAGAACCCGCAGGGCGTGTTCGACCTCGAAGACTCGTGGGTGTACGGCAGCACCGACGACCCCATTCGCATCCTGGGCGGGCGCATCAACGTGATGCGCAACACGTTTGAGAAGGGCGGCAAAGCGGGCGGCGAGTGCCTCAACATCAAGTCGGGCACCACCGGCAACATCGCCTATAACCTCTTTATCGGCTCGGCCACTAACGGCTCGAAGGCCTCAAACAACGGCGGCAAGAACCCGCAGACCAACATTTACATGTACAATAACACGTACATCCACTGCGGCTTTAGGCGCAACTCGGCCGGCCGGGGCGGCTCTATTAACTACGAGGAGGGCTCGCGCGGCCTCTACTACAACAACCTGATGGTGAACTGCAAATACGGCCCTAGGGTAGTCGGCTCGGGCAATTACCTGGGCAATGTGCTGGTGGTGGCCGACACGGCCAACCTGCGCTACGGCTACAGCCTCAACTACACCGACTCGCTGAACTTAGCCAACGAAGTCTACCCCACCAATTTCCTGACCCGGCCGCAGGCCTCCGACCTGCCGCTACCCGGTTCTTTTCTGCCCGCTGGCTACAAGCCGGGGCAGGTATACAACGGCACCGCGATGCTAAGCAAAAACAACCCGCAGTTCCTCAACTTCCCGCTGCCTGCCCCCGTCAAGCGCCTAGCCGACGTGAATACGGTGGGCACCTATAACTTCCGCCTCGGGCCGGGCTCACCGGCAGTGGGCCGGGGCTATACGGGCTTTCAGCCGCTGGCTACCTCGCCGGCCATCCCCGTGCACGCCGTGTACGGGGCCACGGCCATCACGCCGCCCAGTGCCGACCTGGGGGCCTATCCCATCAATGGTGCTGGCAATCAGCACTAAATCAGACGCCATTATTGGCTGGCGTAGGGTTACTTAGCAGTGGATAAGTCTACTGCAATGGCAGGCGTAGGGTAGCTAGAGATAGGTTGAAAAAGGTATTTAAAGGTCGCTCTAGTGTATTTTAGAGTTTAGGCGCACAGATTGAGCACTCTATGACAAGCACGGGCTCTTATTGGATGGTTTTAGAGGACGTGTTTCCTGCGCGTAGAGGCTCTTTTTTCGGACTTTTCTCGCTGACCCTTATTGGAGTATCTTTTTTGCTTTTCCATTGGTAGTGCCACTAACAAGTTTGGTGCTGTTTTTACGACTGACAGGCGCCCTAAGAAGACCATCGCAAACTCTCCCTTTTATACTTAACGCTGCTTTACTTGGTGAACGGTAGGCCGCCTCTTTACCCGGTAAATAGCTATTACTACGCGGCGTACTGTTCCCGAACGCGGAATAGCCAACGGAGACGTTCGGGCGTTAGGCCGCCCGCATGAAGCGCGCGGACATAGCCAGCTTGAGCCGACGGGAGGGCACTAGGCCGATGCTCCAGGCCAATACCTTATTCTTCCAGCCCGGCACGACGTTGAGCTTGCCTTGCTGCATGGCCTGATAGCCGGCCTGTGCCACGGCACTCGCCACCAGCAGCTTGCCCTGGGCCTGGGACCAGTGGCTCATCGCCGCCCGCGCCACAAAGCCGGTCGCCGTCACCCCGGGGCTCAAGACCGTGGCCGTGACGCCGGTGCCCTGCAACTCGGCGTGCAGCGCTTCAGTAAAGTGGAGTACATAGCTTTTCGAAGCCCCGTACACGGCCATGTGCGGTACCGGCTGGTAGGCCGAGGTCGAGCCCATGTTAAGGATGCGCCCCCGCCGTCGGGCCACCATTTCGCGAGCTACCAGGGTCGAGAGCGTGGTCAGGGCCACGACGTTCAGCGCTAGCATGTCTTCGTACACGCTGACGTCTTCCTGCGCCACATCCTTATACGAGCCATAGCCCGCGTTATTCACTAAGTAGTCGATCGGCACCTGGTGGTCCTGGCAGTGCTGGTACACGGCTGCGGCCTGGCCGGGGGCGGCTAAATCGACGGCCAAATACGTGACCTGAATGCCGTACTGCCGTTCCAAGTCCGCTTTCAACGCGGCGAGCAGCGGCTCCCGCCGCGCCACCAGGACCAGGTTGATGCCATCGCGGGCAAAGAGTTGCGCGAACTCGTAGCCGATGCCACTGGACGCGCCGGTAATCAGTGCCGTTTGAGGAGAGGAAGCTGCCATGCGTAAAAGGTAGGGTAGAGACACGTAACGCTTGACGCCAGCTAGCGCGCCCGGATAAGGCCTATTGCGGTGACGATAACCGCTACGGCCAGCAGCCCCGCCCCGGCGTACAGAACAGCGATGAAAGGAGTAGGCTGCGTGACGTGGCGCCCCCCGGCCCCGGCAAAGAAGCCGGCACTCACCAGCACCGCCGCCAGCGGGAAGCCCAGGCGCGCTACCCAGAGCAACCACCCCGGCAAGACGGCATAGTCCAGCAGCAGCTGGGCGAGTAAGGCCAGGATCACGAGTACGCCGGCGTGGGCATGGCCGGCTCGGAACATGTTGCGCTGAAAATCAGTGAGTTCCTGCCCGGTTTGGCCCGTCAGCAGGGTCAGTAGGTAGTAGCCGCCGTACTGAATGGTGGGCACTGTCAGCAGAATAAGGCCGCACAGCAATTTGCTCAGGCTGCTCATCACGTAAAAACTAGAGGGATAGGCAGCCACCCCGACTGGCAGCAGGCGGCCGACGCGGCAGGAAGTAGCTGCGGTAAATGTAGCAGTTGCGCTTGGATTGCCACGCACCACAGTGAAATGGTAACCTGGGTCAGGTTCCAACCTGCCCCAGGCTAGTGGGCCAACCGGCAGCTGGGCTGGGGAGTCGCCGCGGGGAGTGTAGGCGGCGGGCGGCTGCCCGAGGAGCTTGGTTACCTGCCGGAGGGCAGCCATCGGCAGAACGGTTCCGTATAGATTGCCTACCTCATCTTGGGGTAGGCTTTTACCAACTGCATCGCGCAGTTCCTGCTTCTTCTGCCATGACCCCTGCTCCGCTCCCTACCTCCGCTTCCCGTTCCGCCCAAGCCTGGGGACCCCAAGCTGTCAGCAAGCTCGCCTTGGGCGCCGTGGCGCTTGGGGCCTTCGCCACCGGGGCGGCCGCGATTGGCGTGCTGGCAATTGGAGCCGTAGCCATAGGCCGGCTGCGCCTGGGCCAAGGCACGGTGCATAAGTTGCACATCGGCGAGTTGACCGTAGACCGCCTCCTGGTGGATGGCCAGCCAATTGCGTCCACCAGCGCGGCTGACCGAAGCTAGGGAGTACTCCCGAACACGCGACGCCTCAGAACGTAAGCTGGTCCCAGAAAACGACTTGGCCTGCTTGGTTGTGGACAAACTGCACGTTGCCATCCTGTGAGACGACGATAGCCAGGCAATCGGGGGCTGCCAGGCACAGCCGATAGGCCGCCCGGTGGCGCGTGCCGCCGTGGTCGGCGGGCACGGGTTGCAGCGTGTGCCCTTCCACATCCAGGGCCCGGTATACTTGCGTCAGCGGCACCTGGGTCGCTTGAATCTCGACCCCAAAGCCGACCAAGTCAATCTGCTGGGTAAAGACCAAGGCTCCATCCACCGCGCCCATGGCGGCGATGTCGTCGGCAAAATGGTCGAGCTCCGCCGTCAAGGCGAGCAGCTCGGCGTCGGCCGAGCGCTGGTAGTGGGCCCAACTGAGTTCGCCCAGCTCCAGCAAGCGTCGCACCAGGGCCTGCACCAAAAGGGGATAGCGGGGGCCAGTCGGGGGAGATAGCAGCGGGTACTTGGGCCGGAGCACGCCACCGGGTGCTGTGAGCGCCGCTACCCGGTCGGTGGGCACCAGCACCACCAGTACCCCGTGGCCGCTGGCTCGTGCCTGCGTGAGCGCGCGCCGTTGCATGTGTAAGACGAACTGGATGATGCACTCTTCCTGCACCGGGGTCCACGGGAGGTCATTAGCGGCGGCCCCGGCCAGCTGCTGGTTCTCGAGAAACCGACCGTCGCCCCAGGCCTGCGGAAACTGCAAGAAGCCGTGGCCTTCAATGCGCCCGCGCTGGAGCGTGAGCACGCGGTGCGCGCCGGCGTAAAACACGAGGCTGCCCGGCCCACTCACCTGCACCAGCAGTGCGTGCGGCGCGACAGCTGCTCCCCGCCGCGGCCCGTCCGCCACCAGGTCCCACGGGTGCCCGCTGAAAAGCAGGCCCCAGAGCTGCAAGTGCCCGTCTGCTCCTTGCTCCACGGCCAGCAGGCTACTGCGCGGCTGCACGGCTGGACTTAGCCGGCGCACCTCCTGCTCGTTCCAGGCCCGGGGCTCGGCAAAGTGCACCCAGTGAAAATCCGTCAGGCCCACGGGCTGCGCGGCCAGTTGGGCGGGCGGGGCCAGCACGGCGTGGCACTCTACCGGTCGGCCCTCTTCAAACAATAAGCTCGCCTGGTAGAGCACCGAGACAAACTGGGTGAGGACTTCGGCGGTAGGTAAGGAGGGGGCTTCGGCCGGCCAGCGCTGCAGCAGCGCGGTCGCTAAGTCTTGGGGGTAGTAGTGGGCAATGGTCATGGCGAGAGGCTAAAGGTAGCCGCCACCCCCTCATCAGGCGTCTAAGTGGTCTCCCTGGGGCCGTGGCACAGCCGGTTATGCAGAATAGGGTTCCCAAGCACCCTACCCCTTGGCCTTAGTGGTGCCGCGTAAGCGTACTCACCCGAGTCAGCTGGGGAGCGACCTTTTTTAGTGCGCGAAGCTTTTGTACCGAGCTCTTTTATATACCAGCCGATGGAGGGTGGCTAAACGAGCAGGTTGAGCGGAAACTACCTCTCGGTGGCATGCTAAGAACGTTCGTCCTCAGAATACCACGTGAGTAGCGTTCTGAAGCTTGCCTTTCGGAGTTACGAGTTCCCTAAGCTCTGGCTTAAACTGGCCTTTTTTCAAAGGAAGTTGACAATTATCAAAATAACCGTTAGCGATGACCAGCCGTGGCGGCGCCGAAAACCCGGCAAAAGTTGCCGCCGCCGACCTTGCCAATCTCCTCCGGGGTAAAGCCCGTCTTCAGCATCGCCTCGACCACGGCGTAGTAAAAGCCGGCCTGCTGGTCGGGCCACACCTGGTTGGTGCGCTCGCCTGCGCGAGGGCGGTTTTGCCCGCCGCCCGGCCCGCTACCGGGTGGGGGACCGTCGGGGCGACTGCCCGGCGCGCCGCTAGCTTGGGGGCCTAGCCCGCCAGGCCCAGGACCGTTGCCGCCCGCCGGGCGGTAGGGGGGCGTCAGTTTGGTATCGGTGCCGAGGCAAACGTGGTCGATGCCGGTGACCTCGACCAGCGCCCGAATGTTCTGAGCGTATTCCAGGGCCGAGTCGGCCAGGTGGGTCCACACGCCAATGACGCCGCCCGTGTCGGCCACGGTTTTCGCTTGTTCTTTGCTGATAAGTCTAGGCTTCATCATGCGTGCCATGTTTGGGTTTGACCCTAGTCGAGTATCGAGGCCGGTGTGCGAGAGGAGCACGGGCTTCGTCGTGACTTTGAGCGCGGCGCTCACTGTCTCGACGTTGGCGTGCGCTAGGTCGATGAGGATGCCTAGCCGGTTGCACTCCCGGATGACGTCAGCGCCGAAGGCCGTCAGCCCACCGAACTGGGCAGGGTTAGTGAAGACGTCGCCGAGCGGCACCGACGCATCGTGGTCGTGGAGCA
The DNA here is from genome assembly GCA_050954465.1 of Janthinobacterium lividum. Lineage (GTDB taxonomy): Bacteria > Bacteroidota > Bacteroidia > Cytophagales > Hymenobacteraceae > Hymenobacter. The sequence goes on from JBPBPU010000146.1 coordinate 74,314, forward strand.
GGCCGAGGTGGCGCAGGCCCCGGTCATAGGCAACCTGAAGCCGCTCCAGCTTGCCTTCCAGAAAATGGCCGCCTTCTACGGATTGAATGACGTTGGGCTGGTGCTTTTTGTGCGAAGCTTGCAGGTCGGCCAGGTTTAGGGCCCGCTTTAGGTCGTTGCGCTCCAACTGGTGGTCTTGGGAAGTTAACCCGTTCAGAAATCGCTCGTAGGCGTCGCCTGGGCTCTTTAATTCTTGGTAGTCAACAGCGAACGTCATGCAGATAGACGCCAGGCCCGACCGCTTTAGCTCGCCGGCCAGGTCGAGGACCGGGCCGGGCATCTCGGCCGTGGTCAGGGGCACGTCGATGTGGTTGTGAGTATCGACCCCTAGGGTACCGGCCACGAGCGTCGCAATTCGCGGGTCAGACTCATTGCGGCTAGCCCACGCCGCCAAGGGATTTAGCAGCGCCGCACCGGCCCCGGTGGCGGCTAGGGCAGTCAAAAATTCCCGGCGGGACCAGGTTGGGAGAATGTTCATAAAATAGGGGAGGATAGGTGGTCAGTTACGTTCCTATCGGTCTGCTAAGTAGCGGTGGCACCGCAGGTTTAGAAGGTCAACTTGCTAATTACCTCGCCGGGTAGTTGGCCGATTGCGGGCGTCCAGACCGCATTTAAGCATGGCGCAGTTGTCCGTAGAGCTAGTCGTTTAGATTAGCTAGCTGAGCGATATGGTTTGGTAATTACGGGGTCGGGTGGATGTAATTTGTTTTTTCTCCGTTATGCCCCTGTCTGGGTGCCAGCCCAGGTAAATCTTCCTTTTTGTGCTAGGTGTATAGTCCCACGGAGAGATGGGGTATTTTCCGGGCTGGAATTTCGCACAGACCTATGGGACAAGTACTCCACGGCAGCGCCCGCACAACGCAGGCAGTACGGCGCGCTATCCAACACAGCCAGGAAAGCCTACAAAGCCTAGCCACGCGCTACAATATCAATCCGAAAACAGTGGCCAAGTGGCGCAAGCGCCCCGATGTGCAGGATGCGCGCATGGGTCCAGAACCCGCTTCGACGGTGCTCACGGCCGAGCAGGAAGCCATCGCCGTGGCCTTTCGGCGGCACACCTTGCTGGCGCTGGACGATTGCCTCTACGCGCTGCAGGCCACGATTCCGCACTTGTCGCGTTCGGCCCTGCACCGCTGTTTCCAGCGCCACGGTATCAGCCGCCTACCGCTGAGCGAAGACGAGCAGAGCCCGCCGAAAAAGAAATTCAAGGACTACCCCATCGGCTACCTGCACGTCGATTTCGCCGAGGTGCAGACCGAAGAAGGCCGCCAATACCTCTTCGTGGCCATCGACCGCACCAGCAAAGTGGCTTTTGCCGAACTGCACCCACGGGCCAAACGGGTGGTGGCCGCCGAATTTCTGCGGCGCGTGCTCAACAAGTTACCCTACAAGGTGCATACCGTGCTGACGGACAACGGGGTGCAGTTTACGCCTCAGCCGCATCAATTCCTGCCAGGCGGACACCGCTTCGACCGCATTTGCCGGGAGTACGGGGTGGAGCACCGGCTGACCAAACCAGCCCACCCCTGGACCAACGGTCAGGTCGAGCGCATGAATCGCACCATCAAAGAAGCCACCGTCCAGCGTTTCCACTACCAGACCACCGACGAGCTCAACGAGCACCTACAAGCCTTTTTGCTGGCTTACAACCACGCCAAGCGCTTGAAGACCCTACGCGGGCTCACGCCACACGAATTTGTCTGTGCCCAGTGGCAAAAGAACCCGACTATCTTTACCCGAGACCCGACCCACCTCACGCTGGGACTATACACCTAGCTGGTTATGCTTCATTCCTCACTTGGCTATTCGCCCGAGCAGACCCGCTACGAGCATCCGCGCATTGTGAAAACTGCCAAGAACATGTTTTTGCAACGAGGCATCGAAGCGGTGACGCTGGAAGATATTGCGTGTAGTCTACGGATGCCGCTCGGGGCTATCGAGCGGCACTTTCCGGCTGGTAAGCCCGCCCTGGTGCAGGCCGCGCTGCAACACCACCTTGCCACTATTCACCAGCGTTTGGCGCAACAGCATCTGGATAGCACCAACGCCGTCGAGGAGTTGCTGGTGATGCTCCGCTCCACGCAGCAAGGTATTGGCGACGCGGGCGTGCTGGTCTTTCACGAGCTGGAAGAGTATTACCCTTTTTCCTGGCGCTACTTCCGCTACGTTCGCGCGCGGTTTATGCTGGCTTACCTGCGGGCTAATCTGCAACGGGGCGTGCAGGAGGGACTCTATTATCCCGGCCTGGATGCCGACGACCTGAGCCAGAAGTGAGTTCGGCAAGTCAGCGAGCAACAGGCCCGCGCGCACACACCCACTGAACTGGCGGCAGCACGCGCGACGCACCTGAATGAGTTTTTGGCCAGTATAGCCTCGCCGATTGGGGCCTACGTTGCCCAGCGGTTACAGGAAGCTCCGCCATATTACTAACCGGCTTTCCCGGCCGCCGGCATTGCCGACGGCCGGGGTATGGCGCACTATTGAAGGGCTACGCGGCTGGTTACGGCCCGCTCGCCGACGGGCTGCACGGTGAGCAGGTAGGTGCCGGCCGACAGGCCAGTGGTGGGCACCGTGGTTAGCATGCTGCTGAAAGTGCCGCTGGCGACGGCCTGGCCCAGAGTATTGCGCAGCGTGTAGGTGGCTAGTTTACTGGTTTGGGCCAACACCACGTTGATGCCTTGGCCGCTGGCCACGGGGTTGGGATAGGCCGAAAACACGCCGGCCGCCGTGCTGGCCTTGGTGCCCAGGGCCGTGGTGTAGCTGCCGTAGAAGTTGCCACCGTAGTCGCGGGCCCGGTCGCGGTAGAGCGTGTGGTAGTGAACGATGGCCGGGTTCTCGGCCCCGTTTTGGACCACAAACTCAATCCAGACGTTGGGGCCGTCGATGCGCACGTAGTCGGAGGCGGTCGTGAGGTTGCCGGTGCCCGAATAGGCGATGTAGGTGTTGGCCAGCTGCGACTGGTAGTAGCCAAGCAGGGCCGCGCCCGTGGCGTCGTCGGCGTCCTTTACCCAGGGGGCCATCGCATCCACGACTAGCTGTTGCTGGGCGCTAGTGAGCTGGCTGCAAGGCAAGCCGACCCGCGTGGCCGGAAATTGCCCGTCTTTCTGCGGCCCTACCACCAAGTCATTAAAGGTTTGGGTGAGCTTGGCGGTGGCTTTCTGCGCAGTGGTCAGGCCGCTAACCATGGCTAGCATACTAGCGGCTTCTTGGGCCTGGGGGGCGCAGGCCGTGCCGGTGGGCAGCACGTTGGCGTTAGGGGCGGTGTAGCTCAGCGGCTCCACGCCCTCAAACTTGGGCGAGGCGCCCGTTACGTTGCCGCCACCGAAGGTGATGTTGGTGGCCGAGTGGTGGCCGCCGCACTGGAGCATCCAGGTGCCGGTGGTGCTGGGCGTGCCCAAAAAAGCGATAAAGAAGATGCTGCTGCCAAAGATGCTGCTGTTGCTGCCGGTGCTGACGAGGTAGTCATCGGCCGTCCGAATCTGCTGAATCTCGTTGAAGCCCTCGTTGGCCCCCGTGCCGGTGGCGGCCTGCACCACAGCCATGGCGGCGGTGCGCTGCGCGGCGGTCAGCGCGTCGAGGCGCAGGCCGATTCGGCCGTTGTACCCGGCAATGGGGAAGTTCGACCACTTCACCACGTTGGCCGCGCTGAAGGTTTGCAGCACCGTAGCTTGCTGCGCGGTGGTGAGGGTAGCTAGAAAGGCGTTGGCCGCTGCTACCACGTCGGTCACGGCCGCCGTTTGCTGGGTGCCTTTTAGACTTTTGCTATGCTGCACCGTGGCGGGGCTCAATTTCGGGGCCCTATTGGCCGTATGCTGCCGAAACGCCATGATGGCCAGCAATGCGCCGGCCGAGGCCAGGTAGGTAGGGGTTTTCATTTGATAAAGAAAGTGAGTGAGAGAAAATGAGAAGCCACAAAATGACCTTGCGCGGTGTCGCCGGACCAGCTACTAATGCCGACTAACACCCTAGCTAATTACCAGTTACTGGGCGCCGCTGCTGGTAAAGCAGCACCGCCGCGCCGGCCAGCGCCGCCAGCAGCCACGGCGCGTAGGGCACCGCCCCGGCCAGCGCCCGTGTCAGCGCGTTAGCCTGCCCGCTCAGGCGCTCGGCGAGCCAGGCCGCGGCGGCCACGCCAGCCAGGGCCGCCCCGCCCAGCCGCACGTAGCGATAGGAGGGGGTGCGGGCCAGCAGCAGCAGCCACGGCACCGTGAGACCCACCACCAGCAACTGCATCAGCTCGATGCCCAGGTTGAAGCCCAGCAGGCTCAATACCAGTGGCCCGGCCTCTAGGTGCAGCAAGGCCAGGGTGCTGGCAAAGGCCAAACCGTGCACCAGCCCAAAGCCGGCCGCTACCCATGCCTCGCGCCCCGGAAACAGCGACCGTACCGCGTGCGCCGCTGCCACCAAGATGCTCACCGCAATGAGCGCCTCGATAGGCTGCGTGGGCAGGTGCACCCAGCCCAGCGTGCCCAGCGCTAGGGTCAGTGAGTGGCCCGCCGTGAACGCCGACACTAGCAGCAGCAGCCGGCGCAGGCTATAGCGCACCCCGCCAAACCGGCCCCAGCGTCCCACTCCCGCCAGCAGCGGCGCGGGCAGCAGCAGCGCCAGCAGAAACAGCAGGTGGTCGGTGCCTTCGGCAATGTGCCGGGTACCGAGCTGCACCATCGCCCGAAAGCCTGTCCAAGTGCTGCCGGCGGCCAGGTTGACGGCCAGCGGCGGAATAACGTTGTCGACAATGTTGAGCTCGATAACGCCCACCTGCGCGGGGCCGGCCTCCGTAGTTACCTGGCCGGTCGCCCAGTCCTGGCGCACGGCCACCAGAATTTTGTGCGTCACGACCTGGTGCAGCACCGCGTCGTCGCGCAGCACGAAGCGGCGTACGTCGGCCCCTGGCGGTGGGGTCAGGCGCAGGGAGGCCACCACTTCTTCGTAGGGGCCACTTAGCTCGTTTTGCTGGTGCTGTACATGTAGCTCGCCCGGCTGCAAGGTCCAGTAGCGGCCATCGGGGCTTTGCAGGCGAAAATGCCGGGCGATGTACTGTCGTAACGCGGGGCCATAGTGCGGCAGCACCGCCCGCGGCGAGTCGGCCACCGGGTGCCCAAAGGCCGGCTGCAACTCGCTCAGGGGCAGGTGTAGCTCGGCATCAAGGCGCTGCGGATGCACCGTGAGCAGCACCAGCGAGTTGGGCATGGGGTGGGCCACCGCCGGCAGCCCGCTACTCAGGCCCAGCAGCAACACCAGCCACACTACCAACCGCTTAGGGCAAAAATCTACTTCAGTCATGGCAAGGGATAGCGCAGGTCGGAAAGTCTTGAAATAGGGGGTGGCCGATACCAGCAGCGACAGGCTCAGCCCCGCTGCCACGGGCTCGGCTTATTGCCCGCCGTAGTCGGTGGTGCGGTCGCGCCAGACCGAGTGCGGGTGCACCGTGCCCGGAAAGTCGCGGCTCGGCTGGCCCGAGTATTCCAGCCACAGACTGGGGCCGTCGAGGCGGATGTAATCGTTGTCTTTGCCCATCGTGCCGCTGCCCACGAAAGCTAGATAGGTAGCTGGCAATTCAGCCGTGTAGCGGGCCAGGATGGGGGCCGACGTGGCGGCATCCAAGTCGCCGACGTAGCGCCGGATGGCCTGCAGCGCCAGCTGCTGCTGGGCGGCGCTCAGCTCGCCGAGGCGCACGCCCTGCCGGGTGGCCGGAAACTGCCCATCCTGCCCCGGCCCCAGCAGCACGTCGCGGAAGGTGGTAGCTAGCCGGGCCTTGGCCTGTTCGGCGGCGCTTAGGCTGCCCAGCAGCGCGGCGAAGGCGGCGCGCTCCTGCTCCATCGGCTGGTAGCTGCGGCCGTGGTCGGTGACCGGCGTATTGGGCTCGGCGCCGCGGAAGTCGGGCGTTACGCCCGCCGTCTTGCCGCCCTGGTAAGTGTTGGCGAAGGCAAAGTGGTGGCCACCGTACTGCAATTCCCAGCGCCCGGTCAGGCTCGGCGTGCCCAGCAGAGCCAGGTAATAATTAGCTGCCCCGAAGGCTTTGGTTTGGGTAGTGGCGGTGCCCAAGTAGTTATCAGCCACCAGGTTGCCTTCCAGCTCGTCGTAGCCCTCGTTGGGCACGTTGGGTAGCAGTACGCTGGCCATCAGGGCTTTGGCCGCGCCCAGCTGCGTGGCGTTGAGCGTACCCAGGCCAATGCCCACCCGCTGCGGCCGCGAAAACTGCTGCGGAAAGTTCGACCAGCGGGCCGCGTCTTCCTTGGAATAGGGTCGCTGCGCCTCGGCCAGCTGGCTCGGGCTCAGGGTGGCTTTGAAAGCCTCGGCCAGGCACACTACCCGCGCCAGTCCCTGCGCCGAGGTGCAGCCGGGAGCTATGCTAGGCTTAGCCTGCACGATGACAGTATTAGGGAGGGCCGGAGCCTGGTGCTGCCAGGCAACCAGGGCGGGCAGGGCCAGCAGGCTGAAGCCCCCTAACAGGGAGGATTTTCGCATAGAAAAAGGGGGAGGTGAGAGAATAAAAATACCGGCCCCTCCCAGCCGCGCTTCGTCGTAGTATCGACTAGCCCCGGCTAATTGCCGCCGTAGTCTTTCGTTTTGTCGCGCCATACCGAGTGCGGGTGGGTAGGCGAGAGCACGATGCCGTTCTGGCAGGAATATTCCAGCCACAGGCTCGGCCCGTCGAGGCGCACGTAGTCGTTGCGGGTGGTCATGCCAGTCGTGCCCGAAAAGGCCACGTAGGTGTTGTCTAGCTCGCTGGTGTACTTGGCCAGGATGGTGGCCGCATTCGTGTCGTCGATGTCGTAGACGTAGGTTTTGATGGCCGCTAGCACCAGCGCTTTCTCGCTGGCTGAGAGCGTGCTGCACTTGATGCCAACGGGCGTCGCCGGGAAGTTGCCATCCTGCTGTGGGCCGAGCACCAGGTCGGTGAATGTGCTGCTGAGCTTGGCCGTGGCCTGCTCGGTGCTGCTCAGGCCGGTGAGCATGGCCGCGAAGGCCATCTGCTCCTGTTGCAGCGGCTGGTTGGTAGTCGAGTTCAGCGTAAACGTGGCGAATGGCTCGACGCCCCGGAAGGCGGGCGTGGCCCCGGTCAGCACCCCATCCTTGTAGGTGCTGGCGCAGGCCAGGTGGTGGCCGCCAAACTGAATTTCAAAGGTGCCGGTGGTGGCCGGCGTACCCAGAAAGGCGAGGTAGTAGTTGGCCGCCCCGTAGGTCGAGCCGCCGCCGTTAGCCGCCAGGTACTCGTCGGCGTTGAGTAGCTGCTGAATCTCGTCCCAGCCCTCATTGGCCGTCGTGCCCGAAATCTCCTTGATGAGGGCCTTAGCGTATTGCACCTGCACGGTCGTCATCGCGCCGAAGCTCAGCCCCACCCGCTTGTTGGCACTCTGCACTAGTCCCTGCGGCAGGTTCGACCACTTCTTGGCGTCGCCCACCGCGTAGGTGCGCTGCAAGGTTGTCAGCTGCGAGGCATCCAACTGCGATTTAAACGCATCGGCCAGGCAAAGCACCTTGGCGATGCCGGTGGCCGAGGTGCAGGTACTCACCGCAATCGGGTCGGGGTTCGAGTTGGTGCTGCTGGTCGTGGTACCCGTACTGGTGGTATCATCCTTTTTACAGGCCGTGAAAAACGTGGTGGCCGAAACCGCCGCAGCGGTTAGTAGCATTCTTAAACTGAGCTGCATAAAAGCTTCGTTGGGGGCTTTACGCCCAATTGTGAAGGGTAATTCAAAGGTTGCGTCGGCCCTGGTCAGGCAGACTAGTGCAGTCGGCCAGCGGGAAATTTCCCTCGACCAATCACCAAGCACTACTTGCTCTTGCTAGCGGGTAGCGCCCGCCAGTGAGCCTGGCATTTAAAGGATACCTCACCAGCGGTCTACCCCTACGCTAGGCCGATTTTTTTAACTTGGCGCTAGTAGCTTGGCCATACCCGCTGCCGCCGTTACTTGTCTGGCCACTCCGTACTTCGCTCGGCTGCCCTAAACTTGTGCTGAATTAGGGCGTCCCATCGAACCTCTCCTGGGAATAAAGCAGCGTTTTTTTCAGAAACTCTGCGCATTAAAACGTGGTTGGTGCGGCGACATTCCCCCGCCGAGTGCCGGCCTAGTCACGTCAATCGGCAGCCTCTTCCCTCCCGCATGGCCAAATTCGATGATACCGCCCTCGATACCCGCCTGACGCAACTGCGCCGGACGGACCCGGCGGCCTTTATCGAGCAGCTCTTCAAAGCTTTTTATGCCCCGCTCGGGGCCGTGGTATACCGGGTGGTGCCCGACCGGGCCGTGGTGGAAGACATTTTACAGGACGTATTTCTGCGCCTCTGGCAGGGCCTAGCCGATTTACCGGCTATCGAGTCTTACCGGGCCTACCTCACCCGAATGGGCCTGAATGCGGCCATGCGCTACCAGCAGCGCAGCCAGCGGCAGGTGGCCTGGGACGACGCCCCGCCCGCCACCGCCCCGGTGGCCCCCGATGCCCTGGCCGACCTACATGCCACCGAAACCGCCGCCGCCGTGCAGGCGGCCTTGGCGCAACTGCCGCCCCAGTGCCGGGTGGTGTTCGAGCTGAGCCGCTACGAAGAAATGAGCTACCAGCAGATTGCCGAAGCCCTGGAGATTTCGCCTAAGACGGTGGAAAATCAGATGGGTAAAGCCCTACGCATTTTGCGCCGCGAGCTGGCCGGAGTCTTGAAAAACTTGTACTGGCTGCTGCTGTATGTGGGGGTTGTGAAGCCGGCCGCACTTCTCCCGCCACCTGTTTCGGCCATGCCTCCCCAGCGCCCAACGACGAGCGCGCCAGTTATTTTGCGGGTCCGCGTGGGGGTAGCGCGGCCCTGATGTATCCTATTCTAACCTGGGCGACCTAGCCGCCCCCAAAGCCTTTATGACGCACCGTTACGCCGACCCGGCCGATGCCCCCTGGGCGCTGCTGGCCCGCCACCTGGCCCACGAAGCCACGGCGGGCGAGCGGGCGGACCTGCGCGCCTGGGTGGCGGCGGACCCCAGCCACCTGCAAATCCTGACCACCGTGACCCGCGCCTGGGAGCGGGCGGGCGAAGTGGCGGCCGGCCCCGTGCTGTTCTCCCCGGCCGACGTGGAGGCTGCCTGGCAGCGTTTCCGGCCCGCACTGGCCGCGGCGGCCGCGCCGAATATGGTCGAAGCGCCTACTGCTGCCCCGCCGAGTACGCCGGTGGTAAAGCCACTGTGGCCCCTGCAACGGCGCGCCACCGCCCGCCGCTGGCAACTGGCCGCCGGGCTGGTATTGCTGTTAGGAATGGGCTACGCGCTCGCCAGAACGTGGCTGGTTAAGCCCCAGGAGCTTACCATAACCTACGCCAGCGCGGACAGCCGCCAGCTGATACGCCTGCCCGATGGCAGCACGGTGTGGCTCAACGCGCACTCGCGGCTGCGCTACACGGGGGTAGGGCCGGCGCCGGCCCGCGGCCTGCGCGCCGTGCAGCTGACGGGCGAAGCCTATTTTGAGGTAGCCCACAACCCCGCCCGCCCCTTCCTCGTGAGCACCACCACGGCTCGCGTGCGGGTGACGGGCACGGCCTTCAACGTGCGCGCCTACGCGGCCGAAGACTCGGTGGAAGTGAGCGTCACCCACGGCCAGGTGTGGCTCACCCACCTCTCCGTGCCCGACAGCGTGCAGCTACCGGCCGGCACCCGCGCCGCCCTGCACGCCACCGACGCACCCGGCCGGGAGGCGGCCCGCCTCCAGCGCACCGCCAGCGCCGACCCCAACTTCCGGGCCTGGCAAACCGATACGCTACGTTTTGCCGATACGCCAGTGGCGCAGGTAGTGCGGACGTTGCAAGCCACCTTCGGCACCAGCGTGCAGTTGAGTACCCCGGCCCTGGGGCAGTGCCGGTTCACCGGCACTTTCGTGAGGCAGCCACCGGCGCAGGTGCTGGCCGTGCTGGCCGCCGCCACGGCCAGCCGCCTCACCACGACGGGCAGCGGCGGCTACCTGCTGCAGGGCCTGGGCTGTGCCGCGCCCGTTTCCGTATCTCCGACGCCGGCCACGGTGGCCGCCCCTATTCCTATCCGTGAGTAAAACCGCTCCGCACAACCACCTTGGTCAGTGTTTTCGGACGGTGCTGGTAGCAGCGTTGTTCTTGCTGGTCAGCGGAATATCCTGGGCACAAAACCCTGACCCGGCGCTAGCCCGCCTGGTACGGCCAACCCCCGGCACCCGCTCGCTAGGGGCTATACTGACTGAGTTAGCGCAGCAAGGCAACCTCCCCCTGAGTTACAGCAGCTCCTTAGTGCCGGTGGCGCGCCTGCACACCCTGCGACCAGGGCCCGCCCGCCCGCTGGAGGTCGTGCTACGGGAGGTACTGGCTGCCGAGCACCTGTCGTATGGGTTGCTGGACGGGCAGCTGGTGCTGTGGCCCGCCCGCGTGGCCGTCCCCGTGGGCGTCACCTCGGTGAATGGCCGGTCTACCCGCATTGCCCAATCACCGGCTGTTCATGCTGATGATTTACCTACTGGGCCGCCTATTGCACTTGGCGAAGCCATAGCAGTCAACTCAACCACTACTAGCCGAAACTCCACTAGTCGCCCGGCAGCCCCAGCAGGACCTAGGGGGGCAAGGTTTTCTGGGGCGACAACAGCAGTTACGGCACCGAGCGTTAGGCTTGATAAAATTGGCAGCCAACTCCTTAATCGAAAAGACAAGCCAGCTACAGCACCGGGTGCTAGCCATAGCTTCCCGGCCAAGGGTCCGCTTGTCCGTGGTATTAAAACCCCGTCTGCCAGCGGAACTCGAATAGACTTGGCTGATGGATCGAAGGCCGACAAACTGCTACCTCGCGCACTACCCAACGCTAAGCAACGTCCTGCTAAATCAAGCAACGGAACAGCAGCGAGCGCTCGACCACACGGCGACCAGTCGCGCGCACGCGCCGACACGAAAAGCCAACGCACCGGGCTAGGAGGAAGATTAGCCAACTCGCCAGCCGCCGCTCGCCGCCCGCTATCCCGCCCGAGCCAGCTCAGGGGGGCGGTTGACTCGCTACCCTTTTTGCGCAGCACTCCTTCGACAGTGCCGGCTTCGGATGGGGTAGGGCCGGTAGTAGTAGCGTTAGCCGCTGGACCGAGCTCCACCGTCAACCCAGCGCGGGTAAACGACCCCGCAGCTAAGCCCTCTGCCTTGGCCAGCCTATTGCATCCCAGCTACCTGCACGGCGAAGCATGGGTCAGTGAGAGCCTGCCCCTGAACGCGGCTGTGAAGGTAGGGATTCCGCGCATCTACCTGGTGCTGGGAGTGGCGGCGGGGCCGGCGGGTCGCCAGTCGGGTGGGGTAGCTTGGGGGGTGGGCTTTGGCACGGCCGGCCAGCCACGGGGTCGCTTCACGCCTAGCCTCGACCTGATGCAGTGGTTTGTTAGCGGCGACCGCGAGACTACCCCTAGTAACCTCACCCAGCTCCGGCCGCAGCTGGGGTGGCAGCTCAAGCAGGGCGGGCGCTGGCAGCTCGTCGGCGGGCCGACCCTCAACCTGGCCACCGCCCGCCACCGGGGTCCGCAACCGCAGCGCTGGGACTTCGGCCGCGACCAGTGGCTGTGGGTGAATCAGACCGACGACGAGTCGTTGCTGCGCCTGTGGCCAGGGGTGCAGGTGGGCCTGCGGTTTTAAGTAGGTATGGGCCAGCGCCTGCCCGGCCATCAGGGCTGCGCTAGGCGCCTGCGGTGGTGGCGCAAGTCCGCCCAGATGGTGCCCACAAACAGGTTCAGGCGATAGCAGTAGTACCAGCCGTTGAAGTCGTCCTCGAACGACTCGTGGGTGAGGCTTACCCGGTAGCCCACGCCGCCACTCACGCCTACCCAGCGCGTGGGCTTGAGCAGCAGGCCCACCCCAGCCTCGGCTGGTACGAAGGTGTCGCGCGTGTCAGTAACCAGCTGGTCCTGGGCATCGGTGACCGTGTAGTGACTGCGGCCAATTCCCACATCCAGCGGGATGCTCACTTCAAAAAACCGCCGCCGCACGAGCGTGTAGGTGAAGCTGGGCGTGAAGTAGAGCAGGCTCAGGCCGGGCATCGCCAGGCCAGCTTGCGGGTTCTGGCCGCGGCCCCGGCCTTTGGTGGCGTAGTACTCGCCGTAGTTACGGCGCAGGGTATAGCCGGAAATGCCCACTCGGTACTTCTTGCCGGGCGGTACCACGCCCAGGTTGAGCCCGATGACGCGCACCGCGGCGGCTTGCTCGAAGGGGTTGCGGTTGTCAAAGTAGAGGCTCGGGGTCCAGCGCGTCGGCGGAGGCACGTTTTGCGCCTGCGCCAGCAACGGCCCGGCGCCAGCGAGCAGTAGCAAGTGGGGCAACCAAGTGCGGAGAAAAGTCAACGAGTATAAATGCGGCATGCAGTCAAGCAGCTACGTGAGTTTTCAGGTAAACGTGAGGTCAGGGGCCTAGGCATTAGGCTGACCGCAAAAAAGGCACGTCCGGGTGGACGTGCCTTCTGGGGTGAGCAAGCGGGCGCTAGTTGGCGCCCGTCGTGGTGGTCGTGGTGGTGTTCACGCTAATGCAGCCTAACTCCACTAGCGGACCAGCCGAGCAGCCGGCTTTGGTGCTGTCGGTGCTGCAGTTGTGCTTTTTGACGGTGGAGAAGCCCACCAGCACCTTGTCGCCGGCCTTGGGGTGGAAATTGGTCCAGTTCGTACCCGTGGGCACTAGGTAGGTGCTGTCGGCGAGGTGCAGCACCAGGCCGCAGCCGGTCTTCTTGCTTAGGTCCACGACTACGGCGGCGGTAGAGCAGGTGCCACCTTTCGGGGTGCAGTCGCTGCTTTTATCGCCTTTTTCAAAGCAGCCGGTGAGCACGGTGCTGGCGCCCAGGCCCAGGATGGTTAGCGTAGCGAAAGCCGCGCTGCGGGAAGAAAAACGCTTCATAAAAAAGAGGGTAAATGGGGTGAGGTAAAAAAGAAAAAAGCAGAGATTAAGCGGAATAAGTAGGTTGTTCATCAAGGCATTACTTCTACCCAGCCCTTGAAGCGCCGCCCGTCGGTGAAGGTGACCAGGTAGTAGTAGATGCCCCCCACGCCCCCCCCGGCCCAGCTAAAGCTGCGCGTGGGCGACTGGTACACGAGCCGGCCCCAGCGCGAGAAAATGCTGACGCCCGCAAACTGGCTGGCGCAGAAATCGGGGGGAAGGGCCTGGTCGAGGGTGAAGGCCTCGTTGAGGCCATCGCCATTGGGCGTGATGATGTTGGGCGGGCGGAAGGCCAGCGAGTCGCCGGGCCGGGGCACTACGAAGCGGATGGCGCGCGTGAGCGTGTGCGGCGTGCAAATGGTGCCGCCCTGGGCCAGGGCAAAGCGCACGACCAGCCCGCTGTCGCTGGCCGTGACCAGGCCGCAATCGGGTGCCCAGGCGAAGGTTGCCGTGGCGCGGCCCGTCCCGTTCTGGGTCGTGAAGCGCATTCCCACGCTGGCCAGGCTGAAGCCCACGCCGGTAGCCGTGAGCGTGAGCGGGTTGGGCGCCGAGTCGGTGCCCAGCAGCGTGGCCGAGTAGGGCTGGTTAAGGGCTAGCCGCACCACGGTGACAGTGCCGGGCACTTCGGGTGGAAAGCTGGTGGTAAGCACCGGCGTCGTGCTGACGGGCGGCGTGGCGATGAACGCTACCCGCACGGTGTCGCGCTTGGGCAGCGAGCAACCGTTGTCAGCCACCAACACGTTGAGTAAATAAACCTTACCCTTGGTATCGGCGCACAGCGGGAAGCAAAGCGTGGCCGTGAGCGTATCGGGCTGGCCGCTGGCGTGCACCGTGCCGCTGGTGGTGGTCGTGAAACTCGGGGCTGTGGCCGCATCACTGAAGTTGAGGGGCGCGGCCGTGAGCGTAAGCGTCGAGTTGGGGTCGGGGTCGGTGTAGCGCAGGGTCAGGCAGCGCGTGCCACCCGGCACGAAGCGCACCGTGTCGCGGCCGGGGCGGTAGGCGCGGCCGTTGGCCTGCACCGTTACCACGGGCGGGTTGTTGCTAGGGCAACTGAGCACGTAGAGTTGAAAGTCGCGCCGCGTTTCCCCAATTTTGACGCCCTTGCGGTACTCCGCGCAGCGCACCCCGAACACGAACAGCCCGAGCCGATTGGGCCGCACCGTGAGGCGGCCAGTGTGCGAGTCGATGCCCAGCGCCGGCGCGCCCGGTATCTGGTTGGCTGGGCCCAGGCCAGTAGACCAGGTTACGGTGGAGTAGGGCGCGGCCGCCGGCAGCGGGCTGGGGTTAACCGCCGTGGAGTGGCCGTTGAGCGGCGTTACCATGTCGTAGACCAGCGAGTCGCCATCGGGGTCTACCCCACCGAAGTCGTAATAGAACAGGTTGCCGATGCAGGCGTAGTCGCCGAGCGCCGGGAAGATGCGCGGCGTCGAGTCGATGAACGACGCTCCATTGCGCACCACGGCCGGAAACTCCAGGTAGAACGTCTGTGCGGCCCCACCAGGGTTCACGATGTTGCTGATGGCCAGGTTGCGGCAGCAGCGCTCCACGGCCGCGTAGTAGCCACTAGCATTGGTGTAAGTAGCGGCGTCAAGGATAATGTCCTTGGTGTATACCAGCTTGCGGGTGCTGAGCGAGCCTACGGCACAGGCTGGGTTGGTGTAGCTGACGAAGGTGTTGCTGGTGAGCGGCAGCACCACGCTTTGCAGCTGCCGGTTGGTCGCTTTGTCGAAAATGCCGGCCGTGAGGGCCTGGTCGAGCGCCGCCGCGTTGCCGTTGATGGCGTCGAAGTAGAGCGTCAGCGTCAGGGTGTAGGTGCTGCCGGTCTGGTGCTGCAAGTCCAACTCGCCGCCCACGATGTGCGTCGCCCGGGCCGGCGTGGCCGCCAGCAGCAGCAGCCAGATGCCGAGGAGCGCCCACGGTTGCACCCGGGAGGTCAGAGCAGATGCCAAGTAATACACGAGTTAGCGCAGAGGTAAAGCTTATCGTTTTGAAGTAATTAAGACTTGGCGGCCGGCCGCTTGTCCGGCTGCGGCAAACTCCAGCCCGCCAGGTCGCGGGTGAGGTCACGCGCCGAAGGGGTACGCTGGCGGGGAGCCGGTTTAGGCGACGCAGCTTGGTCTGCCCAGTCGGGGCTAGCCAGCAGCTCCTCGTAAATGGCCTGGTGCCGCGTTAGCGCGTCCTGCCAGTTCTGGGTAGCCTGGCGGTCAGCGGCCGACCTTGGCAATAGCCACCTTCCGGCTTGGCCCGGCAGCTGGTAATCGGAGAAGTAAGCGGTGCGCATAACAAGTGTGCGTAAGCGGTTAAGCCAGCTACAGTAGCAGTGCTTATTTAGTGTTGCGGCTGCCCTTTGCGTGGTTCAGGTAGTAGAGACCTGGGGGCCGGCCTACCCCCACGCATTCGGCGCTTTTATTCCAATTATTTCCCTCATGCTTAAGCAACTTATTCGCTGTCAGGCCTATTGCCAGCAGGTACATCATTGAATGTTACCGCCTACGGCCAGCCCACTGGGCACGGTAGTGGGCACGGTGCGGTCATAGCTGGTGGCCGTGAGGGAATTGAGAAAGGCAATGATGGCCTGCTCGTTATTCACCCGGCCCGGAAACTGCGGGTCGCGCTGGGCGGTGCTCACGTGCGGGTTGGCCGTGTTGCGGCCGTTGTCATAGAAAGTGAGTACGTCGGTCAGCGTCCGCAGCGTGCCGCTGTGCATGTAGGGGGCCGTCAGGGCCACGTTGCGCAGGCTCGGGGTGCGGAAAGCGTAGGTGCCGTTGGCACCCGTGTCCGAGGTGGTGTGCTTGCTGTTGTCGGCCACGCCCATCACGTGCAGCTGGTAGTCGCTGAGCATGGGGCCACTGTGGCAATTGGCGCAGCCGCTTTGCACAAAGGCCTGGAGGCCCTGCACCTGCTGCGCCGTCAGCGCCGCGCTCGTGCCGCGCATGTACTGGTCGAAGGGTGAGTCGGTGGCGATAAGGGTACGCTCGAAACAGGCCAGCGCCTTCCCAATGTTAACCGCCGTGAGGGGAGTAGGCTCGGCAAAGGCTGTCCGAAATAGTGCCGCGTAGGCTGGAATGGCCCGTAGCCGCGCCACCACCGAGTCGGGCGCGGTCCCTTCGGCATATTGGTGGCCGCGCATCTCCTCCAATGTTATGACTGGTCGGAGCGCCTGGGTTTCCAGCGACTGAGCCCGGCTATCCCAAAACATCGGGGCTAGGGCGGGGTCCACGGCCCCGTTGGTAGTCAGGCCATTAAAGGCCGAGTTGAGCACCGTCGAGCTGTTGCGCTGCCCGAAGGGAATGGTATTGGGGGTCCGAAAGCGGCGCGTGGCCCCGAGGCCCTGCCCGTTTTCACCGATGGCCAGGTCAAGCCCGTCGGCGTAGCCGGTAGCCGGGTGGTGGCAAGTCGCGCAGCTCACGTCGCGCCCGCCCGAGAGCACGGGGTCCCAGAACAGGGCGCGGCCCAGGTCAACTTTGGCGGGGCTCGTCGGATTGTCGGCGGGGACCGCGGCCGCCAAGGGCAGCGCCGCCAGCCCCTGCACCGTTTGGGTGCTCGTCGGCGTGGGGCTGGTGTTCTGCTTCTGGCAGGCCACCGTGACAATCAGCAGGACCGCCGAGGCCAGTACCCCCGTAAGCTGGAAAGTGGAAGAAGCAGGCATCGATGAATTAGTAGCGAGTGAATAGACTGATAAACAGTAGACTATTAAAAAAATTGGCCTAGTTCGACTTGACCTCAGCAGCGTAGCTGGCGGCAAATGCGGCCGACTACTCTTGGGCCCGGCACGCGATGGGCAGGTTGCCAAGCAGTAGACCGACGAGAATACTTACGCGCAGGGCGTTCATGCCAAGGCCAGCGTTTTAGGAAGGGATTTACCGAATGAGTGAGCTCGTCATTCGCCCTTGTAGTAGGTAGATACTCTAGGCCGACCCTACCCCCACGCCTAGACTTTTTTTATTATCGCCCGCCAATCGGTACTATAGCAAATTGCTATTTGTCAAGTATATATCACGTTGCTCGATGCCTCTCAGTACTCCTTGGTAAGCAGTTCGCCAAGTAGTTGAGTGAGCGCCTGGCGCGTTTGCCGACCAGGCACTGCCTTAGCTCCATCAGGCAATAGCCTGGGAGTATAAAAGAGCCGGAGGTCTTGCTGCACGGCAGCGGCTAGCCCGCCGTGCAGCGTCTTAGACAGTCGCTGCACCCACTTGGCGTAGGTGCGGTCAGTCAGCGCGTAGGTCCCGGCGGGCGTTGTCTGGCCGATATCGAGGTTTAGATTGGGTAGCGGGGCCCCGAGGTTGGCGAGCATCGTCTGGTAGCGCACCAGTGACTCGCCGAAACTGGCTTGCATGGTAGCCTGGGCCGTAGGCGGCAGGGGGCGGAAGGCGAGAAGCGGCGCTACCCCGAGTCGCGGCAGGGTAGGCCGCAGCCAGACCAATAGGTGCATGCCCAGGCTTAAGTGGTTAGGACTTGGGCCGCCGCGCCGACGAAAATGACCGGTGTTAATGCGCTCGTAATAGCGCTGGCGGTCAGGAGCCGGCAACTGGCGCACCTGCCCCGGCGGCACATACTCGCTGGCCCGCACGGCCGCCGGTAGTAGCTCACTTGAGACAAACCAGAAGGCCGCCAGGCCGGGTCCCACGTGCGGCAGCACCTGACCCAGGCGCAGCCCATAGGTGCGCTGAAAGGCGCGCTCCAATACCGGCCGGCTCACCCGCAGCCCAATGGTTTCGTGAAAGTCCTCCGACCGGTAGTAGCCCGCCTGCACTTGCGCCACGTCGAAAGCGAACTCAACCTGCGCGTGCTGATGCGGGGCCTGGGCATAGGTAATCGGCGTACCGAGCCGGGGCAATAGTTCCGGAAATACTAGGTCAGTGACAGCGTTAGTGCCCGCTGGGTGACCCACCCCATCGGCCGCGTAGTGGGCCAGGGCCCCGAGGGCAAAGGCCAGCTCATTGCGGTCGCGGGCCTCGTCGAGCAGGGCCCGCACGAAGTCACCGGCGCGCACGTAGTGGGTCAGGTCCGAGAACAGCGCGCCATTGCCAGGGTAGTAGCCCAGGTCCTGGAGCAGGGCCCCGCCGTAGGCATAGCTGCGGGCTTCGCGTAGCTGGCTAGGGGTAGCACCGCCGTAATTCCTTTCCAGTACGGGCACCATGTTTCGGGCCCAGCACGAGTCTACCACCGCCTGGTGGGTAAGGGCAGAAAAAG
Source organism: Janthinobacterium lividum (assembly GCA_050954465.1). Classification (GTDB taxonomy): domain Bacteria; phylum Bacteroidota; class Bacteroidia; order Cytophagales; family Hymenobacteraceae; genus Hymenobacter. The sequence continues at coordinate 92,441 of JBPBPU010000146.1, forward strand.
CAGCCGCCGAATACTCGCCTAGCAGCAAGCAAAAAAGTAGCAATAAGCGCATAGGGTAAGGGCATGCATTTCCCCTGTCGCAGCGGGAAAAGCCGTTAGGCAGCAGCCAGAGCGGCTGGAGAAAACCACGGTAGCACACCTGCCACCTAACAGATGCCCAGCCCGACCCTTACCCCCACGCAGCAGGTCAATTTATTCTGAAGGCAAGCGAAGTAGCTTTTTAAAAAACTCCTAGCAGCGTTTGTCTTTGAAATCAATTACCTGATTGACAATATTTTATTTGCTATTAAGCAAATTTTAATGAGGATTATAAAGGAGGCCGTGGGGGTAGGGGCCGCTTCGCGTCTCTTCTTCCCACACTATCACTCGCACGATTCCGCGTCGTGCTCAACCGGCCAAGCCTATCGGAAGCTCGCTACGATTTCACCCTTTTTCCTTCTTTGGCGATGACGATTAACTCGGAAATGAATCGGAAAGAATTCATGCAGCTTTTTGGGCTCGGCGCGGCTTCCCTGCTGGCTTCGGCCTGCCTGGGCGGCTGCAGCGCCGCTGCGGGCAGCGACAGCACCCCGGTGCCCGTGGCCACCGGCGTCAACACGACCCTCGACCTGACAGCCGCGAGCAGTGCCCCGCTCAACGACGCCAGCGTGGGCTACGTCTACGCCGATAGCCGCGCCATTATCGTGGCCAAAACAACGGCCGGCACTTACTTGGCCTTCCAGGCGCCGTGCCCGCACCAGGGCACGGCCGTGTACTTCAGCCAGTCGCAAAGCCGCTTTATCTGCCCAAACCACAACGCCATTTTCAACCTGAGCGGGGGCGTGGTCAGCGGCCCCGTTTCCAGCGGGCTGCGGCAGTACACTGTGACGCAGAGCGGCAATATCCTGACTATAACTGGTTAATATGCTGCTAGTCTGCGCCTGCTGCCGTTTTCCGATTAGGCGGACCCTGGCATTTTTCTCTGGCGCGCTGCTGGTAGTATTCCTAAGCAGTGTTGAGCGGCCCCTGCACGAGGCGCCAGGGCTAGCCCCGCTGGCCCTGCACATCCCCGAAAATGGCCGCCAACCAAACCTGCATCCGGTCCGGCACTGGCATGCGCCGGGCCGGGGCCGCCGCAAGCATTGGGGCTTTTGGGTGACCTGAGCAAGTAACTAGAAACAAGAATTTTACCCCTCGTTCCTTTGGTAATTATGCGTGTATTTGCCCTTCCTCTCTTTGCGCTGTTGGTCGCCGGCCGCGTCGCGGCGCCACTCCCTACCCCGGTCTGGACCGCGGACCTCGCCGCCGCCCTGGCACAGGCCAAAGCCACGCAGAAGCCGGTGCTGGCTGTGTTTTCTGGTTCTGACTGGTGCAAGCCCTGCATGATGCTCAAGCAGGAGGTGTTTGACCAGCCCGAATTTGCGCAGTACGCCCAGGACAAGTTTGTGCTGGCCCGCTTCGATTTCCCACGCAACAGGAAAAACCGCCTCGACGCCGCCCAAACGAAGCTTAATGAGGCCGCCGCCGCCCAACTCAACCAGGAGGGCGCGTTTCCGGCCGTGGTGCTGCTCTCGCCCGAGGGCCAGGTGCTGGCGCGCACCGGCTACCGCCCCGGTGGAGTCACCGCCTACGACGCCTACCTGAGCCAGCTGCTCGCTAAAAAATAGGAGCCGATGAACCGCATTTCTGCTTCTGGTTGGTTGCCCCGGCTACTAGGCGCGGCCCTGCTGCTCGGCCTGCTGGCGCTACTGGGGGCCGGGCGGCTGGCGGCGCAGCCCCGCGCCCCGCGCCCCACCCGCGCCTACACGCGCAGCGCCCACCTGATGGGCTCGCACTTCACGTTTACGGCCGTGTCCGCCGACGACTCACTGGCCTGGCAGGCCCTCCGTGCCGGTCTGCGCGAAACCCAGCGCATCGACCACCTCTTTTCCTACTGGGATTCGACCTCGCAGGTGGTCAAAATCAATCGGCTGGCGGGCATCCGGCCGGTGGTGGTCGACCAGGAAGTGTACGACCTGATTGCGCGCACCCTCAAGATTTCGCAGCTCAGCGGCGGAGCATTCGACATCACCTTCGCCAGCGGCGACAAGATTTATCAGTTTGACCGGCAAGAACATGCCAGTCTACCCGACTCGGCCACGGTGCGCAACTCGGTGCGGCGTATCGGCTGGCAAAAGGTGCGGCTGGACGCGGCCACGCACGCGGTGTACTTACCCGACAAAGGCATGCGCATCAACCTAGCCGGCATCCTCCAGGGCTACGGCGTGCGCCGGGCCGCGCAGCTTATGAAGCAGATGGGCATTACTGGGGGCCTCCTCAATGGCTCGGGCGATGTGTACTGCTGGGGCAAGCAAGCCGACGGCAGCGCCTGGCGCATCGCCATCGGCGACCCGGCCCGGCCGCACAGTGTATCGTCGTGGCTGACGGTGAGCGACCTAGCCGTCGTCACGGCCGGCAACTACGAGCAATACTTCACGGTGGGCGGCAAGTACTACGGCCACATCATCAACCCGCACACTGGCTACCCGGCCACGGGGCTGCGCTCGGTCACCATTATTTGCCCCGACGTGGAGCTGGCCGACGCCCTCGACGATGCCGTGTTCGTGCTTGGCCCAGTCGAAGGGCTAGCAATGATAAATCGCCTGAAGGGCGTAGATGCCACGGTGATTACTGACGACGGCCAAACGCTGGTTTCCAAGGGAATGCAGCTTAATTCCTATCATAGTGCCGCCCCGGTTGGGGCGGCCGTTACGGCTGCCAAGCTATGAGCTTCCGACCTGGGCTACTCCGCGCCCTGCTGCTGGGCGGCGCGGCTCTACTGGCTGGTTGCGCGGTCACCGATGGGGCACCTCGCCGCCAGACCAGCGTGCGCCCCATTCGTCCGCTACCCGGTCGCCGGGTAGTCCACCACCCGCCCCACCTGGTGGGCCATACCCGGCGCTGATAGTCGCACGCCGGTTTTGGCCCTGCCCAGGACTCATTGCCGACTGCCCACGGGCTACCCGATTTTCCCTATTGCTCACCTTGTTGCCGCACCAGTGGGCGCAGCCATTTTCGCCATTTAGCCATGACTCTTCCCCTTTTCCTGCGCCGCCCACTGCTACTAGCCAGCGTGGCCGCGCTGCCCGGCTGCGTGTCGGTGGCCGCCTACCAAAAAGCCTACCTCAACGACGAGGACATGAAGCTGGCCACCAAAAAGGTCGAAACCTCGGAAGTCAACTTCGAGAGCTACCGCGAAGGCGCCGGCGGGGCCAACGGCGGCAAGGTGGGCGGTGGCTGCGGCTGCAACTAGCCTAGTGTTTATCAGACTACTACTCACTTATTCATGAGGTTTTTACTAGCCGCCGGCCTCGCGCTGGCGCTGCCCGTAGCGGCCCTGGCTCAGGGCACGCCCACCCCCAATCGCCTCGATGGCTCGGGCCTGCCCGCTGCGGCCTCGGTGGCGCACCCTACCCCCGTGTCGGTGGGCGAAACCGACGTGGACTTTATCAGCAGCTACTACAAGCAAAACGGTGACCACGGGGCCGTGGAGGGCGGCATTGGCACGCAGCACCTCACCGACGTAGCCCCCACCATCATCCTGAATGTGCCCCTCGATTCGGCGGCCCGCCTCACGGCCAACGTAGGCTTCGACTACTACGCCTCGGCCTCGACCGACCGCATCGACCAGGTATTGTCATCGCCCTCGTCGCACGATGTGCGCTACCATATCGACCTGGGCTACGCGCGCACCCTAAAGGATAAACGCACCATCCTGAGCATCGGCGGCGGAGCTTCCAAGGAGTATGACTACCAGTCGTTTAATGTCGCTGGCTCCTGGACCCACGGTTCGCGCGACGGCAACCGCGAGTTGAGCGTATCGGGGCAGGTGTACCTCGATAAGGTAACGCTGATTTTGCCCGTCGAGCTACGCACCGCCACCACGGGCACCGGCAACCAGGCCCACGGCTCGGGCTTCGACAACCGCCAGAGCTACAACCTGAACATCGTGTACTCACAGGTCATCAGCAAGCGCCTGCAGCTGGCCGTGAGTACCGAGCTGGTGAGCCAGCAGGGGCTGCTGAGCACGCCGTTTCACCGGGTCTATTCCTACAACAGCAGCCCCACCCTAGGTACGCCTGGCACGCTGGGCACTGCCAAAACCGAGCTGCTGCCGCGCCAGCGCAACAAGTACCCCGTAGGCCTGCGCCTGAACTACTACGCTACCGACCTGGTGCAGGTGCGCGGCTTCTACCGCTTTTACAACGACAACTTCGGCATCCGGGCCCACACCTTCGAGTTGGAAGCGCCGGTGAAGGTGTCGCCCTTTTTCACACTCTACCCCTTCTACCGCTACCACACCCAGACGGCCTCGACTTACTTCGCACCCTACCTCACCCACTCAATTACTGATGAGTACTATACCTCCGACTACGACCTATCGGCCTTCACGGCCCAGAAGCTGGGGCTCGGCTTTCGTTACGCGCCGTTGTACGGCCTGGGTCGGTTTAAAACGCCTTTCGGCGGGCGGGTAGCCAAGTTTAAGTCGCTGGATTTGCGCTACGGCCACTACTGGCAAACGACGGGCCTCACGGCCAACATCGTGAGCGTAGACCTGGGCTTCACTATGCCCTAGGCCGATTTTTCCTCAGCTCGGCGCGGCTTATTTGATGCGATAAAGAGAAGGACTAGGGCGGCAAGTAGCTGGTTTTTGTGGGGTCGTATGATTCAGTATTATTATCCGCATGATGTGGCAGAAGCCCTGGTCGCGCGGTGGTCCGCCCACGGCTCGCCGCTGCCTTTGCAGCCCTTGCTGACGCAGTTGATAAGGGTAGCTTATCAGGTCAGCCTACCGTAAGAGGAGAGCCGGGCCGTACGCTGTTACTTGCGCTATGCCTTGCCTAAGAAGCTGTTTAAGTTAATCGAGCAAGTCGCCGGATGTTAGCCACGTAAAGCCAGGCGTTGGCCTGGGTGGTTTTGCGTTCGTAGTCTTTGGCCAGGCGGCGGTTGGCGCCGGCCCAGGCAATGCTGCGCTCGACGACCCAGCGCCTGGCGTGGATGAAAAAGTGGCCCTTGTCGGCCACCACGCCGCTCGGCACTTGGGCGTGTAGCCCACGCCGGGCCAGGTGCACGCGGAAGCGTCGGCCAAAGCCGCCGTCCACGAATACGGTCCGCAACCGGTCCAGCCGTTCGTTACCTATTGCCAGGGCATCCCACAGACGGACCGCGCTCGCCCCGTCGTGGCAGGCCGCCGCAACCACCCAGCAGGGCAGCAGGTTGCCGGCCGTGTCCACCAGAAAAAAGCGCTTGCGCCCCTTGATGCGCTTGCCCGCGTCATAGCCCACGCGGGCCGTACAGGTGGCTGTATTTTTCACACGTTGGCTATCGAGGACGGCCGCCGTGGGCTGGGCGCTTTTTTTTCGCGTTCCCGGGCTTCAATCGTCAGGCATCCACTGACCCGCGCCCAGGTACCGTCGGCCGTCCACTTGGTAAAATAGTAGTACACCGTGGGCCAGGGCGGCAAATCGGCGGGCACGTCGCGCCACACGCAGCCGTTCTTGAGCACGTAGAAAATGCTGTTGACTACCGCTTGCAACGGCCACTTGCTGGTACGCCGCACCACCAGCAACGGCGCCAACCGCTGCCATTGCCGCTCGGTCAAATCCGAGCTATACCGCTTCGTTTGCATCAAACAAAGCTAAAAGGCCCGATTAACTTAAACAGCTTTTTAGGAGAATCAGCCTTTTAGAGCAATTTCGAAGTCAGTGTACGTGGTAGCCACAGTGATCAAACCAATTTTGGGCATCCTCGGCCGTTATCCAAGCCAAGGCCGAATCCAAGGCG
>JBPBPU010000148.1:0-96999 GCA_050954465.1 Janthinobacterium lividum
ACGCAGCCAGCGGTACCCTCGTCGGCACCTTCGCCACCACCACCGGCACCGGCACCGGGCAGGGGCCCTTTACCTACACGCTGGTGGCGGGCGCGGGCAGCACCGACAACGCCAGCTTCGCCATCAGCACCGGCCCCAACGCCGGCAAACTCGTCACGGCCGCCGTCTTCGACTTCGAAACCAAAACCAGCTACACCGTGCGCGTGCGCACCACCGACGCCACCGGCCTCTACTACGAGCAGGCGTTCACCATCAGCATCACCAACGTGCTGGAAGTGCCCACGCTTACGGCCCTGAGCGCGGCGGCCGAGCTACCGGGGATGCCCGTGGTGCTCACCGGCACGGACTTCGCCAGCGGCAGCACCGTCAGCTTTGGCGGGGTGGCAGCCAGCAGCGTCACCTATACTTCGCCCACCTCCCTGACGGCCATCGTGCCGGTGGGCGCGGCGGCGGGCAGCAGCGCCGTGGTCGTGACTACCACCAGCGGCAGCAGTACCGGCAGCCCCGCCTTCGAGGTGCTGCAAGTCTACCGCAACCCGGCGGCTAGTGGCTGCCTGGCCACGGCCAGTATCAGCCTCACGGGCACGGGTGGCCCCGGCGTGTGGCGCTACCTGCGCCTGGCGGATGCAGGTGGGGCCGTGGTGGCGGCCATCGAGGACACCTATAACCTGGGCACCGTGTCGGCGGGCTTCACGGCCCTGGGCACCGGCACCAGCGTAGCCGTGCGCCAGGATGGCAGCCACCACTACTACCTCGACCGCAACTTTTACCTGACGGCCACCAGCCAGACCTTCCCTGGTAAGACGGTGCGGGTGCGCTTCTTCGGCCTGAGCAGCGAGCTGGCCCGCCTGCACGCCGCGGATGCCAATGCCACGGCGGCCACCCTCAATGCCTCCCAATATAGCGGGGCCAACGAGAACTGCGAGCTGAGCGACAACGCCCCGGCGGGCAGCCGCCTGCTGGCCGCCCCGGCCACGGTGCTCAGCGGGGCCGACTGGTTCACGGCCCAGGTGAGCGTGACCGACCACTTTTCGGAGTTCTACCTCACCGGGGCCAACACCCCGCTGCCGGTGGAGCTGCTGACTTTCACGGCCCGCAAGCAAGGGGCCGCCGTGCAACTCGACTGGCGCACGGCCTCCGAGAAAGACGCCGACCGCTTCGAAGTGGAGCGCAGCCCCGACGGCCTGGCCTTCGCTTCCATCGGCACCGTGGCGGCCAAGGGCACCAGCCTCACCCCCACCGACTACGCTTTCGCCGATACCCGCTACCCCAGCACCAGCCGCCAGTTCTACTACCGCCTGCGCCAAGTAGACCGCGACGGCACGGCCGCCTACTCGCCCGTGCGGGTGGTGACCCTCGATGACCAGGCCCGCCTGAGCCTCTACCCCAACCCGGCTCATAGTGCCCTCGCCGTGCTGGGCGCGGCACCCGGCACTAAGCTGGACGTGCTCGATGCCGTAGGCCGCGTGGTGGCTACGGCCACCACCGATGCCGACGGCACGGCGCAGCTCACGCTGCCCACCGGGCTGGCGGCGGGCGTGTACGTGGTGCGCTGCGGGGCCCAGGTGCAGCGCCTCACGGTGGAATAACGCTACCTGCCTACCCCGCCAACCGGCCCGCTTCTGTAGTAGAGGCGGGCCGGTTTGGGTTTGGGGCATCGCTGGTTGATGAGGGCAAGCTGCCGGATAGGGGAGGCAAGACGAATGGGAAGACAATGGCCGGTACCGGCAAGCCAGCCCCTGTTTGCTGACCATTGGGCAGGGGTAGCTGCTGGTAGGCGGGCAGGAAACCGGCGCTCTGCCAGGGTGCCCCGGCTCCCAATTTTGTCGTTCATGTCGGAAATTCTGTCGTTCGCATCGTTTTGGGGCGCACGGGCGAAGGCGGTATATAGTTTTGAGGTAGAGTCGTTTTTTGGAGAATTCCGCCACGGCTTTGTCTTCCTGCTCTTCCCTACCGCTTGCTATGACCCCATCTTACTCTTCCCGGCCGACGTGCGCCCGCCTGGTGCGCCACCTCACCTCGCGCCTGCCCGGCTGGCTGCTACTGGCCCTGCTGCCGCTGCTGGCCCGCGCCGGCAACCCCGTGCTCACCCTGCAACCCACCGGGGCCGGGGGCACCGACATCACGGTTTTCGTGGACCAGGTCGAGATTATCGATGTCAGCACCAACCTCGTGGTGGCCAGCATTGTGGGTGATGCCAGCTTCGAGACTGTCAGCAGTGCTACGTTCCAGTACGCGCCCATCAGCGGTAGCGCCTGGAGCTTCGGCGGCAATGCCGGCCTCACGCACAACAGCGGCGGCTTCTCTTCTCCAAACGCTCCCGATGGCGTGCAAGTCGCGTTTTTGCAAACTAATACCAGCAATGGCCGAGGGCTCGGCAGCATTTCGCAAACGCTGGCCGGCTTGCCCACGGGCACCTACCGCGTGCGCTTGCAAGCGGCTCAGCGCAACTGCTGCACCGCTACCAATAACGTGTATACCCAGGGGGCCCTTATCTCCATCAACGGCTCAGTAATAGGCAATGCCGTCCCGGCCAACGACGGCCTGTTCCACTCCTACACCACTACCACGTCCTTCACCATCGGCCCGCCTACCATCAGCAGCTTCGCACCCACGAGCGCCCCGGCCGGTACAAGCGTGACGCTAACGGGCACCAACCTGACCGGAGCCACGGGCGTGACGGTGAACGGCAAGGCCGCCACTGGCGTAACGGTAGTCGACGACACGCACCTGACTTTCGTGGTACCCACCGGGGCCAGCAGCACCCAAAGCGTCACTGTCACCGTGCCCGGCACCACCAGCGTGGCCAGCACGGCCTTCACCGTGCTGCTCACGGCCACGGCCGAAGCGCCTGCCGCCAACGCCCTAACGGCCGCCCTCGCCAACTCGGCGTTGAGCGTGCGCTTCAGCGAAACGGTAGCGGCCGCCCCGGCACTAAAGGTGTTTTCGGCCCAGGCTGGGGGCCTCAAAGCCGGCACCGTAACCCTGAACGGGACCTTGGTCAGCTATACCAGCACGCTAGGCACGGCCCTCAAAGACTTCCGCCCCGGCGAGCTGGTGAGCGTGACCGTGCCGGCCGGGCAAACCTCCACTGGCCTCACGAGTGCGCCCTACGTGTACCAGTTTACCACGGCCACTACGCCGGGCTCGGGCACCTTTGCCGGTGCCAGCGGCTACACCACCACCAACAGCGCGTACGGTGTGGCCGTGGGCGACGTGGACGGCGACGGCCGGCTGGACATCGTCACGGCCAACCTCAATACCTCGGGCACGGTGTCGGTGCTGCTGGGGCTGGCCGGCGGGGGCTTCGGCACCAAAACCGATTACCCTACCGGGGGACCCTCGTACGCCGTGGCGCTGGGCGATATGAACGGCGATGGCCGCCTCGACATCGTGACGGCGAATGGGTCGGCGGGCTCGGTATCGGTGCTGCTGGGGCAAGCCGGGGGCTTTGCCGGCAGCACGAGCTACACGGTAGGAACTGCGACGAGCGTGGCCCTGGGCGACGTGAACGGCGACGGCCGCCTCGACATCGTGACGACCAGCCACCAGGCCACGGGCCGGGTTTACGTGCTGCTGGCTCAAGCTACCAGCGGGTACACCTTAGCCTATTACCCTACCGCCAACAACCCCGCCGGCGTGGCCCTGGGCGACGTGAACAACGACGGCCGGCTGGACATCGTGACGGCCAATGATAGTGGCACCAACTCGGCGTCGGTGCTGCTGGGGCAGGCGGGCGGCAGCTTTGGGGCCCCAACCAACTACCCCACCGGGGCCAGCCCGGTCAGCGTGGCCCTGGGCGATGTGAACGGCGACGGCCGCCTCGACCTCGTGACGGCCAACAACAACGGCACGAATACCGCTTCGGTACTGCTGGGGCAGGCCAGCGGCGTTTTTGCGGCCAAAACCGACTACGCTACCGGCGACAGCCCGGCCAGCGTGGCGCTGGGCGATGTAAACGGCGACGGCCGCCTCGACCTGGTAACAGCTAACTATTTGGCCGGCGGCGTATCGGTGCTGCTGGGGCAGGCGAGCGGCAGCTTTGCCGCGCAGGTAGCGTACCCGAATGGCAGCACCCCGAACGCCGTGGCCCTGGGCGACCTGAACGGGGATGGCCGCCTCGACATCGTGACGGCGCATTATACCAGCCCCGGCAAGGCTTACGTGCTGCTGGGCCTGCCCCCGGTACCAGTCATTGCAGCCACCGGCCTGAGCCCCACGCAAGGCGTAGTTGGCACGAGCCTTACCCTCACGGGCACCAATTTCGGTGGGACTACGAAAATTACCTTCACCGGCACGAGCAACAACGTAGTGACGACAGGCTTCACGGTAAACGCGGCCGGCACCCAGATTACGGGCATCATCGTGCCCAGCGGAGCTACTACTGGCTCGCTGACCGTGACTACCCCCAGCGGCACGAGTGCCCCCAGCACCCAGTCGTTTACCTTGTGCCAGATAACGGCCGCCGTGCGGCCCCTGACGCGGCCGCTGAATGCCACCAGCGGCGCGGTTACGGTGAATGCCAGCGCGTTCAACAACGGCAGCACCTCCACCTGCGGCACCGTTACGCTCACGGCGCAAAAAGTAGTGGGCGGCACCGCCACGGGCAGCCCGGCGGCCTCGCTCAGCTACACCTGCGCCGACGTGGGCACCCAGTCCGTGCTGATTACCCTCACCGACGCCAACGGAACCACCACAACGGCGCCGACCAGCCTCACGATATCGACGGGCACGCTCACCAGCCTGAGCCCTAACCCGGCCGTGGTAGGGGCCACGGTTACGGCCTCGGGCGCCGCCCTGAACGGGACCTCGGCCCTGACGGTGAACGGCGTTTCCACTACCATCAGCAACCTGACCAATACGGGCTTCACCTTCGTGGTGCCCGCTGGGGCGACCCCCACTGGCAACGTGGTACTCACCGAGCCCTGCGGCCAGACCATCAGCAGCCCCTTTAGCGTGCAGCCCGCCATCAGCAGCTTCACGCCCACCAGCGCCGACGCGGGCAACAGCCTCACCCTGAACGGCACGGGGCTGAGCGGAGCTACGGCCATCACCTTCAGCGGCACGAGCAATAATGTGGTAACGACGGGCTTTACGGTGAACGCGGCCGGCACCCAGATTACGGGCGTCGTGGTGCCCAGCGGGGCTACCACTGGCCCGCTTACCGTGACTACGCCCAGCGGTACCAGTGCCGCCAGCGCTACGTTCACCCGGTGCCAGCTCACGGTAGCGGTGAAAAACACCACCCTGGCCCTGGCCACCAACGGCTCGGGCACGGTGAATGCCAGTGCGTTCAACAACGGCAGCAGCTCGACTTGCGGCACCATCACGGCCACGGCACAGAAGGTAGGCGGCACGGCCGAGGGTATTGTTTCGGAAGGCCAGACGCTCACACTAACGGCCCCGACCGGCTACGTTTTCTCTAAGGTGACGTTTGCCAGCTACGGCGACCCCAGCGGCAGCAACGGCAGCTACACCCAGGGCAGCTGCCACGCCCCGGCCAGCCAAAGCCTGGTGGAGGGCCTGCTGCTGGGCCAGACCGGCTCCATCAACATTTCAGCCGACAACCTCACCTTTGGCGGCGACCCCTGCTCCGGCGTGGGCAAGGCGCTGGCGGTGGTAGCGGTTTATACCCAGGGCAGCCCCACCACTACCCTCACCTACGGCTGCACCGATGTGGGCACCCAGCCCGTACTGGTGACGCTCACCGATGCCAACGGCGTGAAGGCCACGGCCCTGGCCAGCGTCACGGTAACGGCTACGCCCACCACTACGGCCACCCTCACTGGCTTCAGCCCCGCTACGGCGGCGGTCGGAACCCCGGTAACCGCCAGCGGCACCAACCTGAGTGGGGCCACGGGCCTGACCGTGAACGGCGTGGCGGCCACCATCAGCAACCTGACTAACACGGGCTTCACCTTCACGGTACCCACGGGCGCGGCCTCCACCGGCAGCGTGGTAGTTACCCTGAACACGACTCCCTGCGGCCAAACCATCACGCGGACGTTTGGGGTGCGGCCCGCCATTAGCAGTATCGCGCCCACCAGCGGCAGCGTAGGCTTTACGCTGACGCTGAACGGCACCAACTTCACCCAGGCCACGTCCATCACCTTCAGCGGCCCGAGCAACAACGTGGTGACGACGGGCTTTACGGTGAACGCGGCCGGCACCCAGATTACGGGCGTCGTAGTACCCGGTGGGGCCATTACCGGCCCGCTTACCGTGACTACGCCGGTGGGCGTCAGCGCGGCCAGCGCCACGTTCACGGTGAACCCACCGGTGCCGGTTATCAACAGCTTCTCGCTCAGCAGCGGCGTGGCGGGCACCAGCGTTATGATTAGCGGCGTGAGTTTGACGGGCACCAGCGTGGTGACGGTGAACGGCGTGAACGTAACGCCTACCAACGTCACGGCCACTAGCCTCACCTTCGTGGTGCCGGCCGGGGCCAGCCCCATCCAGCGCATCACGGCCACCGGCCCCAACGGCCGGGGCCCGGCCAATACGACGTTTACGGTGCTGCTGCAGGTGACCAGCTCGGCTCCCCTGGCCAACACTAACACGGCCCCCGTGGCCAACTCGGCCGTAAGCCTCACGTTCTCGGAGGCGGTGAGCACGGCCAGCGTGACGAGCAGCGGGCCGGTGCGGGTGTTTTCGGCGCAGGTGGGCGGGCGCAAGCCCGGCACCCTAACCGGTGGTGGCAGCGCCACCATCAACTACACCAGCACCCTGCCCGGCAACCGGGCCAACTTCAAGCCCGGCGAAGTGGTGAGCGTGACGGTGCCCGCCACCGTGCAGAACACCGGCGGCTTAGGTGCCCAGCCAAAGGTGGTGCAGTTTACGACGGCCGTGAGCGGCACCGGCCGGGGCAATTTTGTGCCACCGGCCACCGGGGCCAGCGTGCCGGTGGGCAACAACCCCTATAGCGTAGCTACGGCCGACGTGAACGGCGACGGCTACCTCGACCTGCTTACGCCCAACTATACCGACCAAAGCGTGAGTGTGCGCTACAACGATGGGATGGGCCACTTCACGGTGCCGGCCGCGTCGGCCAACGCCGAAATACCACTAGGCTTCAGTGCTGGCGGCCTGGTGGTGGGCGACCTAGACGGCAATGGGACCATTGACTTGGTTGCGTTTGATGGCAGCTATGGGGGAACTCAGGTAACAATACGCCTCAACAACGGCACCGGTACCTTCACGGCCCCGGCAGCCGGGGCCAGCGTAGCAGTGGGTGGGGTTCCCTACAGCCTGGTGCTGGGCGATATAGACGCCGACGGCGACCTCGACCTGCTCACGGTTTACACCGACCTAAACGGCGACGGCATCGTGAGCGTGCGCCTCAACAACGGTAGCGGTGCCTTCACGGCCCCAGCCGCCGCCACCGCCGCCGAAGTAGCCGTGGGCAGCTACGCCCGTGCTCTGGCCCTGGGCGACGTGGACGGCAACGGCACGCTGGACCTGCTGACGACCAACAAGCCCGGCGGCCCGGGCCTGGTGACCCTGCGCCTCAACGATGGGGCCGGCAATTTCACCGCCCCGGCTACCGGGGCCACCATTGCGGTGGGTGATGACCCCATAGTCCTCGTGCTGGGCGATGTGGATGGCAACGGCACCCTCGACTTGCTTACGGGTAACCTTTTGGGTAACTCCTCCTACTCCAATACGGTGAGCGTACGCCTCAACAATGGCAGTGGCAGCTTCACGGCCCCGGCCGTAGCGGCCGCAGCCGAAGTTGGGGTGGATGACGACCCGTACACGATGGTGCTCAGCGACCTGGATGCCGACGGCGACCTCGACCTGCTGACCAGCTCTTATTATGGCACCAACGCCCGTTTCAACAACGGCACTGGCACGTTTACGGGCACTTCCACCCTGGCCCTGGCTTCGATAGGCGGCTTGGCAGTGGGCGATGTGGACGGCGATGGCGACCTCGACCTGCTGACCGTGGGCAGCGCAAACGACGTGCAGGTGGGCCTCAACGAGCCGGGGGCAACCCTTACCAGCGTGGCCCCCAACAACGTGACCATTGGCCAGCCCATTACCCTCACCGGCACCAATCTAAGCAGCACTACTGCCGTGGTGTTTACCGAAGTTGCGAGTTCCTATCCGACCACGGTCTATGCCCTGGGTTTCAGCAGCACCAGCTACACCGGCGCTACCCAAACCATCACGCTGCCCGTGCCCTACGACCTGAATAGCGGCGACTACACCGTGCAGGTGCTCACCGGTGGCCCGGATAGCAACGCCTTGCCCCTGACCGTGTGCGACCTGGAAGCGGACTTCTACGTACCGGTAGAGCTGGATGCCAACGGCACGGCCCCCGTGCCTGCCACAGCCTTCAACCCCACTTCGAGCTGCGGCGCCTTGACGACGGCCACCGTGCAGCGGGGCGGCGCCGTGACGGACTACGTGCGGGATGGCCGGACTATGAGCCTCACGGCTCCGCCCGGCTACACCTTCACGGCGGTGGAGTTTGCCAGCTATGGCGACCCTAACTACTACAACATTGGCAACGATATCTTCTTCTCCATTGGCCCGTGCCACGACCCCACCAGCCGCAGCGTAGTGGAAAACGCGCTGCTTGGCAAAACAGGCACAGTGACTATTGCCGTCAACGGCTCCACTTTTATGGGCGGCGGCTGTAGCTACCAGAACTACCTAGCCGTGCGGGCCATTTACTCGGCCGGTAGCCCCGCCTCCGCTGTCTCTTACAACTGCACCGAGCTAGGCTCGCAGCCTGTGCTGCTCACCCTGGCCACGGCAGCCGGGGCCCGCACCACCCGCACCGCGTATGCTGGGGTGAGCGCGCCGGCCCCGGCCGCCAGCACCACCTGGACCGGCACGGCCAGCACCGACTGGACCGACTGCCGCAACTGGAGCTACGGCCAGGTGCCCGATGCCAACACCAGCGCCATGCTGCCCGCCGGGCTACCGCGCTACCCCAGCCTGCCCGCCGGCACCTTCGACGCCAACAGCCTCACCATCGCCAGTGGTGCCGGCCTGACCCTGGACCCCGGCACTATCGTGCAGCTGCAGGGCGACTTCACCAACAATAACGCCACCGCCCTGGCCGGCGAAATCCGCGTCCTGGGCAGCGGTGCCCAAGCCCTGAACACCCAGAGCAGCCTGGCCCAGGTGCTGGTCGACAAGCCCAGCGGCACCCTCACGCTGGGCCGCAACCTGGCCATTGGCACGAGCCTCACGTTGACCAACGGCGTGCTCGGTACCGGCAGCTACCAGGTAACGCTGGCCCCCGTTGCTACGCTCCTCGAAACGATTACGGGCTATGTCACGGGTACCGTCCAAACCACCCGCGACTTGAGCCTGGTCAACACTGCCAATGCCTTTGGCGGGCTGGGCCTGGTGCTGACGCCGCACAACACCGGTGGGGCTGCCCTGCCTGGCTCGACGCTGGTGCGCCGCATCACCGGCACCTCGCCGAGCGGCGTCGGCCACCTGAGCGTCCGGCGCTACTTCGACATTCGGCCCACTAAGAATTCCAACCTGAACGTGGACTTCCTCTTCGGCTACCGCGACGACGAGCTACCCAGCGGCCTCTCCGAAAGCCAGCTCACGTTGTTTAAGTCGGCGACTGGTGCCAGTGGCACCTGGACGGCCCAGACTACGGGTACCGTGCGCGATGCCACCGCCAACACCGTGGCGGTGCCCGCCCTGCCCGACTTCTCGCTCTGGACCCTGTCTTCGGCCGAAGCGCCGCTGCCGGTAGAGCTGGTGGCCTTCACAGCCCGCAAGCAAGGGGCCGCCGTGCAACTCGACTGGCGCACGGCCTCCGAAAAAGACGCCGACCGCTTCGAAGTGGAGCGCAGCTCCGACGGCCTGGCCTTCGCCCCCATCGGCACCGTGGCGGCCAAAGGCACCACCCCCACCCCCACCGACTATGCCTTCGCCGATACAAAGTATCCCGGTAGCGCGAGCCAGCTCTACTACCGCCTACGCCAAGTGGATAAGGACGGCACGGCCGCCTACTCCCCCGTGCGGGTGGTGGCCCTCGACCACGAGGCCCGCCTGAGCCTCTACCCCAACCCGGTCCACCGCGCCTTTGCCGTGCTGGGGGCGGCACCCGGCACTAAGTTGGACGTGCTCGATGCCGTGGGCCGCGTGGTGGCTACGGCCACCACCGATGCCGACGGCACAGCGCACCTCACGCTACCCACCGGGCTGGCGGCGGGCGTGTACGTAGTGCGCTGCGGGGCCCAGGTGCAGCGCCTCACGGTGGAATAACGCCCCCCGCCTGCCTGCCCCGTCAACCGGCCCGCTTCTGTAGTAGAGGCGGGCCGGTTTGGGTTTGGGGCCGGTTGGCCAGGCCAGCAGTGCGGCCGGTTACGAATAAAAAGCGACTAGGAGGAGATTTCAAGGAAGCATAGAGCAATATTATCTTTATATTTGAACGTCTCAATTCTATTGTTCTTCTCATGAAACACCTCTTACCCTTCCTGCTGAGTGCATTGCCACTGGTTACCAGCGCCCAAACTACTCCTTATTGGACCTCGGCCGTGAGCTTGCCCACCGCCCCGGCTTTCCTGATACAGCCTTCCTACGCGGTTGATGCCATAGGCAATACCTACCTGGCGAGCAGCTTTGCGCAAAGCGTTACCCTGGCCCCCGGCACGGTGCTTACCACCACGAGTCAGTTCGACCAGGACGGGGTAGTGGCCAAATACAGCCCGGCCGGCACTCTGCTGTGGTACCGCCAGCTGAAGGGCTCGGGCACGGAAACCATCCAAAAGGTACTGCTCGATGCCAGCGGTAAGGTGATGGTAATGGGCACGGCTGGGAGTGGGGCACAGCTCGGCACTACTACGTTTAACACCAGCAATTTCGGCTCGACAATGGTACTGGGGCAGCTCGACGCCAACGGCACCGTGCAGTACCTGCGCGAGGTGGGCACCGGCACCCTGCTCACGCCGGCCAGCCTGGCGGCCGATGCGGCCGGCAACTACTACGTAAGCGGCAGCTTCGCCCTGGATGCCTCTTTCGGCAATATCTCGCTTAGCACGCCCATCACGGCTACCGGCTATGGCATCGACCAGTTTGTGGTGAAAATGTCGGCTACCGGTACTCCCCTGTGGGCCCAGCAAGGCGGCCGCATATTTCCCACGGCGGGCACTTCTACCGCCAATTCCTACAACCACCTGGTAGCCATTCCGGGCGGTGGGGTGTACTTCACCTGGACCTTACCCCCTACGGCCGGCAGCTTCGGCACCCTGACCACGCCCGCCACCAAGGGCGACTACGACGGGGTAGCCGTAAAATACGACGCCCTCGGCGCGCCGCAGTGGATACAGCGGGTGGGCACGGCTAATGCCGACGTAATGACCTTTGCGGGCCTCGATGCCAGCGGGCGGCTGGTGATGCCCAGCTTCGTGGCCCCGGCCGGCTCACTCACTAACCCCAGCACCATCAGCACCGTCACCAACGGCTCGGTGGCCGTGCTCGAACCCACTGCCGGGGCGCTGGTATGGTCGCGCGACTTGCAGGCTACTACGTCCGGCGCGTACCGCAACGTGACGGCCGATGCGGCCGGCAACATTTACCTGGCCGGGCACTTCAGCGGCTCGGCCACCATCCCCGGCAAAACAGTAACGGGCGCGGGCGGCATCGATGCCCTCATAGTTAGCTACACGTCGGCCGGCGTCCTGCGCTGGACGCAGCAAAGCGCGGGCACCGGCGACGAAATCCCCGTTACCCTGAGTATCGACAACAGCACCGGCCGCCTGGTGATACCGGGCATCCTGACCGGCAACGGGTTGTTTGGCACTACGGCGCTCACCTCTACTGCCACTACCAGCGGCAGCGGCACGCCTTTCGTGGCGTTTTTGGGCAATGTGGTGACGGCCACCCGCGCCGGGCAGGCGGCCGCGCCGCTCGCGCTCTATCCTAACCCCGCCGCTAATACGGCGGCAGTGACGCTACCCACCCTGCCCAGTGGTACCCAACTCACGGTGCTCGACGGCCTGGGCCGCGTAGCCCGGCAGCAGGTGGCCGGGGCCACGCTGCCCCTGGCGGGCCTGGCCCCCGGCCTCTACGTGGTGCAGGCTACGGCCCCCGGCGGCGCGCAGTGGCAGAGCAAGCTAGTGGTGGAGTAAGGCGGTTTTACCCACGCAAAAAAGCGCCAGCCGGGTTTGGCTGGCGCTTTTTTTGGGCGCGGCCGGGAATAGCCGGGCCGGCCAGTAGCTTTGTTTTCCTCGCGCCTCTCCCCTACGTCCATGCTCGAACGCCTCCGCATCCAAAACTTCAAGTCCTGGCAGGATACCGGCGACATGGCCTTTGGCGCCCTCACCGGCTTCTTCGGCACCAACTCCTCGGGCAAGAGTAGTAGTTGGGGGATGGCCGCTGGGTTGCTGCTAGCTTCGGGTAACGCCGCGTTGGGCCAAGCGCTCGTTATCACCTCTGCCAAGCCTCAGGTCAACGCCCAGGCGGCTCGCAATAGTCCGGTCATAGTCAGTTTTAGCCAATCACTACTACCCAACTCAGTGAGCGCGCTGAAGGTGTTTAGCAACCAGCGTGGCGGGCTGCGTACCCATGCCCTCCCGGCTATGGTACACGGCCAGGAGCTACGTTTCGCGCCTACCAACTACTCCTTTATGCCCGGCGAAACAGTGAGCTATACTGTGACTAAGGCCACAGCCAGCCGCACTAGTCCCCTAGCACGGGGCTGGGTAGGGCAGTTTACTGCGGCGGCGGATGGCACTGGCACCGGCAACTACCACCCCCAGACCGATTCACTGGTTCTTACCAGTTGCTTCAGCCTGGCACTCGCCGACGTAGACGGCGATGGCGACTTGGATGTAGTAACCGCCGGTAATGATGCCCCGCCATTCAATGAGGACCGCGTCCTGCGGGTGCGCCTCAACACGGGTGGGGGGCACTTCGGGGACGGCCAGGAACTACCGATTGCCGGTGGCATCATCAGGCCCGCGCTTGCCGATATAGATGGCGACGGCGACCTGGATGTGGTAGGTGCCAGCTCCAAGGAGCGAGCAGTGCGGGTGTACCGCAACGATGGCCGGGGTACCTATCTGGACAACAAAGAAGCGTTGAGCTTCCTAGACATGCCGCAAGACATCAGCCAACAGCCGCGGAGCGTAGTACTGGGCGACCTGGACGGTGATGGGGACTTGGATTTGCTCACTGCTAACGCCTCCAGCACCAGCGGTGGCTACAGCGTAAGCATTCGCTTCAACAATGGCAAGGGGATATTCAGTGGTGGGCGAGATATGGTAGCAGGTGGCGGTGGCTTCCCCCAACTGCTGTTAGGCGATATCGATGGCGATGGCGACCTCGATTTACTTACCAAGCAGGACGACCACAGCGGCAACAAATCTGACGAAGTATTGGTGTACGTGAATGATGGTCGAGGCAATTTTCACCCTGGCCCAACAGTGCCGACAACCGCAAGAGCCATCACCATCGCCTTGGCTGACCTGGACGGCGACGGCGATTTAGACTTACTCGCGGAAAGCACTTACGCACTTTTTGTGCGACTAAATACTGGTGACGGTACCTTTAGCCCCGATGCCAGCCGAGACCTGAAATCTACCGAGCTGATGAATTCGGTAACGCTGGGTGATGTGGATGGGGATGGCGATTTGGACCTGCTAGTCGACTATGACTATCAAGGCATCAGTGTTCGCCTCAATGATGGCCGCGGCGCATTCAGCAGCCGCCACTCACTAGTTGGGCGCAAGAGGATAGGCAGTTCTTCGAGAATAGCACTGGGCGACCTCGATGGCGATGGCGACTTGGATTTTGTGAATTCGTACGCTCCAGGCAGCTATGAGGTTCTCAAAACCTATCTCAATCAGCCTGAGTAGCAACCACCTTCCTGCTTCCTCAAAGAGCAGTTAGCTAGTCATCTATAAGACATAAAAAAAGCGCCAGCCGGAATCCGGCTGGCGCTTTCTATTTCAGTCAAACCCTACCGCACGCCGGGCGGCGGCGGGGGCATCATCTGGCCGGGGTTGGGCTTGCTCTCGCGGCGCTCCAGGGGCGACTTGGTGGCCTGCATGGGGTTCTGGGGCTGCTGGGCATTGTTACCGGCCTGGCCGGCCTGGAACAACTCGAAGCGCGAGAGCGTGGGCTGGCGCGGGTAGGCATTGTTGCTCAGGTCGGTGTCGGCAGTTTGCTGGAAGGGGTCGATGACAAACGAGACGACGGTTTTGGGCGTCACGATAAGCTTGGTTACCTGCTCGTTGTTGCGGCGCCAGATTTCGGCCGGAATCGTCTGGATTTCCTGAGTGCCGTCGGCGAAGGTCATTTGCACCACCACGGGCATTACCAGGCCGCCCACGTTACGCAAATCCAGCTCGTAGAAGTTGAGGCCGGCCGCCAGGCGCTGCTGCTGCTGGGGCGTGAGGGCACTCAGGTACTGCTGGTAGCGCTGCTGCTCGGCGGGGGTAGCGGCCAGCGGGTCGTAGGTGTTGTAGAAGTCCTTTAGCTCGGGGTTGGCCTCCACGGCGGTTTGCTGGATGGCGGTGGCGTTGCGTTGCGAGGTAACGCTGGCGGGCTGGGCTTTGCGCTCGTTTTGGCGGCGCGGGGCTTCCACGGTGGGGTCGAAAGTGCTGGGGCGGAAGTACTTCACGGCATCGAGCGAAATGTCGCAGCGGTCGGTGGTGTAGAACCAGCCGCGCCAGAACCAGTCGAGGTCCACGGCCGAGGCGTCTTCCATGGTGCGGAAAAAGTCGGCGGGCTGCGGGTGCTTGTAGGCCCAGCGCTGGGCGTAAGTTTTGAAAGCGTAGTCGAACAGTTCGCGGCCCATCACCGTCTCGCGCAGGATGTTGAGGGCCGTAGCGGGCTTGCCGTAGGCGTTGTTGCCGAATTGCAGCACGCTCTCCGAGTTGGTCATGATGGGCACCTGCAGGCTTTTATCGGTGCGCATGTAGTCCACGATGTTGCGGGGCTCGCCGCGCCGGCTGGGGTAGTCGCGCTCCCACTCCTGCTCGGTGAGAAACTGCACAAACGAGTTGAGGCCCTCGTCCATCCAGGTCCATTGGCGCTCGTCGGAGTTTATAATCATGGGGAAGAAGTTGTGGCCCACTTCGTGAATAATCACCGAAATCATCCCGTTTTTGCGGTCGATTGAGTAGGTGCCGTCCTTCTCGGGGCGGCCGCCATTAAAGCAAATCATGGGGTATTCCATGCCGCCTACCGGCCCGTGCACCGAAATGGCCACCGGGTACTGGTACGGGATGGTGTACTTGGAATACGTCTTGATGGTATGCGCCACTACGGCCGTCGAGTACTGCCCCCACAGCGGGTTGCCCTCCTTGGGGTAGTAGCTCATGCACAGCACCGGCTTGCCATTCTGCGTAATGCCCATGGCATCCCAGATGAACTTCCTGGACGAGCACCAGGCAAAATCGCGCACGTTGGTAGCGGCGAAAGTCCAGGTTTTGGTGCCCGTGGCGCGGCTGCTCTCGTTGCGAACAGCCTCGTCCTGGCTCACGATGAGCACCGGCTTTTTGGCGCCCTGGGCCGAGGCCAGGCGCTGGCGCTGGGCGGCGGTGAGCACCTCGGTGGGGTTTTGCAACGCGCCGGTAGCGCCTACTACGTGGTCGGCCGGGGCGGTAATGCTCACGCGGAAGTTGCCGAAGGGCAGCGTAAACTCGCCGTTGCCCAGGAACTGCTTGTGCTGCCAGCCGGTGGCGTCGGAGTACACCGCCATGCGGGGATAAAACTGCGCTATCTCGTAGAGGTAGTTTTTATCGGCCGGGAAAAACTCGTAGCCACTGCGCTCGCTGATTTTGAGCTGGTCGTTGATGTTGTAGCTCCACTTCACCCCAAACGACATAGCTTGCTTCGGCCGCAGGGGCGTGGGCAGGTCGATGCGCATCATAGTGTGGTTGATGGTGTACTTGAGCGCCTTGCCGCCGGCATCGGTCACGGCCGCAATTTTGTAGCCACCGTCAAACTCGTCGGCCACCAGCTGGTTGTCGACCTCCTGAAACGAGAGGCGGCCAGTAGCCGGAATCTGGCCGGGGTTGGTGGCGGCCGTCAGCGAGTTTTTGGCCAGGATGTTTTGGTCGAGCTGCACCCAGAGGTAGGTGAGCACATCGGGCGAGAGGTTGGTGTAGGTAATCGTCTCGGAGCCGGTAATGGCCTGTTTCTGGTCGTCGAGCGTAACGCGGATGTTGTAGTCAGCCCGCTGCTGCCAGTACTGCGGCCCCGGCGCGCCGCTGGCCGTGCGGTACTCATTGGGCGTGGGCAGCATCGTTTCGAGCTGCGCAAATTTGTCGGTGCCGGAGTTGGTGGCCTGGGCCTGGCCCATCAGCGGGGCCAGCAGCAGGCACGCCAGCCCGGCGGCTGGTAGTGGAAAACGCATAAATCGGGGAAAAGTAAGTCGAATAAGTAAGGTTGGCGAAGATACGGGCTAGGTGGTGAGGTAATGGGGTGATGAAGTGAGGAGGTTTTTACGCCATCACCTCATCACCTAGCTATTCAGCAGTTGCACCAGCAGCAGCGCGGCCACGCCCAGCGCCGCGCCGCTCGTCACCAGCACCCAGTCGCGCCGGGCCACACCGAAGCCGCGTAGCACCACCGCACCCAGCAGCAGAATAGCGCTTACTATTAGCAGTTGCCCCAGTTCCACACCCAGGTTGAAGGAGAGCAATTCGGCTAGTGGCTGGTGCTGCGTGCCCAGCAGCGCCCGCAGGTAAGCAGAGAATCCGAGGCCATGAATCAGGCCGAAAGCGGCAGCCAGGGCATTGGGCGCGGCCCACACCAGCGGCCGGGGCCGCAGGCGCGAGGGGCGCGCCTGGGCCGGGCCAGCCTGCCGCATATCCACCAGCGCCGTGAGCAGTATCGTCACCGGAATCAGGGCTTCAATCAGGCTACCCGGTACCTCAACTACTCCCACCGTGGCCAGGGCCAGTGTGAGGGAGTGGCCCAACGTGAAGCTCGTAACTAGGGCCACCACGCGCCGCCAGTCGGCCAGCACGTAGGGGGCGCACAAAGCCAGCAAGAACGTGAGGTGGTCGGTAGCCTGCCAGCTGCAGATATGCAGGAAGCCCAACTGCAAATACGTAGTGAAGACGGCCATACCGGCAAAGGTCGGTGAAGCTGAACTTGCTTACCAGAGCATCAGAGAAAGACGTAGCCCTTCGTGCCACGGGCCACTCACGCTACCCCAAAAAGAAAGCCTGCCACTAAGTGGCAGGCTTTCTTTTTGGGTAACAAGGCGAAGTTGCGGGCAACTTCTACCTCCCTACTTATTCGCGTACAATGCGGCGTATTTCTACACCGCCGCTGGCGGTACGGGCTTGCAGCGTGTACACGCCGGGGGCCAGGTTGCTCAGGTTCAGCGCCTGCTTCTGATTGAGGGCGCTGCCGCTTACGGTGCTCTCAAACACCCGCTGCCCCAAGGCATTGCTGATGCTCAGTGCCACCGTTTCCCGGTAGCCGCTCAGCTCCAGCGTCAGCAAGCCGTTGGGCGTGGGGTTGGGATACACCGTGAGCGAGGTACCTGCCAGGGCCGAAGCCGAAGCCGTAACCGTTACGTTTATCGCGTTCGAGGTGGCCGTGCAACCCAGGGCGTTGCTAACCGAAACCGTATACGTGCCATTGAGACGGCCCGAGTTGATGACGTAGGTCTGGCCCGTAGCGCCAGCAATGGGATTGCCATTGAGGTTGAACTGGTAGTTCGGGGCTGGCGTCGAGGTGAGCAAAGTACCTCCTTGCGGGTTGGGGGTGGCCGTGAGCACCGGCGCAATCGGCGACGGGTTTACGGTGAACGAACTAGTGTTGGATACTACGCCGCAGCCGGTGCCGGCTGCTACTGTGTTGGTGATGGTGTAGGTACCAGCAGCCGAAGTAGCCAGGTTGATTACCCCCGTCGTAGCGTTGATGGTCAATCCCGTGGCCGGGATGGTCGTGAACGTACCGAGCGAGCTACCGTTGAGCAGGATGGGGGCTATCGTAATAGCGGCCCCGGCGCAGCTCGTGCCCGGCAGGTATACAAAGCTTGCCGACGGCACCGGAACTACCGAAATCTGCTGCGTGGCGGTGGCGCTACCGCAGGCAGTATTTATCGTGTACGTAATGGTGTACGTGCCAGGCTGGGTGTTTATCAGGTTGATAGCGCCCGTGCTGGGGTTAATGTCCACGGCCGAAACGGCGCTATACGTGCCCCCCTTCGTACTCGTACTCGTGAGGGTAGGTGTAGGATTGAGACCGTTCTGGCAATAAGTCGAGCCACCGTAGCTGAACGCAGCCGTTGTGGGCGGCGTAACCGTGAACGTAGAAGTGCTAATAAACGTGGCGCAGCCCTCCACCGTGTTAGTAACGGTATAGGTACTAGCCGCTGCAGCCGCCGTTATCGACACTACCCCCGTAACCGGGTCGATGCTGATGCCCGGCGCGGCGGCCACTGTGAAGGTACCAGCCGTAGCACCCGCTGCCATAGTAGGGGCAATACTGGCAGGTACACCCGAGCAAATCGTGGTGGACGGATACGAGAACAAGGTCGAGGTCGGCGGGTTGGACACGTTTATCTGGATGGGCGTGCGCGGCGTCACGATGCAGTCGCGGCCTACCTGCCAGTTGTAGAAGAAGTAATAGTAGGATGTCCCGCTAGTAGAGCTGGTAATCGTTACAGCCGTACTAGGCGAGGGATACGGGTAGGCCGTTACGGGCAGTGGGGTCGTACCGTAGTCGTAGTAGATACCCGTCGTCATGCTCGTCCCATACAGGGTATACTGCCCGGCGGCTGGCACAGGCAGGTTGAGCGTAAGCACTGCGGGCGCAATGGTAGTCAACGGGTTAGCGGGCAAAGTAACGCCGGTAGACGTGATGAAGTTAGCCGTAGAAGTTGAGCTGCCTGAAAAGAGCTGCACCGTCATCGAACCTGCAGCGGAGCCAGCCGGCAGGTACACCGTCACATTCTGGATATTTACCGCAGCAGTGGTCGTGAAGTAGAGGCCGCCACCAAAGGAACTGGTGCCATAAGAGCCATTCGTGCTGGGCTTGCCTACGTATTCGGAGCTGCCATTAGGGGTATATACTTCGGCATAGTATTGAGTCGAAGCAGCCAGATTACCGGTGCTGGCGCTAACCACGTTACCCGCGGTGGGGTTGTTGTTCAGGGCTGTGCCACCGGTTGCAGTGGAGAAGAAGCGCACTGCCGTGTTAGCCCCTACCACAGCCGAGAGAATAGCCGGGCTGTTGGTGCAGGCGCGGGCTGGCGTGTTAATGGTAGCTGTCGGAGTGGTGGCTATTGTCACGGCAAACACGTTGGACGTTGCCGTATTCGCGCCGCAGCTTATCAGTACCCGGAAGTAGGTAGTGGCCGCCAGGGATGTGGCCGTATAGGCAGCCGACGTAGCCCCCGCGATGTTGGTGAACGGGCCAGTAGCACTGGTGCTCTGCTGGTATTGCAGGTTGCCGTTAGCGTAGCCAGCCAAGGTAAGCGTAGAGCTACCACCACCACCCTGGCAGAAGCTAACTGTGCTCGCATTGAGCGTTCCCGCTACCGGGGCTGCCACCGTGCGCGTCGCGGCAGGCACCAGTACATCGTTAGCAGTGTTGCCATCGCCGACTACCGTTGCCGTAATGGCGAAGGTGTAGGTACCGAGCGCTACCATGTTGAGGGTGGGCGTCAGCGTCACGTTCTGGGTGGCACCGGCGGCCAGCGTACCCGTCGTGATAGTGCCCGTCAGGGTTTGCGGGCCACCAGGAGTCGTTACCACGGCTGTTACGGTAGCTGGGTTATTAGCAAAGTTTAGGGTAGCAGCACCTTGGTTGCGCACGGTCACAGCCACCGTTTCGGCGCTGCCGTAGCAGCCCTGGGTAGTAGTAGGCGTAGCCAGGGCTGAAGGCGCAAGGTCAACGGTAGGCAGTTCTCGCACCCGCACGTTATCCAACCCCATGTCGTAGCTGCCGTAGTCGCCGGTAGCCCGGAAACGAATAACAGCGGTAGCCGATACCGCCGACAGGTCTACTGTTTGCGTGGTGTAGGCGGTAACCGTGGTCAGGGTAAGCAGCGGCGTGGTGGCAAACGTAGTCCCGCCATTGGTTGAAAGCAGCACTTCGAGCTTGCCACCAGCTGTCGATGGGAACACGTAGTCGAAGGTCATGCGCTTGAGGCCAGCGGCACTCAGGTTGACGTACAGGTCGAACGTGCCCGTGCTACCACTTGGCGCATAGTAGCTGTGGAAGCGGGCTGAGTGCGTACCCGTTGCGCCGTTAAGGGTCGAGCCTAAGGCTACCCCCGTACCGTAGGGGTTGGTAGGGGAGGTAGGCGCGGTCCAGTTGGCAGTGGCGCCGTCGTCGTCGCGCCGCCACGAGGTATCGCCCGTCACAGGAAGGTTAGCCCAGTTATTATCTGGCACCTCTTTAGTACCGCAACGGCTTATCCAGGTGCCCTCAAAATCCTGGGTGTAAGGTAGCGAGGCGTAAGCGGGTGGCGTGCAGGGCGTCGTAAAGGTATATGTAGTAGCCTGCGAAGCAGAGCCACCGCAGTTGGTAGCCAGCGTGATAGTATAGGTGGTGCTGTACGCCAGGCCAGTAATGCTAAAGGACGAGCTGGAAACCGTGGCAGGCGTGCCGGCTACGGCTGGGCTGATGGTGAGGGCGTAGCTAACAGCCCCTACTACTGGCGTAAACGTGATGTTGGCCGTGGCCGTGGCGTTCGTAGTCGTGATAGTAGATGCTATGGCGGTGGGCTGGGCACACGCGATGTAGCTCACGCTCACATTGTCGAGGCCGTTGTCGTAGCTGCCGTAGTTGCCCGTGCCCTGGAAGCGGATAACCGTAGTAGGCGTAACCGAGCTAGGCAGCGCTAGTACGAAGCTGGTCCAAACCGTTTTGGTGCCTAATGTTTGCAGCGTAGTCGGGAACGTAGCCCCACCGTCGGTGCTCAGCATCACTACTACAGGATTACTGTCGGGGTTAACGTAGTCGAATTTGAGGGTGGGCGTACCCGTGCCCCCGCTCAGGTTCAGGTATAGGTCCAGTTTGCCAATATCTCCGTTATTAACGTAGTAGTTGTGGAAGCGGGCCGAGTGCGTGCCGGTAGCCCCATTAAGGGTCGAGCCCAAGGCTACCCCCGTGCCGTAGGGGCTGGTAGGGGAGGTAGGCGCGGTCCAGTTGGCAGTGGCACCGTTGTCGTCGCGCCGCCACGAGGGGTTACCTGTCGAGGGCGTGTTGAGCCAACTGGCATCAGGGGCGTCATTGGTGTTACAGCGGCTCAGCCAGGCGTTCTCGAATCCCTGCGTATAGGGCACCGTGGCGTAAGTAGGGGCCAGCACCGTCACGGTGGCGACCGTAGAGGTAGCCGACTGCCCCGAGCAAGTCAGGATGGCGCGGTAGTAGGTGGTTTGCCCCAGCACGGGGGTCGTGTACGAGCTGTTGGTAGCGCCCGCAATATTGGTAAAGCCCGTAGTGGCGCTGGTAGTCGACGACTGCCACTGGTAAGTGAGGCCAGCGCCGAATGTAGCCCCGGTTAGCGAAATGGAAGCCGTGCCACCCGCGCACATGCTGGTAGGCGAGGCTACGGCCGTGCCTGCCGTTGGCGGCGCGGTGCACGGGGTGCCCGCCCCAATGGTTACGGCGTAGTCCTGCGTTTCGCCCGAGCCATAGAGGAGGCAGCTGGTGCTGGGGTCATTGGTGTTGCCGCTCTGCCGGGTGCGGACGCGCAGGCCCGTCGGCCCCGTCGTGGCCGTGGTGGGCACCGTGAAGCTCAGCGTACCGGTGGTGGCCCCAGTAGTCGGAATCACCTGTACGCCCTCGCTCGTATCGAATACTCCGTTGAGGTTATAGTCAATCCAGAGCACGGCGCTGTACGTAGCCGACAGGTTAACCGTAAATGAATAGGTGGCGCCGGGTTGCAGCGTAGCTGTCGTTACGCTGGCCGGGTACGAGGTATAGTAGCTGCCGGTAGCCGGGGTGCTGAAAGTCGAGTTGCTGAAACCCGCAGAGGCAATGCTCAAACTGGTGATGGAGCCGGTATTGCCCCCACCCAGCGACGTGCCATTGCAGTAGGGATTAACCACAAACGACGTCGAGGTAGCAGAAGCCGTTTGGCCCGCCGCGCACTGCGACTGCACCGTGGCCGTGTAGGAGGTGAAAAGCGCTAGGTTGTTGAGCACCTGGGTGGCCGGGATAGTTGGCGTGCCCTGCCCCGCAACGGTGTAGGTAGCAGTGGTCGGCGTCGTCGTTACCGTGTAGCCATTAACGGCCGAGGCGCTGTAGAAGCTAGCCGTGGCCGATTTGGTAGTGATGGCGGAAACAGTTACCGAGCCAGGAGCCGCGCATTGGGCCAGCACACTGGCGGTACTGCTCAGCACAGCCAGCAGCAGCAGCAGCCACGACCGGCCTTGTTGAACCATACGCGACGAGTGCCAGACGGCAGGCCGCATGAATAGAAGTTGTTGCATGAAATGGAGAAAGGGTAAGAAAGTAGGAAAAGGCAGAACTATCGCGAATGTACTCTTAAATAGCTACTTCGCAGCTGGCACCGAGGCTCCGCTGCTACTGCGCAGGAGCAGTAAAAAACCGTCAACCACTGCCACCAGAGGATAACTCGTTTTGGCAATTACCCTGACTGGTGTAGCCAAGGCACTCTATAATGCAATAGGCTGGTGTATGCCAGCCTGCTACCAGCAGCGGCAGTTGCTAGTTCAAAAAGTAAGGTTGCTCACATAAAAACGGCGGCCAAAACAGGGGAAGTGGGTGATGTAGTAGAAGTGACCAGCGGCCGAGGTCAGCAAGCAGACCAACGCACTACCCGCCTGTTAATTAACCGCCCGGTCTACCCCATGCTCACCGGAAACGGCAGGTCTTTTAGATTCATTCAAAATCCATTCAGGAATTTTAAAGTAGTTAACAGCTTGACTGCTACAGCAGAATTTCGAGCAGCGCGCTTCTTACCTGAATGTGAAAATAATAGGCAAGCTAAGCCCGCAAACTCAAATTAGCAAAGCTGTCCACTCAAATACGCTAAAATAAATACCTGAAACCAGCCGATTCTCTCATCTACCAAAGCTCGCGACCACTCATCCGGCCGCCTAAAAAAAGAAGCCGGACGCTCCGCGTCAGGCTTCTTTTTGGGCTACCAAGCGGTAGTATTCTTGGGGAGATTGCTTGGCTACGGCTATTTCCCTTCGGCTACGCCGGTATTTTCTTCGGGCGCTACGGGCACCGTTTCGCCCTGCACTTTCAGCTCTACTTCCATGTTGCCGCGGGTGCCTACCGAGTAAGGGCATATTTT
Source organism: Janthinobacterium lividum (assembly GCA_050954465.1). Lineage (GTDB taxonomy): Bacteria > Bacteroidota > Bacteroidia > Cytophagales > Hymenobacteraceae > Hymenobacter. The sequence continues at coordinate 23,225 of JBPBPU010000148.1, forward strand.
GTGGGCCTGGCGCACCATGTCAACCGTCTTGGCACGGTTAAATGACTTAAGGTCCACGTCCAGCACAGCACTCAGGCCGAAGCTCTCGCCATCCTGAAACAGTGTTACCGAGCATTTTACTTCTGAGTTAGGGTCGAGCTTGTCGCCGCTGCGCAGGGCCGTTACCAGCAACGCCTGCTGGAAGCACGAGGCGTAGCCCGCCGCAAATAGTTCTTCGGGGTTGGTAGCGCCCTTCTTGCCACCCAGGCTGGCGGGAGCCGACATATCGAGGTCCACCACGCCCGTCGTCGAGCGCACGTGGCCGTCGCGGCCCCCTACAGCCGACGCGTCGGCTGTATATAAATTCTTTTTCGTTGGTTCCATGAGGCAGGAAATAAATGGTAAGCAGGTTCGGAAAGGCTAACCGCTTTTGGCCGTGCAGGGTTACGTCCGGCCCCCAACCCAACTACCGGATAGTGCAGCCCGCATTTGGCCGCGCCAGCTTTTGTGGCTACTTTTGCAGCCCCGCTACCGGGCGCATAGTACAACGGATAGTATGGGAGCCTCCGAAGCTCTAGATTTAGGTTCGATTCCTAATGTGCCCACTTTCATATAGCCTTTCATGCTTGCATGAAAGGCTATTTTGTTGCCCGCAAGGTAGCTCTCTTTAGCACTTGTAAGGGTTTTACTACTTGGTGTTACGCAGCTATTGATAAACCCAAAGCATAGCAGCATTCAGAAGCGGCCACCTCTAGGGCCGCCCGAGGGCTTGCATTACGTTGGGCTTATATTCGTCTTGGCTTCGAAGAGCCCTAACGCAACTTTTCTGGCCGTTTCGCGCATGTGTGCCAAGTTAGGTTTTTTACCACGGCCTCACAGCCAGATGCCGCTGCCTCTTTATTTTTGAATTCATGAAAATTCCCTTTTTGCTCGGCGCTCTGTTGCTTTCCCTGGCTGCCGGCGCCCAGCGGCTTCCGGCTACCTTGCCCCCTATCACCTACCATGTGGGCCCCGAAAAGGCACCGCTGTTCCGGAGCGACACCCTGGCGCGGCCCGATTTGTTTATTCCCAGCTATGGCGAAGCCGAAGTAGTGGGCCGGTATACACCCCGATGGGTAGTAGTTAAGCGGGCAGGCTTTCTGTACCTCACGCCCATTCGGGCGCTCAGCGACTATGACGCCAACGATGCCGCCCCGCTTCCCCTCGACCCTCAAACGCACCTCATCACCTACGAGGGCGTAGTGCCAGTGGCTGGCGTCAACCAGGCCGACCTCTACGCCCGGGCCCGCGCCTGGGTCGCCAAAGAATATCCGCCCGCCGACGTGCAGTTTGAGCAGCAGGATGCCGCTACCGGGCAGCTCGTGCTCAAAGGCCAGCGGCCGGCAGCGGTACACCTGCCCTATAATGGTATGGCCCGCCTCACCACGGCCGGGGTAATTCACCATACGCTAGCCATTTACCTTAAAGACGGGCGCTACAAATATGTGCTCACCGACCTTACCCATGACGCTTCCGGGGTACGCTTGATGAAATCGGGTGGGCCGCTGGAACAGGATAATGCCAGCCTCTTTGGCTACCTGGGCCTGGGTAGCCACGATGCCTGGACCGACCTGCGTGTAGAAGCCACCCGCGATGCTCGCCGCATACTCGATGAGCTGCAAGCTGCCCTGACGCTGCAGCCCGTGCGCAAAGCCAAAGACCCCCGCGACTTTTAGCTTACTCTCTCAGTGGTGGGTTGTCTGCAGGCGTCCCGGAAGCTGCTGTACTCTCAGGTAGTTCCCACCTGCTCCACCGCATTCGCTCATTAGGTATGTTCTATTCAAGGCCCTGCTACGTCGTTTGGCAGGTCTTTTTAGGAATGTTATGCGGGCTGGCCGCCTGCCAGCAGTCAGCACCTCCGCCTCCGGCCGCTACCGAAGCTTGGCTGACGGCCCGGATGCTGGACCCGGCCCAGGGCCGGGCCGCCGAGATGCACCGCCTGCGCCAAGCCCTGGCCGAGCCCCCAGCCCCGGCCGACAGCCTGCGCCGGTTCCGACTGCTGCTGCGCCTGGGTGTATACCTGAGCTATTCCCCTACGCCCGACTCAGCCGGCCCCTACCTGTGCCAGGCCCGGCAGGCGGCCCGGCCCTACGAGCAGCACTACCCCCTGGAAGCAGCCACTGTGCTGGAGCGCCTGGCCGCCCAGCAGTGGCGGCGGCAGCGCCCCGACAGTGCCCGCTATTTTCACCAGCAGGCCATTGAGCTGCTTACCCGGGCATTTCCCGATAGCCTGGCGGCTGGGCAGCAGCATATACTGCTGGGCAAGCCCGTGCTGCCAGCCCGGGTACTAGCTGAGCACTATGCCAATGCGGGCCTGGCCAGCCAGGCCCTTGGGCAGCCCGCTGCCGCCCTGCATAGCTTCGACCAGGCCCGCCGGATTTACCAGCAGATACCCAGCGACTAGGCTGGCTTGGCTTGGGTGCATACGCTACTGGCCGATGCGCTGCTCGCCCAGCAGCACCGCCGCGCCACCGACCACTACGAGCGAGCCTTGGCGGTGCTGCGCCAGCATTGGCACCCAGCGCCGGAGCACGACGGCCAGCACTGGCTGGCTACCCTGCAGCCCTACGCCGAGGTGCTGCAGGCAACCCGGCCGGCCTACCTGCACACGCTGGCGGCAGAGGGCCTGCGCTATTTACAGCCCCAGCTGCAGACGCAGCCCGCTAACCGCGATGTGCTGGCGGCCGCCGCAGGCCTCACGCTGCTGGCGGCCCAAAGTGCAGCCCCGGCCAGTCGCCCCGCCTGGCACACTCAGGCCAGAGGCCTGCTCCAACGCCTGCGCGTGGCAGCCGGCCCCGAGTTTCGGGGGGCCTTGAGCTACTACCCCTTTGCGGCGCAGCTGGCAGGCCTGCAGGCGCAGCAGGCTCGCACCACTAGCCTGGCTACCTACCAGCGCTACCAGGCACAGGCCGCCGCCTACCGCGACTCGGTGAAGGAGCAGCGCGTGCAGGCGCGGGTGAGCCTGGGGCTGGCCCGCACCTGGACCGGGCTACGCGACTTTCCGGCGGCCGTGTGGGAGCTGCGCCACCTGCTGCCCATTCTGGAAGCTACCCGCGACCGCTACAGCCTCTACTAGGCTCAGGAGCTATTGACCCAGGCGTATGCCGGTGCGGGGCAGCCCGACAGTGCCTATTTTATTTTGCGCCGGGCCGAGGCCCTGGCCGATACCCTGCGCGGGCAGGCGCAGCAAACTGCCCTGGCCGAGGCCAAAACCCGCTACCGCACCAGCCTGCAAACGCTGCAAATTGGCCAACTCACCCGCACCACGCAGCAGCAGCGCTCCCAAAGCCGTCTGGCCTAGATTAGCGCGGGCCTGCTGCTGCTGCTGCTGGGCGGCACCAGCTATGCTCTACTGTTTACCCGCCGCCTCACGGGGCGGCTGCGGCAGTCGCGCAAGGCGCAGGCCGGGCGCAACGAGCAGCTGGCCCAGGCCCGTACCACCCAGGACCAGCTTTACGCCATTATCGGCCACGACTTGCGCACCCCGCTCACGGCGCTCGATGCCCTGGCGGACCTGGTAGAATACTATACTGCCCCGCTCAGCCTGACCTGGCCGCCCTGCGCGAGGTAACCGGTGAGGTGCGCCACACCACCAGCCAGCTTACCGGCCTGCTCGACAACCTGCTGCACTGGGCCGCCAGCCAGAGCGGCGACCTGCGCTACTTCCCCGAAGCCCTGAGTGCCGCCGCCCTGCTGCACGAACTGGCTGCCCTCTACAGCCGCCCGGCCCACAACCGCCAGCTTACCCTGGCCGTGGCCGCGCCCGCCACCCTGCCCCCCTATGGGCCGACCGCAACATGGTGCTTACCCAACTGCGCAACTTACTCAGCAATGCCCTGCGGGTGGCACCGGCGGGCTCGGCTATTACCCTGGCGGCCCAGCTGGCGGGCGGCGGCCTGGAGCTATCGGTGGCCGATGCCGGCCCTGGCTTGACGGTGGCGCAGCTGGCGCTGCTGGCTCATTACCCCGGCCAGCAGCTGCCGCCCCGGCTGCCCGGCCAGCAAGGTACCGGCCTGGGGCTGTGGCTGGTGCGGCAGCTGGCTGGGCGGCAGCAAGGCACCTTCGAGCTGGCTAGCGCCCCCGGCCAGGGAACCACCGCCCGCCTGTGGCTTCCGCTTATTAATGAGCAATGAGCAATGAAGAACGTCATGCTGGACGCAGTGAAGCATCTCTACCGTAGAGTAACTCAATCGTTGAACCGGAAGGCGCCTTCGACTGAGTTACTCTGCGGTAGAGATGCTTCACTGCGTTCAGCATGACGTTCTTCATTGCTCATTGCTCATTGCCTGACTACCCCACCAAGCGCAGGCGGCGCAGCAGGTCGTTGCGGTAGGTGCGGCCTACGGGGAGCGTCTGGCCGGCTACGGTGACGGTGGTGCAGCCCTCGTCGCAGCTTTCAATAAAGCCGGCATTGACCATGTAGGACCGTTGCACCTGCACAAACTGCCGGGCGGGCAGCTCCAGGGCCAGCTCGCGTAGCGACAGGCGGACCATGTAACGGCCAGTGGCGGTTATCAGTGCCGAATACTTCTCGCTGGCTTCGATGTAGCGCACATCATCCAGACACACCTTGACCAAGCGGTTGCGCTCGCGCACAAACAGGCAGTCGCGGATAACCACGTCCTGCGTCCAGTCGAGGGGCAGGGCGGGCAGGGCGGCGTCGGGCTCGCGCAGGGCGGCGGGCAGTGGGGCCGGCCGGCCGGCCGCGAAGTTGAGTACGGCCAGCTCCAGGGCTACGGCTTCGTAGGGCTTGAACAAAAAGGCGGCGGGCCGTACCTGCTTGGCCCGGCCAAAGGTGGGCGCGTCGGCCAGGGAGGTGAGGAAAATGATGGGCAGCGGCCGGATGGCCAGCAGCTCCTGGGCCAGCTCGATGCCGTCCTGGTCGCCGTCGAGGCCGATGTCGAGCAGGGCCACGTCGACGGAGTGCAGGCTCTCGCGGAGCAGGTCGAGGGCTTCGGCGGCGGTGGGCACCGGCCCCAGGGGTTCGTAGCCCAGCCCGCGCACCAGCAGCGTGAGCATACGGGCGGAGAGGGGCTGGTTTTCGACCAGCAGCAGGCGTAGGAGAGCTTCCATAACTAGGTAGAGCGGATGAGTAAGTGGCATGGGTGGCAGGCCAAAAGTAGCCCGACCGCCGCCAACAGCGCGGCGCCAGCGGCCTTGGCGGGCCATACAAGGGGCCTTAGCGGCTAAACGCAAAAAAACACTCATGGACATAGTTCTGCAGTTGGGTAGCTAATCTCCGTCGTTGGCGACATTTTTTTGGTGGGGTGGAAGGCGGCAGGGGAATTTTAGAAATATTTCTGTGGCTCGGCAGGTGCCAGCCCTCCATTTCCCCCTTTTTTATGTTCAAAATTCCTCCTTCCCTTACCCGACTGGCCCGGCCGCGTGGCCGGCTAGCTACCTCCCAACACCCGGCCGCCCGGTGGCTGGGTAGCCTGCTGCTGCTACTGTGCCTGCTTGGCGGGGCCACGACGGTCAGCCACGCGCAGGCGCTGACCATTTCGTCCTTCAGTCCGGGCTCCGGGTCGGTGGGTACCTCGGTCACCATCTTTGGCACTGGGTTTAGTGGCTATATGGATGTGTACTTCGGCAGTAGCAGTAGCTACAGTTCCGGCTATGCATTCGGCAGCACTAATTTTTCGGTGAATGTGCCGACAGGAGCGCAAAGCGGAACGCTAAGAGTTGTCCGTAAGAGCGACAATGTACAAGCAACGTCTACCAGCACCTTCACCTTCGTGCCGCCCACTATCTACGTCATTTTCCCCGACTTCCGGGGCGTCGGGCACCCAGGTTACTATCAATGGCTCGGGTTTTCCCACTTATAGCACATTCAGCGTGATATTCGGCTCCACCTCTTCGAACGGTAGCAACTCTACATTCAGCTCTACATCTAATAACACATCTATTACGGTGTATGTGCCCCCAGGAGCAGTGACCGGGCCGATAACCTTCAGGAACTTTAACGGCGGCAGTATAATAGCAACATCGAGCACCTCCTTTACGGTAACGTCTTTCTATGTCAACTCCGGCACAATGGCCAGCCCTACCGTCGTGCCAGCCGGCACCTACAGCACCCTTACCGTGGCAAGCGGCGGTGTGGCCCAGCTAGGCGGGGCCGTGCAGGTAACCAATGCGGTGGACGTGCAGAGCGGCGGTACACTGCTCACCAACTGCCAGGCCCTGACCGGGGCGGGCACCTTCTCGCTGGCGGCGGGTGCTACGCTCGGCATCTGCGACGCCAACGGCATCACGGCCACCGGAGCCACCGGGGCGGTGTAGGTCACGGGTACCCGCACCTTCGACCCCGGCGCGAGCTACGTGTATAATGGCACGGCCGCCCAAAGCACCGGCACCGGCCTGCCCGCCACCGTGCTCAACCTGAGCACCACCATCAACAATGCCGTGACGCTGACCAATCCGGTCAGTATTACGCAGGTGCTCACCGTGGGCGGCAGCGGCAACCTGGTACTCAACAACAAAGCCCTGACTCTGCTCAGCTCCGCCAGCGGCACGGCCCTGGTCGTGAACTCGGGTTCGGGCATCGTAGATGGCGCCACAGCCACCGTGCAGCGCTACATCGACGCCTCCGGCAACTCCGGCACCAGCGGCTACCGCCACTACGCGCCCCCGGTAACCGGCTCCACCGTGGCCGACCTGGCGACTACCGGCTTCACGCCCGTGGTCAACAACGCCTACAATACGGCTGCCAATACGCTGGCCCCGGCCATCACAGCCCAGTACCCCACCGTGTACGCCTACGACCAGACCCGCGTGGGCAGCACCACGCTTGCCACCAACCTCTCGGCCTTCGACCAGGGCTACGTCTCGCCTGGCGCTGGCAAGTAGCGGCGCGGCCGAACCACTTCGGCTTCGGTTTTAGGCGGACTGGCCCTTGGGCCAGTCCGCCTTTTTTTGACCCCCGCCTTGGTAGGCGGATGATTATAGTGCCAACAAACCCGCCAACCTGTTTTCTTTGCAGGCGCGAACTTTTTCCCCGCATGTTCTTTTTCATGGCAACCCCTACCCTCACCGGCCTGCGCGCCGGCGTACTGCACGGCGACGAAGTGCAGGCCCTCTTTCAGCACGCCAAGCAGCACGGCTACGCCCTGCCGGCCGTCAATGTCACGGGCACCGATACGGTAAATGCGGTGCTCGAAACCGCCCGCGACCTCAACTCGCCGGTTATTATTCAGTTTTCTAATGGCGGGGCGCAGTTCTTTGCCGGCAAAGGGCTGGCCAACGACAAGCAGCAAGCCAGCATTGCCGGGGGCATCTCGGGGGCGCAGCACGTCCACCTGATGGCCGAAGCCTACGGCGTGCCCGTGATTCTGCACACCGACCACGCCGCCAAAAAGCTGCTGCCTTGGATTGACGGCCTGCTCGATGCCGGCGAGAAATTCTTTGCCGAGCACGGCCAGCCGCTCTACAGCTCGCACATGCTCGACTTGTCGGAAGAGTCGATTGAGGAAAACATGGAAATCAGCGCCAAGTACCTGGCACGCATGGCCAAAATCGGGATGACGCTTGAAATCGAGCTGGGCGTAACCGGCGGCGAAGAAGACGGTGTGGACAACTCCGACGTGGATTCGAGCAAGCTCTACACTCAGCCTTCGGAAGTGGCCTACGCCTACGAGGAGCTGAGCAAGGTGAGCCCGCGCTTCACGGTGGCCGCTGCTTTCGGCAACGTGCACGGCGTGTACAAGCCCGGCAACGTGAAGCTACAACCCAAAATTCTGCATAACTCCCAGGAGTTCCTGCGCGAGAAGCACCACATCGAGGCCGCGCTGCCCATCGACTTCGTATTTCACGGTGGGTCGGGGTCGAGCCAGGAGGAAATCCGCGAGGCCATCAGCTACGGCGCTATCAAGATGAACATTGATACCGACCTGCAATGGGCCCTCTGGGAAGGCATCCGGAACTACTACGTGAAGAATGAGGGCTACCTGCAAGGCCAGATTGGCAACCCCAGCGGCCCCGACTCGCCCAACAAGAAGTACTACGACCCACGCGTGTGGCTGCGCGAAGGCGAAAAAACCTTCGTCACGCGCCTCAAGCAGGCTTTTGAGGACCTGAACGCGGTGAACCGCCGCCCGTAACGGCAAACTGCCAATCAAGCTAAAAGCCTGCCCGTCAGTCGATGGGGAGGCTTTTGCATGAATCAGAGCAGTTTGCGAACCGACATACAGCACGACGTAGAGACGCATCTTTACGTCTCGGCGTTGTTTAGTAAGTTCATTGTCAATATGTTCAATGCCGAAACGCAAAGATGCGCCTCTACATCGTGTACACTGCCCGCTATAAGGCGGGTGGGCGGCTCATTGCTTTACTACGCGCAGGGTCTGGGCCTGCCCGGCTGCATCCACGGCGCGTAACAAGTACAAACCAGCCGGCAACTCCTCTATTGGCAGCACCGCCTCCGCTCCGGCGGCCTGCGCCTGGCGCAGCAGCTGGCCAGTGCTATTGTATAGGCGCACCTGGCTGCTGGCCAACAAGTTGCTCACCGTCAGGTGGCTGCTGGCTGGGTTCGGATACGCTTGCAAGCCAGCCGGGCGGCAGGCGCTGGTCAGCACCGCTACCGGGCTGAACGTAAACGTACCGTCCAGGTCCACCAGTTTCAGGCGGAAATACTGGCGGCCGGCTAGTGAGGCGGTGCGGTACTGGTAAGTAGCCCCGGTGGGCTGGTTACGGCTGGGCACCGTGCCTACCAGGCTGAACGTGTGGCCATCGGCCGAGGCTTGCACCTCGTAGGCTTGGCTGTTGTGCTCCGAGGCGGTGCGCCAGCTTAGCGTAGCGGTGCAATCGGCCCCCACCTGCCCCGTGAAACTCACCAGCGTTACCGGCAGTGGCTGCTGCTGATAGGCGGCGGCGGCCGCCTGCGCCGCCGTTTGCAGGTCGGCCAGGGTGGACGCGGCCAGCAGGGCAAAAGCGACCGTGGTGGAGTCGCCGGGAGCCAGCTTGCGCACGCTTGTGCTCACCACCCCCGATACATCGGTGCCCGTCGCGATGGCCCCGGCACTGCGGTGCAGGCGGGTAAAGCCCTCGCTGAGCGCCCGGTATTTTTCGGCCGGACTAAAGCCGTCGCCCAAATAAATGGGGTCGGTAGCGGGGCCGACATTGTCGATGGCGTACACGCCGGCCGGGCCGGTGCCCAGTACCTGCACGCCTGTATACACGCGGGGCGCGGCCGGGTCGTAGCAGTAGCTCAGGCGGTTGAGGGAATCCCAGCGGGCCACGTTGCGGCCGGACTCGCCGGGCAGGTCCCAGTCAGTATAAATGCCGGCGTAGAGGGGTTTGAGGGTGTCGGCGGTGAGGTTGAGCAGCGAATATTCCAGTAGAATAACGTTGCGGCGGGCAGCGGGGGCGGCCCAGCTTTGGGCCCGCTGCCGCACCCGCACGCCCACCGAGCGGGGGTTCTGCGCATCGGGCAGGGAGTCGCGAAATACGCCCCGGGCTTCTTGGTCGGCGCGGGGGCCGGGCACAAAGCGCTGCACCTGGGCCAGGGTAAAAAACGACTGCCGCACGGTGCCAGGGGCGGCCCGCAGGCGGTCGGCCACGCGGGTGGGCGTGGTAGCGAGCAGCAGGCCGCCCTCGCTCAGCAGCGGCTCACGGCCCTGGTAGGTGGCACTCAGGCCGACGCCGGTGGAGGTATCGTAGCCCAGGTTGCCCCGGCTGGTGATGCTCACGCTCAGGTCGCCGGCATCGAGTTGCACGAAGTCGGGGTTGAGCAGCAGGTCTACGTATTGGTCGGCCACGTAGCCATTATCGGCTACCAGGTGATAGCGCAGCGTAGCCACGGTATTGAGCGGCACGCTGCCCGCCACCAGCACCTGAAAGGGCAGGCTGGTATTGGTGGCCGAGGCCAGGGTAGCTAGGCTGCCCACGGCAAACGTGCCCTGCTGCACCGTGAGGTAGGCCGAGGTAGTGCTCAGAGTCACGGCGAGATTGGTAACGGGCAGCAGCACGTTGCGCACGGTAGTCGTGAGGCTCGCCAGTGTGCCCGGCGCGTAACCCACTCCCAAGGCAGGCGCGAAATCGGTGTTGGCCACGCGCGCCTCGCGCCGGTCGAGGGCCGTCACGGCCCTGGCAATCTGGAGGCGGCCGGTGCCGAGGTAGCCCTGGTAAGCCGCGTTGGCCGGCAGGGCCAGCACGCTGGTTTCGGTGGTTTGGCGCAGTTGGGCGCGCACCTGCTCGGCGGTGTACTGCGGAAAGCTCGCCCGCACCAGCGCCGCTGCCCCGGCCACTTGCGGCGAAGAAAAGGAAGTGCCGGCGGCGTAATAATAGTCGGTGTCGGGGCTGCCGGCCGCCGAGGGGGTAGAGCGCCCGTATACCGTCAGGATGCCTTCGCCGGGGGCCATCAGGTCTACGCGGTGGTTGTAGGTGGCGAAGCTCGACTTGCCATCAGCGGCATTGGAGGCCGATACCGACAGCACGTAGTCGTAGGAAGCCGGGTAGAAAAGAATATTGGCGGAGGTATTGCCGGCGGCCGCCACCAGCACGGCGTCGCGGTTGATGGCGGCGTAGGCACACACATCCTGCTCGAAGCGCGAGTAGCCGCCAATGCCGCCCCACGACATATTGATGACTTTGCAGCCGTGGTCGGCCGCATACACAATGCCCTCGTAGCCCGCAAACGAGCCGGCGCTGGTACTCGGGAAAATCTGGATAGGCAAAAACTTGCATTTGAAGCCCACGCCCGCAATACCCAGGCCGTTGTCGGCCTGCCCGGCGGCCACGCCTGCCACCTCCGAGCCATGCACGATGGATACCTCATAGAGCGGGTCGTTATTGTTGTTGCTCGTATCCCAGCCCATGAAGTTGTCCACGTAGCCGTCCTGGTCGTCGTCGAGCCCGTTGATGGGGTCGGCGTAGTTGTACTTTACCTGGTGGCGCAAGTCCTCGTGGCTGTAGCGGATGCCGGTGTCGGTAATGCCGATTACAATGTTGGTATCGCCCTTGGTGTAGTCCCAGGCGTGGTAGGCATTGGTTCGGCTCAGGTGGTATTGCTTGGTAGCGGCGGCAGAGTCGGCCAGGGGGTCGTTGGGCTGGTAGAGCGGCTCGCGGATGTAAAGCGGCTCTACATATTCCACTTCCCCGGTGCCGAGCAATAGGGTGCGCGCTTTGGCTAGGCTAAGCAGGGCTGGCACTTCCAACTGGTAGATGCGCCGCAGGTCTACGCTGCCCGGCTGCTCGGGATTAGGCGCTTGCGTGAAGGGAAATTTTTGAACAAAACCCTGGGCACCCAGCGTCTGCAACGCGGCCCGCAGACGGGCGGGGTCACCGGTGGGCGTCAGCTTTAGCACCAGCCGGCCCGCGATGGTAGGCACCGCCGACGTCTGGGCCGGGCTGCTAACCCAGGTAAAGAGCATAAAAAACGTAAAAATATACCGCATAGCTAGTTAAGTCGCCCAAAAGCACCATGTAAAAGTCTGGCGAGCTAGTAACGGCGGGCGGGTGGTTTTAGATTCCGCCGGCCAGGCTTCCAAGGCAATTGCCCCCGCTTTTAGGCGTTGCAGCCCCTCCCCCACCTCATGCCGGCCACTGCCGGGGCAGCCCAGCCTCCCGCGCCAGCGGCGCAGCCCCCGAAGCATACAGGCCCGCCAGTACCGCCTGCACGGCCTCGGCCAGCTCCAGGTGGTAGTCGGGGTGCAGCTTGTCGGCTTGGCGCAAAGCCTCCTGGGTACGGCGCACTAGGTGCTGCAGCAGCGGCTGGGTGGGGCCGTGCAGCCGCGCCACCAGCGCGGCCTGATGTTGCAGCACGTTGCCCAGCAGCCGCCAGCTCAGTTCCAACTCGCCCCAGGCGTCGTCCGTGATGCGGGTGTGGTAGGCTAGCCGCGCCTGTAGCTGCCGCAGTATCACGAGCAGGTCGTTGGGCGTTTGGTGGTAGCCGCGCACGGGGTCGTCTACTTGCCGGCGCAGGGCTTCGCGGCGGGTTTCCAGTGCGTCGGGGCCTTCGAGCAGGCGGAAGGCCAGCTGCTCGGTAAGCACGGCATCCTGGGCTACGAGGCGGGCCAGGAGCTGGTTTTTCTCCTTCTCGTGCAGGTCGAAGAGGGCGCGGCGCAGGTCGGGCGGCAGGGTGGGCAAGTTGTTGAGGGCTCAGTTGCGTGGAGGGCGAACCAGCCGAAATATACTCAGGATGGTTAGCACGGCAAGCAATAGCCAGGGTAGGCGCCAGGCAGGCTGTTTTATCAAGGCTGCCATCTGGCTCAGTTGGTGTTCCAGTTGTTGCCAATAGGTATCAGTGGGTTTATCAGGTGGAAAAACGTCAGTAGAAGACCTTGTTTCGCAGAAAACCGCAGTGGGGTCTTCACAATAACCCGGTATTTTCGTTATCGCATAGAATGCAGCAGGCTGGTACCGAATATCAAACCAATATTTATGTTGCTTAAGCTGGTTCATCATATCCAACAACGCCACCAGCTCGGCATAAGGCACCTGCTTGCCGAATGCAACTCGTACCCCACCCGCCCGACTTGAATCTGCCTGGATATCACGCACGGCAGTCCTGACAGCCACTAGCCGTTCTACATTAAGCAAGTGGTTAGCTGTCAGGTAGAAATTTCGCCACGGCCGCATTCGCGCCAGCTTAGTGGCCGCCTGCTTATCATCCGGGTACATGAACGGGCTGTAATCCAACATGCCGCAGGCGGCCAGCCGGGCAGAATCCTGCCGGAGAAAGGCCACCTGAAACGAGTCGTTCTTTAGGAGCGGCCACAAGTAGACAGGCATCGTCAGCCGCACCACCCGCTCCTGCCGCAACTGCCGCCAGTGCGTTCCCAGCACCATACACCCCAGCCACAGTAGGCCCCCCAGCGCCAGCCAGCCGGGCGGCAATAGCAGATGGCGGCGGAAACGGCGGGGTGGCTTCATGGTAGTCGGCATTTGCCCACCTGATGCCAGCCTTCCCTAAATTGCACAAAAAAGCGCCAACCGCCTACAGGCAGCCGACGCTTTTTTGTTACTCGTTAGTCACTTACTCGTCGCTCTCGGCCGTCAGGGTTTTGCCCTGGTGCTGCGTTTCGGGCAGCGTGAAGTTGGCTTCGCTGGAGCGGCTTAGCTCGTCGGGCAGGTTCTCCGACGAGGCGGGCGCGGAACCCAGGGCCGCTTGCTCATCGGAGCGAAGCGAATCGTCCATCAGGTCGGCCATTCCTTGGCCGCTTTGGTTGTTGTCGTCGGTTACCTGGCCGTAGGTTTCGCGGTCTAGGAAGCTATCCGACTCTTTTTCGGTGGCGGTTTGGGGCGTCACGGCCTGGTCGGCATCGTGGTCGGGGGTGGGTTGGGGGGCAGTAGCCATAAAATTATTGGTTAGTTCCGTGTTCTTTGGCGTTTTCTTCCTGCCAGGTGGGTTTTTCGTGGCCGCCTTTCCAGCGGGGGTCGTCGTCGGCCCAGGCGGCCTGCTTCACATCATTGTCCTGGTTTTGGGTGGCCTGCACGGCACCGGGGTCTTGGTTTTGGGGCGAGTGGCCGCGCTGGGCGCTGGGGCTGGCTGTGCTGGCATCAGCGCTGTAATCTTCGGTTGCCGGAGCGCCGGGCTTGCGAAACTCGCTGAACTCGTCGGGGTTGTCGTTGCTGCCGTCGTTTTTAGTGGTGCTGCCAGCGGCAGCGGCATCTTCAGGCTTGCCAAAGGCGCCGTATTGCGGGGTGCCGCCTTCAGCCTGCGTGGCTGGGTCATTGGATGGAGTAGTGCTCATGGGGAGGGAAAGTAAAAAGGCGATAACCTGGCGGGCACTGCCCGGCGTATTGCTTACTGTAGTTTGCGGTTTCTGGTTTCTGCCAGCGCCTTGGGCTGCGGCCGTTTCTTTCGATACTCTCTTGACAATGAACATTCAACACAACCCTGCCAACCAGCAATTCACTGCTGGCTCCGCCGAACTGGCCTATTCCTTGCCCGCGCCCGGCACCATCGACTTCACCCACACCTTCGTGCCTGAGGCCCAGCGCGGCCAGGGCCTGGCCGACGAGTTGGCCCGCGCCGGCCTCGCCTACGCCCGCCAGCACCACTTGCATGTACGCACCAGTTGCGCTTTTATGGCGGCCTTCGTACAGCGCCACCCGGAACTGGGGTAATGAGACAAAAGAACGTCATGCTGAACGCAGTGAAGCATCTCGCTCGCAGACTAACTCAATCGTAGAACTTAAGCGGCGTCACCGATTAATTACTCTGCGAGCGAGATGCTTCGGCAAGCTCAGCATGACGTTCTTTTTGGCCTGCTTACCCAATAGTTACAAACCGCACCCACAACTCCCCATCCGGCCGCAGGGTAATGAGCGGGTTCATGCCCGGCACCGTGGTGCGGGCCGCCTCTACCCGAAACCGGCGCAGCGTTTGAATCAAAACCAACTGCAACTCGGTGAGGGCAAACTGGTTGCCTACGCACAGGCGCGGGCCACTGCCGAAAGGCAGGTAGCCGTAGGCAGGCGGAGGCGGGTCGGCCCCCAGGGCGAAGCGCTCGGGGCGAAACTCTTCAGCATCGGGCCAGAGGTCGGGGTGGTGGTGCAGGCCGTAGAGGTAGAGTGAAAACTCGGTGCCCGGCGCAATGGGCTGCCCCCGAAACTCGTCGGCCTCGGTGGCGATGCGGTCCATGACCCAGGCGGGCGGGTAGAGGCGCATGGCTTCCTGCACCACTTGCAGGGCATAGGGCAGCCGGGGCAGGTCGGCAAATTCAACTTCCTGGCCGGCGGGCAGCTCGCGCTCGATTTCGGCGCGGAGCCGCTGCTGCGCTTTTGGGTGGCGGGCTAGCAGCGAGAAGGCCCAGGCTAGGGCGTTGGCCGAGGTTTCGTGGCCGGCTACGAGCAGGATGTTTAGCTCGTCGAGCAGCTGGTTGTCGCTCATGGCCTCGCCGTTGTCTTCGTAGCGGGCGTCGAGCAGCATTTGCAGCAGGTCGTCGGGCGTGGGGGTGCCGGGCGGCGCGCTGGCCTGGGCGGCGCGGTGGTGGTCGATGGCTTCGCTTATCAGCGCCCGCAGGCGGCCCGACAGCACGTCGTGGCGGCGGTAGCCCCCGCCCAGGTGGTGCCAGGGCCGCAAGTACGGCTGCCGAATAGTGTTCACATAAAACGCCTGAATAGCAGTGAGCCAGTCGCTGAGCTGCCGCAGTTGGCTCTCGCCCAGGCTGTCGCCAAAAATAGACCGCGCCACAATGCGAAACGCCACCCGCGTCATGGCCGCGTGGGCGTCTATCTCTACCCCACCGGGCCGGGTCGCCAGTTGCCCCTGCAGCTCATCGAGCCACTCGCCAATAGCGCCGCGCATGAGGCGCACCAGCCCCGCCAGCCGCTGCCGGTGGAACCCCGGCTGAATAAGCCGCCGCTGCCGCAGCCAGTCGGCTCCTTCGTTGGTGAGCAGGCCGCGGCCCAAGTAGCGTAGCAGCCCATGCGTGAGGTCAGACTTGAAGTAGCGCCGGTGGTTTTTTTGCAGAATGTGCTGCACCAGCACCGGGTCGCGCGTCACTACGGTGGGCCGCACGCCGCCCAGGTACAAGCGAAACGTGTCGCCGTACTGCACCAGCAGCTTATCAAGCGCCCCCACCGGGTCGCGGGCAGCTTTCATGGAGCGGAGTAGCGTGGCCAGGCGCGGCACCTGGGGCCAGGGTTCGGACATAGCGGTAAGGGGTAAGTGATGAGGTAGTGAATACCAAAGAACGTCATGCTGAGCGCAGCCGAAGCATCTCGCTCGCTAACCAACTCAATCGCTAGCGCCGCTTTGGTTCAACGATTGAGTTAGGTGGCAAGCGAGATGCTTCACTTCGTTCAGCATGACGTTCTTTGGTACTCGTCCTACCACCTCACTACTCCGGCACTACCAGCTCTCGGGGCAGCTCAAATTTCAGCTCGCGGCTCTTGTGGCGGCCGTGCAACTGCGTCAGAAAGCCGTCCAGCTCGGACTTGTATTCGAGCCACAAATCTTCGTGCAGGTTCTTGATGATGAGTTGGGTGAGGCGTAGCGCCAGCCGGGCGGTGGTCACGAAAAAGCCCTGGTACATGCTGTCGAACTGCCCGGTGTAGTTCTCAAAAATCAGGCGCAGGGTGTACATGCCCAAGTCTACTTCGAGCTGCTTGCTTTTGGTGATGCGCCGGGCGCGGGCCGCCTCCTGGTTGGCCCCGCGCAGGGCTTTCACGAGGCTGCGGTTGAGCAGGCGCCCCGTCACGGCCACGTTGAACAGCTCGTGGATGCGGTCGGCGCTGGTTTCGTATACCGCTTCGAGGGTTACGTCGGGCAGCAGCTCGAAGCTGAAGGTGTCGTACAGCTCGGCGTCGCGGCGGGCGGCGCGCAGCAGCAGGGCTTCTTTTTCCTGGTCGGAGAGGCGCTTGAGGGCTTTCTTGAACTCGGCGGAGGGGACGGGCATGGGGCAACAGCAGCAGGTGGCACCGGGGCCGGCCCCGGCCTACAAATACGCGGCAAGGTAGCGCACGATAACCCGGTATGCCTCCAGCTCGACCGCCTCGGGGCTGAGCCCGGTAGTCGGGCAGTACTCATAGTCAACCGGGCCGGTAACCGCCGTAGCTGGGGTGTGCTGGCCGCCATGTTCCGGCCGGTACGTCACCACGAGGTGTCGGCTGCCGGGCGGCCCGCCGCCGCCGCTGCCGTTGGGGAAAACCAGGATGCTCAGCTTGCGGCTACCTTGAAATTCCCGTACCAGGTAGTTACTCGTGTAGGGGCTGACCCGGCCCAGCAGCGCCACGCGGCTGCTGTCGACGCCGGGCAGGGCCTTGGCCTGGCGCAGCACCCGCGCCAGGTCGGCCAGCTCGAAGTATTCGGTTTCGCCATTGTCGTTGCGGTATTCGCCGGGGCCTGCGTGCCAGCGCGGGCGCGGCCAAAAGCGGCTGGCGTAGAAACCCGTCTGGGGCTCGTCGGCGAAGGCTGCGCCCAGGTCGAGGTACGAGCGGTTTTCGACCGACAGCACCACGTAGCCCTGCTGGGCCAGCAGCAGTAGCTGCGGGTCGGCCCCGTGCCGCCAGCCCTGGCTGAGGTGCAGCGCGGGCGGCCCCTGCCCTACTTCCAGCACCAGCGGGTAGCGCCGGGCGGGGTCGAAGCCGGGCGGCAGCAGCAGGCGGCCAACGAGCGGGGCCGCGCTGTCGGCATCGGCCAGCGGCACCAGCGATGTAGTGCCCAGTGCGTACGCTGCCAGCGGGTCGGGGGCCCGCCACAGGGTGCGCACCAGCCGGCCGGTAGCCACGCTGCGCAGCTGCACCCGCAGCGGCTCGGTGGGCGAGCTAAACCGCGTGAGCAAGTAGCGGCCATCGGGGCTGAGGGCGCCGGTGTGCAGGCCCGCCTCGGGGGTAAGCTGGCGGGGCGCCCCGCCAGCCAGGGGCGCGGCGTAGAGCCGGGTGGCCAGCGAGCCGGGCCGGGTGCTGGCGTACACCACCTCGCGGCCATCGGGGCTGAAGCCCAGCACGTCCGTCACCAGGGCCGGGCCGGCGGTGAGGGGGCGCAGCAACCGGCCGCTGGTGCGGTAGAGGTAGAGCTGCGGCCAGCCGGAGCGGGCGCTCAGCCACACAAACTCCTGGGGGCGGCCGGGCACAAACCACTGGCCGTAGCAGTCTACGGGCGGCGCGGGCTCGGTAAAGAGCGTGTCGGGCTGCTCGCCGGTGCTGGTGTCGTAGCGCAGCAGCGTCTGCCGGTGGCTCCACTCATCGGGGCCGGCGACGTAGAGCTGGCGCTCGTCGGGGGCGAAGGTGAAGTTCCGCAGGCTGAAATTATTGCGGTCGAACAGCCGCGTTACGTGAGCGTCGGCCACCCGGTAGAGGTAGTTACCCTGCGTGGGGTAGTGCTTGCGGAACAGCAGCTGCTGGCCGCTGGGGCTCCAGCGCGGCCAGGTTAGCAGCTGGGCCGGGCGCGAGGGGTTGGTGGGCACCCGCACCTGCTCGGCCGGGCAGTTCGGCCCGGTCACGTACAGCTGCTCGGTGTCGTCTTCTTCCCGGCCGCGGCGCACTGTGCTTAGCTTGGTATACGCCAGGCTGGCCGTGGGTGGGTGCAGGGTGCGGCCGTAGGTGCTTACCGTATCGAGGCGGTAGAGCTCGGTGGCGCAGCCCGTGCGCACGTCGTAGCGCAGCACGCGGCCGGGCAGCGGCAGCAGCAGCGCGTGGGCGTTCTGCCATTGCAGCTGCGCGAACGCAACCGGGCGCACTACCCCCACCTCGCGCAGGGCACCCAGCAAAGCCCGCAGCGTAACCACGGTAGTGAGGCCGGAGCGAATGGCACTGCCGCGCAGCAGGGCGGCGGGGCGGCCGGCAGCGGCCGGGCGTACGTAGGCAAAGTCGTGGGCCGTGCCGGGTATCCAGCTTAGCTGCGCCAGGTCGGCCACGCGCAGGGCGGGGTCGAGGAAGGCGGCTTCGGGCGTGAGCAGGCGGGCAGGGGCTTGCGCACGGGCGGCAGCAGCCGCCAGTAGCAAGGCCAGCAGCAGGACGAGTTGTTTCATAAAGCTGAGTGTTGCCCCTTGATGCCCGACCGGCTTTTTCTGCACAACGCCTACCCAAATTGGCACCCAAATACGAAACGAAACCCCGGCCAACGGGGTTAACAGGCGTTACCCGGTTGCGGCCCGACCTTGAAGCAGGCCGTCGTATTTTTGCAGTATGGCTTTTCCCGCTACCCGCCCCCAGATTGATTACGAAGACGACGTGCTGCTGCTCGAAGAAGAGCAAGAGCTGCGTTCGCTCGTGGTGTACAACGACGACGTGAACACCTTCGACCACGTCATCCAGACGCTCATCGAGGTGTGCGGGCACGAGCCGGAGCAGGCCGAGCAATGCACCCTGCTCATTCACCTCAAGGGCAAGTGCGCCGTCAAGAACGGTACCTTCGATGAGCTGGAGCCCCGCTGCTCGGCCATCCACGACCGGGGCATCTCGGCGGATATTGTGTAGCAGTTCCTGGTTTCTGGTTAAAGACCAGTGCTTACTTTCCATCCAATCGAAATGAATACAGGCGCTATATTTCTCCTGATAGGAGGACTTGCAGTTCTTTTCGGTGGCATTCATAAGCTCAAACAGTCTCAGCGCGAGAAGAGAAGTCATTTTGTGGAAGAAGCTAAAACAAACTTCAAGGAAAAGTTTGATAGCGTTTATGTCCATTATGACACCGTGTCCTTTTACAATAATGGCGTCTTAAAAGGAAGAACAGTTCTTGAAAATAATTAGTAGTGAGCAGTTTAAGATAGCATAGTGGACTGCTAGAATGTCTGCTAAGACCCTTGTATTGCGTGTTACCTACAACAGTTTGTGGGGAATGCGTGATGCAAGGGTCTAATCCTTTGAAGACAAGTCGATACACTTCCATCCAGAAGTCTGCTATAGTTTTCGTATGCCATCCCGTTCATTACTAAAAATTTATTACGCCCTCACCCACATTTATTTCATCCATCGAAATCGCCCGACTTCCCGCCCCGGGTCGCTCCTGAATTGATACGTAAGTTCCGAGTAGCCACTGGCGACACCTCTTTTTAGTACCCAGAAACCAGAAACTTAAATGGAGTTTCCTTCCAAGCTCATTGAAAACGCCGTAGTGGAGCTGTCGCGGCTGCCCGGCATCGGCAAGAAAACGGCGTTGCGCCTAGCCCTGCACCTGCTCAAGGCCGAAAGCGACACCACCTCCAACCTGGCCGAGGCGCTGGCCAAGATGCGCTTCGACATCACCTATTGCCGCACCTGCCACAGCATCTCCGACGCGCCGGAGTGCGGCATCTGCGCCAATAAGCTGCGCGACCACAGCACGGTATGCGTGGTGGCCGACGTGCGCGACGTGATTGCCATCGAAAATACCGGGCAGTACCACGGCGTGTACCACGTACTGGGCGGCGTTATTTCGCCCATCGAAGGCATCGGCCCGGCCGACCTGCAAGTAGACTCGCTGGTGGCTCGTGCCGGAGCCGAAGAGTCGGAAATCCGCGAAATAATCCTCGCCATTTCGCCCACCATGGAGGGCGACACCACGGCCTTCTACCTCTCGCGCCGCCTGCGCGACGTGGAGCAGGTCAATATCAGCACCATCGCCCGCGGCATTCCGATGGGCGGCGAGTTGGAATACGCCGACGAAATCACGCTGGGCCGCAGCATTGTGGAGCGTCAGCGCCAGGCGAAGTAACACCAACCGAAGGTCAGCGCAGCTAAGCTCCAGCTGGTGTTACTTCGCCTGCTACAACGACCGCCCAACGTAATTTCGCCCTTCCGTGGTGAAGCTCTCCGTCGTCCTTGTCAACTACAACGTCTGCTACTTTCTGGAGCAAGCGTTGCTGTCCGTTCGCAAAGCGGTAGCGGAGTTGGGGCAGCCGGTGGAAGTATTTGTGGTCGACAACAACTCGGCTGATAATTCGGTGGCCATGGTGCGGGCCCGCTTCCCAGAGGTTATTCTGATTGAAAATAAGGACAATCCGGGCTTCTCCAGGGCCAACAACCAGGCCCTGCGCCGGGCCACCGGCGAGTACCAGTTGCTGCTCAACCCCGACACGCTGGTGGAGGAAGATACCTTCCGGCATTGCTGCGACTTTATGGACGCCCACCCCCGCTGCGGCGGCCTGGGCGTGCAGATGCTCGATGGCCAAGGGCATTTCCTGCCCGAAAGCAAGCGTGGGCTGCCCACCCCGGCGGTAGCTTTCTACAAGATTTTCGGGCTGGCGCGGCTCTTCCCCAAGTCGCGCACGTTTGGGCGCTACCACCTGGGGTTTCTGGATAAAAATGAGCCGCACCAGGTAGAGGTGCTGAGCGGCGCGTTTATGCTGCTGCGGCAGGCGGCCCTGGCGGCGGTGGGCTTGCTGGACGAAGACTACTTCATGTATGGCGAGGACATCGACCTCTCGTACCGCCTCACGCAGGGCGGCTGGCAAAACTGGTACTTTCCCGGCACGCGCATCATCCACTACAAAGGCGAAAGTACTAAGCGCACGAGCGTCAACTACGTGTTCGTGTTTTATCGGGCGATGGTCATTTTCGCCCAGAAGCACTTTGCGCCGGGCCGCGCCGGCTTGTTTTCATTGCTGATAAACAGCGCCATCTGGCTGCGGGCGGGCGCGGCGGTGGCCCAGCGGGCTGCCGTGGCCGCCGCCCCCTTTCTACTAGATACGGGGCTGCTCTACGGCGGTATTTATGCGCTGAAAGAGTACTGGGAACGCAACCACAAATTTGTACGCAGCCCCTACCCACCGCAGTACATGCTGGTAGCTGTGCCGGTGTACATTGCCGTGTGGCTGCTGGCCGTGTGGCTTAGCGGTGGCTACGACCGCCCCGCCCGCACGGGGCCCGTGGTGCGCGGCGTAACCGTGGGTACGGTGCTCATTTCGGCCGGCTCTAACTTCCTGGATAAGTGGCGCTTCTCGAAGGCGCTAATTGTGCTGGGCGGCACCTGGGCCATTGCCGCCCTCATCGGCCACCGCCTGCTTGCGCACTGGCTGCGCCACGGCAACTTGCGCTTCACCACTAGCCGCACCAAACGCCTGGCCGTTATCGGCTCGGCTACCGAAAGCCAGCGCGTGCGCCACCTGCTCGATGCGGCCCACATCCCGGCCGATATCATCGGCTACGTGCCAGTGGTGCCCGAAGTGGCTTCCCCGGCGCTACCGCCCCACTTCACCACCTCGCCGCTGCAGCAGCTCACCAACTCGCTCACGCACCTGCCAGAGCTGGTGCGCCTGTACGAGCTGAACGAACTGGTTTTTTGCAGCAAGGATGTGCCCGCCAGCCAGATTATCGGCCTCATGCTGAGCTTGCCGGCCCAGCCGCCCGTAGCCTACAAAATTCTACCCGAAGACAGCCAGTACATCATCGGCAGCAACGGCAAGAATGCGGCCGGCGATTACTACACCCTCGACCTGGCCCTGCGCCTGGCCCTGCCCGCCCAGCGCCGCAGCAAGCGCCTGCTCGACCTACTCGTGAGCGTGGGGCTGCTGCCGCTGGCTCTGCTGCTGCTCTGGGGCCAGCGCCGGCCCACGGGCCTGCTGCCCAACATCGGCCGGGTGCTGCTGGGCCAGCGCACCTGGGTAGGTTTGCGCCACACGCCGGAAGCCGTCGGCACCCCTGCCGTGCTCTCGCCCGCCGACGCACCCGATGCCCCCGCCCCCGATGATGCCACCCGCCGCCGCCTGGAGTTTCTCTACGCCAAAGACTACGAGCCCGGCCTCGACCTGCGGATACTCTGGCGCAACTGGCGCGGACTGGGGGGATAAGTTCCTGGTTCTTACGCCTGCGTGAACGAGCGAGAAGAACGTCATTCCGAGCTTGCCGAGAAATCTCGCTCGCCAATTAACTCAATTGTTGACCCTGGGCGGTGCTAGCGATTGAACTACTAGCCACGCGAGATTTCTCGGCAGGCTCGGAATGACGTTCTTTGTTGCCCAAAAGCAAGAAACTATGACCTACCTCTCCGACCGGATTCTCCACCTACAAGAATCGGCCACTATCGTGATGGCGAAGAAAAGCCGGGAGCTGGCTGCCCAGGGCGTCGATGTGATTAACCTGAGTTTCGGCGAGCCCGATTTCCAAACGCCGCAGTACATCAAGGAGGCCGCCAAGCAGGCGCTGGATGAGGGCTACACCTTTTACACGCCGGTGCCGGGCTACCTTGATTTGCGCCAAGCCATCTGTGATAAGCTACTGCGCGACAACAACTTGACTTACCAGCCCACCGATATTGTGGTGAGCACGGGGGCCAAGCAGGCGCTCGCCAATGCCGTGCTGGCCTTGGTGAATCCCGGCGACGAGGTCATCATTTTTTCGCCTTACTGGGTGAGTTACGCCAGTCTGGTAGAGCTGGCGCAGGGCGTGGCCGTGCCCGTAATGGGCCGCCTCGAAAACGACTATAAGGTGACGGCCGCCGAGTTGGAGGCCGCTCTTACGCCGCGCACCAAGCTGGTAATGTACTCCTCGCCCTGCAACCCTACCGGGGCCGTGTTCAGCCGCGCCGAACTGGGGGCCATTGCGGAGGTACTGGCCCGGCACCCCGGCGTCTTTGCCGTGGCCGACGAGATTTACGAGTACATCAACTTCACCGGTGAGCACACCAGCCTGGCGCAGTTTGCGGCCGTGCGCAACCAGGTAGTCACCATCAATGGCTTCTCGAAGGGTTACGCCATGACGGGCTGGCGCCTGGGCTACCTGGCCGCCCACCCCACCATTGCCGCCGCCTGCGACAAGCTCCAGGGCCAGTTTACCTCCGGCACCTGCTCCATTGCCCAGCGCGCCGGCCTGGCCGCCCTGCAAGGTGGCCGCACCTCGGCCGATGAAATGGTAGCCGCCTACCGCCGCCGCCGCGACCTGGTGCTGGCGCTAACCCAGGATATTCCCGGCCTGATTACTCCCACGCCGGAAGGCGCGTTTTACGTGTTCCCGAACGTAGCCGCCTTATTCGGCCGCACCGCCCCCGATGGCACCGTTATCGCCAATTCTGCCGACCTGGCGCTGTACCTGCTCAACGATGCGCACGTAGCCGCCGTAGGCGGCGATGCCTTCGGCGCACCCGACTGCATGCGCTTCAGCACGGCAGCGGCCGATGAAAAGCTGGCCGAGGCGTTTCGGCGGATTAAAGTGAGCCTGGCGAAGCTGGGGTAGTAGTACTTATGCGGGCCGGGTGCGGTCGACAATCTGCTGCAGTACGCCAAGCAGGCCGGAGAGCTGCAGGGTGTGGTACTGCTCTTTATCGAAGGTGCAAACGTTGTTTTCAAGCTTCATAAACTGCCAGTCGGTGCCCGTAGTGGCGCAGCCGTAGAGCGTAGGAATAGGCTTTCTTTCCACCTCATTGAACCGGGCGGCTCCTACTAGTTGGGCAGCTCCCTGCACTAGTCCCCGGTCCATTTCCTGTTTTTTAGCCTCTGCTACGCAGAAAACCGGGGCTTTGATAAACCCTTGTAGCCGGGTATAGGATAGTACGAAGTCGCACTCTCCGTTGAGGCCAACTGCGGGGTCGGCATCGAGGTACCCACCCGACACGATGGTGAAAGCATGGGCATTGTGCCGGGCCAATTCGGTAAGAATAGGACTGATAAGCCGCTCGGAGCGGGACTTCTCATTGCCATAGCCTAACTCTCTGGCTACTTCCAGGGTTTCGGTGAGCCACTGACTAGGAGCCACGGGGCGCACATCAGGAAACAAATGTTCTTCCTGGAAATCTACCTCAAAACGCTGGGTCAACTGGTGGAGCGTAAAATCACTGTAAGCCATATTTCAAAGGTACGCGCCCGGCCCTGGCAGTACCTTTGTGGCCTATGAATTTGTTATCCGCCGAGAATATCTCGAAGAATTACGCTGACCGCTGGCTGTTCCAGGGCTTAAATTTTGGGTTGCAGCAGGGGCAGCGCCTGGCGTTTGTGGGCATCAACGGCACCGGCAAAACCACACTCATGCGGGTGCTGGCGGGCCTCGAAAACCCCGATACGGGCCTGGTGACGCGCCGCCAGGGCATCCGGGTGACGTACCTGGGCCAGCAGCCGGTGTTTGATGAGAGCCTGACGGTAGAGGAAACCATCTTTGCCTCCCAGAACGACACCCTGCGGGCCGTGAAAGACTACGAGCACGTAGTAAACGACCCCAACCACGACCCCGACGACCTGCAACGGGTGATGGAGCGCATGGACAACCTCAACGCCTGGGACTACGAATCGCAGGTGCAGCAGATACTCGGCCGCCTCGGCATCCTGGGCGACTTGCTGACGCGCAACGTGAGCAAGCTCTCGGGCGGGCAGCGCAAGCGCGTGGCCCTGGCCCGCGTGCTCATCGAGGAGCCCGATGTGCTGCTGCTCGATGAGCCCACCAACCACTTGGACCTGGCTACCATCGAGTGGCTCGAAAACCGGCTCAACTCGCCCAGCCTTACGCTGCTGATGGTGACGCACGACCGGTACTTTCTGGATAGAGTCGCCACCGAGATAGTGGAGCTGGACAAGGGCACCATGTACCGCTACCAGGGCAACTACGCCTACTTTGTGGAGAAAAAAGCCGACCGCGAATTGCGCGAAGCCACCGAAGTAGAGAAAGCCCGCAACCTCTTCCGCAAGGAGCTGGAATGGATGCGCCGCATGCCGCAGGCGCGCGGCACCAAGCAAAAAGCCCGCATCGACGCCTTCTACGTGACCAAGGAAAAGGCCAGCACCAACCTCAGCAAGCAGCAGTTGGAGCTGAGCGTGAAAACCACCCGGCAGGGCGGCAAAATCATTGAGGCTGAGCACCTGAGCAAGAAATTCGGCGACAAAGTAGTGCTGGACGACTTCAACTACGTGTTCAAGAAAAAGGACCGCATCGGCCTGGTGGGCCCGAATGGCGCGGGCAAAAGCACGCTGCTCAACATGCTTACCGGCAAGCTCGCACCCGACAGCGGCACGCTCGACGTGGGCCAGACCACCGTATTTGGCTACTACACCCAGACGGAGCTGGAATTTGACCCCTCGCAGCGCGTTATCGACATCGTGAAGGAGGTGGCCGAAGTAGTGGAGCTGGCCAACGGCGACGTGCTCACGGCTAGCCAGTTCCTCACGTTGTTTCTGTTTCCGCCAGCCCAGCAGTACACGCTGGTAAATAAGCTGAGCGGGGGCGAAAAGCGCCGCCTGCAGCTGCTGCGGGTGCTGGTACGCAACCCGAACTTCCTCATCCTCGATGAGCCTACCAACGACCTCGACCTAGGCACGCTCAACATCCTGGAAGACTTTCTGCTGCACTTTTCGGGCTGCCTGCTCATCGTGAGCCACGACCGGTATTTCCTCGACAACCTGGCCGAGCACCTGTTTGTGCTGGAGCCGGGCGGGGCCGTGCTCAACTTCCCCGGCAACTACACCGACTATCGCGACTACCTGGCCGAGCGCGAAACCGAGGCCGAGTTGCTAGCCGAAGAAAAAGCCGCCAAAGCTGCCCCGGCCGCGCCAGTAGCAGCAGCACCTCCCGCCCCCACCGCACCGCCCAAGCGCCGCGCCAGCTTCGCCGAGAAAAAGGAGTTGGAGCAGCTGGAAAAGACCATAGCCACCCTCGAAACTGAGAAGCAGCAGCTCACCGAGCAGCTATACGCCGGTCAGGGCACCCACCAAGACACCAAAGCCTGGGGCGCCCGCCTGCTAACTGTGGGCGACGAGCTGGACGAAAAGGGCTTGCGCTGGCTGGAACTGAGCGAGTTGGTATAAGGAGTGAAGGAGTGAGTTGGTGAAAGAGTGAATGAAAAAGGGTAATGAAACAGAATATTCTGCCTCATTACCCTTTTTTCATTCACTCCTTTACCAACTCACTCCTTCACCGCTTACCGCCGCTGGTGGGTTTGCACAAAGTCGAGGGCGGCTCGTTGGTGGCCTATGGGCGCATACACGCGCAGGCCGTCGGCATCGTCGAAGCGAGGCAGGTACACATAGCCCCGCACTTGCTGGCCGGGCTGCAGCAGCACCGGGCGCAGAGCATACTCGCTCAGGTGCCGCGCCTGCTGGGCCATGGCGGCGGCCGTAGCAGCGTGGTGCATTTTATTGGCCATCGAAATCTCGCTGTAGGCCCAGGCAATGTTGTAGATAGCGGCGGCATTGTCAGCTTGGACAGGCGTATCGAAGCCGTGGCCAATACTGGCAATCTGGCTCCCCACAACTACGGCAAACAGGGCAATGCCCACCCAATCGGTGCGGCGGGCCTTCGCAGCTTCGCGGTC
Organism: Janthinobacterium lividum; assembly: GCA_050954465.1. Classification (GTDB taxonomy): domain Bacteria; phylum Bacteroidota; class Bacteroidia; order Cytophagales; family Hymenobacteraceae; genus Hymenobacter. Next base: position 49,836 of record JBPBPU010000148.1, read on the forward strand.
GGCTCCCGCCTCTAGCTCGCCGATGTGAGCCTCGGGGCTGAAGGCCCCGAGTGGAGCGGTAGGCAGCGCGGGCCAGGGCGCCCGCAAACTGGCCGCCGCTGTCACGGCCGGTACCAGCTCGCCGCGTTGCACCCGCACACCAGCGGGGGCAGTAGCGGTTTCGCGCAATGGCGCGTAACTAAACGCCGCTGGGTCGATGCTCACGGGCTGAGCCGAGTCGTTACGGTATTCGGCGTTTAGCACGACCCAGTTGGGCTCGTAGCCCAGGAAATTCAGGCGCAGGCTTACGTTCTCGGCGCTGGCTTCGGCCTGGGGCTGGGCGCTGGCAAAAAACGTGTTAGGCTGGGCGGGCTTCACCCCGAGCATATACGTGGGGGCACAGGCGCTGGCGGCCAGGGCCAGTAGCGAGAAAGCAAATTGGCGGGAGTAGCGGAGCAGCATGGCAGGCAGGAAAAGGGGGACTGAACGAGAAGATGCGGCTGCCTGGCAAGAGGTTGCCTGCTCGCCACAATGGCTACCCGAAGGTACTGCTGGCGAAGCGGTTAGTAGTGCTTACCGGAAAGCAGCCAGCAAAAAAGAACGTCATTCCTCAGCAAGCTCGGAATGACGTTCTTTTTTGCTGTTCTGGCAGCACTCGCTACTGCCTGGCCGCTTTTTACGCCGTCCACAGCTCGTGCTCTTGGCCTTTGCTGGTGGTGAGCACGAAGCGCGTGGGGTTGGGGCGCAGCACGAGGCGCACACGGCCGGGGTATTTTTCGGAGTCGACCCACACGCCATCGTCTTTGTGGGTGGCGAGGGTAGCGGGCAGGTAGGCCGTGGGCAGCAGCACGTCGGTGTCGGATTTGAGGTCGGCGTGGACTTTCTCGAGCGCCGCTTCGAGGTCGGAGCCGTAGTCGTCGTTGAAATCGTCTTCGAGGTCGTGCAGGGCTTCCTCTATATCGTCGTAGCGGGCATCGTCGTAGCTTAGCTGCTGCAGCTCGGCTTTCTTTTCAATCAAAGCCACGAGGGCTTTATTCAGGTCGGCGGCGTTCATGGGGGAAAGCGGAATGGACAACGGAGGAAGTAAACAGGCTACAAATTTGCGCACAAAACGGCAATCAGGCCGCGTAGCGCGGACTTTGTAGTCCGCGCTTGCGTCATGCAAACCCTGATTGCTGGCTTGCAGGTGAGTGACAATTTCGCATTTTTTACACAATCGTTAATCCAGCAACCTACCTGGTATGCCGGTGGACTTGTTTCTGGCAGCTTTACCAAAATATAATTTGCTGATTACGGGTACCTGACCTAATATTGCGGAGAATTTACGGGGGCCCTGCTTCGATAGCAGCACCGGGCTTTGCGTAGCAGCTATTACTCCCCCCGGAGTATTTTTTAAACCCGCTTGCACAATCGATTGTGTAAACTTTTCCTGCCGCTGATTTCCGTGCCTGACTTCTCTCCCACCCCGGCCTACGTCATCGGCCTCGACTACGGTACCGACTCGGTGCGGGCCTTGCTTGTGGATGCTCATAGCGGCGCCGAAATAGCCCAGGCCGTGTACTACTACCCACGCTGGAAGCAGGGGCAGTACTGCAACCCCACCAAAAATCAGTTTCGCCAGCACCCACTCGACCACCTCGAAGGGCTCGAAGCCACCGTGCGCGAAGTAGCTGCCCAGGTGCCGGCCGCCCATATTCGGGGCCTCGCCATCGACACCACCGGCTCCACGCCCGGCCCCGTCGATGCCCAGGGCCAGCTGCTGGGGATGCTGCCCGAGTTTGCCGACAATCCCAACGCGCTGTTTGTGCTCTGGAAAGACCACACGGCTTTGGCCGAGGCGGCCGAAATCAACCACAAGGCCCGTACCTGGGGCGGCGAAGACTTCACCAAATACTCGGGCGGCATCTACTCCTCGGAGTGGTTTTGGGCGAAAATTCTGCACATCGTGCGCCGCGATGAAGCCGTAGCCCAGGCCGCCCACTCCTGGATGGAGCACTGCGACTGGCTGGCGCTTACGCTCACCGGGCAGCCGCTGGCTGGCTTCAAGCGCAGCCGTTGCGCGGCCGGGCACAAGGCCATGTGGCACGCCAACTGGGGCGGCCTGCCCGCCGAAGACTTCCTCACCCACCTCGACCCCAAGCTCGCCGGCCTGCGCGAGCGCCTTTTCACCGACACCTACACCGCCGACCAGGTGGCCGGCCACCTCTCCGCCGAGTGGGCCAAGCGCCTGGGCCTCACCACCGATACGGTTATTGCTGTGGGCTCGTTCGATGCCCACGCCGGGGCCGTGGCGGGCGAAATCGACGCCTACTCGATGGTGAAAGTGATGGGAACCAGCACCTGCGACATCGTGGTAGCGCCCACGGCTGAGGTGGGCGACCACCTGGTAGCGGGCATCTGCGGGCAGGTCGATGGCTCAGTTTTACCAGGTATGCTGGGGCTGGAAGCCGGCCAGTCGGCCTTTGGCGACTTGCTGGCCTGGTTTAAAAACATGCTGGAATGGCCCCTGCAAGCCGCTACCAGCTCGCAGGTGCTGAGCCCCGAGCAGCTAGCCCAATTTCGGCAGGAGCTGAGCGATAATTTGCTGCGCCAGCTCACCGAGGCTGCCGCCGCAGTGGACCCCGCCGAAAGCCACGTACTGGCCCTGGACTGGGTGAATGGCCGCCGCACCCCCGACGCCAACCAGGCCCTCAAGGGGGCGCTCACGGGCCTCACGATGGGCACCTCCGCGCCCCAGGTTTTTCGGGCGCTCGTGGAAGCCATCTGCTACGGCTCGAAGCAGATTCTGGAGCGCTTCGAGCAGGAAGGCGTGGCCATTAAGCAGGTTATCGGCATCGGGGGCGTGGCCAAAAAGTCGGCCTTCGTGATGCAAACCCTGGCCGATGTGCTCGACCGGCCCGTGAAAATTGCCGTCTCGGAGCAAGCGCCCGCGCTGGGCGCGGCTATGTACGCCGCCGTGGCAGCAGGCGTTTACCCCAGTGTACTGCACGCGCAGAAAGCCCTCGGCAGTGGCTTTGCCGAGACGTATACCCCTAACCCCGCCCGCGTGGCCGACTACGCCAGCCGCTACGCGCAGTACCAGGCGCTGGGCCGGTTTGTGGAAGGCGAGTTGGTGCAAGAATAACTGGCGCGGGCCTCTGGCCCGTGCATAACTGCTGCAGGCCTCTGGCCTGCAACGATAGAACGATACCTGAACGATTTCGCCCTCCCCGTGGCAGGCCAGAGGCCTGCGACTTGTCGGCACGGGCCAGAGGCCCGCGCCAGGATAACCCACTTTATTTACCCCCGATGAGCGACTTTCAAGCCCTTAAACAAACCTGCTACGAGGCCAATATGCAGCTGCCGGCCCTCGGGCTGGTGCTCTTCACCTTCGGCAATGCCAGCGTGGTAGACCGGGAGCGCCAGGTGTTTGCCATCAAGCCCAGCGGCGTGCCCTACGCCACACTACGGCCCGAGGACATCGTGATTGTGGACTTCGACAACAATATTATCGAAGGCAGCAAGCGGCCTAGCAGCGACACCAAAACGCACGCCCTGCTTTTTAAGGAGTGGCCCATAATTGGCGGCATTGTGCACACACACAGCACGTATGCTACGGCCTGGGCGCAGGCGCAGCTCGATATTCCGCTGCTCGGCACCACCCACGCCGACCACCTCACCGCCGACGTGCCCTGCGCCCCGCCCATGAGCGACGAGCTGATAGCCGGCGACTACGAGCACCAGACCGGCTGGCAGATTATCAACGAGTTTGCCCGGCGCGGCCTCTCCCCGGCCGAAGTGGAAATGATACTCGTGGGCAACCACGCGCCCTTTACCTGGGGCAAAACCGTGGAAAAAGCCGTGTACCACAGCGCCGTGCTCGAAGAAGTAGCCCGCTTAGCGTACCTCAGCTGCACGTTGCGGCCAGGCGTGGCGCGGCTCAAGGATGCGCTCATTAACAAGCACTATGAGCGCAAGCACGGCGCCAATTCTTATTACGGGCAGTAGTTCTTAGCTTTTAGCTGCTAGCTGACCACCTCACACTTCCCCTTTCTTCTCACAAAAAGCTAACAGCTGTCAGCTAACAGCTAAAATCATGATTGACCTTACCCACTATGAAGCTTGGTTTATTACCGGCAGCCAGCACCTCTACGGCCCCGAAACGCTGGACGAAGTAAACCGCCACTCGCAGCAGATTGCGGCGGAGCTGGGCTCGAAGCTGCCCATCAAAATCGTGTTTAAGCCGGTGCTGGTGAGCCCGGCGGCCATCGTGAAGCTGATGCAGGAAGCCAACAACGCCGAAAACTGCGTGGGGCTGATTGCGTGGATGCACACGTTTTCGCCGGCCAAGATGTGGATTAACGGGCTCAAAATCCTGCACAAGCCGCTGGCCCATCTGCACACGCAGTTCAACCGCGACATTCCGTGGGCCGATATCGACATGGACTTTATGAACACCAACCAGTCGGCACACGGCGACCGCGAATTCGGGTTCATCGGCACCCGTATGCGCCTCAATCGCAAGGTGATAGTGGGCCACTGGCAGAGCGCCGACGTGCACGAGCGCCTGGGCGTGTGGAGCCGCGTGGCCTGCGCCTGGGCCGACTGGCAGGGCGCTAAATTCATCCGCTTCGGCGACAACATGCGCTACGTGGCCGTGACGGACGGCGACAAGGTAGAAGCTGAAATCAAGTTTGGCTACGAGGTGAATACCTTCGGCATCGGCGACCTGGCGGCCGAAATAACCGCCGTGACCGAGGCGCAGGTAGACGAGCTGCTAACCACTTACGAACGCGAATACGACCTGGCCGACAGCCTGCAAGCCGGTGGTACCCAGCGCACAAGCCTGCGCGACGCGGCTCGCATCGAGGCCGGGATGCGCACGTTTTTGCAGGCTCACAATGCCAAGGGCTTCACCGATACGTTTGAGGATTTGCACGGGCTCAAGCAGCTGCCGGGCATTGCCACGCAGCGACTCATGGCCGAGGGCTACGGCTTCGGGGGCGAGGGCGACTGGAAAACGGCGGCGCTGGTGCGGGCCCTGAAGGTGATGGGCGCGGGCCTGCCCGGCGGCAACTCGTTTATGGAGGACTACACCTACCATTTTGCGCCCGGCAACAACCAGGTGCTGGGCTCGCACATGCTCGAAATCTGCCCCAGTATTGCCGAAGGGAAGGTGCGGGCTGAAATTCACCCGCTCGGCATCGGCGGCAAGGAAGACCCGGTGCGCCTAGTGTTCAACTGCCCCGCCGGCCCGGCCCTGAACGCAACCCTCGTAGACATGGGCAACCGCTTCCGCCTGCTGGTGAACGAGGTAGAGGCCGTGGTGCCCGAGCACGACCTGCCCAAGCTGCCCGTGGCCCGCGTGCTCTGGAAAGTAAAGCCCGACCTGCCCACTGGCGCGGCGGCCTGGATACTGGCCGGCGGCGCCCACCACACCGGCTACAGCCAGAACCTGACCACCGAATACCTCGAAGACTTCGCCGAAATGGCCGGCATCGAGTTCGTCGTTATCGACGCCGACACCCGGCTGCGCACCTTCAAAAACGAGCTGCGGTTTAATGAAGTAGCGTTTCGGGGGTAATTGGCAATAATTTGAAGACAAAACAGAACGTCATGCTGAGCGAAGCCGAAGCATCTCGCTCGCCAACTAACTCAATCGTAGAACCAAGGCGGCGCTGCTGGTTGAATTAGTTGGCGAGCGAGATGCTTCGGCTTCGCTCAGCATGACGTTCTTTATTATCCATATAATCACCAACACCATGCCTTCTCCCCAAAAACCAGCCCCGGCCGTGTCGATGGCCGACCTGGCCCGCGAGTTGGGGGTGTCGATGACGACCGTGTCGCGGGCCTTGAGCGACCACCACAGCATTGGGGCGGCCACCAAGCAGCGGGTGCTGAAGCTGGCCAAAAAGCTCAACTACCAGCCCAACCACCTAGCGGCGGCTTTGCGCAAGGGCCAGAGCCGGCTGCTGGGCGTGGTAGTGCCCTACATTGAGGGGCGTTTTTTTCCGGCGGTTATTCAGGGCATCGAGCAGGCGGCCAGCCGGGCGGGTTTCAGCGTTATTGTGTGCCAGTCGCACGAGCAGGTGCAGCAGGAGCGCCGCAACGTGGAGACGCTGCTCAACGCCCGGGTGGCGGGCGTGCTGGTGTCGCTGGCCCGCGATACGCAGGAGTTTCAGCACTTCGAGCAGGTGCGCAAGCGCGGGATTCCACTGGTGTTTTTCGACCGCATTCCGGCCACGGAGCCCGTCAACTCGGTGGTGCTGAACGACTACGAGGGCGCCTGGCAAGCCACTACGCACCTGCTGGCGCAGGGCTGCCGCCGGGTGGCGCACCTGGCCGGGCCGCAGCACCTGAGTATTTATGCCCAGCGCCGCCAGGGCTACCTCGATGCGCTGGCCGCCGCTGGCCTGCCCGCGCCGGAAGAATTGGTAGTGACTTCCAACATGCAGCTCGAAGACGGGGCCGAGGCTATGCGGCAGCTGCTGGCCCTGCCCACGCCGCCCGATGGCGTATTCGGCGCGGGCGACTCGGCTATTCTGGGGGCGCTGCAAGTGCTGAAAAGCCAGGGTATTGCGGTGCCGCAGCAGGTGGCGCTGGCCGGGTTCAGCAACGAGGGCTTCACCACCATTACCGAGCCCCAGCTCACTTCCGTCGACCAGCGCTGCACCGAGATGGGCGAGGCCGCCGTGCGCCTGTTTTTGGAGCTGGCGGCCACGCCGGATGCGCCTTTTGTGCAGCGCCAGGTTGTGTTGCAGCCCGAGCTGTTTGTGCGGCAGTCGTCGGTTCGTTTGGGGTGATGGAGTGAAGAGGTAATGGGGTGAGAAAGAACGTCATGCTGAGCGCAGCCGAAGCATGACGTTCTTTCTCACCCCATTACCCCAACCAGCCACGCTACGGCGTCGGCTTCCTGGTCGAAGAGGCGGTAAGTAAGGGAGGCGGCTTTGGCTTCGTGGCGCAGCTGGGTGGCGGCCAGGCGGGCAAATACGTCGTTGGGTAGCAGCACGGCGGCGTAGATGCCACCGGGCTGCTGCCGGCCGTGGGCGAGCCAGTAATCGACTATCCAGGCATTTTCTTCGTCGGTGAAGGGCGTCATCAGGCGCTGGTCGCCCAGGATGCAGCGCCAGTTGTTGCAGCGCAGCAGGTTGCCGAGGTGGGTGAGCGCCGCCTGAAAATCGGTGAACTTGCGCACACCGGGGTGGTAGTGAAAAATAGCGTAGCCGGCGGGGTGTTCGAAGATGCGCGCCACCGCGTTTTCGAAATAGACGGAAGGAGTAGAAGCCGGCATACAGAACAGAATAAGCCGTAAAAATAGGGTAATGCGCTCTTTCAACAGCTACAGTTTGGCGGGCTCATGCTGCTGGTTCCGAGGGTTGGCCGTCCATCGTTACTGGCTGCACCAACTGCCTTCGTAGCAGCCGGCAAAAACCGGAAAACCAGGTGCAGCCTGTTTTCTTTGTGCCGAAACGCGTACTAGCGCGCTGCCGCCCTGTGGGCAGCTTTATCCCGAATGCATGACGCAGGAACAACTACGCTTGGCCGAATCCGACGCCCAAACGGTTAACTGGAAGAAATTTGGCCCCTACCTCACCGAGCGGCAGTGGGGCACGGTGCGCGAAGATTACAGCTCCACTGGCAGTGCCTGGGACTACATCCCCCACGACGCGGCCCGCTCCTACGCCTACCGCTGGGGCGAAGAGGGCCTGGGAGGTTTCTGCGACGACCAGCAGCTGCTGTGCCTGAACGTGGGCCTCTGGAATGGCAAAGACGAGCAGCTCAAGGAGCGGCTCTTTGGCCTCACCAACGGGCAGGGCAACCACGGCGAGGACGTGAAGGAGCTGTACTACTACCTCGACAGCACGCCCACCCACTCGTACCAGAAAATGCTGTACAAGTACCCGCAGCGGCGCTTCCCGTACGGCAAGCTGGTGAAGCACAACGCCCGCCGCACCCGCCAGGACCCCGAGTACGAGCTGCTGGACACCGGTATTTTTGACGACAGCCGTTACTTCGACGTGTTCATCGAGTACGCCAAAGCCGGGCCCGACGACGTGCTGCTCGAAATAACGGTGCATAACCGGGGGCCGCGCAAAGCCACCGTGCAGGTGCTGCCGCAGCTCTGGTTTCGCAACACCTGGAGCTGGGGCTACGACGCCGGGCGGCCCACGCTCACCGCCACCGCGCCCGGCACCGTGGAGGCCACCCACCGCGAGCTGGGCCGCTATTTTCTGTACTGCGAAGATGCACCGCCGCTGCTTTTTTGCGAAAACGACACCAACGGCCCGCGCTTCTACGGCCTGCCGGGCGAGGGCTTGTACTTCAAAGACGGCATCAACGACTGCGTGGTGCAAAGCCAGACCGATGCCGTGAACCCGGCGCAGCACGGCACCAAAGTAGCGGCGCAGTATGAGCTGACCATCAAGGCCGGGCAGTCGGGCCGGGTGCGAGTGCGCCTGAGCCGCGATGAGCTAGCCGCGCCATTTCAGGACTTTGGCGACTTGCTGAGCGCCCGGCAGCACGAGGCCGACGAGTTTTACGACTACATTCAGGAGCATTTGCCCAGCGCCGATGCCCGCAACGTGCAGCGCCAGGCCTTTGCCGGGATGCTCTGGAGCAAGCAGTATTTCTACTACGACGTGGCGCAGTGGCTCGACGGCGACCCGGCCATGCCGGCGCCCGACCCACAGCGCGCTACCCACCGCAACAGCGACTGGCGCCACCTGCACAACGCCGACCTGGTATCGATGCCCGACAAGTGGGAATATCCTTGGTACGCGGCCTGGGACCTGGCTTTTCACTGCATCCCGCTGGCGATGGTAGACCCCGGGTTTGCCAAAAACCAGTTGCGCCTGCTCACCAAAGACCGCTACCTGCACCCGAGCGGCCAGCTGCCCGCCTACGAGTGGAACTTCTCCGACGTGAACCCGCCCGTGCACGCCTGGGCTACCTGGCGCGTGTACCAGATGGACAAAAAGCAACGCGGCGGCCACGGCGACACCGTATTTCTGGAGTTAGTCTTCCACAAGCTGGTGCTCAATTTTACATGGTGGGTAAACCGCAAAGACCGCGAGGGCCGCAACATTTTCGAGGGTGGCTTTCTGGGGCTGGATAATATCGGGGTATTCGACCGCTCAGCCCCGCTGCCCACCGGCGGCCGCATGGAGCAGAGCGACGGCACGAGCTGGATGGCTATGTACGCCCTCAACCTCATGCGCATGGCCTTGGAACTGGCCCGCCAAAACCCAGTGTACCAGGAAATGGCGGGCAAGTTTTTCGAGCATTTCCTCTACATCGCCGACGCCATGACGCACGGCGGCGACGGCCATTTCAACCTCTGGGACGAGGAAGACCAGTTTTACTACGACGTGCTGCACACGCCCGACGGCAAGCGCACCCGCCTCAAGGTGCGCTCCATCGTGGGGCTGATTCCGCTGTTTGCGGTGGAGATTATCGACGACGAGCTGCTCGATGCCATGCCGCAGTTTGCGCGCCGGGCGTGGTGGCTGGTGACTAACCGGCCGCACCTGGCCCAATTGGTGGCCCGCTGGCAGGAGCCCGGCAAGGGGGCCCGGCACCTGCTGAGTCTCATGCGCCGCAGCCGCCTCAAAAGCGTGCTGCGCCGGATGCTGGACGAGAGCGAATTTCTGTCGGACTATGGTATTCGGGCGCTCTCGCGCTACCACCACGAGCAGCCCTACGTGTACCGCGCCGGCAAAACCGATTTTGTAGTGCAGTACCTGCCCGGCGAGTCCGATTCGGGCATGTTTGGGGGCAACAGCAACTGGCGCGGCCCGGTGTGGTTTCCCATCAACTACCTGATAGTGGAGTCGTTGCAGCGCTTCTACGACTACTACGGCGACTCCTTCAAAGTAGAGTATCCCACTGGCTCGGGCAAGCTGCTGACCCTGCGCGACGTAGCCACGGCCTTGTCTGGCCGCCTCACCAACCTGCTGCTTAAGGACTCCGAAGGTCGCCGCCCCGCTTTCGGCCAGAACGAGCTGCTGCAAACCGACCCGCACTTCCGCGACAACCTACTTTTCCACGAGTATTTTCACGGCGACGACGGCCACGGCCTCGGGGCCAGCCACCAAACCGGCTGGACGGGGCTCATTGCCAAGCTGCTGCAGCCGCATTCGTTAGAAAGCGGTGAGGACAGAGGCTTGCCCAGGAAGTAGAGCCGTAGCGTGTTGGGGTTTTGAACACCGAAAACCCGGCTTTTCACTTTCCGCTCCGCTGGACCCGCGCCACGCTGTCGCGCCGGGCTAGGCGCCGACGAGCGCCGCTGCTATTGCCACTGGTAGCGGCGCTCGTCGGCGTGGCGGCAAGAAGTTGCTTCGGCCTACTGGCCAACCAACCAGTTGGGGATGCCTGGGCCTGCCGCACCGGATGGCTGGCCGCCAGGCCCGGCACCCCGGTGCAACAGGCCCCAATGACCGATGAAGGCAGGAACAGCAACCATAGGATAAGTATGGGAAGCCCAAGGTAAACGTAGCACGATGCTAGTTTAGCGCTAGTGCCAGAAGCTATGCGAACTACGAGCGAAAATGTGCGCCAGCAATACAAGCAGAACGGGCTTGAAACTGGTGAGCATACCAAGCTGTGGCCGGATACTCCTGCACATCGGCTCCGGTGCTTAATATCCAGACAATTTTCTTAAAAAGGGGCAGGCAAAATGGACGAATATAAGCCAGACCTTACTAAATGGGGCGTGACGGGAATAAAAATAGGTGATTTATATTTTTCGCAGATTACCTGATATATCTTTTTCAGCCAAAATACAGCTAATTAACGTCCATTTATGCCGTCTGAAGTAGCGTTAACTAACCCTGAGTGGTGGAGTAGCTATGCTTAGGATACTAACAGGACAGCCCATAATAGTATAACTATTACCAAAAATTAATCCACTAAGCAACTACCATCGTATACAAACAAGTTGGCTTCAGCATTATCTAACCGAAGCACATTAGCTTATCTACATTTTCCCATCCATTATCTTCTCATGAAAGCAATTTTTCCTTCTCATCAGCTAGCAGTTGCGATTGGGCTCTGGCTTGCTGTTGGCATGTCGGTCCCGGCTCTGGCTCAGGCACCCGGCTCGACGGGCCCTACGATTACTCCAAACGCTACAGCTGTGCCCCTCGACGGCGGAGCTACTCTATTACTGGCCAGTGGAGTAGCGCTGGGCTTTAAAAAGCTCCGTGAACGCAAAAAAAAACGCTCGTAAGGTTATGCTAGCAGGCAGGCTCGTCAGTACTTCCAGCCAGTTACCTAACAACCAAACAGTTTAATAACAGGCGCTTATTCTACTAGTAAAGCAGCCAAGCTGCTAGCTTAATCTCTTGGATTTAGCTGCTTTTACAACCTGCTTCCGTGTATACAGGCCCTTGCTCACTGGTAGCGAGGTAAAAGTGTAAAAAAGCACGATCTTATTCATTCTTTATATATCCGTTTTTGCAACGCTGGCCAGTAATCTTATGAGCCGCCAGTTTGTACAGGTACTCTCACTCAAACACTGCTTTGTAATGGAAATAAAAAATACTTCCACCCAGCCCGCTCGCTTGCTGCGACTAGCGGTACTGGCTTTCAGCCTGCTAGTCGGCTTGGCCGGCAGTGCGCTGGCCCAAACCCCTCCATCGGTTATCTATACCCTGGGGGGAGTTACTCAGACCTATACTGTTACTGCGGGCAACCAAACCTTTACCTATCCCGCTGGCAGTCAAGTTATCGGGCAGGTTAATCCGGCAAACCTCAGCAATTCTTCCAATCTTTTTGTGCCCGGCTCGTTGCTCGTCATTAATGGGATAACGGCTGGCCAGCAGCTCGTCGGCATCGATACCCGTCCTAGCACCGGTAAGTTGTATGCCCTGGGTTATAACTCGACTACCCAGGAAGCACAGCTTTATACGCTCGACCCTAGCACTGGTATTGCCACGTCGGTAGCTGCTGCTTTTACTGGCCTCGACCTGCAGGATACTAACTCTAGTAACACGCGCGGCTTGGTCCCCAATATTGGCTTCGACTTTAACCCTCGCGTAGACCGCATCCGGGTGGTTGCTCCCAACCGCACCGACTACCGCTTAAACCCTAATACCGGCGGACTTGCCGTAACAGATGGCACCCTGACGTATGTGAGTGGTACACGGGTGCCTTATATCGGTACTGTAGGTTACACCAACTCAGCTCTTGGGATAGCAGGTACTACGCTTTATGACGTTGATGTAGCTAATACTAATGGGCTGCTCTCCATTCAGAATCAGCCTAACAATGGTACTCTCAATCCAGTCGCTGCTGTCACGTTTCAGACTAATAATGCCCCAACCAGCGTTCCGTTCTCCCCGCTTGCTTCACCCACTATCGGCTTGGGCCTCGATATTTATTACGACCGTACGAGTAGCACCAATATTGCTTATCTGATTGAGGCACGCTACTCGGACCCCACGAATACTGATATTAACAACCAGGCTAACAACCCGCAGACTACTCCCCGTAATCAGTTCAGCTCCAATCTATTTGTCCTGAACCTGACCAACGGTCAAGCGGTTGGCAAAAACATTTTCGGGCAAATTCCTATTTATCTCAACGACATCGCCGCTGCCATTAACGCTCCTAAAACCTGGGTCGGAACAACGGACACGAATTGGGGAGTAGCTACTAACTGGCTACCAGTTGGGGCACCAACCTCGACGGACGACGTATTTATCCCGGCTACGGGCACGGTCGTTTTTAACGGTACAGTGGTAGCCAGACAGCCTACTGTGTCTGATGCCCAGCAGGCTAACTCCGTTACGACGAGCGCGGGAGCGATAGTAACCTTGAGCAGCGCCAGCACCCTTACGGTGACGAATGACTATACTAACAACGACGGGACGCTACAGACTACAGCTACCAGCGGCACGCTGACAGTGGGTAGCGACTTCGCCAACAACAGTGGTACCGTGCAGAGCAATGTGGCCGGGGGCACGCTAGATATATTCTCTACCACCTTCACCAGCAGTGGCATGGTAGCAGTAGCCAACGGAGGCATCCTGAGCATACGCAACAATTTTACTAACACCGGCACGGTAAATACGGCCACGGGAAGCACGCTGAATCTCTACGCCAACTTCGTCAACAACGGAACGGTAGTCGGCACTGGCACGGGTACAGTAGCCCTGATAGGTGCTGCCTCGCAGCAGATTAGCAGCACTGTCACTCCCGCCATCACCACTAACTTCCAGAATCTGAGCGTGGGTACGGCTGGTGCCACCACGAGCAGCGCCGTTTCGATAACCCGCTCGCTGACCGTGACGGGTACCCTGACTATCGGCACGAACATAGCTTTCACGCTGCTCTCGAATGTTAGCGCCACGGCCTTTGTGGTGAACAATGGCAGCGGCACGGTAACGGGCACGGCCACCGTGCAACGTTATATCGACCCGAGCATCAACAGCGGTATGGGCTACCGCCACTATTCGGCCCCGGTTACGAACACAACCGTAAACGACTTGGCAACAACAGGGTTTGCGCCCATTTTCAACACGGCGTACAACATTAGCACTGCCCCTGGTACTACCAACCCCTTCCCCACGGTGTACGGCTACAACCAGACACAGTTTGAGAACTCGCCTGCTACCGTTATCACCACTCTCTTCGATAAGGGATTCTACTCGCCCGCCTCGGGCGACCCTATGGTAACGGGCAATGGCTACGCGGTTGAAATCAACGGTAACCAACTAGTCGATTTCGTAGGAACGCTGGCTAACGGCAACTACAGCACCCCTTTGCAGGGACGTAGCGCCAAGACCGACGCCGGCTGGCAGCTACTCGGCAACCCCTACCCCAGCGTTATCGACTGGAATGCAGTAGTTGCTAGTGGCTTGGTGAACCTGCGCAATGCGGTGTACGTGGTGAAAAGCACGGGCGCTTATAGCGGCATTTACGGCAGCTACGTTAACGGGGTAGCCACCAACGGTGGCAGCCGCTTCATTCCGGTAGCTCAGGGCTTCTTTGTGCAGGCCAGCGCGGTAGGCGTTTCGGGTAACATTAACTTCATGAATACCCAGCGCGTAATCACCGACGACACAGCCCCCTTCCAGCGCTCTACCCCCGACGTGCGTCCTCAGCTATTGCTGGAACTGACCGATGGTACGAAAGCTATCCAGACCGACATCTACTTCGAGAGCGGTGCCACCACAGGCCTTGATAACGCCTACGATGCCGTAGCCATGCCTTTCATTGGTAACCTGGTACTGGCTTCTGCTGCTAACAATGACATCCTGGCCATCAACGGGTTGCCTGCTCTCACGGGCACCGTTACGGTACCGTTGCGCTTGGCTGCCGCTACAGCAGGCACCTACACCGTGCACGTAGCCAACCTGGCTAACCTGCCTGCCGGCTACCATGCGTTCCTGCACGATGCCGCTCAGAATACGACTACCGACCTCACTAGTACGCCTAACGTCTCGGTAAGCCTACCTGCTGGTGCTGCCGTAGCTGGCCGCTTCACAGTCACCTTCACCACGGCGAATGCCTTGGCTACCACTTCGGCCACGGCCACACTGGCCCTGACGGTGTACCCGAACCCCACGGCCGGTACTGCTACCCTCTCCTACTACCTGCCGACAAGCACGAAAGTGAGTGCCCAGGTATTCGATGCCTTGGGACGCAACGTGCTGGTTATTACTGCCAACGAACCGCAGGCTGCCGGTGCCCACACGCTGTCGGTGCCAGCCTTGCCAGCCGGCGTCTACACGGTGCGCTTGCAGCATGAGGGTGCCGCCGACCACCGCCAGTTGGTAGTAGAATAACTTCTGCTGCTGCTTGACGCTTCACTAGCCCCGCGCCTCTCCCGAGGACGCGGGGCTATTTGCTTGCCGGAGTTTTCACCTACTGGATGCTGCTGAACGGTTGGCCAGAAATTTCTTAGGCCAACGGCTGCGTTGCCACGCTGGCGCTATTCCTGCTAAACCCCTACTACCTCACCACAATAACCTAACCGCCCTTTTTCTGGTAAGCACTCTGCATTGCACACCTCACCAATTCACCCATGAACACCCTCAACACCTTCAACTTCGCCGGCCACCGCGCCGTGGTGCGCGTCGATTTCAACGTGCCCCTCGACAAAGACCTGCACATTACCGACGATACGCGCATTCGGGCCGCTACGCCCACCATTAAGAAAATCCTCGGCGACGGTGGCTCCGTGGTGCTGCTCTCGCACCTAGGCCGGCCCAAAGGGGGCTACGAGAAGAAATACTCGCTCGAAAGCCTGCTGGCCCGCTTGCAGCAGGAATACGGTCAGCCCGTACACTGGGGCGGCGACGTGCTTTCTGACGAGGCCCTGGCTAAGGCACAAGCCTTGCCGCCCAGCCAGGTATTGTTGCTCGACAATGTGCGCTTCCACCCCGAGGAAGAGGCCGGTAATGAAGCCTTTGCCCAGCACTTAGCCCGCCTCGGCGACGTGTACGTGAACGATGCCTTCGGCGCGGCCCACCGCCGCCACGCCTCCACTGCTGTAATGGCGCAGTACTTCGCCCCCGAAAACCGGGTGGGCGGCTTTCTGCTGCAAGGCGAGCTGGATAACGCCGCCAAAGTGCTCGATAGCCCCGCCCGCCCCTTCACCGCCATTATGGGCGGGGCCAAGATTTCCGACAAAATCCTCATCATTGAAAAGCTGCTCGACAAGGTAGATACCCTGCTCATTGGTGGCGGCATGGCCTACACCTTCGCCGTGGCCGAAGGTGGCAGCGTTGGCAACTCCCTGCTCGAAGCCGACAAAGTAGAGCTAGCCAGAGAACTGATTGAGAAAGCCAAAGCCAAAGGCGTGAAACTAGTGCTGCCCGGCGACAGCCTCATTGCCGACCGCTTCGCCAACGAAGCCAACGTGGAGGTAGCAGCCAACGGGTCAATCCCGGCCGGCTGGATGGGCCTCGACCTCGGCCCCGACGCCCGCGAAGCCTTCGCCGAAATTATTCACCAGTCCAAAACCATCCTCTGGAACGGCCCGATGGGCGTGTTCGAGATGAGCAATTTCTCGCTCGGCACCGAGTACGTGGCCCGCGCCATTGCCGAAGCCACTGAAGCCGGCGCCTACTCACTCATCGGCGGGGGCGACTCGGCCGCCGCCGTGCAGCAGCTCGGCTTCGGCGACCGCGTGAGCTACATCAGCACTGGCGGCGGCGCACTGCTTGAGTTCATGGAAGGCAAAGAGTTGCCCGGCGTCACTGCGTTGGGGTAGTAAAGTTGTTTACCCAAAACGTCATTCCGAGCTTGCCGAGGAATCTCGCTCGCAAAGTAATTCAATCGTGAGGATGAAGCGGGCGAGATTCCCCGGCAAGCTCGGAATGACGTTCTATTAGCCAAAAACCTGCTGCAAAAGCAACTGAAAAGCTCCGGCAACACATGTTGCCGGAGCTTTTTGCGTTCTCGCCCCAACATTGCCAGGGCCTATGATTTAAGTAGACGACTTACAACTGGAAAAAGAAGTTTTTCCGCTCTTCACCTACACGTACAATGCCGACGCCGAAGCGGTCGTGTGAGAGTTGTTGCGCGAGCTACCACCCACCGTGGCCCTGATTGAAGAGAAGCAGGCCATTATCCAGGGCTTCCTGGCCAACTGGGCTATGCTGGCCGATTTCTCTTATTCCAAGCTGCAGTTTCAGGAGGTGCGCTCGTTTTTGCGGGCCGTGAGTCGGGGTGAAGTGCAACTCACTACCAGCCGGATGCAGATGACGCTCGGTCTGCTTTTCTCCGAAACCGCTCGCTACCAGAGTCGCGCCCGCTATACCCAGGCCATTGGGTTTTTGCACCGCTGGCAGCAGCGTTACCTACTGCCGCTGCCGCTGGCGCAGTTTCCACCAAGCTTCCGGCCCCAGCTGCAGCGACTGGCGCACTTTCTGGAACGTTTTGAGCTGGCAGCGGCGGCCAAGGCTATTCGGGTCGGCCGGTTTTCGGCGGCGCGCATGGTACGCTTTGCCCGGCAGTTACTCGCCGTCGGCCCCGAGGTGATGGCGCAGTTCTGGGATGACTTTCACCAGTTCGAGGCGTACTGGTCGGTAGCGAAGGGCATGCAGCAGCGAGGCTTCACGCTGCCCACGTTTCGGGAAGGCGGCCTGGAGCTGGACGAGTTTTACCACCCCGGCCTGGCGCGGCCCGTGCGCAACACCTTTCGGCTCAGCCCCGAAGAGCGCGTGCTGGTACTCACGGGCCCCAATATGTCGGGCAAGTCTACCCTTTTTAAGGCCGTGGGGCTGTGCGCCTACCTAGCCCACGCGGGGGTGGGCGTGCCCGCCGCCCGGTGCGAGCTGCCGTTTTTCCATTCTAGCCTCATCGTCATCGACTTGCGCGACAGTCTGCGCGACGGCTACAGCCACTTCATGGCCGAAATCCAGCACCTTAAGCGAGTGCTCGAAACGGCCCGGCAGCCGGGCCACACCCTGGCTATTTTCGACGAGCTTTTTCGGGGCACCAACGTGGAGGATGCCCTCACCATTACGGAGGCTACTCTGCAGGGCCTGGCTGGCCTGCCGCGCTCCTGGTTTTTCGTTTCCACGCACCTGCTGGCGCTGGAGCATCGGCTGCCCGCGTTGCCAGCCATGACTACTTATTACATCGACTGCGTGCTGCAGGACGGTATGCCCCGATTTTCTTACCGCCTCCAAGCCGGCTGGTCGGCCCTGAAAATCGGCCAGTTGCTGTTTGAGAAAGAGGGGCTATATGAGTTGCTGCAACCGGCGACCAGCTAATTGCCCAAAATTTTCTGGCGGTGAGCAGCTCCCCAGGCATGGAGTTCCAGCAGTACTTTTTTCAACGACTGCGCATACTCCGTAACGACATATTCGATTAAAACCGGGTACTCGTTATGCACCATTCGCTTAATTAACTGGTGCTCTTCCAGGTCCCTCAGTTCCTTAGAAAGCACCTTGGGGTTGATGTTGGGAATGCTAGTTTGGATTTCCTGAAGCGCCGATTGCCGTGCATCAGGGAGGTCAGAATCAGCATTTTCCCTTTCCCACTGATAAAATCCAGCGCATCCCGTACGGGAAGTATTTGCGCCAGGCAGTCAAGTTGCCGGGTGTCGCCCTCAGTTAATAACATACGACTTACTTTAAGGTAACTGCTTACTTTTTGAAAGCGAAAGGCAGCGGCTTTTGCGCGCTCTTTCACCCGCCTAATTGCTCGCATGACTCCTTCTCCAAGCCTCTCAAAATCCCTGCACACTACCCTCTGAATTGTGCAGGCACTACTAGCACTCCTGTTAGTCGGCGGCGGCATTTATAAACTGATTACACCACTCGCCACGCTGTGGCCCTGGGCCAGCGAACACCCCGGTCTGCTCCGGGCAACGAGCCTCCTTGATGTAGCAGGCGGCCTCGGCTTGGTTTTGCCAATGCTGACCCGCATCAAGCCCGGCCTGACGGTACTGGCGGCGCTGGGCTGTGCCGTGCTCCAGCTATATGCCATTGTCTTTCACTTCTCGCGGGGAGAAGCGGCCAATACGCCCTTCAACTTTTTTATACTGGCTCTCGCCCTTTTCGTGTGCTGGGGCCGACGTAGTATGTCGCCCTCCACGGCGCGGACGACTGAAGCAAAATAGGCCACAAGTCGAAGCGAAAAGCAAAAGAGCGCACCCCGCCTTACATACTAAAGCAGTTTCCATCTTTGTGTAGAGACTAGACTTTACAGGCGTTGAGTCGGCTGTCCGCTCGTCGTTCGCACCTCTTGGGCAACGACGAGCGAACAGCCAGCTCAACGCCGGCAGCCCGCCCTGTACACGGAAGTGGAAACTGCTCTAAAGCCAGCCAAAAGCTATAGTTGGGCCCACTTCAATTCCCAATAGCCCATCTAGTCAGCCCGCACAGCGGGCGTATCTGCGAAATCCGTTAAATATGCGGTTTAGTTAACAAAGGGTGCATCCAGCTTTTGACCCATGCTGCGGAAGCCCCGGCCGGGCAGGCGGCCGGTGAGGCGGGTAGCCAGGGCCTGGGCTTCGGCGATGCTGAGCACATCCAGCTCGTGGAGCCAGCCCAGGCGCCGCAGCTGCGGCTCGATGAGGCCCAGGGGGTTAATCAGGCCGTATTCGCGGCGCAGGTAGCCTTTAGTGTAGCTTTCGAGGTTGTCCACGAAGGTGCGCAGCTGGCGGCGGTCGCGGGGGTGGTCAGCGAGCACCACGCGCATGCGGGCCGTGTGCAGAATAGCCTGGTGCCACCAGTTGTGCCAGGCGTAGAGTACCAGCAGCCCCAGCAAGGCTGCGCCGCCCCCAGCATATATCCAGAAGTCGACGGTACGGGCGCTAAACAAATACTCGCGTAGCACCACAAACAAAACCCACGCGCCGAAGCCCAACCAGCGCAGCCACTGCGTGGGCAGGGCGCTGCGGTATTCCAGCCGCACGGGCAGCAGTTCTTCGTAAGGAATTTCCACTGCCACATCTACCTGCCCGCGTCCATCGCGCTGGCTCACAAAAAACCCGTGCTCACGCAGCGCAAACTGCGTGGAGCGGGTAAGCTGACTTTGCTGAAACTGCATAGTATAGAGTTACGATAACCAGATAATAAAGCCGGGCAGATAGTTGCCTGGAACGACATGCTTTTTGTTTTCCCAGCTGCCGCTCAAATAGCCTCCCAATGCACTTCTACCAGCGGCGAAGGCGAAAAGCACAAAATAAACAGCCCGACCATCACCCAGCCCAACACCTGGCGGCCTCGGCTCAAGGGGCGCTCGTCGGGGGCGGGCGGGTGGTAAATGCCCGACACGCGGCCCAACAGCAGCCCAAACAGCAGCCAGCCCGGCTGGCCCAGCGTGCCCGGCCACACGGTAGCAATAAGCAGCTGCCCAGCCCACACCACGGCCGCTACCACCAGCCCCTGCCGGGCGCGGGGCAACAGCTTGCCAAACACCAGCCACAAATACAGCGCATACGGCACGCCCCCATACAACCAGGCGTGCCAGCCGCTGCGCAACGAAAACAGCCCCAGCCCGGCGTAAAAAATGAAGGCTACAAAGAAGCCCGCCGACAGCCGCCCCGCCCGGCGCGGCCCTAACAGCCCGTACAGGATGTGCCCGCCGTCGAGCTGCCCAATGGGCAGCAGGTTGAGGGCCGTAAAAAACAAGCTCATCTCGCCGGCCAGCAGCAGCGGGTAGTGTAGCAGTTGGTTGGGTGGGGGCACGCGGCTGGGCACGGCAAAAAGCTTTTCGAGCAGCTGGTAAAGCAGCGGCCGGGCCAGCGTCAGCTCCGGGGCGGCGTAGTGCGCCAGCTGCGGACGCAGGCCGAAAGCGTACTCCACCGGGTCGGGCAGGTGGGCGAAGGCGTAGGCTAGCAGCGGCACCGCCACCAGTAGCCCCGCCAGTGGCCCGGCCAGCCCAATATCAAAAAACTCGCGCCGCGAAAATATCCGCTCCCTGATGCGAATGACGGCCCCAAACGTGCCCAGCCCAAACGGTACCGGCAAAAAATACGGCAGCGATGTGCGCACTTGGTTGTAACGCGCCACGAAGTAATGCCCGAACTCATGCACCGCCAGCACCCCCAGAAACGGCCCAGCGAAGAGTAGCCCCCAGCCCAGCTGTGCCTGACGCTCATTAGCGGGCAGCCCGAGTATGTCCAGCGGCAGCCAGTCGGGGCCTTCGCGCACCAGAGCGGCCCCGGCTAGAGTAGTAGTAAAGAGCGTAAGCAGCAGTAGCCCTAAGTGTAGTGCGTAGCGCACGCCCGGCCGCATAGGAGGCCGCTCGTAGCGCCGAAACAGGCGCGCAGCCCAAGCCCGGCGTGCCGGAGCCGGCTCGGCTACGGCATCGGCGGGCCAGCCGGCCAGCGGGGTTTCAGTGGGTGGCGGTGGGGTCAGGGTATTCTCGGGGAAAGACACGCAGGGCTTCGGGCAGGGCAGTGGTGAGAGTGAGCGGCGGGGCCAGATGCAGCACCCGCAGCCCCAGGCGGCGGGCCGTGGCAATATGCTGCGGGCTGTCCTCAATGAATAACGTATCGGCGGGCAGCCAGTTCATTTCGCGCAGCGCGTGGCGAAATATCTCTTCGCCCGGCTTGCGCAACCCAATTTCCTGCGAATAAAACACGCGGTCGAGGCAGTCGGCAATGCCGTTTTTGAAGCCGTATTGCTGGGCCAGGCGCTGGTTTACTTCGGCAATGTGCAGGGAGTTGGTGTTGGAAAGCAGCGCCGTGTGGTGCCCTTGGCGGCGCAGCTCACCAATGAGGGCAAGGCGCTCAGCGGGCACATCGAGTAGCAGCGCACCCCAGGCAGCGTCCAGCTCAGCATCGGTGCCCTGCAGGTGGTAGTGCTCGCGCAGGCCCGCCCGAAACTGGGCGGGCGTAAGGTGCCCGGTTTCAAACTGGTCGAACAGCTCGGCCTGGCTGGCCTGGCTGAACTCTACGGTACTGTCGGCGCGGCTGAGGCGGCGCAGGGCGGCGGGGGTGCGAGCGTAGTCAATGTCGAGGATGACGCCGCCAAAGTCAAAGAGAAGGTTAGGAAGCATAGTTCGGAAAAGGTCGGGCCTATACGATGCCGACGGGCGGCCAGCTGCACACAATTACGCTGGCTGTTGTATCTTTGAGGCGCTGGCAGTTACTGCAAGTGTCAGCTAAGGGCTTGTAGCTCAATCGGTTAGAGCAACTGACTCATAATCAGTAGGTCCTCGGTTCGATTCCGAGCGGGCCCACAAAAAGCCCCATTTCCAGGTTGGAAACGGGGCTTTTTATTTGTTACGAGGGTATAGTGCGCTGCTGTCTTCTGTCAGCTGCAAAATCAGTTGCTGTTAAGTGGTCAGTCCTACATAAGCGTAGAAGCAACTACTTAGTAGAAGCAGTTTTGTAGGCTGTCGTTATACTGCCCTATTATTTTTTGCCACTCTTTTTATGTTGGTTAAGGCAGATGCGGAGCTTGCGCCCACCCGTTGCGTCGGGGCCGACTTGTTCAGTAACAGGCTCTTGTAGTCGCGCCCGCTACCGGCATCTACTGGCCAACCACAGTTGCTTGCTTACGGCTGGCCTTTGCCCCCGCCGGCCCCGTACACGTTGCCCGTGGCATAGCTGGCATCGCTGGCGGCAAGCTGCACATAAATGGAGGCCAACTCGGCTGGCTGGCCTGGGCGGCCCATAGCGGTATCACTGCCAAACTTTTGCAGCTTTTCCTGGGTGGCCCCGCCGCTTACCTGCAAGGGCGTCCAGATGGGGCCCGGCGAAACGGCATTGACGCGGATACCCTTGGGGGCCAGCTGCTTGGCCAGCGACTTAACGTAGTTCATAGTCGCGGCTTTCGTCTGGGCATAGTCGTACAAATCGGGCGCGGGGTCGTAGGCCTGCTCCGAAGTGGTGCCGATAATGGCCGAGCCGGGAGCCAGGTGCGGCAGGGCAGCCTTAATAATCCAGAACGGAGCGTAGATATTCGTTTTCATCGTCCAGTCGAACTGCTCGGTGGAGATGTCGAGAATCGACTGGTGCTCTTGCTGGCGGCCCGCATTGTTGACGACGATGTCGAGCCCGCCCAGCTGGCGCACGGCTTCGGCTACCAGGCGCTGGCAGAAGGCTTCCTCGCGCAAGTCGCCGGGAATGGCAACGGCTTTGCGGCCAGCGGCTTTAATGAGGGCAATAACCTCCTTGGCGTCTTCTTCCTCGGCCGGCAAGTAGTTGATGGCTACATCGGCTCCTTCGCGGGCGTAGGCGATGGCAGCAGCGCGGCCCATGCCCGAATCGCCGCCCGTAATCAGGGCTTTGCGCCCGGCCAGGCGACCCGAGCCCTTGTAGCTGGTTTCGCCGTGGTCGGGGCGCGGCTCCATGCGGCTGGCGAGGCCCGGCCAGGGCTGCGACTGGCTTTTAAACGGCGGCCGGGGATACTTCGTGGTGGGGTCGGTGGGCGGCTCTGGGGCAACGAAGCCGGGCGCACCCTGGGCCGACAATACCGGCCCTACGGCGGCGGCGGCCAGGCCGGCACCCAACCCGCTAAGAATGTTACGACGGCTGATTTTGTTTTCTTCTGACATGGAGAGGTAAGTTTTTTTAATTAACTGGTTAGCTGTTTACGCAGGAGCGGCAGACGCTGTAGCACAGAACAGCGCGGGCGCACTTTGTTCACTAAGGCGCGGAGTATTCGACAAGTAGCTGAGGCACGCTGGTCAACGGGGTAAGCGAGTAGCAGGTTATCGTTCAGCTTTGGGGTGGTTTGAAACAAGGGAAAACCCCAGCCACAACGGGTAGCAGCCTGATTCAGGGAGCTACCTGGTCCATAAGTGCCTCCCAACGGCTTGCCTACTCCGCATGGTAGCGCACCAGCGCCTCAATCGGGGCGGGCATGATGTGGCCCACCGCCATGCCGTGGCGGGTGGCTGCCGCCGCCAGCGCTTCCCGGAAATGGTAGCCCACCGAGCCCACACACGTCAGCGCATAGCGCTGATAATCGGGGTAGTGCGTCACAATCTGGGCAAAAAAAGCCTCGAATGCCTGCGCTACTATCTCCTGGCAATAGGGCTCGTGGTAGTGGTCGCCGGCAAATTTGGCGAAGCCGGCCAGGAAGCGGTTGGGAAGCGGCTGGCTGTAAAGCTGGTTTAGCACTTCGCTTACTTCCCCCAACTGGTACGCCACCCGGAATGCCCCGGCCAGGCCGGCGGGCAGCCGGCCGCGCAGGTAGTCGCGCAGCAGCACCCGGCCGATGAACGTGCCGCTGCCCTCGTCGCCCAGCGAATAGCCCAGCGACTCCACCACCTGCGTAATACGTTCCCCATCGTACAAGCAGGAGTTGGTGCCTGTGCCCAGGATGGCCGCAAAGCCCGCCTCGCGGCCCAGCAGGGCGCGGGCGGCGGCCAGCAAGTCTTCAGCTACGTGGATGGTGGCCTGTGGAAACAACTGGCGCAAGGCACCGGCCACTACCTCAGCCTTGGCCGGCGAGAGCACGCCTGCGCCATAATAATGCACGGCCCGTACGGGGGCCTGCTGCACGGCAGCCGGCATACCGCGCCGCAGCGAGGCAGCAATGGTAGGCGTATCCACGAAGTAGGGGTTGTAGCCTTCGGTGGTGAAATAGGTGGGGTGGGCACCGGCCAGCAGGCACCAGCTGCACTTGGTCGAGCCGCCATCGGCAACGAGTATCATGGGCCGCGAAAGTACGCGCAAGTTGGGGCTGGCAGTATCTTGCGGGGGTTATCCTATCCGCCTCTAAGGCACTTTCTCCCGCTATGTCTTCCCGCCGCAAATTCCTCCATACCTCCGCCGCTGGCCTGGCCGGACTAGCGGCCGCGCCACTCGCCGCAGCGGCTCTGCCCGCCGCGCCCGCCATGGGCAAGCCCATTATCATCACCACCTGGGATGCCGGGGTAAACGCCAACCGGGGTGCCTGGAAAATCCTGGGAACTGGTGGCTACGCCCTCGACGCCGTGGAAGCCGGCGTGATGGTAACCGAAACCGAGCAGGGCTGCTGCGTGGGCCTGGGCGGGCGGCCCGACCGCGACGGCATCGTGACGCTCGATGCCTGCATTATGGACGAGCGCTTCAACTGCGGCGGCGTGGCCGGGCTTGAGCGCATTAAGCACCCCATCAGCGTGGCGCGGCGCGTGATGGAGCGCACCCCCCATGTGCTGCTGGTGGGAGCCGGGGCCCAGCAGTTTGCCGTAGCGCAGGGCTTCGCGCTGGAGCCTGCCGCCCTGAGCGCCGACGCGGAGAAAGCCTACCACGCGTGGCTCAAAACCAGCCAGTACAAGCCCGTTATCAACGTCGAAAACTCGGGCGGGCGCAAGGCCGTGGGGCCGGTGGGCGGCAGCCCCAGCCACGATACCATTGCCATGCTGGCCCTCGATGCCCAGGGCCGGCTTAGTGGCAGCTGCACTACCAGCGGCATGGCCTTCAAGATGCACGGCCGCGTGGGCGACTCCCCCCTCATCGGCTCGGGCTTGTTTGTAGACCCGGCTGTGGGCGCGGCTGCCGCCACCGGTCAGGGCGAGGATGTTATCCGCATCGCCGGCTCGCACACCGTGGTGGAGCTGATGCGTCAAGGCCGCACCCCACAGGCTGCCTGTGAAGAGGCCATCCGGCGCATTGCCGCCATTAAGGGGGCCAAGGCCAAGGACATTCAGGTAGCCTTCATTGCCCTCAACAACCAGGGCCAGACGGGTGCCTATGCCCTGCAAACCGGCTTCAACTACGCCATCAGCACCACCGACACCCCACGCCTGCTCGACAGCACGTTTTTGCTGAAGTAGCGCTCAGCTTTAGCTTGGCGCATCGCCGCAGAGCGGCGAATCTGGCACCGCGCCGCTTGTTTCAACGACTGCTAACGCGAGCTTCGTTGCTACGCAACGATGCGCCAAGCTAAAGCTGAGCGCTACATCCACTATGACTTATACGCTGGAAATCTGCGCCGCTTCGCTGCCCTCGGCCCTGGCGGCGCAGGCGGGCGGCGCGCACCGCATCGAGCTGTGCCAGAACCTGGAGCAGGGCGGCATCACGCCCTCTTACGGCCTCATTCGGCAGGTGCTGGCGCGGGTGAGTCTGCCGGTGTTCGTGCTCATCCGGCCCCGGCCGGGCGGCTTCAGGTACAGCCTCGGTGAGTTGGCCATTATGCAAGCCGACGTGGCGCTTTGCCGCGACCTGGGCTGCGCGGGTGTAGTGCTGGGCGCACTGGACGCTGCTGGCCGCGTGGCTATAGCCGCCTGCCGGGAGCTGGTGGCCGCCGCAGGCCCGCTATCCGTCACCTTCCACCGTGCCTTCGATGCCTGCTCCAACCAGGCCCAGGCACTGGAAGATATTATTGCGCTGGGCTGCCAGCGGGTGCTCACCTCCGGCGGCCAGCCCACGGCCGAGGCGGGCCAAAACCAACTAACCGCGCTGGTACAACGGGCCGCCGGCCGCATCCGGGTGATGCCCGGCGCGGGCATCACGGGGGCGAATGTGCGGGCGCTGGCGGCCCACACGGGAGCACAGGAATTTCACGCCAGCGCCAAGCGGGCGCTGCCAGCCGAGGCGGCGGCGGGCTTGTTTGCTACGGCACAGTGGGAAACGGATGCGGCGCTGGTGGCGGAACTGGTGCGGGAACTGGCTTGCTAGCCTGCCTGAAACATGGGCGCTAAAGCGGTGTAATAAAATCCGGTGTAATAATTTAAAATGTTACACCAGATTTTGTTACACCTCGTCTTTACTAACGGGTGCCTCTGCCCCCCGCCGCGTCTTCATACCTTTGCCCTACTTATGAGAGTCGGTATTTTCTTTGGGGGCACCTCGCGTGAGCGAGAAATTTCCTTTGCGGGCGGGCGCACCGTTTTCGATAACCTCGACAAGGGCCTGTTTCAGCCGGTGCCCATTTTCGTGGACAGCCTCGGGCACTTCATCCTGCTCGACTGGCAATACTTGTACAAGGGCACCATCCGCGACTTCTACCCGCCCGTGGCGGCGCTGCCCGCCAGCCGCCACCCCTGGCAATTGTACCTCGAAAACCTGGGCGAACTGAGCGACGACGCTCTCACGGAGCTAATCAGCCACGTCGGCCGCCGCCTCGAAGCCAGCGAGCTGCCCCAGCTCATGGATTTCGCCTTCCTGGCCCTGCACGGCCCCGGCGGTGAAGACGGCTCCATTCAGGGCCTGCTCGAATGGGTGGGCATCCCCTACTCCGGCTCCGGCATCCTGCCCTCGGCCTTCGGCATCGACAAAATCGCGCAGAAGCGGCTGATGCAGGCGGCGGGGCTGGCGACGCCGAAGTTTGAGGTATTGTCAGCTAAGTATTTTGATTTGCCGAGGCACTATCTGCTGGCTTGCTGGAGCCGCGGAATGGGTTTGCCATTGGTAGTGAAAGCGCCACACCAAGGCAGTAGCATCGGTGTGACTATAGTGCGTGATGAAGACGATGTATCTGCTTTAACTGTAGCGTTAGATAAAGCGTTTTTCCGTCTCACAGTCCACCGTGCCGACTGGGAAGCAATGAATGAATCCGACCGTTTAGCTTGGGTGAGGCAGCTGGCAGATATTCGGGAAGGCATTGGGCTGCCAGTGCAAGTAGAGGCTAGCCCTCGGCAGGATATGCCTGAAATAATAGGCAATCCAGAGGTTCTTTTTGACTTTATTAATCGCCATTTCGCAGATTTGGTACAGCAAAGCGCTGGTAACGACGATGCAATAACCTTCCATAGTCTGACCGGCGAAACCCATGTTTTAATAGAGCAATTCATTGCCGGCCGCGAGTTCTCGTGCATTGTAGTCGAAAACGAGCACGATATAGCGCTGGCCCTCCCTCCCACCGAGATTATCAAAGGCAGCGAGGTTTTTGACTACCGCGCCAAGTACCTGCCGGGATTGGCCCGCAAGGTGACGCCTATCGACTTGCCGGAGGCCGATATCGAGCGCATCCGGCAGCAGGCGCAAACGATGTTCCGCATCTTCGGCTTCCAAGTGTACGCCCGTTTGGACGGCTTCATTCAAGAAGATGGCACCATCTACCTCAACGACCCGAACACCACAAGCGGCATGCTGCCGGCCTCGTTCTTCTTCCACCAGGCGGCCGAAATCGGGCTGAATC
The DNA here is from genome assembly GCA_050954465.1 of Janthinobacterium lividum. Lineage (GTDB taxonomy): Bacteria > Bacteroidota > Bacteroidia > Cytophagales > Hymenobacteraceae > Hymenobacter. The sequence continues at coordinate 77,276 of JBPBPU010000148.1, forward strand.
CCAGCCAGTTTCTTACCTATATTATCCGCACCTCACTGGCCGCCCGGCGGCGTAGCGGGATGAAGCCGGTGCAGCTGCAAAAGCAGCTTGAGCAGCTGGATAGCGCCATTGCCAGCCGGCAGGGCGGCACCGACGAGCGCATCCGCGTGGCGGTAATAATGGGCGGCTACTCCTCCGAGCGGCACATTTCGGTGGAGAGCGGGCGCAACATCTACGAGAAGCTGAGCAGCAGCACCAAGTACCGGCCCATTCCGGTGTTTCTGGCGGGCAGCAGCGCCGAGTTCCGGCTCTACGAGCTGCCCATCAACATCATGCTCAAGGACAACGCCGACGATATTCGGGAGAAAATAGAGCACGCCGAGGCCGGGCACGCGGCCCACCCGGTGCTGGCCCGCATTCGGGCGCAGGCGGCGGGCATTACCGGCCGCTACGCCGGGCAAGCCATTGCCGCGCCGCGCCGCCTCTCGTTCGAAGAGTTGGCCGACATGGCCGACGAGGTGTTTATTGCCCTGCACGGCCGGCCCGGCGAAGACGGGGCCTTGCAGCAGGAGCTGGAGAAATTCGGGCTGCCCTACAACGGCTCCGGCGCGGCCAGCAGCGCCGTGACCATCAACAAGTACGAAACCAACCGCCGCCTGCGCGAGGCCGGCCTGCGCGTGGCCGCCCACCGCCTGGCGCACCGCCTGGAGTGGCAGGCCGACCCCGAGGCTTTCTACCGCAGCCTCGAAGCCGAGTTTCCCTACCCGTTCATCGCCAAGCCGGCCGACGACGGCTGCTCCTCGGCCGTGAAAAAGCTGAAAAACCGCGCCGAATTGGCTGCCTTCAGCGAGCAGATGTTCCGCCGCGAGGAAGCTCTGCTGCCCGGCCCGGCCGAGGTGTTGCACCTAGGCTTTAAGGAAGAGTTTCCGCAGAAAGACCTGTTCCTGGTCGAAACCCTTATCGGGCCGGATGGCGCGGCCCGGTTCCTAGAAATCACGGGCGGGCTGCTGACTTCCTACAGCGAAAACGGCCAGCTGCAGATTGAGGTATTCGAGGCCAGCGAGGCGCTGGCGACGGGCGAAGTGCTGAGCCTGGAAGAAAAATTCCTGGCCGGCGAAGGCCAGAACATCACGCCCGCCCGCTACGCCACCGACCCCGCCGAGCGCCAGCGCATCAGCGAGGAGGTGAAGCAGGTGCTGCGCCGCGTGGCCGAGGTGCTGGGCATCGAGGGCTACGCCCGCATCGACGCCTTTGTGCGAGTGCGGGAGGCGGGCGCGGTCGAAGTGCTGCTTATTGAAGTGAATTCGCTGCCTGGCATGACGCCCGCCACCTGTATTTTTCACCAAACGGCCCTGGCCGGCTACACGCCCTACCAGTTTATCGACCGCATCCTGGACTTCGGCAAGGCGCGGGCAGCGCGGAGTGTAGGGTAAGCTTTAGCTTGCCGTGCCGCGCATTTCTCACTCTTCCTGGCAAGCTAAAGCTTACCCTACATGTCTTTCTTCAAATCCGATACTTGGTTCGACGTTTTCAAGCACTTCGCCCTGATTGCCTTGCTGGTAGTGGCGCTGATACTCGGCTTTTTCTACGTGTACCTGCCCATCACCACGCACCACGGCGAAACGATTGTGGTGCCCAAAATCACGGGCATGAACGTGGCCGACCTCGAAAACTACCTCGACGACCGCAAGCTCTCCTACTTCGTAGACGATAGCAGCTACTCGCCCACCACGCGGCCCTTCACGGTGCTTACGCAGGAGCCGCAGCCCGGCGAAAAGGTGAAGCAGGACCGTAAAATCTACATCTCGGTGAGCATGCGCCGGCCGCCCGTCATCAAGATGCCCAAGCTCACCGACGGCTCGGTGAAAAACGCGCAGCTCATTCTCACCAGCTACGACCTGAGCATCGGCCAGATAAAGCTGGTGCCCAACCTGGCCAAGGATGCCGTGCTCAAGCAGTTGATAGGCGGCCGGGAAATAGCGCCCGGTGCGCCCATCGCCAAAGGCACGCGGGTAGACCTCGAAGTGGGCGACGGCCTGGGCAACACCGAGTTTGAGGTGCCCACGCTGGTAAACATGCCCATCGAAGAAGCACGGGTGCTGCTGGCTGGCCAGCACCTCGAAGTGGGCGAAGTATTCAAGCAGGCCGCCGAGGACGGCCAGACGCCCGGCACCGTGGTGCGCCAGCGCCCGGTAGCGGCTCCCGGCGCTACCATTCGGATGGGCCAGCTGGTAGATTTGTGGGTGGCCGAGTAAAAAATGGGTAATGGGCGTAATTTGAGTAACAGGTAATTTTTCGCGCTCGTTTGTAGTTCTTTCCTCGCCAGTGGGCGTACCGTTGTTTCTGGTCGCGCCACTACGCCTGTTCCTCGTCTTACGCTCCTGTTTTATGCGCTCACTTCTCCGACTTATCACCCTATCAGCCGTGTTCGCCGCCTTCGCCGCCCAGGCCCAGGTGGTGCTGCCAACCCAGCCCCTGTCTGCCGACCCCGGCCGGGCCGCTGCGGCTAGCAAAGCCCCAGCGGCTACCCAGCGGTTGACGGCCCTGGCCCTGCCGTTTTTCGACGATTTTACCGCGCCCCGCGATGGCGCTCCCAGCCCCCTGCGCTGGCAAGCGGCTACTACGGCTTATCCTGACCCGAACAGCGGCAGCGGTTTCAGTACCTACAGCGGCGGCGGGGCCTACGTGAGCAACCGGCTGGCGGCGGAGCCCCTCACGCGCGGCACCGTCACGCTGGATGGCCTGCGGGGCAATGGCTTAGCCTACAGCAGCGCCTCGGCGTCGTTTTACAGTAAAACTGACACGCTCACCTCCCAGCCCATCGACTTGAGCGGGGTGAGTGCGGGCAGCAACGTGTATCTGAGCTACGCCTGGCAGGCGGGCTCGCTGGCCGGCTCGCCGGTGGCCAACGGCAGCAGCACGCCGGTGTACCTCACGCTGGAGTTTCTGGACAATGTGGGCCGCTGGAATCCCATCTGGACGTACCTGGGGGCCAATAAAACGACTAAATTCCGGCAGCAGATTTTTCCCATCAACCAGGCCAGCTACCTCTTCAACGGGTTCCGGTTCCGGTTTCGGGCGGCCGGCAACCAGTCCACTTCCCGCGATGCCTTCGGCGTCGACTACGTGTACCTCAACGCCAACCGGGCGGCCAACGATACCAGCTTCACCGACATTGCCACCAGCCGGGGCCTGAGCAGCCCCCTGCGCCGCTACACCTCCATGCCGGTGTGGCAGTACAACGCCGCCACCACCAGCGAGCTGAACCCGGCCATGACCACTACCGTCAACAACCTGAAAGTAGCGCCGGCTACGCCCACGCCCATTAGCTGGACGGGCACCGTGCAGGAACTGACCAGCGGTGGCTTCGGCCCGGCCACCTGGACTACAGGCAACCAGCCGGAGCTGGCCGGGGCGCGGCAAGACGTAATTACGGGCAATGCCGCCTCGGCCCCGCTGCCGTTTTCGACGCAGGCGCGGCGCTTCCGCTACACGCTGGCGTTGCGCACCTTCGAGCCTAACCCGCTCACACTCCCCAACGATACCACCTACCGCGACCTGGAGCTGAACAATTACTTTGCCTACGACGACGGCTCCGCCGAACAAAGCTTCAGCATTCCGGCCGTGAGCACCGGCCCTATCAGCTACTTGGCCGTGGGCTTCGATGCCAATCAGGCCGACCATGTAAGCGCCGTGCGGCTGGCGCCTATTTTCAACAATATTCCCAACGCTCAGGGTGGTGAGAACTTCGCCAACCGCCCTATCACGGTGGTGGTGTGGGGCGACACCAACGGCAAGCCTGACCAGGTTCTGGGCACCGCTACGGCCACCCTCGCCAACCCCCTACCAGCCGGACAAACGTTTTACGATGTAGCTTTCAAGCCCTCGATAGCCGTGCCGGCCGGCCGCTTCTACGTAGGCTACGGCCAGATTGCGAATGGCCAGTTCCTGCTCTACGGCCTCGACCTCAACAACCAGCCGCAGGCCAACTCCCTATTTTACACCCAGCAGGGCACCTGGACGGGGTTCACGCCCTCCACCGGTGGCTCCCTTATGCTGCGGGCCGTGATGAATAACAACGTGCTGGCCACCCAGGCGCAGCAGGCGATTAGCGCCCGGTTCTCGCTCTACCCCAACCCTACGGCCACGGGCACAGCCGTCACGGTTAGCGGCCCCGCCTTCCGCCAGGCGGCCCTGCTCGACGTGCTGGGCCGCCCGGTGTGGCAGCAACCTGCAGTTGAGGCCGGGCAGGCTACGTTGCAGCTACCTGCTACGCTGCCCGGCGGCGTGTACCTGGTGCAATTGACGCTGGCTGACGACAGCGTAGCTACGCGCCGGCTGGTGGTAGAGTAATTTTAACAGGCTATGCTGCTCATCAAGACCCAAAACAAGGCCGATATTGACGAAGCCCAACGGCACTACTGGTGGAGCAAAACTCCACAAGAGCGGCTGGCAGCAGCGGCAGAGTTAATTCGCCACGGCAAATTGCTTTATGCCGCCAACCCCAACAACCCACCGCTATTCCCCACCGATGGAGCCCACGTACTTAAAGCTACTACGCCTATTCGAAGAGGAGGGCGTTGAATACTTAATTATTGGTGGCTACGCCGTAATTGCTTACGGCCACCCCCGATTTACCAATGACTTGGATTTGCTTATTCGGGCTAGTATGGAGAATGGCCAGCGGGCCGTGCGGGCCCTGGAACGCTTCGGTTTCAGTGCTGGCGAATTTGAGGCCGCTGACTTCACCCAGATTCCGGCGTTTATGTCCTTCGCCACCGATACCGGGTGGTTCGACCTGATGACAGCCGTTCCAGGTATCGATTTCGCTGTTTCCTATGCTAAGAGCCGCATTATTATGCAGGAGGGTATCGCACTTCGGTTTGTTGACTTAGCATCACTGCGCAAAAACAAAGAAGCCACTGGCCGTGATAAGGACTTGTCAGATTTAGAAAACCTACCACCAGCATAATCCCCAGCCCACCCCGACCCATGCCCGACATCACCCCTGCCGAACTCCACCAGCGCCAGCAAGCCGGCGAAAATCTGCACATCCTCGATGTGCGCGAAACCTGGGAAGCAGAAGAAAGCCGCATTCCCGGCTCGCAGAATATTCCCCTCGGCACACTGCCCGACAAGCTCGCCGACCTCGCCGACCTCGCCGACCTCAAAGACCAGGAAGTCATTGTCCACTGTAAAGGCGGCGGCCGCTCAGCCTCGGCCAAAGCCTTCCTCACCCAGCAAGGCTTCACCAACGTGCGTAACCTGCTCGGTGGCATCGCGGCGTACCAGGCGGGGTAAAAGCTAAGCGGGTAAAAAAGAACGTCATTCCGAACGCAGTGAGGAATCTCGCTCGCATCGTTGAACAGTACCGAACAACGAAGCAAACGAGATTTCTCACTGCGTTCGGAATGACGCTCTTTTTGCTTTTTTAACCGCTGTTACTCACTTCACCCCCAGCCGCCCATCAGCCCCATATTTCAGCTTGCCCAATTCTACCAGCGCCCGCAACGCGGTAGTCACCACCACCGCTTCGGTGCCCGTGTAGCGGGCCACCACTTGGCGCGGCAGCAGCGGCTCGGCGCACAATAATTCCAGCAAACCGGCTTGCAGCCCGGCAGTGTCTTCGGGCGCTTGCCGGGCTTTTTTGCGGGCTAAGCACACGTCGCACACGCCGCAGGCGGGCGCGTTGGGCTCGGCGAAGTAGTCGAGTAGCAACTGCTGGCGACAACGGGTAGTGCTGGCGGCATACTCAATCACGGCGCTGGTTTGCTGCTCGCTGAGTTGGCGGGCGGCCCGCAGGCGGCGCTCGTCCAGGGGCAACTGGGGGGCGTCGTAGCGGAGCGTGGTAAACATGGCTTGCGGCAACTCGCGGCGCGGGTGGTAGTGCAGTACGCCGGCCGTGTGCAGGTAGCGCAACTGGCGGGTTACGTCCTGGGTACTTTCGCGCAGGTGCCGGGCAAGGGCGCTTTCCGAGATGGCCTGAAACGCCACAAACAGCTCGCCGCCGTAGAGCCGCAGCAGGGCCTTGATGAGCTGGTCATGCTGGGCATTGGCTACCTGGAAGCGGTACAGGTCCTCGTGGTTGCTGATGAGCTGCACCCGCGCCGGCTGGTTCACGGCCTCGGTCAGCTGCACGAAGCCCTGCTGCTCCAGCATCTTGAGGGCGTGGTGGGCATCTACGGCCTTAAGGCGGTAGGTTTCGGCAAATACGCCGATGTCGAAGTCGAAGGCTACCAGCTCGCCGCCGCCCACGGCCGTGCGCGAGTAGTTGGCCAGGGCCTGGTACACGCGGCGCACCACATCGGGCGGCGGGTGGGCCAGCTGCGCCTGCCGCCGCAGCCCGTCGGCATCGGGCGGCCCGCTGAGCAGCACGGCAAAGGCATAAAGGCCGTCGCGCCCGGCGCGGCCGGCCTCCTGGTAGTAGGCTTCGAGGGTGGCCGGCGCGTCCAGATGCACCACGGCCCGTACGTCGGGCTTATCGATACCCATGCCGAAGGCATTGGTAGCCACGATGATGCGCGTTTTATCGGTGAGCCAGCCATGCTGGATGCGGGTGCGCTGCTCGGGGGCCAGCCCGGCGTGGTAGGCAGCGGCGGGCACGCCCTGCTGCACCAGCCAAGTGGCGGTGTCCTCGGTTTGGCGGCGGGTGCGGGCGTACACGATGCCCGTTTTGCCGGGCCCGATGCCGCGTAGCACTTCCAACAGCCGGCGCGGCTTGTCTTCGGTAGCCAGCACCGAGTACGAGAGCTTAGGCCGGGCAAAGCTCTGGGTGAACACGCCGTAGCCGGGCCGGAATTCCAGCTTTTCCACAATGTCCTGCCGCACTTGGCCGGTGGCGGTGGCCGTGAGCGCGATGCACGGCACGGTGGGTGGCAAGGCGGCCCGCAGCTCGGCAATGCGCAGGTAGGGCGGGCGGAAGTCGTAGCCCCACTGCGAGAGGCAATGCGCCTCATCAATGGCGAGCAAGGCCACGCTCATGCGCGCCACCCGCGCCCGAAACAGGTCGGTGAGCAGGCGCTCGGGCGACACGTACAGAAATTTTATTTTCTTGTTGTAGATGCAGTTATCCAGCGTCTGGTCGATTTCCTGGTGGCTCATGCCCGCGTACACGGCCTCGGCCCGCAGCCCGCGCTTACGCAGGTTTTCCACCTGGTCGCGCATGAGGGCGATGAGCGGCGACACCACGATGCAGATGCCCGGCCGCGCCAGCGCCGGCACCTGGAAGCAGATGCTTTTGCCGCCCCCGGTAGGCAGCAGCGCCAGTGCATCGCGCCCCGCCAGCACGGCTTCGATAATCTCCTGCTGCCCCGGCCGAAACTGCTGGTGCCCCCAGTGCTGGCGCAGCAAGGCAAGCGGGTCGGCGGTTTCGGGGATGGGCATGCGGCAAAATTAGCCGATAGCGCGAAGCTTCCGCTTCGCACTGCATACAAAAAGCCCGGCACCTCATGGTGCCGGGCTCTCATCAGCAATTTCGAAACTTAAGCAGCAATGGCCGATGAGGTGCCTTCGCGGTCCTCGATGGCCTTGCGCAGCTTGGCGATAGCCTGCGTAGCGCGCTCCTCATCGAGGCGGTTGATGTTGAGGAGCATCTTAGTCTTTTCCTGGCGCGTGATGAGCGGGTGGTTCAGCAGGCGGATAATCTCTTCCTTCTGCGAGGCAGTGGCGTACTGCACCGGGGCAGTGGGCGTAGCCTCAGCAACTTCGGCAGCGGGCGCAGTCGTAACGGCGCGCATAACGGGGGCAGCAGGCTCAGCGGCTACGGCCATCGTGGGGGCCGGGGCAGCCGTAGCGGCGGCGTTGTTGCCGTACTCCATTTCTTCGGCGGGCGTGGGCTCGTAGCCAGCGGCGCGGATAATCCAGGCCAGGATGTTGCGGTAGGCTTTGCCCACGGCGCGGGTCTGGGCCATGCTGGCAATGGCAAACTCCTGGTAGAATTTCTTGCCGCTCTCTTTATTAGAGCAGATAGCGAAGCCGGCCCCTACTGTGGTGCCGTGGCGCAGGTCGTAGAGCGTCACCTTGGCCTGGTATTTCAGCTCTTGGTCGTTGCTCACGTTGATGACGTGCTCCACGATAGGCACGATGCCCAGGCGCGAGCCGGCGTACTGCCAGCCTTCCACGTTCACGAACTCCTTGCCCTGCACCTGCGTGCTAAGCTTGTTGTCTTTGATGAACTTGGCCAAATCCTTGGCCAGGTCGAGCGTCTCGTCCGACTTGGCGATGTCGTAGCTTTCCACGCGGGCGGTTTTCTTGGCGGCGGTGGTTTCCTTCGGGGTTTTGGTAGCTTCGGTCATGGGTGTGGTGGCCAGCGGCCGGTTTCGTTCTTTAGTACAGTCTTTAAACTGTAGCCAAGCCGTTTATGTTCCACCGTTATCCAATTTTATTAGTAAATTTTATCGCTGATTATCAGACGTTTTAAGTGTTACTTGAAAAATGCTTTTAGCCAGGCGGTTTTCTAATGGGTTTAGTCAGCCTCCCAGGCTGCTAAAAAAGCAGTAGGGTGCGGGGCTTGCCCCCACCCGTCGTTGAACAAGTAGCGTTCAACGACGGGCGGGGCCAGCCCCGCACCCTACGGATAACTGCGCTTGGGTGCTACTGCTCTAGGATGTGGCCGTCGCGCATCACGATGCGGCGGTCGGCCATCTGGGCCAGCGTGTCGTTGTGGGTGACGATGACGAAGGTTTGGCCGAACTCCTTGCGCAAAAAGAAGAAAAGCTCGTGCAGCTCGCGGGCGTTTTGCGAGTCGAGGTTGCCGCTGGGCTCGTCGGCAAAGATAATTTCGGGCGAGTTGATGAGCGAGCGGGCCACTGACACGCGCTGCTGCTCGCCGCCGCTCATCTCGCTGGGCTTGTGGTCGGCGCGGTGGTCGAGGTTGAGCAAGCCCAGCAATTCGCGGGCCCGCACGCGCACTTCTTTTTCGGAGCGGCCGGCCAGAAAAGCTGGCAGGCACACGTTTTCGAGGGCCGTGAACTCGGGTAGCAGGTTGTGAAACTGGAACACGAAGCCAATGTGCCGGTTGCGAAACTTAGCCAGCGCGGTGCGGCCCAGGCTCGTCACCGACTGCCCATCAAAGAACACCTCGCCCGAATCGGGGTTGTCGAGCGTGCCCAGGATGTGGAGCAGCGTGCTTTTGCCCGCCCCCGACGAGCCGACTACGCTCACGACCTCGGCCCGCTCGATGGTGAGGTCGATGCCCTTGAGCACTTCCAGCGAGTTGTAGTTTTTACGAAGGTTGATGGCTTGCAGCAAGGGAATTGGGCGCGGGTAGAGCAGCGCGGGAGTTGTACGGCAAAGCTACGGGCGGAGATGAGTAGGGACGAGGGATTAAGGATAAGGGATAAGGGCTCTCTTGCGTCTTCAATGCTTGCATCTCTCATCCCTTATCCTTAATCCCTTCCTACCTTCGCGTCACTTACTCATCACCCTTACTCCCTCCGATGAACATTCACGAGTATCAAGGCAAGGAAATCCTCAAAAAGTACGGCGTGCGCGTGCAGGAAGGCCTCACGGCCGACACCGCCGAAGAAGCCGTAGCGGCCGCTCAAAAACTTACTGAACAAACCGGCACCAGCTGGTATGTAATTAAGGCTCAGATTCATGCTGGCGGCCGGGGCAAGGGCGGCGGGGTGAAGCTCGCCAAAAACCTGGAGCAGGTAAAAGACATCGCCGGCCAGATACTTGGGATGCAGCTCGTGACCAAGCAAACCGGTGCCGAAGGCCGCAAAGTGCACAAGGTGCTGATAGCCCAAGACGTGTACTACCCCGGCGAAAGCCCCACCCAGGAATTCTACATGAGTGTGCTGCTCGACCGTACTTCCGGCAAAAACGTCATTATCTACACCACCGAGGGCGGTATAGACATTGAGGAGGTAGCCGAGGCGCATCCCGAGAAAATCCACAAGGAATTTGTAGACCCCGCCATCGGCCTGCAAGGCTTTCAGGCCCGCAAAATTGCCTTCGGGCTGGGCCTCGAAGGCGAGGCGCAAAAGGAGATGGTGAAATTTGTAACGGCCCTCTACAAAGCCTACGACGAAACCGACTCGGCCATGTTCGAGATTAACCCAGTGCTGAAAACGTCGGACAATAAAATCCTGGCCGTGGACGCCAAGGTGACCCTGGACGACAACGCCCTCTACCGCCACAAGGACTTCGCCGCCCTGCGCGACCTCAACGAGGAAGACCCACTGGAAGTAGAAGCCTCGAACTCGAACCTGAACTACGTGAAGCTCGACGGCAACGTGGGCTGCATGGTGAACGGTGCTGGCCTGGCCATGGCCACGATGGACATCATCAAGCTTTCGGGTGGCGAGCCGGCCAACTTCCTCGACGTAGGCGGTGGAGCCAACGCGCAGACGGTGGAAGCCGGTTTCCGCATCATCCTCAAAGACCCCAACGTAAAGGCCATCCTGATTAACATCTTCGGGGGCATCGTGCGCTGCGACCGCGTGGCCAACGGCGTGGTGGAAGCCTACAAGAAAATCGGCGACATCCGGGTGCCCATCATCGTGCGCCTGCAAGGCACCAACGCCGAAGAAGGTGCCCGCATCATCGACGAAAGCGGCTTGCAAGTGAAGTCGGCCACGCTGCTAAAGGACGCCGCCGCCCGCGTGAAAGAAGTATTGGCGGAGGCGTAGCAAGCTGCGTTTCCGTTAAAAGAGCCCCGCTGGAGTTGTCCGGCGGGGCTTTTTTGGTAGTGGCGCAGATTACAACCGGAAATCAGCGAAGCTAAAATCCGCACTACTTTCTGGCACTTAAGTGTTTAGTGTTTATTTTAGCTGGCAGTTTTCAGGCTCTTTCCAGGTTGCTATGCTCAAACAGGTATTGTTGCTGCTACTCCTGAGCCTGACCCTGCGCCCAGCCGCTGCCCAGACGATTATTGGCGAGTCGCTGGCGTCGCGGCAGTTCAAGCAGCAGCTACGGGAGCAATATGCGCATAACGACACGGCCCAGGCCATTATCAACCTCTACAGTCGGCGGCAGTCGCACGCTGGCATCTGGATACAAGGCTCGGTAATTGGGGCGCTGACGAGCGTTTTCTTCAACGGTGCCCAGTACGATACCGATTACAAACCGCTCGGCATCGGCGCCCGGCTAGGGATAGGTGCCCTGGTTGCTATGCCAGTGGTGGGCTACAGCGTGGCCAAGCTAAAACGCTACAGCAACGCCCACCTCGACCAATTGCTCACGGCCTACGCGGCGGGCCAGCCCCTACCCCGCTCACTGCGCCGCAAGCTCAAGCAACGCTTTTTTCGGGCCTCCATCGGGCAGTAACAAGACTTAAACGTGAAGCCCGCCGACTAACCGGCCGCCTCGGTTCCCGTGCATTGGTTACGCTATTTCCTGCTACTCCTGCCAAGCCTGCCCGCCATCTTAGGTTGAAGCCCTTACTTGCCGGCCGGCACAGCAACCAGCTGCGACTGCCCGGCGGCAGTAACTACGCGGATGCTGCCCTTCTGCAATTTGGGTATCGTTACTGGCTCCAGTGTGTTAGTCGTTTTTTGCCGCCCTACGAGCTGACTGTAGCCTGGATACTGCCGCTCGGTTTCGATGGATTTGTACTCGGTGGGCAGCACCAGCCGGCCAGTTTGGTCGGCTAGTCCGAAGCGGTTGCCCTGTTGCACCACCGCCAAGCCTTTATGGAAGTAGGAAACCAGCGTAGCGCCGCCTGGGTAGGTCACTTTCTGGCCCTTGGTGTCAATCATGTAGCTTTCCAGGTTTTTCCGCACGAAAGCGTACCCACCATAGAACGGACCAACCCAGTCGAAATAGTCCGAGATGAGCTTGCCAGCGGAGTTCATGTAGGCATACTGCACGGCTACACTACCCTGAGCCGAGTAAGCAATCTGCGCGGCTGGGTACTGGCTGCGCGTAGCGTTGGGCACGAGCTTACCGCACACGGCATAGCCTTCGCTGAACTCGGATAAGAGCTGACAGCTTGGCGCGAGCAGCCGCAACCGCCCCTCCGGATTGAGGTAGCCGGCGCTGTCCGGTTGAAAGAAAATAAACCCTTGCGGCGTCTGCGCCAATACATCGTAACGCATGGGAAAAACAAACCCCCGCTTGGCATCGAACAGTCCACTCTTGTTGGTTTTCTCGTTTTTCAGCACCAGCGGCTGTTTGGCCAGGGTGCTGTCGATGGCACGCCCGATGTAACAATCGCCCAGGTCTACCAGATGCTGGTCGGATGTGAGCAGGGAATAGTGGCTGAACCGGTTGCGGTATTCGTGCAGCAGAAACAGGTTGTCGCCAACGTAAGTAAACTGCCCTGGGTGCTGCACCGGCACTAGCACGCGGCCGGTGTGGTCGAGCAAGCCCGACTTGCCGGCCCGGCTCACCGCCCACCACCGCCGGCCTGGGCCCGTCGGGACTACCGTTTCGTAGTGGCTCAAATAAGGAATGGGGCGCAGCAGCGTATCGGTGATGATAACGGGATGGCCCCGGCGGTATAAATACACCAGGCCCTGTTGCGACGTTTCGATGCCCGCATCGATTGAATCAAAAAGTACTTTTCCCCGCAGGTCGAGCACCCGGTCGTAGCGCTGCACCCGGACGCGGTTCCGGTCGGGCACGATGGTCGTGACCTTGATGAAGGGTAAGAAGTGTACTTGCTGGGTGCCAGGCTCCTGCGTCAAGTCGAGGTACAACGGGCTGGCCTCGGCGGCCGGGCTTTGGGTGTACACCTGCCGCTTGCTCCCTAGCTCCAGGATGCGCACGGCCCCCGTTAACTGGTTGGAGCCAACCTCCGTTACTAGCAGGCGATTGAAATGGGGCAAGGCCGTAAAGTGGTGCTGACCGGCTTCGCGGTAAACCGTTTGCCCGCTGGCGTTGAGTAGCAGCGTCTCATTGCCTTGCTGGACCTGAATATGGTCGCAGCCGGCTGCCTCAACAACTTCGTACTCCTGGGGCAGCACCTGGTGGCCTTGGCTGTTGAATATAGTCCAACGGGAAGGGCCGGAAGCTTGCCCCACCTTCACCAGGTTTGCCGTCAGCAGTATCAGCGGCCGCTGGGCATAAGGGATAACAACTTGGCCCCGGGCATTAAGCACGGCCCAGGCACCATCGCCGCTCATTTTGGTAGTTAGCCCGCTGGCATCGCAGAGCCCTTGGGCCCGGGTGGCTAAGGGCAGCAGGCAAAGCAGAAGTAGAAACGGGTAAGTAAACCGCATGGGTACTTAGCGAAGAAGTTGAAAGTAAGTTCGTTGGGAGGAAGGCAGCGACTTACGACCAAAGCCTGAACATCCGCATGAGGAAGCCCCGCCAGCACAACGCCAGCGGGGCTTCTTAGTTACTGCTGTTACACGGCACTGACGCGAGTTTAGCGTAGCGTAACTCGCGCCAGTACCGCGTAACAGCAGTTAGTTACTCACCTTCCGCCTGCGCCGCCGCGCCAGCACGGCTCCGGTTGCCCGCACAGATACCCCCACCCGGCCCGCACCGCCGCGCCAAGTGGCTGCGATAGGAATAAGGGTGGCACCCTTTTTAGTAGCCGCCGCGTTATCTTGCTGTATTATCCGCTGCCTTTGTGATGACTCTCACTGCCTCGACTCAACCCACCAAACTCAACCTCATTCAGGTTAGCTTGCTTCGCTTGTTTGAGCCGGGATGAGCGATGAAGACACGCTGCAGCTACGGTGTGTAATCGTGGCGCATTTATCGCAGAAGATGCTGGCCGAAGTAGAGCGCATTGATAAGGAGCGCGGCTACACGGCCGAAGACTACGAGCGGATGCTCAACGAGCCTTCCTGATGCGCCGTGCAGTCATTGACACCAACTGCTTGCTGGCATCGCTCAACCGCAACAGCCCGTTTCACCGCCTATACGGGTTGTTTGCCAGCGAGGCATCTGAGTGGGTGCTTAGCAATGAAGTACTCACCGAGTACGAGGAAATCCTGGCTGCCCACTATTCTACCGCTACTGCCCAGCGGGTAACCGAAATCCTAATTAACGCCCCCAACACGTCTTTCCAAGAAGCTTATCACAAATGGCAACTCATCGAAGCCGACCGCGACGATAACAAATTCGTGGACGTAGCCATTGCCGCCAACGCCGATTACCTCGTCACCAATGACCGGCACTTCCAGCCTCTGCAGCAACTGGAATTTCCGAGGGTGCCGCTGCTTTCCTTACAGGAATTTTCAGCGACGTTCCCCTAGCCTCCATAATTGAAAAGCCTCGTCAGCATTGTGCTGGCGAGGCTTTTTAGATGCTGCCCGCGCCCGGCGCGGCCCCGCACTACTATGGTTGCTGCCCCAATGCCCCATCCGCCCGCCCGCTCCCCCAGCGGCCGGCGCGACTGTGCGCTGCTCCGGTTGCCGGCGCGGATGCCCCCGCCCGGCCCGCGCCGGTAGCTGCTTAGGGGGAATGAGGTGTCAGGGCTATTTCACCACGTCCACGCCGTAGAGGTGAAACTTGCCATCCGACGTGAGCACGAGCAGCTTTTCGGTCAGCGCCTGCGCAATGATGAGCAAGTCGAACGGGTCGCCGTGGTCTTTCACTTTCGGCAGCGTAGCAATGTACAGCAACTGGCTTTGCTTGATAGACAGCAGCCGTATTTTCAAGCGACGACGAAATTCCCCAGCCAAGCCATCCAAGGTTACGCCCTGCAAATCCAGTTTGCCCAGCCGCACCTTAATAGCCATTTCCCAAATGCTGGCCGGGCTCAATACCAGCTCATTCGCCGGGTCGAGCAGAATAGTGCGATAACTCGCCGAAAGCGTTTCAAAAGCCAAACCGCCTACCAGCAAGGCGTTGGTATCCAGCAGATACCTCATTTGCCAGCTGGCCAATTTTTGGGCCGCTCGTGTTCGTCAAAAAAGTCGGGCGCAAGCGTCACCTTTCCTTGCAGGAAGTTGGGAATGAAGTTCGATTTCTTCACGGGCTTCTTAGGGGTAGTCTTTGGGGCCGTACCTCCTTTGGCGGGGGCCGCTTTTTTCTTGGGGCTCGGGGCGGTAGCAGGCATAGCGCAAGGGTATGAGGTGGAGTAAAGATAACGCCGCCACGTATCGCTTAGTTGCTTCCCGCTCTCCCAGCACCCGGCGCGACTGTGCGCTGCTACGGCTGCTTCCCAATGCCCCCGCTCCCCCAGCGGCCGGCGCGGCTGCGGGCTACTCCGGTTGCTGGCCCAGGTGCCCCCGCCCGGCCCGCGCCGCCGCGCCGACGGCTGCTTAGCGGGAACTACGGTGGCAGCGCTATTTCACCACGTCCACGCCATAGAGATGGAACTTGCCATCTGAAGTCAGCACGGGCAGGTTTTCGGTTAGGGCTTGCGCGATAATCAGGAAGTCGAACGGGTCGCCGTGGTCTTTGACCTTCGGTAGTGTAGCGATGCGTAACAAGTGGCTCTGCTTGATATCCAGCAACCTTATTTTCTGCTGCACCCGCAGCCGCCCCGTCACATCCTTCAACGTCACACCTTTCAAGTCCAGTTTGCCCAGCCGAACCTTGATAGCCATTTCCCAAATGCTGGCCGGACTCAGCACAAATTCATTGGTGCTGTCCGTCAGGATGCGTTGATAAGAAGCTGCTAAGGCGGTAAAATCGGCGGTGAGCAGATAGAACGCATTGGTATCGAGCAAGTACTTCATTCAGCACTCGGCCAATTAGCAGGACGCTCATGCGGCTCAAAGAAGTCGGGCGCTGCAATGAGTTTGCCTTTCAGCAAGTTGGGGATGATGTTGGACTTCTTGGCGGGCTTGGGCGAAGCAGGCTTCTTGGCCGCGCCACCTTTAGCGGGGGCCGCTTTCTTCTTGGGGCTCGGGGCAGTAGCAGGCATAACACAAGGATATGAGGTGGAGTAAAGATAACGCCGCCACGTATCGCTTAGTTGCTCCCCGCCTGCCTGCCCGCTCCCCCAGCGCCCGGCGCGGCTGTGTGCTACTACGGTTGCTGCCCCAATGCCCCAATGCCCCCGCACCCCCCCGCCCCGGCGCGGCTATGCGCTACTACGGTTGCTGCCCCAATGCCCCATCCGCCCGCCCGCTCCCCCAGCGGCCGGCGCGGCTGTGCGCTGCTGCGGTTGCTGCCCCGATGCCCCCGCTCCCCCAGCGCCCGGCGCGGCTGTGTGCTACTACGGTTGCTGCCCCAATGCCCCGCGCCCCCCGCGCCCGGCGCGGCCCCGCGCTACTCCGGTTGCTAGCCCAGCCGCCCCCCGCCCCCAGCGCGGCCTTGCGCTACTATAGTTGCTGCTCCAATGCCCCCGCGCCCCCAGCGCCCGGCGCGGCTGTGCGCGGCTCCGGTTGCTGGCCCAATGCCCCTGCGCTACTGCGGTTGCTGCCCAATGCCCCCACGCCCCCCAGCGCCCGGCGCGGCTGTGCGCTACTCCGGTTGCTGGCCCCGCCGTCCTCGCCCGGGCAGCGCCGCCGCGCCAGTAGCTGCTTAGCGGGAACCACAGTGGCACCCTTTTTAATAGTAGCCGCGTTATCTTGCTGTACTATCAGCTGCTTCTTCGTCATGTCTCCTGCTGCCCCAATTCAACCCACCAAGCTCAATCCCATTCAAGTCAGCCTGCTTCGCTTGTTTGAGCGCGGTATGAGCGATGAAGATACCCTAGAACTTCGGCGCGTGATTGTGGCGCACCTGTCGCAAAAGATGCTGGCCGAAGTAGAGCGCATTGATAACGGGCGCTGCTACACGGCCGAGGACTACGAGCGGATGCTCAACGAGCCTTCCTGATGCGTCGCGCAGTCGTTGACACCAACTGCCTTCTGTCCTCGCTTAACCGCAACAGCCCGTTCCATCGCCTGTATACGTTGTTTGCCAGTGAGGCATTTGAGTGGGTGCTCAGCAATGAGATACTCACCGAATACGAGGAAATCCTGACTAGCCATTACTCTGCCGCTACTGCCCAGCGGGTAACCGAAATCCTGGTGAACGCCCCGAATACGTCTTTTCAGGAAGCCTACTACAAGTGGCAACTCATTGCAGCCGACCCCGACGACAATAAATTTGTGGACGTAGCCATTGCCGCCAGCGTCGATTACCTCGTCACTAACGACCGGCACTTCCACCCCCTACGGCAATTAGAGTTTCCCAGGGTACCGCTGCTTTCCTTGCAGGAGTTTCTAGCGACGTTTCCGTAGCCTTCTAAAAAGCCTCGCCAGCACTGCGCTGACGAGGCTTTTCAGCCACCCCCGCCCCCAGCGCGGCCTTGCGCTACTATAGTTGCTGCTCCAATGCCCCGCTCCCCCGCGCCCGGCGCGGCTGTACGCTACTACGGTTGCTATCCCAATGCCCCCACGCCCCCAGCGCGGCTGCGGGCTATTACGGTTGCTAGCCCAACGCCCGCTCTCCCCGCGCTCGGCGCGGCCATGCGCTACTACAGTTGCTGCCCCAATGCCCGCTCCCCCAGCGCCCGGCGCGGCCTTGTGCTACTACGGTTGCTGCCCCTAGCGCCCGCGCCCGGCCCGCGCCGCCGAGCCAGAGGCTCAGGGCTACTAGCGGTTGCTCCCCACCGCCCCCGTCCCCGCCGTGCCGGACGCGGCTTGGGCTACTCGCGGCTGTCCCCGCCCGGCCCGCGCCGCGCCAGCGGCTGCTAGAGGGAACTATGGTGGCTATACTACTCCCCCCCGCTGCCGTGGCGGGCGCGGCCGCAGTAGCGGGAGTTTCTCCAAAATGCAGAATAGCAGGACTATTTTCCAGAGGAAAAATGCTTCAAAAGCTTACCATGTTTGGAATAGATATTTTGCACCTTGAAATAGGGAATCGGGTCACACGCATACATCCCCCCGCCTCCGCCATACGCGCCCCCTTCTCCGACGCTTATCGTTTCGCCAAAATGTCCACTTACAATAACTGTATCTGCTTGCCCTAATTTCACTAGACCGGCGTAATAGTGGTGAAACTCCGTAGTGTCCCGATAGCGGCCGGCCGGATAAGGCACGATAAAATCCTGCTTTCCGTGCTGGTAACGCATGAAACTGTTAGAGGGCTCAACTCTAATGACTTTGTAGGCTTCGCTGAACTCATCGCAGCCCCAACCACTCGGCCAAGTAATGACTACACGGCTCGGCCGCGAAAATCTGTATGCCGCTTCAAAAGCAACGTTAAGCAGTACAAGAATTAAAATCAATGCCGCTACTACTGACAAGCACCAAAACCAGCCGGAACGCTTCATAACTCAAAGCTAAACTGATGGATATAAAAAGCCCCGCCGGTTTCATACCAGCGGGGCTTTTCCCTTCAAAACCAACCACCTACACAATCGGCAGTTCCACGTTCTCGAACCGCACAGCCCCGTCCTCCAACACCGCTTCCACAACGGCGTCCTTACTTACTCTCCCGGATAAAATCTCCTTTGACAGCTCGTTCAGAATTACGCGCTGGAGCACGCGCTTCAAGGGGCGGGCGCCGAACTGTGGGTCGAAGCCTTGCTCGCCCAGGTAGTCGAGCACTTCGGGGGTGGCTTCGAGGCTGATGCCGGCATCCAAGAGGCGCTGCTGAATCTGGCGGAACTGGATGTCGACGATGCGGCGGATTTCGCGGCGCTTCAGGGGCTGGAAGAGCACGATTTCGTCGATGCGGTTCAGGAACTCGGGGCGCATGTGCTGGCGCAGGCGCTCCACCACTTCGTCGCGGGTGCGGTCGACTACTTCCTCGTGGTTGTACTCGTTCAGGTCTTTGAAATTGCGCTGAATGAGGTCGGCCCCCGTGTTCGAGGTCATGATGATAATCGTGTTCTTGAAGTTGGCCACCCGGCCTTTGTTGTCGGTGAGGCGGCCGTCGTCGAGCACTTGCAGCAAGATATTGAACACGTCGGGGTGCGCCTTTTCGATTTCGTCGAGCAGCACCACCGAGTAGGGCTTGCGGCGCACGGCCTCCGTGAGCTGCCCGCCCTCGTCGTAGCCTACGTAGCCGGGAGGCGCCCCGATGAGGCGCGACACGGCGTGGCGCTCCTGAAACTCGCTCATGTCGATGCGCACCAGCGCGTTTTCGTCGTTGAAAAGGTACTCGGCCAGGGCCTTCGCCAGCTCGGTTTTGCCCACGCCCGTGGTGCCCAAAAAGATAAACGAGCCGATGGGCCGCTTGGGGTCTTGCAGGCCGGCGCGGGAGCGGCGCACGGCATCCGAAATGGCCGCGATGGCCTCGGCCTGCCCGGCCACGCGCTTGCCTAGCTCGGCTTCGAGGGCCAGCAGCTTGTCGCGGTCCGATTGCAGCATCTTGCTCACCGGAATGCCCGTCCACTTGGCCACCACCTCGGCAATGTCCTCACTGGTAACCACTTCCTGGAGCATCCCGCCGCCTTCCTTGTTGGCGGCGGCTTCGTCCTGCAAGGTTTTCAGGTGCTTCTCGGCATCGGGTATCTTGCTGTAGCGCAGCTCGGCCACGCGGCCGTACTCGCCCTGGCGCTCGGCCTGCTCGGCTTCGGTTTTGAAGCGCTCGATGTTTTCCTTCTCGGTCTGGATGCCGGTGAGCACCGATTTTTCGCCTTCCCACTTGGCGCGTAGCGCGTCGCGGCGCTCATTCAGCTCGGCCAAATCCTTGCTCAGCACAGCCTCACGGTCGTGGTTTTCCTCGCGCCGGATGGCCTCGCGCTCAATCTCCAATTGCATGATGCGGCGCTGCACCTCGTCCAGCTCCACGGGCATGGAGTTCAGCTCGATGCGCAGCTTGGCGGCCGCCTCGTCCATGAGGTCGATGGCTTTGTCGGGTAGGAAGCGGTCGGTGATGTAGCGGCTGCTCAGCTCCACGGCCGCAATCACGGCGTCGTCGGTGATGCGCACGCCGTGGTGCAGCTCGTACTTTTCCTT
>JBPBPU010000149.1:0-96838 GCA_050954465.1 Janthinobacterium lividum
TCCCTACTGCTGCCTCCCGTAGGAGTCGGGCCCGTATCTCAGTGCCCGTGTGGGGGACCAGCCTCTCAGCTCCCCTAGTCATCGTCGCCTTGGTAAGCTGTTACCTTACCAACTAGCTAATGACCCGCAACCCCATCCAAAACCAATAAATCTTTAACAACTAACCGATGCCGGTCTATTGTCTTATGCGGTATTAATCCGCCTTTCGGCGGGCTATCCCCCAGTTCTGGGTAGGTTAGTTACGTGTTACGCACCCGTGCGCCACTAATAGTATTGCTACTATCCGTTCGACTTGCATGTATTAGGCCTGCCGCTAGCGTTCATCCTGAGCCAGGATCAAACTCTCCATTGTAAAATTTCCTACACCCTAGCGAACTAGGGCTGATGTCGAGTGCTGACCTTGCTCACGTAATTGACGTTATTTAATTCGTGTCGTTTGGTTTCGTCACGTTAGAAAAGCTTGCGCTTAGCTAGCGTGACTCCTCACGTTTTTGTCTATTTCCAACATTCAAAGAACGATTGATGCTTCCAATTGAGGCATCATGGTGGGCTAGGTGGGCGGCCCGGTTTCGCTGTTTGCAGCGCCCTGTTTTTAATTGGGAGTGCAAAGGTACGAGGATTTTTTTACTTTCCAAATTCTAGGCGAAAAAAAATTTAAGTTTTTCGCTTCGGCTTTTTCAGTGTTTCCGGCTTCCGGTTGAAGCGGGGTGCAAAGGTACGGTGGAGGTTCCGACTCTGGCAACAGCTGTGAAAAATAAATTTTTGCGGCGGTTGCTGGAGTGGCACGGGTAGCTAGACAAGCTGGCTACTCGGATGGTTCCGGGATTTTGCGTTTTTCCTAAAAACTTGCGCTTTGAGGTTTTCCAGTGGGCCTTTTGCCGTTTGGGACTGCAAAGGTAGCAGGAGTTTTTGGGTGGGCAAGCGGTGGAATACGAAATAGGGTGGAATTGAGTTGTAAGTAGCTGATTGTGTCTGAGAAAAGTTTGTGCCTGAGTTTCTCATCTACTACCTTGCTGCAAAAAGGCCATGCGCTACTTGTTTTGCTTACTTTTTATGTGCTTCCAAGGGTGGAGCCAAACGCTTGTTGGTGTAGAGCCAATAGCTGACAAGGACTTACGAGCTTGGCACGAACCTTCGGTTGCCGGTTATGCAGGCGCTTACCACTTTGGCATGTCAGAGGCAGAATCTGAATTGGTGCTAGTGGTGAGTGGTGGGGTGATGACT
This sequence comes from Janthinobacterium lividum, assembly GCA_050954465.1. GTDB lineage: Bacteria > Bacteroidota > Bacteroidia > Cytophagales > Hymenobacteraceae > Hymenobacter. The sequence continues at coordinate 1,225 of JBPBPU010000149.1, forward strand.
GCGCAGATACGCTCAGGTGGGTGGGCACAACATCCCGAACGCTGGCAGTGGCACTATCAAACGCTGACTAACGTGCGGGTGGTAGGCAACCTGTTTTATTCAACCGAAACCACCGGACGCTTCGTGTCTTTTGCGGGAGACTCAGTAACAGAGTATGGTTTGCTGGTGAATAAGCCTTGGTCACTCACTGCAAGAGGAAGTCACAAAGAAGTGGGTATGCGGGAAGTAGTGGACCTCAAGGATTACTACGATGGGCAGTATGCGCAAGCCTCCTGTAGCCTGCTTACGCCAGCCTCACTAGTCGCTTATTCGAGCACACAGTTGGCGCTCATGCACAACGAGGTACTGGCACGGTATGGTTATCGCTTTGCGAAGGGCCAGCCGATGCAAACTTATTTCGCCAAGCAGAAATGGTACAAACCCGAATACTCAGACGTTGCGAAATGGCTGACACCTTTAGAACGACTTAATCTGACTACTATCCGCAAAGTGGAGCAACAGTTGGCGTTACCGAAATAGCGTGCTCACCCTATCCGGCCCCACGCTTACAATCCGTATCGGCACTTGCAATTCCTTTTCCAGAAACGCCAAATAGTCACTTAGTTGCGGCGGAAACTGCGTGGCATCGGTAACGGCCGTGAGGTCAGTGTGCCAGCCGGGGATGGCGTGGTACTCGGGCGTTACGTCGGCTAGCTCGCCGGGGTCGGGGAGGTTGGGGGTGCTTTCGCCGGTGGGGGTGTGGTAGTGGGTGCAGGCCTGAATTTCGGCGAAACCGTCGAGTACGTCGGCTTTCATGAGGTGCAGCTCCGTGACGCCGTTGAGCATGATGGCGTAGCGTAGGGCGGGCAGGTCTATCCAGCCGGTGCGGCGGGGGCGGCCGGTGGTGGAGCCGAACTCGCGGCCAGCCTGGCGGATTTGCTCGCCCACTTCATCGTGCAACTCGGTGGGGAACGGACCGCTGCCGACGCGGGTGCAGTAGGCTTTGGTAATACCGTATACCTTATCGATGTGGCGGGGGGCAATGCCCAGGCCGGTGCAGGCGCCGGCGGCGATGGTGCTGGAGGAGGTGACGTAGGGATAAGTGCCGAAGTCGATATCCAGCAAAGAACCCTGCGCCCCTTCGGCCAGGATACGCTTGCCCTGGGCTAACAAGTTGTTGAGCAGGTACTCCGTGTCGGTGAGCTGCAGGGTGCGCAGGAAGTCGATGGCGGCGAAAAAGTCGGCCTCAAACTCCTCGATTTCCAACTCCCTATTATAAGGAGCGGCGATGCTGGCGTGGTGGGCTACGGCTTCCTTATAACGCGCCTTAAAATCGGGCAGCAGAATGTGGCCGACACGCAGGCCGATGCGGCCGACTTTATCGGCATAAGTGGGACCGATGCCCTTGAGGGTGCTGCCGATTTTGGTGTTGCCCCGCGCTTCTTCGCTGATGCGGTCAAGGGCGCGGTGCGAGGGCAAGATGAGCTGCGCTTTCTTGGAGATGTAGAGGTTGTGGCGGTAGTCCATGCCTCTATCGGTGAGTTTTTGTAGCTCCTGGCGAAATACTACCGGGTCGAGGACTACGCCGTTGCCCACGATGTTGAGAATGTGGGGATGGAAAATGCCGCTCGGCACTTGGTGCAGCACATGCTTGAGGCCGTCGAAGGTGAGGGTATGGCCGGCATTGGGGCCGCCCTGGAAGCGGGCCACAGCATCGTAGGTGGGCGCGAGGACATCCACGATTTTACCTTTCCCTTCGTCGCCCCATTGGAGGCCGATTAGTACGTCTACGGGCATCTTAACAAATTATCAATGAGCAGTTATCGATGAGCAATAGCTCCCTGATACCTACTCGAGTAGGGAGTATGAGATAGTAAAGCCAGGTAAAGCTTGCTACGACAACCTTACCAAGCAAAAAAAAGCCGCCTAAAAGGCGGCTGAGGTTAACTGTTGGCGGGCGGCGGCTTGGTCGGCGGCTACGGTGAAGATGCTGTTTAGCTTGGTGAGGGCCAGCATTTTCTTAGGGTGGTCGGCGGGGTTGATGAGAACCATCTCGCCGCCGCGACTGCGGAACTTGGTGAGCAGTGACACCAAGATACCGATGCCCGTGCTATTGATGTAGCGAATATTGGAGAGGTCGACAGCGCAGTTGGTGACAGCTTCTCCGAGGTGCTCGTCTACTGATTGAACCAGTTGCTGCGTGTCGGGGCTACCAATGAGGTCGCCGGTGAGGGTGAGGTAGAGGATACCGTCGGCGAGGATGCTGGTGGTGGTCATACGGGTAGACCCGTCCCGGTGCTCTTCCCCTACTAGCGGGCAAGTACGAACCAGGCACATGGGCAAGTAAGTTTTCTAGTGCTCCGGGGTGGAGGGGGAAGAGGCTTTGGCGCGGCAGTCGCCGCAGATACCGTACAAATTTAGGGAGTGATGCAGGATATGAAAGTTGAGCAGGTCGCCGACCATCGTTTGGATGCCGTGAATGCGTGGGTCGCAGAACTCGACCACCTTGTGGCACTCGGTGCAAATGACGTGGTCGTGCTGGCGGTAGCCGTAGCTTTTTTCGTACTGCGCCAGGTTGCGGCCAAACTGGTGCTTGCTCACGAGGCCCTGCTCTACCAGTAGGTCCAGCGTATTATATACGGTAGCGCGGCTCACTTGCAGGTTACGGTCCTTCATGCCGGCGTACAACTCTTCCACATCGAAGTGACCGGAACGAACATAAATTTCCTCTAGGATGGCGTAGCGCTCGGCGGTTTTGCGCAGGCCCTTGTTTTCGAGGTAGGCCGTGAAGATTTTCTTTACCTCTTCGAGCCGGTCAGTATTAAGAGTAGCCTGGCTGGCTGCGCTCGGCGTGTGGCGAGCAGCGTGGCCGTCCTCCGACGAGCCGCCGGCGTGGTTGATGGTGGGGGTAGGAGAAACTGGCACGGGTACTTAACAATAAAGAATCTGGTAGTGAGGTAATATAAGGAAGTTACGAATCAAACCGCTCTACTTGCAGCAGCCCATTTACCTTCGACAAGCGGTGAATGAGCTTATTCAAATGGTCGGTGTCATTCACGAAAATCAGAATCTGGCCTTCAAAAAACCCGTCATTAGCATCGACGGTGATGGAGCGCATATTTACCTTCAAACTGGTTGATATGATGCGCGTTATGTCGTTCACGATGCCGACGCGGTCGGAGCCTTTGAGCCGGATGCCAGCCAGGAAAGACAATTCGAGCTGTTCGGTCCATTTGGCGCGCACGATGCGGTTGCCGTAGTTCGACATCAAATCCACGGCGCGGTGGCAGCTGGTGCGGTGGATGATGAGGCCGGTTTCGGTTTCAAAGCCGAACACGTCATCACCGGGGATGGGGTTGCAGCAGCGGGCCAAGCTGTGATTAAACTTGTCGGTGCGCTCGCCCACCACCAGCATGTCGGGGCGCACGCCTCTGATTTTCTGCACCTCGTGGTCGAATTTCTTCGGCTCCAGATTGTAGCGTGGCTCCACGGGCGCGGGCTTGAAGAGAGAGTCGCGGATTTCGCGGCCATCGAGCAAGCCTATTGCCAGGCGGTAGTAGAATTCCTGGGCGTTGGGAACATTGAAATACGTGAGCACGCGCTGAAAATTCTCCGGTGTGTCATCAATCCCAATCAGCTCCAGGCGCTTGTCGTAGATGAATTTGCCATCCTCGGCTTTGGCCCGCTTGTCGTCGCGCAAAAAGTCCTTGATGCGCGTCTTAGCCTTGCTGGTAATGACGTAGTTGAGCCACTCGGCCGTGGGGCGCTGCTTCTGCGAGGTCAGGATTTCGACCTGGTCGCCGTTGCGCAGCTGGTAGCTGAAAGGCTCAAGCTTCTGGTTGACCTTTGCCCCGAGGCAGTGCAGGCCGATGTGGGAGTGAATATCGAAGGCAAAATCCAGGGCCGTGGCTTTGTCGGGCAGTATCACCAGCTTGCCTTTGGGCGTGAAGGTGTACACCTCTTGCACAAACAAGTTCTGGCGGAACTCATCCATGAATTCGAGGGCGCTGGAATTGTTGGTTTCCAGCATTTCGCGCACCCGGTTCACCCACGCCTCCAGCGTACTTTCGGGCTGGATGCTGCCGGTATCCTTGTATTTCCAATGCGCGGCGTAGCCTTTCTCGGCAATATCGTCCATGCGGCGCGAGCGGATTTGCACCTCCACCCACTGGCCGGGGTGCGACATAACGGTGGTGTGCAGGCTCTCGTAGCCATTGGCTTTGGGCGTGCTTACCCAGTCGCGCAGGCGGTCGGGGTTGGGCTGGTAAAAGTCCGTCACGATGCTGTACACCTGCCAGCAGGCGGCCTTTTCCTGTTCCTGCGGCACATCGAGAATAATGCGAATGGCAAACAGGTCGTACACCTCCTCAAACGTGACGTTTTGCTTGCGCATCTTCTTGAGTACCGAGTAGATACTCTTCGGGCGGCCCTTTATCTCGTAACTAAAACCCTGCGCCTTCACCTCCTCATCAATCGGCTGCACAAACTCCTTGATGAAGCGGTTGCGGGCGCTCTGGCTCTGCTTGATTTTACCCTTCAACTCGGCATAAATCTCGGTATCGGTGTACTTGAGGTGCAGGTCTTCTAATTCCGTTTTGATGGCGTAGAGACCCAAGCGGTGGGCAAGCGGAGCATAGAGGTAGATGGTTTCGCTGGCGATTTTGAGCTGCTTGTGGCGCGGCATCGAGTCGAGGGTGCGCATATTATGCAGGCGGTCGGCGAGTTTGATGAGAATAACCCGCACGTCTTCGCTGAGCGTGAGCAGCATCTTGCGAAAGTTCTCGGCCTGCTCGCTGGTGCCCTGCTCGAATACGCCCGAAATCTTGGTGAGCCCATCCACAATGCGCGCCACTTTGGGACCGAAATCGCGCTCCACGTCCGAAATCTCGGTGGGTGTGTCCTCCACCACGTCGTGCAGCAGGGCCGCCACGATGCTGGTGGTGCCAAGGCCAATTTCCTCCACCGCAATTTGGGCCACGGCCAGCGGGTGCAGAATGTAGGGCTCACCGGACTTGCGGCGCATATCCTTATGCGCCTCCCGGCTTTGGTTGAATGCCTTCTTAATCAGCTTAGTATCGCCGTCTTTGAGGTAGGGCTTGGCGGTGCGCAGCAGGCGGCGGTACTGGCGCAATATTTCCTGGCGTTCGGCTTCGAGGTCAATTACAGGGGACATAGTACCACAAATAACAGACTTTTGCGCCGAAAGGTGGCAAATGTGGGACAAGGCGCGGGACTCACCTCCACGCTTACACTCTGCATTTGCGAACCTCCTTACTAATACGTACCTTTGCGGCCCCGCAGCGAACGGCTGCGACCCCGCGGATGTGGCGAAATTGGTAGACGCGCCAGATTTAGGCTCTGGTTCCTTACGGTGTGTGGGTTCGAGTCCCTCCATCCGCACTTTACAAGTAGGCCCCTGGCTAGGTAGTTGGGGGCCATTTTTTTAACCTTTCCGACTGGCAAGTCCTGAGCTTGCTCCCACCGTTTTGAATATTACGCTTGACCGCAATGAGGAGCAGCTAACCGGGCTGCTGAACGTGCATCTGGACGAAGCCGACTACAGCGACGCTGTGGAAAAGCAAATCAAGGAAACCAGCAAAAAGGCGCAGTTCAAGGGCTTCCGTCCCGGCAAGGTGCCTGCCGGACTGGTGCGCAAAATGTACGGTAAAGGCATTCTAGCCGACGAAATCAACCGCCTGCTGCAAAAAAGCGTGGACTCGTACCTGCGCGATAACAAAGTCAACATCCTGGGTGAGCCGCTGCCCGTGCCGAGCAACGCCGACTTCGACACCGATAAAACGTTCGATTTCCAGTTTGAGTTGGGCTTGATTCCCGATTTCGAGCTGCCCGGCGACAACCAACTGACGCTTAAGCGCCCGCAGGTGAGCCTGGACGATGCCACGCTGGGCGAAACCCACGACCAGATTGCCCGGCAGTTTGGCGAAACCAGCAACCCCGACGAGTCGGAAGCCAACGACTACCTGTTCGGCAAGCTTAAAAAAGCTGGTGCCGAGGAAGAAGGCCGTACGGTGTTGCTGCCCATTAACAAGGTGAAAAACGGCCAGGAGCAGTTCGTGGGCGTGAAGCCGGGCGACACTGTTTCTTTCGACCTGCGGAGCGCTTTTGGGGACGATACCAACGCCATCCGCAACTTCAGCGGCCTGAGCCGCGAGGAGTCGGCCAAGGCTGAGGGCAGCTACGAGCTGGCGGTAGAGAAAATTAACCGCACGGCCGCGCCCGAAAACAACCAGGAGCTGTACGACAAAGTATTTGGCCCCGAGACGGTGTCATCACCGGAAGAGTACGACCAGAAAATCCGCGAGACGATTCAAAGCAACTACGACCGTGAGTCGGAGCACATGCTGAACCGCCGCGTGATGGACGCTACCATTGATGCCACGACGGTGCGCATCCCCACGGAATTCTTCAAAAAGTGGCTGGTGCGGGCCAACGAAGGCAAACTCGACGCAGCCACCGTGGAAGAGCACTTCGCCGACTACGAGCGCGAGTTAAAGTGGAGCCTCATCCGCAACAAGGCGGTGGACGAGCTGGGCCTGAAAGTAGGCCTGGATGAAATCCAGAACAGCGTGCTAGCCAAGATTATGGGCCAGTTTGGCGGCCAGATGGAGCTGACCGACGACATGCGCCAGGGCATGGCCAGCTACGTTGACAGCTACCTCAAGCAAGACAACGGCAAGCACTACGTAGAGGAGTACGAGGCCATTCTGGCAGACAAAGTAGTGCAGGGCCTGCGTGGCAAAGTTGTTGTTACGGATGAGCCCGTAACGGTCGAAGAATTCCGCAATCAGGTAGAAGCCGCATAAGGCCCCGCCGGTTGAGTTTGCAGAAGCCCTTACGCCCCGCGTAAGGGCTTTTTTGTTGTTAGTAGCGCGGACTCTGCGAGTCGGCGAATAGATTGCTTCAACGACACTATTAGCGGACTCGCAGAGTTCGCGCTACAGCATTCGGCCGCTACACCCGTCTTTTGTTTTTGAACCTGGGCAGGCTGCTGCTTACCCGCTATTTACTCCCATGCTGAACAAACAAGAATTCCGCAAATTTGCCGTGAAGGGCCAGGGCCTCAACGGGTTGGGTGTTGACCAGTACATCCAGCACATGGAAGGCCAGGTGCGCAACGGCATGATGCTGCCCACCGGCATGACGCGCTCGGTAATCGAGGAGCGCCCCACGCGCTTCGCCGAAATCGACGTGTTTTCGCGCCTCATTATGGACCGTATCGTGTTTCTGGGTACGGCCGTAGACGACTACGTAGCCAACATCCTCACGGCGCAGATGCTCTTCCTGGAATCGGCCGATGCCAAGAAGGATATCCTGTTGTACATCAACTCGCCGGGCGGCTCGGTGTACGCCGGCCTGGGCATCTACGACACCATGCAGTACGTGAACCCCGACGTGGCTACCATCTGCACCGGCCTCGCGGCTTCGATGGGTGCCGTGCTACTGGCCGGCGGGGCCGAAAACAAGCGCTCAGCACTGCCCCACGCCCGCGTGATGATTCACCAGCCTTCGGGTGGGGCGCAGGGTCAGTCGTCGGACATTGAGATTACGGCCCGCGAAATCCTCAAGCTCAAAAAAGAGCTGTATGACATTCTGGCAAAGCACACCGGTAAAACCTACCAGGAAATTCACGACAACTCGGACCGCGACTACTGGATGCGTGCCGATGAAGCCAAAGAGTACGGCCTGATTGACGAGGTGCTGGAAAAGAAAGTGAACGGGTAAACTGCCCGATACTAATAAAAAAGCCTTGGCCGATGTGGTCAAGGCTTTTTTATTGGCGTGGCAAGTTAGCGCAGAGGTTCGCGGAGGAAAACCGCAGAGGTACGCGGAGCGCTGACGGTGAGAATTTTGTAAGCCTCCGCACTAACTTACCGCCCAGCCTAACGTCCCGTGTTCAGGTACCGCACGGCCCGCGCCAGCACCTCATCCTGGCCGGCGCGGATGCCTTTGAGCGTGGGGCGCACCAGAATTCTGGGTTGCAGGCCCACCTGCTGCAGTTGGCGGCCGTCGGCGTGGCGCACGTCGTGGCCGCTGAAACTGAGCGTGATAGCGCCGGGGATGCTGAAGCTGGTGACGTCGCCGTTGGCCCCGGCGGTGGGGCTGCCAATGAACTCGGTGCCGTTGGCGGCTTCGAAGAAGAGGCCGGTATGCTCGGCCTGGCTCTGGGTTCTTTCGTCGATGAGCATCACAGTCTTGCCTTTATAAACGGGCTTGCCAGCGTTGGCGGGGATGGCCTGGGTAAAGAACATTTTTTCGGTTACGATGCCATCGTTTCCGCTTACGCTGGGCATAGTGGGCGTGTAGCGGAAGAAGTTGGCCGCACCCGGCTGCTTGCGCTCGGTTAGGCGCGGGGCGATAGTCCAGGCGGTGCCGTGGGGGTAGCCGCGCATGTCGAAGATAATAGCCTTGGTACCCATCAGGGCCGCGAACATCTTGTTGGTATCCTCACTTTCGAGGCGGCCCAGGTCTACGTAGCCGATGTTGCCAGGCAGGATGCGGAAGGCGGGGCTGGTGTCGGGCGCGGGCTCTAGGTTGCCCCCAGGCTGAGCGTACACAATAACAGTTTTAGGGTGCCCATCAGCCCCGCGTAGTGCCAACTGCATGGGCTTGCCTAGAGGGGCGCGCACTAGGCGGTTTTGCTGGTAGCTTAGGCGCGTCCACTCGTTGGACGCGGGCCGGATGGCCAACAGCCGGGCCAGGCGCTCGGCCGTCGGCTCACTATTGACGGCTGTTATCACGTCGCCCATCCGCAAGCCCTTGGCTTGCAGCGAGTCATTATAAATCTTCGCAATAACGGCTTGGCCATCAATAAATCTGACATCCAGCGCTACGCCGCCACTGCCGATATACTCACTCAGCACCTGCGACCGGATATCCCCGTGGCCGTCTTGGATGTGGCGGTAGTAGTGAGCCACAGCGAGCGCATAGGCTTGGGCATCGGAGGCAGCAGCCAGTTCGGCCAGGGCAGAGCGCAAGGCGGCCTCCCAGCCACTGGGTATCAGGTCGCGGTAGGCGTGAAAATAGTGGATAATGGCCCAAATCTTAGCTCCGGCCAGCAAACGGTAGCCTAACTCGGGGTAGGATGCGGCCGGGTAGGCGGGCGGCGCGAGCAGGGTGGGCACCGGTGTGGGCAAGCCCGCCGGGGCAGCCGGGCGCGGGCGGGCGGCCTGGGCCAGCACGTAGGCTTCGGTAGCCTCGGGATGCACACTGGTCGGCACCGGCTCGATGTTGCGCAAACCCAGGCTGCCATCGGGGTTCACTATCTCGCCGGTGCGAAACTCCACTGTAAGATGGTCGCCAAAGGGGAATTTCACGGTTTCGGCCAGGGGCACGTCGCTCACTGGGCCGGTGCTGAAGCAGCGCACCTGGGGCTGACCCACCAAGGCGTACAGCGTGGGGGGTAGCACCGAATGCTGATTGAGCAAAATAGTCAGCGGCCGGAGGCGGTTGGTAGCGTAGGGCAGTACTGGCTCGCCGCTTTTGGTGTAGTAGTACGAATAGTAACCCCCGCTACCAGCGCTGCCGCCCTCGGCGGCGAAGCCGCTATGCCCACGCAGGCGCATGCTGGGCGTAGCGCCAGGCTGGTTGGCCAGGCGGCGGCCCAGGCGCGTGTACTGCACGGCGTAAACCAACGTGCTGGCCTGCTCGTTGCTGAGCGGGCGCGGACTGCGTAAGTCCAGTAGCACGGCATCAGCCTTGGGCAGCAAGTCAAGCAGTTGGCTCAGCTGCCGGCCAACTACGGCAAACTGCTCGGCTCCGGCGTAGCTATTTGCTTTAAGCGTCAAGGTATTGCCGGTGGCCCATTGCACCTGCATCGAGTCGGCGGCCGTGGTGGGCTGGGCAGCGGCTTTGGGGCCAGCCAGCCGCACGGTAGTAGCGGGGTCGCCGAGCACGGCCAGCAGGCGGCGCAGGGCGTCGGCCGTTTCGGCGTCGGTGCGGGCTTGAGCAATGAGCGGGGCATTTTGGGCGTAGGCCGAGTCCCAGTTGAGGCGCTGGTAGCCCAGGTAGGGATGGAAAAACTTGATGTGGCCGTATAGCTCCGAGAGCTTGGCTAGCCGCTCGACTTGGGCGGGCGTGTACGTTTGGGGCTGAGCGCGCAGGGTGAGCGGCAACAACAAGAGCAGTAAAAGGCGTTTTAGCATAGCATTTAGCGAAAGAAGCCAGCAAAGTAACTCCATAGGCGTATCCGGGGTTAATGGGGTAGGTAGCACGTAAGCGTAGTTTTTGTGCTAGACCAAAAATTCTAGTGCTGTTTTTATACCAGCATCTTAGCTGCTCCGGAACTTTATTTACTCAAAACTCGCGCAGTCGGTACCTCTAACGCAGGCATCAGGGCCCGTGCCTACTGTCTGTAGACCTTTGGCTTGCACGATAGGACAACTGACGCAGATTTGTTTTGCCTTCCTCGCGCAGCCTCTTCCTGCAGCCTCCCGGTTCCTTCCTTACCGGCCGTATCTTTGAACCCGTTTCGTCAAAAACCGCTTTTGGTTTTCCGTTTAGTTTGCCCGCCCGATGCCCGAAATAGCCTGCTCCTTCTGCAACAAGCCCAAGCGCGACGTCGCCGTGATGATTTCGGGGATTAACGCCCACATCTGCGAGAAGTGTGTGGCCCAGGCCGAGCACATTCTCAAGGAGGAAACCAAGCTGCAGGCCGAAGCCCGGCGGCCCAAGTTCAACCTTATCAAGCCCCGCGAAATAAAAACGCACCTCGACCAGTACGTAGTGGGCCAGGACGAAGCCAAACGCGTGATGAGCGTGGCGGTGTACAACCACTACAAGCGCCTGATGCAGAAGCCCGTAGCCGGACAGGACGAGGTGGTGATTGAGAAGTCGAACATTATCATGGTGGGCGAAACCGGCACCGGCAAAACCTTTTTGGCGCGCATGCTGGCCAAGATTCTGCAAGTACCCTTCTGCATTGCCGATGCCACGGTGCTCACCGAGGCTGGCTACGTGGGCGAAGACGTGGAAAGTATCCTTACCCGTCTGCTGCAAGCGGCCGACTACAACGTGGAAGCCGCCGAGCGTGGCATCGTGTATATCGACGAGATTGACAAAATTGCCCGCAAGAGCGACAACCCCAGCATCACCCGCGACGTGAGCGGCGAGGGCGTGCAGCAAGCGCTGCTCAAGCTGCTCGAAGGCACGCCCGTGAACGTGCCGCCCCAGGGGGGCCGAAAGCACCCCGACCAGAAAATGGTGAGCATCAACACCGAGAACATTCTGTTCATCTGCGGCGGGGCATTCAGCGGCATCGACCGCATTATTAAGAGCCGGCTGAATACCAAGCCGATGGGCTTCGCCAAAACCAACCTCGACGAGCAGGTAGACACCAAGAATTTTCTGCGCTACATCTCGGCCCAGGACATCAAGAGCTTCGGTCTGATACCCGAGTTGATTGGCCGCCTGCCGGTGCTCACCCACCTCAATCCGCTCGACCGCCCCACCCTGCGCCTCATCCTCACCGAGCCCAAAAACTCGCTCGTGCGCCAGTACCAACGCCTGTTTGGCATGGAAAACATCCAGCTCGGCTTCACCGAAGAAGCTCTGGAGTACATCGTAGAGAAAGCCGACGAGTACCGCCTCGGTGCCCGCGGCCTGCGCTCCATTTGCGAGAGCATCATGACCGACGCCATGTACGAGATGCCCTCCGAGGTCGGCGTAGACGAGTTCACGATTACTGAGAGCTACGCGAGAAGCAAGTTCGAGAAATCGCCGCTACGGATGATGCGGGCGGCGTAAGAGCGTGATGCGCTAAAAAAGAACGTCATGCTGAGCCTGCCGAAGCATCTCGCTCGCCTACTAACTCAATCGTAGAACCTAAGAGGCGCTACCGATTAAGTTAGTAGGCGAGCGAGATGCTTCGGCAGGCTCAGCATGACGTTCTTTTTGGAGTAGTATCAAGCCTCAAAAACCACGTTCAACCTAACTTGCAGCTATGACAATAACGGAGCGCTGGCAGCGGCTGCTGGGGGTGCAGCCTGAAGAGGGGCGCACGGTGTGGCTGTTTTTTCTGCACAACTTTCTGCTGGGCATCGGCACCGTGCAGGTGTACGTAGCGGCCAACGTGCTACTGCTCGAAAACAACCCCGAGCGCAACCTGCCGCTGGCCTACGTGGTGGCGGCCGGGGCCATGCTGGTGGCGGGCAAAATCTATGGCTACTTCGAGCACCACTGGCTCTTGCAAAAGCTGGCCGTGCGGGTGCTGCTGGCGGCCGTGGCGCTGGCCGGCGTAGTGGGCGTGCTGGTGGGCACGGGCCATTCGGTGGCCTCGGCCGTGGCCGTGATGACGGGCTACCGGGTTATCTACCTGCTCACCAATTTGGAGTTCTGGGGCGTGTCGGCGGTGGTGTTTGATGTGCGGCAGGGGCGGCGGCTGTTCAGCGTGATTAGCGCGGGCGACATGCCGGCCAAGGCCCTAGGGGCCGTACTGGGCCTGCTGGTACACTCCAACGCCGAGCTGCCGGGCCTGCTGGCGATGGCGTTTGTAGCCTACTTGGGGGCGCTGCTGGCCTTGCGGGCCACGCTTAGCTCGCACCAAGTGGAGGCGGCCCCCAACCGGCGCGGGGCGCGGGTGGCGGGGCCGGGGCTGCTGCACTGGTTTGGCAACAGCCGCCTAGTGCTGCACCTGTGCCTGGCGCTGCTGGCCCTGGCGGCCGTGACTACGGGCATCGAATACCTGTTTTTTGTGAACGTCAAGCACCGCTTCCACGACGAGGCCGCCGTGATGCGCTACGTGGGTACCGTGCTGACTACCACGTACTTATTGGCCATGCTGTTTAAGCTACTGCTTTCGCAGCGCACTCTCGACAGGCTGGGGGTGCGGCAGGTGCTGCTGGCTTTGCCGGTGGCCGCGCTCGTGGGCTTGGGCATGTACTGGGCCCTCGGCCAAGCCGCTACCGAAGCGCGACTCCTGTACTTCTGCGGGCTGTTTCTGGGGCTCGAAGTGTTGCGCCGAGCCGTGTTCGACCCCGTGTTTCTGCTGCTGTTTCAGCCGCTGCCAGCTGCCGAGCGGCTGCACGCCCACACGCTGGTGAAGGGACTGTACGAACCTCTCGGCATGGGCATGGGCGGGGCGTTGCTTTTCGCGCTACACTGGCTGCCGGGCGGCCAAAGCTGGTTACCCTTCGCCTGGATGGGCACTCTTATGGCCGCTGTGCTCTACTTCCTGGCCCGCACCTACCGCCACTATCTGGCCGAGCTGCAACATGCCCTGGGCCATCGCTTCGCCAGCGAAGACGATGCCCCGGAAGACGGTACAGATAGCGCGGAAAGCCCCGCTACCCCAGCCGACGTGCCCCAACTCCTGCGCGCCCTGCTGGGCAAAGCCACCCGCGCTGCCGCTACCCGGCAGCTGCTGCGCCTCAGCGATGCCGCCCTGCCTGCCCTCGCCGAGGCCCTGACCACCGACGCCGACCAGGCGCTGGTGCGGCGCGCGGCCCTGGTGTGCGGCCGCCTGCGCACGCCCGCCAGCCGGCAGGTGCTGGTGGCTCTGGCCCGGCAGCCCAACCTCTTCCGCCGCGAAGCTGCCCTCAAAGCCCTGCGCTACTACGACGAGGTGCCCACCGACGCCCCGCTCTTTCAGGAGCTGGTGCAGCAGGAGCTACGCCTGGCCCAGCAGCTGGTGCAGGGCCAGGGCGCGGCCGGCACCGAGCTGGCGCAGGGCCTCGACTACGAGCTGTTGCGCACCCAGCAGCGCATTTTCGGCTCGCTCAGCCAGTTGCACCCGCCCCGCCTCATTGCCGATGCCCAGCGCGGCGTAGCACACGCCGCCCGCGAGCACCAAGCTAATGCCCTCGAAATGCTCGACAACAGCATTGCCCGCCCCACTTACCAGGGCCTGCAAGCGCTGCTGGCGGTAGCCGCTCCCGCCGCCAAGGCCCGCACCTTCGAGCAGGTGCTGGGGCCGCTGCCCCCCGCCGGCCCCATCGCGGAAACCGTAGTCGAGCGCGGCGAAACCGCCTTTACCGACTGGACGGTGAGCGTAGCTCTGCCCGCCTGGCTGCCCACCGCGGCTACCGTAGCTACCCTCGCGCCGCACCTGCTTAGCCCCAGCCTGCTGGTACGTGAAAGCGCCTTCGGAGTGCTCTCGCAGCTCGATACCCACCACGCCCCGCTCTACCAGCAAATGCAGGCCACCCACCAAAACCTTGATTCCCTGCTTATGAGCCACGCCGCCACTGCCAGCCACATCAGCGCCACCGAGCGGGTGCGGGTGCTGCAAAAAACCGCCCTCTTTTCTGAAACGCCCGCCAACGTGCTCAGTTCTATCGTGCCCATTATGCACGAAGTACACTTCGCCGACGGCCACCAGATTTTTGCCAAAGGCGACCTGGGCGCCTCCCTCTTCATCCTCTACGAAGGGGCCGTGGGCATCTTCAACGGCCCCCAGCGCCTGGCCACCTTCGGCAAAGGCGACTTCTTCGGCGAGCTGGCCCTGCTCGACGCCGAGCCCCGCTCTGCCACCGCTGTGGCTGAGGGCGCCGTCACCGCCTTCCGCCTCGACCAGGAAGACTTCTACGACGTGATGGACGAGCGGCCCGAGGTGCTGCGCAACATTCTGCGGGTGCTATGCCAGCGGCTGCGGCGGCAGAACGAGGCCCAGTAACGCGGGCCTTGTGGTCCACGCATGACAGCTCGCTTGATGGAGCGTTTGCTACAGAACGCCTCTACTTTTGATTGGCTTACTTTGAGGAGAAGCTTACAGTGCCACCCGCAACCCCAAGGTAAAATAATGCTGGAAGCAATGGCTTGGTTGCTGTTATTCAAGCCATTTCGAATACCACGGAATCCATTCCCCCCGTTGAGGTAGCATGAAGCTACTGCGACGCTCTCGCGACTGGTTGCGGCCGAAGATGCCTGTTGTGAATATCGGGCTGGTGATAGGGTGCTACTTAGGCAACCAATACGCCGTACAGGGCTTTTGCCAGCCGGTAACATGGGTGTGGTAGGTACTGCTGCCTAGCGTAGGGGCGTTCTTAGCTTGGCCCTGGCTGGGTAGTGTGCCGCAGTGGTTACGCCAGGCAGCTTGGTTTCTACAGGGGCTTTTTTTACCAGTGTGCTTGTATTGCGCGCTATTTATTGCCTTAGACCCTTCGCTGTACCTGCTTGGGGCGCTGCTGTTTTTTCTGGTGTTTCCGCTGTTAGTGTGGACGCCCGCTTTTTTTGCCGTGCAGCTTTTCCGGCGGCGGGCAGTAGGAGTTTCCTATGCCCGGCAGCTATTTCTGACTGGCGCGCTGAGTATGGTTCCGTTCTATCTGGTAGCGCAACTGCAAACTATCCAGTTCTGGCGGGTGATGGCGCAGGTGCAGGCACAGCACATCAACCAAGTGGCCGACCTAGCACGCGTATGGCCTCGCACCTACATGGGCGAACGAATGCTGGGAATGACTTGGCGCTACCACACAAATCCTGAATTTATTCTTGATGGCTGGCGGCCTCCACTGCATGACCCTATGGCTAATGTGGTAAGCATGTTGTCGGCCCCACTGTTCGCGAGTACCCCATTCCCTGACTTGAGTGTGGAAAAGCAAGCCGAGTTGTACCACTTGGTTTTCACAGACCGGCCCACCAAGCCCAACTGCGTATGTGCCCACCTAACAGATGCGGAACGTTTCCTGTACTGGCACCCGGAATGGAACGACCCCAAGGGCACTGTCAGGCGCACGGGTCGAGCTGGTTTATTCGGTGAGTCGGCGGCAGCCCAAGCAGCTGATTCGGCTAACTTTATTTTTGAGGTTGAGAGACTTCGAAAAACAAATGAGGCAACTAAAGCCGCCGACTCTGCCCGCGCTGCCTCCCACCCAACGCCGCCCCAAAAAACGACCCCGAAGTAGCAGTATATACAACCAAAAAGCCTAACCCGCCCCGCTGCCGCCCGGCCCGTTTCTTAAAAAACGGCCGGGCAGCCTCATTTTCAGGCTATGTGGAAAACTTCTAAATTTTTCCTTTGGCTCTCCGAAACATGGGAACTAATTTCCAGCTTTCAAAGCCACTGCCGTTAGCAACGGCAGCCTCCCTTTCTAGCCTCCGCTCACCCCAAGCACTCCCTATAACATGCTCGTAATCAAACGCGATGGCCGCCGCGAGTCGGTCAAGTTCGACAAAGTCACCGCCCGCATCGAAAAGCTCTGCTACGGGCTGAACCAGAATTTCGTCTCGCCCATCGAGGTGGCTAAGAAGGTGATTGACGGCATCTACGACGGCGTGACCACCGTGGAGCTGGACAACCTGGCTGCCGAAACCGCCGCCTCGCTCACCACGCGCCACCCCGACTACGCGATTCTGGCGGCCCGCATCGCGGTCAGCAACCTGCACAAGGTCACGAGCAAGTCGTTTTCGAGCACCATGAAGCGGCTGTATACCTACGAAGACCCCAAGAACGGCGACAACGCCTCGCTCATCGCCAAGGACGTGTGGGAGGTGATTCACAAGCACGCCCACACTCTGGATTCGGCCATTATCTACGACCGCGACTATAACTACGACTTTTTTGGCTTCAAGACGCTGGAGCGCTCGTACCTGCTGCGCCTCGATGGCAAGGTGGTGGAGCGGCCGCAGCACATGCTCATGCGCGTGTCGGTGGGCATCCACAAGGAGGATATTGAGTCGGCCATCAAGACGTACAACATGATGAGCGAGCGCTGGATGACCCACGCCACGCCCACCTTGTTCAACGCCGGCACCCCGAAGCCGCAGATGTCGTCGTGCTTCCTGCTTACGGTGAAGGACGACTCGATTGAGGGCATTTATGAGACGCTGAAGGACTGCGCGCTGATTTCGCAATCGGCGGGCGGCATCGGGCTGGCGGTGCACAACGTGCGCGCCACGGGCTCCTACATCAAGGGCACCAACGGCAACTCCAACGGGCTGGTGCCGATGCTCAAGGTATTCAACGATACGGCCCGCTACGTGGACCAGGGCGGCGGCAAGCGCAAGGGCGCGTTCGCCATTTACCTGGAGCCCTGGCACGCCGATATCTTCGAGTTTCTGGACCTCAAGAAGAACCACGGCAAAGAGGAAATGCGCGCCCGCGACCTGTTTTACGCCCTCTGGACGCCCGACTTGTTCATGAAGCGCGTGGAAGCCAACGGCGACTGGACGCTGATGTGCCCCCACGAGTGCCCCGGCCTCAGCGACTCGTGGGGCCCCGAGTTTGAGAAGCTCTACACCAAGTACGAGCGCGAAGGGCGCGGCCGCAAAACCATCAAGGCGCAGGAACTGTGGTTCCACATCCTGGAAAGCCAGACCGAGACGGGCACGCCCTACATGCTCTTCAAGGATGCCGCCAACGGCAAAAGCAACCAGCAAAACCTGGGCACGATTAAGTCGTCTAACCTTTGCACCGAGATTATGGAATATACGGATAAGGATGAGATTGCAGTTTGCAATCTTGCTTCCTTAGCCTTACCCCGGTACCTGGTGGAAGACGCCGCCGGCAACCTCACCTTCGACCACCAGACGCTCTACGACATCACGTACCAGACCACGCTGAACCTCAACAAGGTAATCGACGTGAACTACTACCCGGTGCCCGAAACCGAGCGCTCCAACTTCCGCCACCGGCCCATTGGGCTGGGGGTGCAGGGCCTAGCCGATACGTTTATTGCCCTGCGGATGCCCTTCGAGAGCGACGAAGCCAAGGGCCTGAACGAGGATATTTTCGAGACGATTTACTTCGCCGCCATGACGGCTTCGAAGGACCTCGCCATCCAGGACGGGGCCTACGAAACCTTCCCCGGCTCGCCCCTGAGCGAGGGCCGCTTCCAGTTCGACCTCTGGGGCGTCACGCCCAAGTCGGGCCGCTGGGACTGGGACACGCTGCGCGGCGAGGTGGTGCAGCACGGTGTGCGCAACTCGCTGCTGGTGGCGCCCATGCCCACCGCCAGCACCGCCCAAATCCTGGGCAACAACGAGTCGTTTGAGCCCTACACGAGCAATATTTACGTGCGGCGCGTGCTCAGCGGCGAGTTTATGGTGGTGAACAAGCACTTGCTCAAAGACCTGGTGAAGCTGGGCCTCTGGAACGAGCAGATGAAGCAGGACATCATCGCGGCCAACGGTTCGGTGCAGGGCATTGCGCGGGTGCCGCAGCACATCAAGGACCTCTACAAGACGGTGTGGGAAATCTCGCAGCGCACCATCATCGACATGGCCGCCGACCGGGGTGCCTACATCTGCCAGAGCCAGAGCCTGAACCTGCACGTGCAGAACCCCAACTTCGGCAAGCTCACCAGCATGCACTTCCACTCCTGGAAGCGCGGCCTCAAAACGGGCATGTACTACCTGCGCACCAAAGCCGCCGCCGACGCCATCAAGTTCACGGTCGAAAAGCAAGCCGCCGAAACCCTGGAACCCGTCTACGCCGACGTAGCGCAGAACCAAAGCGACATGAGCTGCTCGCTCGATAACCCGGACGCCTGTGAGGCGTGTGGGTCGTAGATATTTATAGTAAAAATGCCCCTTCAAACCGGAGGGGCATTTTTATATTTTTCAACAAGACATGTATCTCATGTATGTGGATGAAAGCGGTGACCCTGGTGTGTATACCGGTGGGAACTCACCGCATTTCATTCTAACAGGCCTAATTGTTCCAATTAGTGAGTGGAGCAATTCTCTGGAGCGGCTGGTAAAGTTTCGAAAATTAGTCAAAAAGGCAACCGGCTTACCTGAACGTGAAGAGATTCACAGCAGCGAACTGGTACGCATCGACAAAATTGAGGCTTACCGGACAATTCCAAAATCAAGTCGAATCTCAATCTTGAAGAGCTTTATAACAGAGATTCCAAGTATTTTTCCTGAAAGCAAGATTATTAACATTTGCCTTGACAAGCAAAGCTTGCAGACTCAAACGTCCTATCAAGAGCTAGCATGGACGCGATTGATACAGCGCTACGACACATTTCTCAAGAAATGTAAAGGGAAGGGTATCATTGTCAGCGATGATACTGACGAAGTGCTGTTGCGAAAACTGTTGCGTAGGATGAGGGTGTACAACCCGGTGCCTTCGAAGTTCTCCGGCTACTATAACCCGGTCATCAATAACATTATTGAGGATGCTTTTTTCAGAGAATCAAAGCACTCCTTTTTCGTCCAAGCTGTGGATGCGATAGCATATTCTCTGTATCGCAAGGAGTACCCGAAGGGCAGCTTGAAGAAGTTCGGTCTTCAATACCTTTTCGACACCCTAGATAGCTTATTGCTGAAAGAGGCATCCCCTAAAGACCCTCAGGGCATAGTAAGGGGGTAAAAAAATGCCCCGGTTGAAAAACCGAGGACTTTTTGTGGCCCTGCCAAGGCCACTGGGCCTAGGTGAGTCACGCTGCAAATATAACGGGCGGAAACGCTTTTAGGTTCGACCCCGGCCCGAAGTCGAAATAAAGTAGTATGTTTGGTGAGCTTACCCGAAGGCGCACGGTGGAAAAGCAAGCCGCCGAAACCCTGGAACCCGTCTACGCCGACGTAGCGCAGAACCAAAGCGACATGAGCTGCTCGCTTGATAACCCGGACGCCTGCGAGGCGTGTGGGTCGTAGGGAAACAACTTCAAGTAAAAAAAAAGGACATCGTACTTCATTAGAACGATGTCCTTTTTTCAAATTCATAAAGCAATGGAGAAAGATTACTTGCTTGTCTTTGATAGCATAGGACTGGACACTCGTAAATCTGATGCCGTATTATTTACTCGCAATCCGTTTATAAAAGAAGAAGACATAGTAGAAGCAGTTTCGGAATCGCAGACGCTTCCATCGCAGTACTACGCAGGCTCATTAGCAAGATATAGCCTTCCGGGTCTTTGGGACTACAATCTTAAAGGGTTTGAACAGGCACTGTTTATGCTGACCTATTTGAGAAGGTACTGGGTAACACCAATAGAATTTTGCTGCAATCAGTATGCTAGTGATTGGATGTTCGACTCTTTGGTGGAAAATGTAAAAGATGTCGAACAATCTATACAGCAAATAAACTTGATTAAACTTTCTCAGTTGTGCTCAGCTCGATTGAGACCATTTGGGCCATTATTACTCGATAAATTAGGGTTAGGTAGTAAGCCAGCAATGAAAATTGCGTCTATAATGATTCTATTAGGAATTGACTTTGGATTGATTTCTTCGTTTATGCGTCAGTCAATTGTTCAAAACGTTTTCCATCGGATTGAGCAGGCCGATTCCTACCTAAGTGGACAGCCTAAGCTTTATTTTTTGCAGGCGGTCAAACTTGAACTTTCCAATGTGAATAATGGTGATGAAAAGTATTCATTGGAAAAGCTTTCTGAATTATATAGGGCGTACGAGGACTATAGGAAGTTCCTTCGAGTTGTGAATACCTTTGATTATAATTCAAATTTTAAATCTTACGACGATTTGGATTTAGGCGAGGAATATATTAAGTACATAAATTCAAAAAGTATTTTTAGTTTCAAGTTCGCTGAAAAGAAAAATACCTTATGGTTGCGCCAAGTGATGCTGATGCTTGGCAAAAAAGGCTATTTATCTCTGCCGGAACCTAAGTAAATCTGTTTCCCAAAATCACTTAATTCCTATGAAATTTACTGAAAAGTTTGTTGAGAATGCTTTGAATTATGCAGAACATGCCATTTCTATGAGTGAGCTACATAATCTGTGTTCAAGAGTCTATAAAAACCTGGTCAAAAAATACGGTGAGTTCTCAGTGAGAAGGGGAGTGGCTAATGAGTCTGATAGTGAAACTAACAATGTGCTTACCTTGCTTGTGGAAGTTGGGAGTTTAAAGTACATGCAGGATAAGCAGATAATTGCCACGGATGAATCCGAGCTTTTAAAAAGAAGTTTTGCCGTTTCCTTTTGTATTAACATAGCTTTAGCAGATGTCTTACGCCAAAACATCGGGTTCAAGAAATCAGAAATGGGCGGCTATTTTAACAATGATGCTAGTGAGAAGCTAGCGGAAAGAGTCTTTAATCACCATAAAAACTTTATCAAGCTCAAGAGCCAGCCTAAGCACATCCAAGACGAAAATTTTACCATTGATGAAATGTTTAAAGCCTATTTGGGTGAGTTTTTTGTATAAATCAATAATGAAACCCTAGCTTCCCTCAGCCGCTGCCGCCCCCGGTAGCGGCGGGCGTGTTTCGAGGGGCGGCATTGGAATGAAACCCAAGCGCCCGCCGTGCCGCCAGGGCCGCCGGGCGGGGCGCGGGGGCGCTAGGGGTAATAACTTTGCCCAATGACGCTTCACGACAAGCCGCTGTTTATAGCGCCTGCCAAAGTGCAGGAGTACCTGCTCAATCCTGACCATCCGGTTGGCGGGGCCAAAGCGCGGTTCTTTCTTGGCATTGGGTACTCGCGGCAGCAGTATGAGCAACTGATAGCCGACCTGATTCAGCACGGCCACAGCGGCACTGTAATGGAAGAGAAACAGTCGCCCTACGGCGTTAAATTTGTAGTGGATGGACCATTGCTCGCACCTAATGGGCGGGAGTACCCTATCCGAACCGTGTGGATGGAACAATCGCCTGGCATCCTCGTTTTGCTGATTACCGCTCACCTACTTGACCGCTGATGTATCCCTTTGCTGAATTAGACACCGTGCAGTTGCAAAAAGCCCATCCGGAATGTGGTCTGGCCGCTGGGGCGTTGGGTACTATCGTATTAGTGCATGCCCAAGGAGAAGCCTACGAAGTAGAGTTTATTCGGCTTGATGGCCACACGCAAGCTGTGCTGACGCTGCCCGCCGTCGAAGTCGCGGCGGTGGCCCAGCCGTGGCGGCAAGCGGCTTAGGCTAAACCAGATTCCATAGTTTCCCCCCGCCGCTGCCGCCCCGGTAGCGGCGGGCGTGTTTTCGGGGGCGGCGTTGGAGTGAAACCCCAGCGCCCGCCGTGCCGCCAGGGCCGACGAGCGGGGCGCAGGAGCGGTGCTGGGGGTTCCAGCCTAAGTAGCCTTAGCTTCTCTTAGCCGCTGCCGCCCCCGGTAGCGGCGGGCGTGTTTTCGGGGGCGGCGTTGGAGTGAAACCCCAGCGCCCGCCGTGCCGCCAGGGCCGCCGGGCGGGGCGGGGAGGGCGGCGAAACCCGCTTATCTTTGTCCCAACAAAACCCGCCACGCCTCTGAGTTTCCCAACTCACGCGCACCAGGCGGGTTACTTGTTTTCAGGGCAAAAAAATGCCCCGGTTGGTACAACCGAGGACTTTGTCGTGGCACGGGGCAGGCGATGGAGCCTGGCGCGTCACGGCACGAAGTTAGGTAGACTTACGGTTGGTTCAGGCTGGTGCTTTCGGCAGGCTGCCAACCCAGCGCTAGCAGCAACGGGGCGAGGGTGCCGCGCTCGGCGGTGTCTCGAATAAAAAGCTGTAATGCTTCCTCAAAAGCAGTTTGCGCTTCGGCTTCGGTGTCACCGTACGAGGAGAGTTGCAGCGCGGGGCAGTAGGCTACGTACTGGCCGGTGTCCTTA
Source organism: Janthinobacterium lividum (assembly GCA_050954465.1). GTDB lineage: Bacteria > Bacteroidota > Bacteroidia > Cytophagales > Hymenobacteraceae > Hymenobacter. The sequence continues at coordinate 23,648 of JBPBPU010000149.1, forward strand.
TCGCGCACCAGCGATAGTTCTACTTCGGCTTGGGTAAACTGGCCGTTAGTGTCGATTTTGAGTGTGGCCATAAGGAGTTGAAGTTAAGGTGAGACAAGCTAAACGGTAGAGCTGGCAACAGGAAGCACCCAGCTACGCCAACCGCTGCCGCCCCCGGTAGCGGAGGGCGTGGCGCAGGGGTAATAAATACCACGTTGCGCCGGCCGTAAATTTGGGGTATGCAAACGCTTACCAGCCCGCAGCCGGTGCCGATATACCCGTTTGAGCGGGATGAAACAACGGGGAGCAACTCGTTCTCCATCCGGCGCTCGGCGGGCGAGTTGCCCTACGAAGCCGACGTACTGCTGCCGCACCGCAAGGCGTATTATATGCTGGTTTTCGTGAAGCACACCCGTGGCCGGCACTGGATAGATGCCGTGCCCTACGTGCGCCAAAACCACGCGCTGTACTTCTCCAGCCCCAGCCAGATGCTGGTGAAGGAGGAGCCTACGCCCTTCTGGGGCACCCGCCTCACATTTACGAGCGAGTTCCTGGCCTTGCAGCAGCACGCGGCGCTGCGCAGCCTGCCGCTCATCCAGAACCCGCACCACGGGCACGAGCTGCTCCTGGCACCGGCCGATGAAGCCGTAGTAGACGACCTGCTGGCGAAGCTCGAAGCCGAGCACCGCCGCCCCGGCCAGTGGCAGCACCAGATGCTGAGCGCCTACCTACTGGTGCTGCTCACCTACCTGAGCCGCTTGTATACCGAGCAGTTTCCGGGCGGCGAGCCCTCGGCCGACCAGCGGCTGCTCCGCACCTACCAGGCGAGTATTGAAGCAAATTTCCGCGAGCTGCACGAGGTGAGCGCCTACGCGGCGCGGCTGCATATTTCGGCGGGGCATCTGAGCGAGGTAGTGAAGGCGCAAAGCGGCAAGTCGGCCATCAAGCACCTGCACGAGCGGCTGGTGCTGGAGGCCAAGCGCCTGCTGTTTTACACCCCGCAGTCGCTCAAGGAGCTGGCCTTCGACCTGGGCTTTTCGGATGCCTCCTATTTCAACCGCTTCTTCAAGCGCGAAACCGGCCTGACCCCGGCCGAGTACCGGGCCAGCATCCGCAAAATGTACCAGTGATACCGCGAAATGGGTGCCAGCTACGGTGATAGCGCCCGGTAATTTTGTGCTGTTAATTATTTGACCAACAGCAACCATGAAGACAGCCCTCATCACCGGTGCCAACAAGAGCATCGGCTTTGAAGCCGCCCGCCAGCTACTCCAGCATGGGTATTATGTGTACCTGGGCAGCCGCGACGCCCAAAAAGGCCAGCAGGCCGTCGGCCAGCTGAAGGCCGAAGGCTTCGCCCAGGTAGAGCCGCTCCTGCTCGATGTAACGGACAGCGCCTCCATCGCCGCCGCCCGTGCGGCGCTGGGTCAGAAAACGCCGGTGCTCGACGTACTCATCAACAATGCGGGCATCCTGGGGGGCATGGCGCAGCCGGCGCTGGGCACCAGCCTCGGCACCATTCGGGAGGTATTCGACACCAACGTGTTCGGGGTAATCGAGGTGACGCAGGCGTTTATCGACCTGCTGCGCCAGTCGCCCGCACCCCGCATTGTCAACGTCACGTCGGGCCTGGGCTCGCTCACGCTGCACACCGACCCCACCTGGAAATACTACGCCGTGAAAGGCGCGGCCTACCAGCCCTCCAAGGCCGCCCTGAACGCCTATACCATTATGCTGGCTTACGAGCTGCGCGATACGCCCTTCAAGGTGAACGCCGTAGACCCCGGCTACACCGCCACCGATTTCAACCACCACAGCGGCCCCAGCAGCGTGGCCGATGCCGCTGCCCGCGTGGTAAAAGCTGTCCTGCTCGGCCCCGATGGCCCCACCAGCCAGTTTTTCAGCGACGACAACGCGCCGGAAACCGGCATCAGCCCCTGGTAGCAGCTGCCGCGGGGCTGGTGGCGGGGCGAAATACCCGTAGCGGCGTACTTGCGCATCCAGTAGCAAGCTCTCGCTTAGCTCTCGCGCACATGACGTCAAAAATTACCCTCACCCTGCTACTGGCCAGCCTGGTTCTGCCGGGCTGCACCGAGCAGCCTGCTCACCAAGCTCTAGCCGCCCCGTTCGATAAGCTAGGCGCGGGCCTGTTGGTGCTCACCGAGCAGCATACGCGCTTTTTTGCCGATTCCATTCCGCTGTTTCAGGACAGCCTCACGCAGCACCACCTGCTCAGCCTCACACCGGAACGCACTACCTGCCCCACCTGCATGCAGTGCGCCGAGCCCACGGCGTATCATCACGGCCCCATCCAACCGTTTGAGTGTGGGGGCGGCGAGGGTATAAAGTTTATTTGCCTGAAAGCCACCCGCCGCTACACCGAACTGGTACTCGACACCCTGGGCCACCGCGCCTATCTCCGGCCGGGCACCGGCACATTCTACACCTGGAAACAGTACATGCAGGAGCGCGCCCGGCAGGGCGACTACTTCCAGTTTGTGCGCCAGTGGGACCGCCACATCCTCTACGACCAGCCCTATGACTTGCGCCACCTGCCCCCGCCCGGCAAAGACTTACTGGTAGGACTGACCATCCAAAACCTCGACGACGTAAAATTTTACCCCGTACTGGTGCAAGGCTACTGGCTGAAGCTGCGCTACCAGCCCGATACCGGCCTGGAGCGCACCTGCTGGGTCGTGTGGCGCAACGAGAAAGCCTGGCTGCTAGGCTTTAAGTTTCGCACAGATTAGGACAACGTAGCTAAGTCCCACAACCTAACCGCTGCTATGTAGTTGGCAAACCCCGTTGGGGTTTGCCAACTACATAGCAGGAGAACTTAAAACTCCCAGCCCAACCATTTCTGGAACCCGGCTTTTTGGGCGGTATCGGCTTCTTCGAGCTTTTCTACGGTGTAGCGTACTCCATAGGCCGCGCCTGGCTCGGCGGCCAGCTCTACCAGCAGTAGGCGGTTCTGGCGAAACACGGCTAGCTCGTAGTGGGGCGCATCGGTGGTGCTGAGCAGGGTGTGCAGGTTCATATCTATGCGGCGGCCGTTTACGGCCACCAACTCATCGTCTACGGTGAGCACGGCGGCGGCCGGCGAGTCGGGCCAGATGTAGCTGACTTCGGTGCGCTCGTTTTTCACCACCGTGCGGAAGCCGAAGCTGCCCTCCGAAGCTGAGGCATTTTCGTGCGCCACCAGCTGGCAGCCCACCGTGCGCAGGGCCTTGTCGAGCGGTTCTTGCAGGGGCGCAGTGCCGTTGATGAATTTGTCGAAATACACCTTCATCTTGCGACCGGCTACCTCGCCCACAATGCGGGCGTAGTCCTCGTCGGTGTAGCCAATGCCGGTTTTGCCGAACTCGTCGTAGAGCCGCCGCATCACGTCGTCGAGGCTTTGGGCGTGGCCGTGGAGTTGCCGCAGGGTAAGGTCGAGCAGCAGGGCGGCTAGGGCACCTTTGTGGTACACGCTCACCTTGCGGTCGGGCACGCCGGGGCGGTAGCCGTCGAGCCAGAGGTCCATACTGGCATCGGCCAGGCTCAGGTTTTGGCCGCCCGCGTCGTCGTAGTGCTTGCGTAGCACCGTGTTCAACTCCTCAAAGTATTGGGCGGGAGTACGTACCTGGGCGCGGGCCAACAGGTATTCGCCGTAGTAAGTGGTAAGGCCCTCGGCGATGTAGCAGGTGCGGAAGTAGTTTTCGCGGGCGTAGTCGTAGGGCTGCATCTCGGCCGGGCGGATGGCCTTGATGTTCCAGGTATGAAACAGCTCGTGACAGCTCACGCCCAGCAACTCCTTATAGAGCGCCTCGGCCATGAGCAATTCGGCCGGCCCCAGCACAATCACCGTCGAGTTGTGGTGCTCTACGCCGTGGTAGTGCTTGTAGGGCAAAAACTGGTTCAGGAAGTGGTAGTCGGCCACCGGGAAGCTGCCAAACAGCGCCAGCTGCACCTCCGAAAACGCCTTGAAATCGGCCAGTAGCCTGGGCCAGTTAACGAGCGCCTCCTCGCCCTGCGCCCACACGTGGAAGGGCACGCCCCCAGCCTCGTACTGCTGGTGCTGAATGGTGGGGCTGGCAATGAGCGGCGCATCGGCGATTTGGTCGAAATCAGTGGCTTGCAGCACATTAGGAGCCGACTGCGCCAGGCCGCAGGCCAGGCGCCAGTCGGGCGGCAGCGCCAGCGTAAGCTGGCACGGCTCGTTCTGGCGCCCCTCGGCGTACATGAGCGCCTGCACGGGGTTCAGGTAAAGCTGGGTTTCATCGAGCCAGGAGCCGCCGGCATCCATCTGGTGGGCGTAGAAATTATAGCGTACCCGCACGCTACGGCCGGCCGCGCCGCTCACTTCCCAGCGGTCTTTGGTGACTTTGCGGTACGGGAGAGGCTCGTTGGTTTCGGCATCGCTCACTTCCACCCGCTGCAGCTTCTGGGCGAAGTTTTGCAGCTCGTAGCGGCCGGGCCGCCAGGCCGGCAACTGCAGGGCCAAGGGCTCGGCAGCATCGGCCGGCACCTCCACCATAAGCTGAATCTGGAGGTAAAACGTGAGCGGGTTCTCGAACGAAACGTGGTAGTAAGTCATAGCAGCAGTACAACGGCCGAGCTGGACGTTTCGTTGGGGCGGGTGCGGTAGCGGTGTCCCTGGCGCGGGCCTCTGGCCCGTGCCGACAAGTCGCAGGCCTCTGGCCTGCAACGGGGAGGGCGACTTCGTTCGGGTTTTGTTCTGGCGTTGCAGGCCAGAGGCCTGCGACCTGTCGGCACGGGCCAGAGGCCCGCGCCAGGGACAGCCGTTACAAAAAACGCGCGGCCAGTTGCTTATCTAAAAGCAAACCCGTACCTTTGCCGGCCCAACTCGCAATCTGACCTGACATGAAACGTACCTATCAGCCCTCGCAGCGTAAGCGCCGCAATAAGCATGGTTTCCGCAACCGTATGGAAACCGCCAACGGCCGCAACGTGCTGGCCCGCCGCCGCGCCAAAGGCCGCAAGCGCCTCACCGTATCGGACGAAGGCCGCCACAAGCGCTAGGAAACCAAGCTGATAGCTGCTGAGCTGTTAGCTTAGCCCAACTACTATAGCAGCCGCGTAGCGGCGGCAAGCTGCTCTGGCAGCCGGCCGCCGCTACGCGGCTTTGCTGCGTTTCTACTTTACTTTCCGCTGCCCCGTGAGCGAACTACCAGCTCCCCAACCGTCGCTCCCCAGCCGCCGCTACACGTTTCCGAAGGCGGAGCACCTGTGCCGCAAAAAACTCATCGAGCAACTCTTCAATAAGCAAAACCCTTCCCTGGGCGTGTACCCGCTGCGCCTGACGTGGCTGCCCGCCCCGGTCCGCAGCAGCGACCCGCCGCAGGTGCTGGTGAGCGTGAGCAAGCGCACCTTTAAGCGGGCCGTGGACCGCAACCGCCTCAAGCGCCTCGTGCGCGAGGCCTACCGCCTCAACAAATACCGCCTGCTCGAAGCCGAAAACGGCCATCCAGTGGCACTGCTGGGCATTCTCTACACGGGTAAGGAAAAAAGCGAGCTGCCGCTGTTGGAAAAAAAATTAATTTCCGGGCTGAATCGTTTACTCGCTGAATCTTCGGTGCAACCCGCGCCGTAGTTTCGCCTGTCCTTACTATAAGGAGAAAACCGAGCGTCAGCCACGCTTGGCGTTCAGCTAGCTTTCTTACTTTATTTATAGTATCTTTTCGCCCGATGACTACCCGTAAACTACTTCTATCCTCGCTGGCGCTTGGTACGCTGGGCCTCGTCAGCTTCCGGGCCGCTTCCGACAGTGAGCGCTACTTCGAGATTGCCAAAAACCTCGACATTTTTGCCACCTTGTTCAAAGAGGTGAACACGTACTACGTGGACGAGGTGACGCCCGGCAAGCTCATGAAAACGGGCATCGACGGGATGTTGCGCTCGCTCGACCCCTACACGAACTATATTCCGGAAGACGATATCGAGGACTTCCGCACCATGACCACCGGGCAGTACGGCGGCATTGGGGCGTTTATAGTGAAGCGCAACGGTAAAACCATCGTGCAGAGCGCCACCGAAGGATACCCGGCCCAAAAGGCAGGCCTGCTGCCGGGCGATGAAATCCTGACTATCAACAGCATCAACCTCGAAAAGAAGACGAACGCCGACATTAGCAAGCTCCTTAAAGGGCAGGCCAACTCGGTGGTGAAGCTCATGGTGACGCGCTATGGCCAGGATAAGCCTGTGGAAATCAACGTTACCCGCGATAAAATCCAGGTCAACAACGTGCCCTACTACGGGATGCTGACTGCTGATATTGGGTATTTCCAACTCTCAGGCTTCACCATGGACGCGGGCCGCGAAGTGCGCGACGCCGTGACGAAGCTCAAGGAAAAAGGCGCCAAAAAGCTGGTGTTCGACATTCGCGATAACCCCGGTGGCTTGCTCAATGAGGCGGTTAATATCTCTAACCTATTCGTAGACAAGGGGATGGATGTGGTAAGCACCAAGGGCAAGGTGACGGAGTGGAACAAAGTGTACAAGGCGCTCGACCTGCCGCTCGACACCCAGATTCCGATTGCCATTATTACCAGCAACCGCTCGGCCTCGGCCTCGGAAATTGTGTCGGGGGTGCTGCAGGACTACGACCGGGCGGTGCTTGTAGGTGAGCGCACCTTCGGCAAGGGCCTCGTGCAAGCCACCCGGCCGCTGAGCTACAACTCGCAGCTGAAGGTGACGACTGCCAAGTACTATATCCCCAGCGGCCGCTGCATCCAGGAAATCGACTATTCGCACCGGGGAGAAGACGGCTCGCTCACCAAGTTCCCCGACTCGCTGCGCACGGCCTTCAAAACCCAGGCCGGCCGCACGGTGTACGACGGCGGCGGCGTGGCCCCCGATATTGATATTCAGGACCGTGAGATTGCCGATATTACCCGCGTGCTTTTACAGCGCAACTACCTCTTCGACTACGCCACCCGCTACCGCTCCGAGCACGCCACCATTGTGCCGGCCAAAGAATTTAAGCTCTCGGATGCCGACTACCAGAAGTTCGTGGCTTACCTCGGTGGCAAAACCATGAGCTACAGCACCGACGCCGAAAAGTCGCTGACCGACCTCACCAAAAAGGTGAAAGACGAAAAGCACTACGACGACGTGAAAGTGGAGCTGGAAGCCATCAAGCGCAAAGTTGCCCTCAATAAAACCAACGACCTCACCCGCTTCAAGCCCGAAATAAAGGAGCTGCTGGAAGAGGAAATTGCCTCGCGCTACTACTACGAGAAGGGCCGCACTGAAGCCGGCTTCGACGACGACCCCAACATTCAAGCCGCCATCGCCGTCCTCAATGACCCCAACCGCTACGCCGCGCTGCTCAAGCCGGGCGGCCGGGCCGCGAGTGCCACGAAGGGCGCGGGTACGGTGAAGTAGTAATTTTCGAGTGATAAAAAAGCCCTTTATGCAACGAGCATGAAGGGCTTTTTTATCACTCGAAAATTACGGTTTCTGACTTGCCTTCATAAAAGGAAGCGGCCACTGCGACTCCACGTTTTAGCGTGATAGTCATTGTTGGTGACTCATAATGTAATTGCTGGCAGAAACCAGATGCTGTTGAATCCATTTCGCATTGAGAAATTAAATCGGGTTTCGATAACCGAGCTTCTATTTCAACCTGACTCATGCTGGGGCCGATGGAGCGCATTACCAAGCGTCGCTTTTCAACCTGTGAGTTGCTCCACCAAGCCCAGCAAACGGTAAATAATGCCAGTAGTATAGCGCCTGTGAATAATTTCCTGCGGCTCACGGTTTGATTGGATAGGTGTTCCTTTTCAAGGGTTTAAGTAAGAGGTTAATAATACTTCCCCCCCACCAGATACCCCTGCACGTAGTCCCGAATACCCTCCTCCAACGACGCAAACGACAAGTTGTAGCCCGCACTGCGGAGCTTGCGCATGTCGGCTTCGGTGAAGTACTGGTAGGTGTCGCGGATGTCTTCGGGGGTGTCGCGGAAACGGATGTCGGGCGGCAAACCCAGCGCCGCGAAGGTGCTCAGGGCCAGGTCCTGGAAGGTGCGGGCCTGACCGGTGCCGAGGTTGTAGAGGCCCGAGTGGGTGCGGTGGTGCAGGAAAAAATAGCACACTTCTACCACGTCCTTCACGTACACGAAGTCGCGCATCTGGCCACCGTCTACGTACTCGGGGTTGTGCGAGCGGAACAGCTGCATCGAGCCGTTTTCGCGAATCTGACGGTAGGCGTGCAGGATGACGGAGGCCATGCGGCCCTTGTGGTACTCGTTGGGGCCGTAGACGTTGAAGAACTTGAGGCCGGCCCAGAAATACGGTTTCTCCTCCTGCGCCAGTGCCCACCGGTCGAAGTCGTTTTTGGAGTCGCCGTAGGGGTTCAGGGGGCGCAGCTGGTAGGGCAGGGCGTCGTCCTGGTCGGAGTAGCCAAGGCGGCCGTCGCCGTAGGTGGCGCCGCTGCTGGCGTACACCAGCGGTAGCTGGTAGCGCACGCAGGCCTGCCACATTTGCTTGCTGTAGTTGAGGTTGAGCAGGTCGAACACGGCCGGGTCCTGCTCGGTGGTGTCGGTGCGGGCCCCGAGGTGGAACACGAATTCTACCTGCTCGTGGTGCTGGTCGAGCCACTCGAAAAACTCCTCGCGGTCGACGTATTGGCGCAGCTTTTTGCCCTCGATGTTGGGTAGCTTTTTCTCCACGGCGAAGTTGTCGACTACCACCACATCATTAAAATTAGCGGCGTTGAGGCGCGAGACTAGGCAGCTGGCGATGAAGCCGGCGGCTCCGGTTACGACTATCATAGGAGGGAGGGGGTTGTTGTGCGAACGGCGCGAACTGCTCACCTCACCCCCTAGCCCCCTCTCCCGTGGAGAGGGGGAACTAGCTCTAGTACTAGAATTAGAGACTAGTTCCCCCTCTCCACGGGAGAGGGGGCTAGGGGGTGAGGTAATCGCGGAGGGCAAAATTCCGGCCTTAAAGGTAGCGCCCTGCACCCGACCGCTACCTTTGCGCCCATGCGCTTTTTGCCTTTTACGAGCTTGCTGCTGGCAGGATTAGTGGCCTGCCAGTCCGAAAACAAACCTGCCGCCCCAGTTGCCACCGTAGCCGTGCATGACGACCTGAGCCGCGCCCTCACCCTGCCTGCCCACCCGCGCCGCATCCTGGCGCTGGCCCCGAGCATGACCGAAATGCTCTACGTCGTGGCCGACACGGCTACCATCATCGCCCGCACGCAAGCCGACGACTACCCCGTCGCCGTGCTGCGCAAGCCCCTAGTGAACTCGTACCCCCTGGATATGGAGCGCCTCGTGGCCCTGCACCCCGACGTAGTATTTACCGTGGAAGGCATGACTCCGCTTGATGCGGCCGAGCGCCTGCGGCAGTTGGGCATCCCGGTGTATTATCAGCGCTACCGCTGCGTGGCTGACGTGCTGCGAGGCCTCACCGACCTGGGCCGGCTGCTGGGCCGCCCGGCGCAGGCCCGCCACCTCACCGACTCGTTGCAGCAGCAACTCAAGCTACTGGCGTCGGTGCCGCCTAGCCGCGTGCCACTCACGGTGCTGGCTCTGGCCTCGACCGACCCGATTTACGCCTATGGACAGAACACACTTTTTACCGACGAAATCCGGTTGGCCGGGGGCCAGAACGCGGTGCGCGAAACCTTTCCGCAGCCCTTCCCGGCCCTCACGCGGGAGTATCTGCTGAAGCTGGACCCGGCCGTGGTGCTGGGCGGCCGCTTTGGCAAGCTAGACAGCACGTTCTTCAAAAATAACCCGGAGTTGCGCCACACCCGCGCCTACCAAACCCGCCGCGTGTACGCTGCTACCCCCAACCTGCTCACGCGCCCCAGCCCCCGCGTGGTGGAGGCCGTGCGGGAGCTGCGGGAGCTGTTGAGGAAGTAAAACGGAGTGGCACTCCGTTATGCCGCGCCGACGGCAAGTCGGCTTGTTATTCGTTGCGCAGCCGCGAGCTTCGTGCCAGAACGGAGTGCCACTCCGTTCTACATCCTCCAACCCCAAAAATGCCCCTCCCCACCCGCTACTTGCTTGCTGGCTGCCTGCTCTCCGTGCTGCTGCTGGGGCTGGGGCTGCGCGTGGGCTCCTATGCCACCGACTACGGGTTTATTCTGCGCACCCTGCGCCACTACGACCCCACCGACCCGGCGCAACTGGTGCTGGTGCAGCTGCGGCTGCCCCGGCTGCTGCTGGCGTGGCTGGCCGGCGCGAGCCTGGCGCTAAGCGGCTATTTGCTGCAAACGCTGGTAACGAACCCGCTGGCTGACCCCTATCTGCTGGGTACCGCGTCGGGCGCTTCGTTGGGGGCAATTATTACGTATTTGTTTTTTCCAGCGCTTACGCTGGGCGGGCTGTATCTGCCGCCGCTGGCGGCGCTGGCGGGTGGGCTGCTGGCCACGGTGCTGGTGGTGGCTATTGGCTCGCGGCGGGGGCGGGTGCTGCCCGCGCCACTGCTGCTGGGGGGCGTGGCGGTGGGGGCACTGGCGGCGGCGGTGGGGTCGCTCATTACCTTTTTGCGAGCCGACCAAGGCAACCTGCAAGCAGTGGTGTTCTGGGCATTTGGGTCGTTTGACCGGGCGGGTTGGCCGGTGCTGGGCTACCCGGCTGCCGTGCTGGCCGGGAGCCTGGGGCTGCTGGTTTTCCTGCAAAAAGACTTGAACCTGCTGCTGCTGGGCGAAGAGCGGGCGCAGGCCTTGGGCCTGCCCGTGGCGCGGCTGCGTTGGCTGCTGCTGGCGCTGGCAGCGGCTCTCACGGGTGGGGTGGTAGCGCTGTGCGGCCCCATCGGGTTTGTGGGGCTGGTGGTGCCGCACCTCACGCGGGGCCTGCTGGGCACTACTGGGCCCCTCAACCTGGCCTTCTGTGCGGTGCTGGGCGGCAGCTTCCTGCTGGCTTGCGACCTGCTGGCCCGCCTGCTCTACCCACCCGCCGGCTTGCCCGTGGGCCTGGTAACGGCCCTGCTAGGGGTGCCGTTTTTTGTATCTTTGTTGCGTAGGAAATTTTAGCTGTTAGCTACCAGCTGTTAGCTGTCAGCTTTTTTTTGGGCTTTCAGGCTGATGCCAAGTAATAGCTAACAGCTAACAGCCACAAGCTAACAGCTCAAAACTATGCTATACGTCAGCCGCCGCGAGCACTTCAATGCCGCCCACAAGCTCTACAACCCGGCCTGGAGCAAGGAGCGCAACGCCGAAGTATTTGGCCCCTGCGCCAACGAAAACTGGCACGGCCACAACTACGAGCTGATTGTGACCGTGAAGGGCCAGCCCGACCCCGACACCGGCTTCGTGGTAGACCTAAAGGCTCTGAGCGACCTCATCCGCGACTATATTACCGAGCAGGTCGACCACAAAAACCTCAACCTCGACGTGCCGTTTTTGCAGGGCCAGCTCGCCAGCACCGAAAACCTGGCCGTTGCCTTTTGGCAAATCCTGGAGCGCGAGTTGCCCGCCATCACCCCGGCCCGGCTGCATTGCATCAAAATCTACGAAACCCCCCGCAATGCGGTGGAATACTACGGCGCGTAGCGCCGAATTAAGAATTAATAATTAAGAATTAGGAATTGAAACGGTTGATTCTGCAACTACTTCATTTTCAATTCTTAATTTTTAATTCCTAATTCTTAATTCTCTATGAAGTACTACCTCATTGCCGGCGAGCGCTCCGGCGACACCCACGCCGCCCACCTGCTGCGCGAATTGCAGGGCCAGGACCCGGCCGCCGACTTCCGCTACTGGGGCGGCGACCAGATGGAGGCCGTAGGTGGGCACCTGGTGCGCCACTACCGCGACCTGGCCGTGATGGGCTTCTGGGAAACGGCCACGAGCCTGCTCAAATTTCGGGGCTACCTGAAAGCGTGCCAGGCCGATATCCTGACTTACCACCCCGATGTGCTGATTCTGGTAGACTACGGCGGCTTCAACCTGCGCATGGCGGCTTGGGCCAAAGCGCAGGGCATCAAGGTGTTCTATTACATTTCGCCCAAAATATGGGCCTGGAACCAGCAACGCAGCGAAAAAATCAAGGCCTACGTCGACCGCATGTTCGTCATTCTGCCCTTCGAGGAGGAATTCTACCAGCGCTTCGACTACAAGGTGGATTATATCGGCAACCCTACCGCCGACGAGGTAGCCACCTTTCAGCCCGACCCCGGCTTTATGGCCCGGCACGGCCTCGACCCGGCCCGCAAAATAATTGCGGTGCTGCCCGGCTCGCGCAAACAGGAAATTGAGGAAATGCTGCACGAAATGCTGGCCGTGCTGCCCGCCTTCCAGGACTACCAGTTTGTGGTGGCCGCCGTGAGCAACCTCGACCGGGGGTACTACCAACACTTTGAGCGCAACGGTATTAAACTGGTATTCGACCAGGCATTCGACCTGCTGAGCCGAGCCAGCGCCGCGCTCGTTACCAGTGGCACGGCCACCCTCGAAGCGGCCCTTTTCGACGTGCCCCAGGTGGTGTGCTACCGCACCAGCGGCCTTACTTATATGATAGGCAAAGCCGTGATTAAGGTGCCCTACATTTCGCTGGTCAATCTCATTGTGGGCCACACGGTGGTAGAAGAGTTTATCCAGGGCGACTTCACGGCCCGCAACCTGCTCGACGAACTCAAGCGCCTGCTCACCGACGACCCCTACATTGCCCGCCAAAAAGTCGGCTACGCTCAGCTACGCCAGAAACTAGGCCAGCATAGCGCCGCCAAGCAAGCTGCTACCCTGATGGTGAAGTATTTGCAGGAGGCTTAAGCAGTGTTGCGATTGCTTCGCGTTGCTCGCAATGACAGATTTTAATCACGCTTCAGCTTACGCCCGCCCCAGCGCCGAGCGCACCACCGTGCAGCGAATAGTAGGCACCGCTGCCGCCCTGGCTACCGACTTGCTGGCTGTGGAAGCCCCGCTGGAAATCGTGCTGGGCTACGGCCCCGCCCAGCAGCGCCAGACCCGCAGCCTGGCCGTGACCATGCGCACCCCCGGCCACGATGCCGAGCTGGTGGCGGGCTTTCTGCTCAGCGAAGGGATAATAGCCCAACGAGCTGACGTACAAAGCCTGACGCCTCACGCCGACCCCCGCCGCCCCGAAGAGCGCGGCAACGTCATGCAAGCCGAGCTAACCCCCGGCGTAGCGCCCGACCTCGACCGGCTGACACGGCATTTCTACACCACCTCCAGCTGCGGGGTGTGCGGCAAAACCAGCATCGCGGCCGTGCGAGCCGCTTCGAGCCCGGTGCCGCCCCCGGCCGACGGCCCCCAAGTGCCCGCCACCCTCATTCACCAGCTGCCCGAGCGGCAGCGGGCGGCCCAGGCCGTATTTGAGCAAACTGGTGGCCTGCACGCCACCGCCCTTTTCTCGGCCACGGGCGAGTTGCTGCTGCTGCGCGAAGACGTAGGCCGCCATAATGCCTTCGACAAAGTAGTAGGTGCCGCGCTACTAACCGGCCAACTCCCATTACACCAGCATATTGCCTTGCTCAGCGGCCGCACCAGCTTCGAGTTGGTGCAAAAAGCCGCCGTAGCCGGCATAGCCATCCTGGCCGCCGTGGGCGCTCCCAGCAGCCTGGCCGTCGAATCTGCCGACGAGTTCGGCCTCACCCTGCTGGGTTTCGTGCGCGACGGCCGCTTTAACATTTATACCCACTCCCAGCGAATCAGACCGCAGATTTAACCGATTTTAACGGATTTAACGGATTTTTTATGATTCCGCTTACTCAATGAGTTATTGGTTTTATTTGCTGCTACCAAATGAGCGGAACCACAAAAAATCCGTTAAATCCGTTAAAATCGGTTAAATCTGCGGTCTTGGTCTGCGATTATGGAAGAATCACCTGTTAGTCATTCCGGCCAGGCTGGGCAGCCTGGGCAGCAAGCTGCTGAAGATAATGCGCCTAAAAGCGGCGAGCGCCCCAGCCAGGGCGAGGCTCCGGCGCCCGACCACTACCGGCCCGACCCGCAAGACGAGCGCGACCAGCGCCCCATTGCGGCGCCCGATGTGACGGGGGCTAAGCACGCGTTTGCGGTGCTGGCGCAGCCGCCCGAAGCCTTCACCGGCCTGCGGCTCGATGCCCAGGCCAAAGTGGCGGCCGGCGTCACGGCCGTGCTTAAATCGGTGGAGTTTAGCTGGGGCGAGGCGGGCGTAGCGCGGGGCACGCGGGGGCTGCTGAAACTCAACCAGAAAGATGGGTTTGACTGCTCTTCGTGCGCCTGGCCCGACCCCGACGGACACCGCTCGCTGGCTGAGTTTTGCGAGAATGGGGCGAAGGCTACTGCCTCTGATGCTGATGACCGCCGCGCCGACCCGGCCCTATTTGCCCGGCACAGTCTGGCCGAGCTGTCGCAGATGACGGACCGCGACCTCAACAATCTGGGTCGCCTCACGCACCCGTTGGTGAAGCGGCCGGGCGGCACCCACTACGAGCCCCTTGCGTGGGCCGAGGCGTTTGAGCTGGTGGGCCGGGAGCTGAATGCGCTGGCTTCGCCCAATGAGGCAGTGTTTTACACTTCGGGCAAAGTGCCGAACGAGCCGGCGTTTTTGTTCCAGCTGTTCGTGCGGCAGTTTGGCACCAACAACCTGCCCGACTGCTCCAATATGTGCCACGAAAGCAGCGGCGCGGCGCTCAGCCCCACGCTGGGGCTGGGCAAAGGCTCGGTCACGCTTAATGACATTCATGAGGCCGAAGTCATCCTCATTATCGGCCAAAACCCTGGCACCAACCACCCGCGCATGCTCTCGGCGCTGCAACTGGCTAAGCGCAACGGGGCCAAGATTATCAGCATCAACCCGCTGTTGGAGGCAGGGCTCAACCACTTCAAGAATCCGCAGGACTTTATGAACCCGCTGCGGGCGCTGGGTGCCCTGCTCGGCGACGGCACCCCCATCACCGACGTGTTCCTGCAAGTGCGGGTGGATGGCGACATGGCCCTGCTGCGTGGTATCATGAAGCACCTGTTCGAGGCCGAGGACCTCAACCCTGGCCAGGTAGTAGACCACGGCTTTATTGAAGAATTCGCCACGGGCTTCGCCTCGTTTGAGCAAAACATTCGCCACACCAGTTGGGAGGATATTGAGCAAGTGAGCGGCGTGAGCCGGGCCGAACTGTTGGAAGCGGCTAACCTGCTGGCCCACAAGCAGAAAATAGTTACCTGCTGGGCCATGGGCGTCACGCAGCAGCGCCAGGGCGTGCAAACTATCCAGGAAATTGTGAACCTGCACCTGCTGAAAGGCGCCATCGGCAAGCCGGGGGCGGGCACCTGCCCGGTGCGCGGCCACTCCAACGTGCAGGGCGACCGCACGATGGGCATCTGGGAGCAGCCTACGGAAACGTTTCTGGATGCGCTGGAAAAAGAATTTGGCTTTGCGCCGCCCCGCGCGCACGGCTACGACACGGTGGAGTGCATCAAGGCCATGTACCACGGCGACGCCCGCGTGTTTTTCAGCCTGGGCGGCAACCTGCTGGCCGCCGGCCCCGATACCGAAGTCATTGCGGCCGGTATGCGGAAGCAGAAGCTCACGGTGTTTGTGGGCACCAAGCTCAACCGGGGCCACCTCGTAACGGGCGAAACCAGCCTGTTGCTGCCCTGCTTCACGCACGTCGACATCGATAGGCAGAAGTCGGGCCACCAGCTCACTTCCTGCGAAAACTCGATGGGCGTGGTGAGCCAGAACAAGGGCGTGCTGGTGCCCGTGGCGGGCCAGATACTGAGCGAAGTCGCCATCCTGGCGGGCGTCGCCATGGCCACCCTCGGCCCCGACCGCACCGACCTAGACGACTGGGTAGCCATGACCGAGAACTACGACGTTATCCGCGACCACATTGCGCGGGTGGTGCCCGGCTTCGAGGACTTCAATGCGAAGCTGCGGCGGCCGGGCGGCTTCTACCTACCCAACGGCCCCCGCGAACGCAAGTTCACCACCAAAAACGGCAAAGCCAACTTCAGCACCACCGAGCTGGAGAAGCCCGCCCTAGAGCCCGGCCAGTTGGTGCTGATGACCATTCGCAGTCACGACCAGTTCAACACCACCATCTACGAGTACAACGACCGGTACCGGGGCATCCACGGCGAGCGCCGCGTGCTGTTTATGAACCAGGCCGACATCGCCGAGCGCAATTTACAGGCTCGCGCCGTAGTCGATATTACCAGCCACTACCAGGGCCAGCAGCGCACAGTGGAGAAGTTCATCGTCATCCCCTACGACATTCCGAAGGGCAACGTAGCCGCCTACTGGCCCGAGGCTAACCCGCTGGTGCCCGTAGGCAGCGTAGCCAAAGTGAGCAACACCCCCACCTCGAAGTACGTGGTGGTGACGGTGGGTTAGCAGGGTGGTAAGTGAAATTGTCATTGCGAGTGGAGCGAAGCGGAACGCGGCAATCGCACCAGAACGACACCCGAACAGTTCGTTCTAGTGCGATTGCCGCGTTTCGCTTCGCTCCACTCGCAATGACAATTTCACTCCCACCTCATCGATACCGCCACAGCGGCCACGCCGTGCCCGCCGCAAAATGCGCTTGTCCGGCCGTCAGTTCCAGCAGGCCATCGGCCAGGAGCAGCTTCGCCAGGTCGCCGGAGCCGCTGGTGGTTTCGGGGTAAGCCAACAGGCGGCCGTCGGGGGCCGGAGCCAGGCGCACGGGCAGGAAATAGGTGAGGGCTGGGGTGAAATCAATGGGGGCCGCCAGTTCCGCGAAAACTGGCTTTGCAGGGGCGAGGCCCTGGCACTGGTGCAGCCAGCCGCGCACGTAGCGGTAGTAGGCCACGAACGTGGCTACCGGGTTGCCGGGCATGGCAAACACCACCGCCCCGCCCGGCCGCTGCCCAAACCAGAACGGCTGCCCCGGCCGCTGCGCCACCCCGTGAAACACCTGCTCCACCCCGCATTCGCGTAGCGCCTGCGGCAGAAAATCGGCCTTGCCCTTGCTTACGCCGCCGCTGAGCAGCACAGCATCAAAACCCGCCAGCAGCGGCGGCAGCCCTTGCTTGAGTGAAGCCAGGTCATCGTCGAAATGGAACGCTTCGCTCACCGCGCCGTCGGCGGCCAGGGCGGCTTGCAGCATGGGCGCGTTGGAGCGTCGAATCTGGTGGGATAAAGGAATTTGGGTGATGGGCACCAACTCGTCGCCGGTGCTTACCACGGCCAGGCGGGGGCGCCGGGCCACGGCCAGCGTAGCCGCGCCCACGGTGGCGGCTACGGCTATTTCGGCGGGGCCGAGCCGGCAGCCGGGTACCAGTAGTACGGCCCCAGCCGGCTGGTCGGTGGCGCGGGCGTGGATGTTGTGCCCCCGTTGGGGCGGCAGCACCCGCACCGTGGCGCGGCGCGGCGGCCCGTCGCTAAAATCCAGGTCTTCGTAGCGAATAACGGTATCGGTGCCGGGCGGCAGGGCGGCCCCAGTCATAATTTCGACAGCCGCCCCTGGGTCGGCCAGCGGCTGCGGCGCGGCCCCGGCCAGCTGGGTGCGCTCGATGGCAAACTCGCGCTGCCCGGCTTGCAGGGCGTCGAAATTCAAGGCAATGCCGTCCATCGTCACCCGGTCGTAGGGCGGAAAGTCACGGTCGGCTACTACGTTTTGGTGCAGCACCCGGCCATTGGCATCGAGCAGCGGCACGGTTTCGGATGGCAGCGGGCGGGCAGTGGCTAAGGTGAGGCGGGTAGCGTCGGCGGTAGAGAGCATGGGGGGGGTGCGTTTTGCGACGGCACCTCACGATTACCTCACCCCCTAGCCCCCTCTCCAAAAAAGAGGGGGAACTAGCTCTAAAAAGCTAGAACTTAAAACTAGAGACTAGTTCCCCCTCTTTTTTGGAGAGGGGGCTAGGGGGTGAGGTAATCGTATGGGCGACACCCCCCAAGCCTTTTCCCTCCTAAATTGTTACACCCCCCATGAAGCACGCCAAACACGCCGACCTCACCCGCCCCGATACCGGCGAATTTGCCCGCCACGAGCTGGCTTTTCTGGGAGCCCCTTGCGGCGACATCCAGCGGCTGGCGGCGGGCCTCACGGCGGCCCTGGCCCCGGCCGGGCACCGCGTGGGCTACGTCGATGCCGACCACGCCAGCGGCGATGCCGACGCGGCCCAGACCCTAAGCCCGCTGCTGCAAGCGGGGGCAGCGGTGGAATTGACCGACAAAATTCACTTTCGCCGCCGCGACGACTTCGGGCCGCTCGACCGGTTTTCGCAGCCTGCTCTACTGGCTGGGGCCGACGTGGTGCTGGTGAACGGCAACCACTTCCGGGCCCGCCAGCAAATTGTACTTATCGACCCGCGCAAGTCATTAGCTCACAAGCTGGATAAGCTCACCGACGTGCAGGCGCTGGTACTGGCCGAGGGCGCAACCGAGTTGCCCGACTACCTGCTAGCCCACCTGCCCAACGCCGCTAGCCTGCCCCGCTTCGCCCTGGCCGATGTAGCCGGGCTGGCCACCTGGGTGCGGCAATGGCTGGCGGCCCGGCAGGCCCCGCTGCGCGGTCTGGTGCTGGCGGGAGGCCTCAGCCAACGGATGCGAACCGACAAAGGCCAGCTGCGCTACGGCCCCCAGGGCCGCGAGCAGCGCGAAGTAGCGGCCGGACTGCTGGCCGAGGTGTGCCAGGACGTGGTGGTGTCGTGCCGGGCCGAGCAGGCGGCCGAACTGCCCGCTGGCCTGGTGCCGCTGCCCGATACCTTTCTCGGCTTAGGACCCATGAGTGGCATTTTATCGGCTTTTCGGCACGACCCCAACGCGGCCTGGCTGGTGCTGGCTTGCGACCTGCCGTTTCTCACCGCTGATACCCTGCGCGAGCTGGTGGCTGGCCGGCAGCCCGCCCGGCTGGCCACGGCTTTTCAAAGCCCGGCCAGCGAGTTTCCCGAGCCGCTCATCACCATCTTCGAGCCGAGGGCCTACCCGGAGCTGCTGCGCTTCCTGAGTTTGGGCTACTCGTGCCCGCGCAAAATGCTTATTAACAGTGATGTAGCGGTGCTGCCTACGCCGGGCGCGGCGGCCTTGCGCAACGTGAACACGCCCGAAGAGCGCGAAGCGGCCGAGCAAGAGCTACGAGGCTAGCGGCCGGTAAGGGATGCCCACGCTTAACTTGCCGCTGCCGACCTAACCGGCTGCCGTTGTGAGCGTTTTCCACCTGCTACATTCTTTGTTGCCACTGGCCACTGGCGCTGAGTTGGTTCACCTGCCAGCACTTAAAACGCTGTTTCTAAGCACGCAGCCAACCCCTGACGCGAACGAGGCGACCGTGGTGAAAGCAGGGTTGAGCGCCAATGCGTTTGCGGCCCAGGCCAAGGCGTGGATAGGGCAGCACAATACGGGCTTACTGGGGACGCTGCCCCTGGTGGCCGGCAGCCTGTTTCTGCTGCGGCGGCTGCTCGACTTGCCCCAGCGCCTGCCGGGCTGGAACCGGGCCCTACGTTTTGTGGGTGTGCCGGCGGTGCTTGGCTTCGTTGTTACGGCGCAATTCCACTACCTCAACCCGTTGCTCGACGACTGGTACGTGCTATTCGTGTACGGCGTGGTGGCGGCCCTGCTGCTGCGCCTGCGCCACTACCGGCCGGCGCGTATCATGCTCTGGGCCATTGCCTTGCCGATAGCGTGGCGCTTTATTCAACTGGGCCTGGCTGTACAGCACCGGCAATTTGTGGAGACCTACCGCCTGTACTTCACGAGGTGGGGGAAGCTGAATACCATCTGGCTATGGGTGCTGCTGTTCGTGGCCTTTTACCAGAAGCGCGCCCTGGCCAAAGAGCAGGTGCAGCGCGAGGCCGAGGA
This sequence comes from Janthinobacterium lividum, assembly GCA_050954465.1. Taxonomy (GTDB): domain Bacteria; phylum Bacteroidota; class Bacteroidia; order Cytophagales; family Hymenobacteraceae; genus Hymenobacter. The sequence continues at coordinate 43,344 of JBPBPU010000149.1, forward strand.
AAAAGTGCGCCAGCAGGTGGCCGCCCAAAACGTCGAGCTGGAACGCCTCGTAGCCCAGCGCACCACCACCCTCACCCAGCAGGCCACCGAGCTGCAGGCGGCCCTCACCGAGCTGCGCGCCACCCAGGCCCAGCTCATCCAGAGCGAGAAAATGGCCAGCCTGGGCGAGCTGACGGCCGGTATCGCCCACGAAATCCAAAACCCGCTCAACTTCGTCAACAACTTCGCCGACGTGAGCGCCGAGTTAGTGACTGAGCTGGAAGACGAGCAGACCCGCCCCACCCCGGATACCGGCCTGGAAGACGAGCTGTTGCGCGACCTCAAGCACAACTTGCTCAAAATAAACCAGCACGGCCAGCGGGCTAGTAGCATCGTGCGCGGCATGCTGGCCCACAGCCGCACTAGCACTGGTGAGCGCGCCCCCACCGACGTGAACGGGCTCTGCGACGAGTACCTGCGCCTGGCCTACCACGGCCTGCGGGCCAAAGACAAAAACTTCAACGCCACCCTGGACACTGATTTTGCCCCCGGCCTGCCGCTGGTCGAAGCTGTAGCCGGCGACCTGGGCCGGGTGCTGCTTAACCTGTTTACCAACGCCTTCTACGCCGTGCAGAAGCGCCAGCAAGCCGGCGAGCCGGGCTACGCGCCTACCCTGCGCGTGCAAACGCGGGCCGTGGGCGACGAGCTGGAAATTCGGGTGCGTGACAACGGCACGGGCATGCCGGCCGAGGTGCAGGCCAAGATATTTCAGCCTTTTTTCACTACCAAGCCCACCGGCGAAGGCACCGGCCTGGGCCTCTCGCTGGCCCACGACATTGTGGTGAAAGGCCACGGCGGCGACCTCACCGTAGCCAGTGAGCCCGGCCTGGGCACCGAGTTTACCATTCGCATTCAGGTGGCTAGCTAGGGTGTTCCGACGCCTGCAGGCTTCGCCAGAACGCTTATTGACCAATACTTTGCTATGTACGCCGCTACCCCTTTTGCTCTGCTGCTTTGGTGGCTGGGCCGCAAGTTTCTGAATACTGCTACCCGCCTGCCCGCCTGGGACCGCTGGCTGCGGTGGCTTTGGGTACCGGGGGCAGTGGTTGTCGTGCTGGGTTTTATAACCAGTGGCAAGGTAGGCGATTGGCTCGACGATTGGTTTTTTGCCAGCATGCTGGTCGTGGCCCTGGCCGTGGGCTGGCAGCTGCGCCACCAACGGCCCGCTCTGCTGATAGTGGTGGCCCTGCTGCCCTACACCGTAGTTAAAGGGCTAGTCGTACTGCTGACGGCCCTGGCTCCGGCCCTGCTCAAGCGCCAGGACGACCTTAGTAGCCCCCTGGCCCTGGCCTGGCTCTGGCTGATAGGCGGGCTGCTGCTGGCGCGCAACCAACACAAAACCCTGACTGCCGAAGCGTTGCGCCGCCAGCAGGCATTAGCCGAGCAGCAGGCGATAGAAGCCCAAAAGCAGGCCCTGGAGCGCGAAGTAGGCCAGCGCACCGCCGCCCTGGCCGAGCAAACCGACCAGTTGCGCGCCACCCTGCAAGAGCTGCAAGACACCCAGAGCCAGCTTGTTCAGCGCGAGAAAATGGCCAGCCTGGGTGAGTTGACGGCGGGCATCGCCCACGAAATCCAGAACCCCTTGAACTTCGTCAACAACTTCGCCGACGTGAGCGCCGAACTGGTGGCCGAGTTGGAAGAAGAGCGTGCCCGCCCCGCCCGCGACCGCACCCTGGAAGCCGAGCTGCTGCACGACCTGCGCGAAAACCTGCAGCGCATTACCCAGCACGGCGGCCGGGCCTCAGGCATTGTGCGCGGTATGCTGGCCCACAGCCGTGCCGGCAGCGGTGAGCGCGCCCCCACCGACGTAAACGCGCTCTGCGACGAGTACCTGCGCCTAGCCTACCACGGCCTGCGGGCTAAAGACAAAACCTTCAATGCGACGCTTGAAACCGACTTCGCGCCCGGCCTGCCGCTGGTCGAGGCCGTGGCCGGCGACCTAGGCCGGGTGCTGCTCAACCTGCTCACCAACGCCTTTTATGCCGTGCAGAAGCGCCAGCAGACCGGCGAAGCCGGGTACGTGCCCACGGTAAGCGTGCAGACGCGGCAGGTAAGGGAGGGGATGGAAATCCGCGTCTCGGACAACGGTACGGGGATGCCGACCGAGGTGCAGGCCAAAATCTTCCAGCCCTTCTTCACCACTAAGCCCACGGGCGAGGGTACGGGCTTGGGCCTCTCGCTTGCCCACGACATCATTGCCCAGGGCCACGGGGGCACGCTACGCGTGGAAAGTGCAGTAGGCCAAGGCACTACATTTACTATTTTTCTGCCCTACTAGCTGCTGCGCAGCTGCCTATGAAACACTTGCTGCTGCTGCTGGCCTGGGTCAGCGCCTGCTCCTGCTTTGCCCAAAGGCCCGACACGGCCGCCCGGCGCATCGAGCACCTACCCGCCACCGGCTTGCTGCTTGCTAAAGGCTGGCGCTACCACGCCGGTGACAACCCCGCCTGGGCCCGGCCCGACTTCGACGATAGTGCCTGGGATACCCTCAACCCCGCCCGGCCCCGGCGCGAGCTGCCGCCTGCTTTGAACACGGGCATCAGCTGGCTGCGGCTGCGCTTGCGGCCGGGCGATAGCCTGTGCCAGCACCAACTGCTGCTGCGAAGCAATCAAATACTGGAAGCCTGCGAAATTTACCTCAATGGCCGGCTGGTGCAGCGGCTGGGTGTGCTGCAGGCCAACCCCACGAGAGTACAACCCGTTGGCTCTGCTCACCCCGACCCCATCGAGGTGCCAGGCGCGACCGACCTGGTGCTGGCCGTGCGCTATGCGCCCTGGCACTCGCCGCTCGCCGAGATGGCCGACCAGCAGCCTTTTTTCCAGCTATTCCTTCTGAAAGGCAGCCAAGTTCGCCAGGCAGCCGCCGAACAGGCGGCCAGCAATCTGTTTTTTACGTGACCGGGAGCGTGGTTGGGCTGCTTATGCTGCTGCATCTGGCCTTCTTCTACTTCAACCCCACCTAGCGCGCCAACCTGTATTTCGCGCTCTACGCTGGCACCCTGGCCCTGGCATCGCTGATTATTTATTACAGCAAATACCTGCATTTTAGCGCTTTTACCATCTACTGGCTTTTTGGGATTTCGTCCTATATTCTGCTGTGCATGAGCGGCTTGTGGGCTGTGCGGGCGCTTTACGCCTTATTCGGTTTTCGGACTGGCTGGGTGTACGCTGGCCTTTTGGTGAGCTGCGGGAGCCTGGTAGCCTACTTCGCCTTCCATATTGGAATTGGAGGGGGAGGCAGTTTTGTAGCCTTTCTGGCCGCCATCGTCCTAGTCACTATCGAGCAGTTGCGCCTGACGGGCCGGGCCTTGCGCCAGCGCCAGCGCGGGGCCTGGATTATCGCAGCCGGTTTTGGGCTGGCGCTGCTGGCCATTTTCGGGCTAACCACCCTAGCAGTAAGCAAGGTGCATATGTCGCTGCTCGTAAATGCGCTCACGTTCCCCCTCATCTTTCTGCCGCCCGCGCTGGGTATCTCGTTGTTTCTGGCCCGCGAGTTTGCGCTCGACAGCCAGTTGCTACAAGTGAAGCTGGGCGAAGTCGAACAGCTTTCGGCCCAAACCCTAACCCAGGAGCAGGAAAAACGAGCCCTGCTGGCGAGCCAGAACGAGACGCTCGAAACCCAGGTAGCCGAGCGCACCAGCGAGCTGCAACGCTCACTCACCGACCTGCGCACGACCCAGGCCCAGCTCATCCAAAAGAGAAGATGGCCAGCCTGGGCGAGCTGACGGCCGGCATCGCTCACGAAATCCAGAACCTACTCAACTTCGTCAACAACTTCGCCGACGTGAGCGCCGAGTTGGTGGCCGAGCTGAAAGAAGCCCAGGCGGCCGGCGATGCCGAAGAAGTAACGGCCCTGGCCGACGACCTGACCCAGAACCTGAGCAAGATTCACCAGCACGGGCAGCGGGCCGCCAGCATCGTGCGCGGCATGTTGGAGCACTCCCGCCAAAGCACCGGCGAGCGGGCGCTTACCGATGTAAATGCGCTGGCCGAGGAATACCTGCGCCTGGCCTACTACGGCCTGCGGGCCAAAGACAAAACCTTCAACGCCACACTCGAAACGGACTTTGCGCCCGGCTTGCCGCTGGTTCAGGTAGCCGCCGCCGACATCGGGCGCGTCGTGCTCGACCTGCTCACCAACGCCTTCTACGCCGTACAGCAGCGCCAGCAGGCCGGCGAGCCGGGCTACGCGCCCACCGTGGGCGTGCGCACCCGGCAAGTAGGGGAGCGGGTGGAAATCCGCGTCCGCGACAACGGTACGGGGATGCCGGCCCAGGTACGGGAGAAGATATTCCAGCCTTTTTTCACCACCAAGCCCACCGGCGAAGGCACGGGCCTGGGCTTGTCGCTGAGCTACGATATTATTACCAAAGGCCACGGCGGCACCCTGGCGGTGCAAAGCGAGCCCGGCCAGGGCACCGAGTTTAGTATTGACTTGCCGCAGTAGCGCTTGTAAAACGGAGTAGCACTCCGTTTAAGCCAAAACAAGCTGCCTTGGCGACGAACGGAGTGCCACTCCGTTCTACATTTGCTACCTATGAAAATCCTGGTAGTTGACGACGAGCCCGACGTGCGCACGCTGTTCGAGCAGCGCTTCCGGCGCGAAATCCGCAGCGGCGAGTTCACGTTTTCCTTCGCCTACTCGGGCGAGGAAGCCCTGACCTTCCTCACCGACCACCCGAGCGAGGTCGTGCTTATCCTCTCCGACATCAACATGCCTGGCATGAGCGGGCTGGAGCTGCTGCGCCACGTCAAGAGCGACCCGCTACCGCCGCCGCCGCCGCAGGTGATGATGATAACCGCTTACGGCGACGAACAAACCCGCGAGCAAGCCATCCAACTCGGAGCCAACGACCTACTGAGCAAGCCGCTCGACTTTGCGGCCCTCAAGGAAAAGCTCCACGCGCTCCCTACTCTATGAAAACGAAAATCCTGGTCGTGGACGACGAGGCCGATTTGGAGCTGCTCATCAAGCAGAAATTCCGGCGCAAAATCCGCGAGAATGCCTACGAGTTCGTCTTTGCCGGCAATGGCCAGGAGGCCCTCGACCGCCTCGCCGAGCACCTCGACGTAGATGTGGTGCTCTCCGACATCAACATGCCCGTCATGGACGGCCTTACCCTACTCGGTCGCCTGCCCGAAGCCAGCCCGCTCACCAAAACGGTGATGGTATCGGCCTACGGCGACATGGAAAACATTCGGGCCGCTATGAACCAGGGCGCCTACGACTTCGTGACCAAGCCCGTGGATTTCGCCGACCTGGAGCTGACCATCGAGAAAACCGCCGCCCACGTGCGCCAGATGCGCGACACCATGCGCGCCATCCAAGAAAACAACATCCTGAAGATGTACGTCGATGAAACCGTCATCAACTTCATGGCCCGCCCTGGCTTCGAGAACAAGCTGCTGGCCTCCGAAACGGTAGAAGCCACGGTGGTTTTCGTGGATATCTGCGGCTTCACGGCGCTCTCCGAAACCCAGCCCGCCGCCACGGTAGTAGCGCTGCTCAACTCCTACTTCGACCAGATAGTGAAGGAGATAATTGCGCACGGCGGCTACATCGACAAGTTTATGGGCGACGCTGTGATGGCCGTTTTCCGGGGCGACTTCCACCTCGACCGCGCCATCGACGCGGCCCTGCTCGTGCGCACCCGCCTGCAAGCCGCCCACGACCCCCTGCCCGACGGCAGCACCTACCATCCCGCCATCAGCATCGGCATCAACACCGGCGAAATGGTATCGGGCAACATCGGCTCGGCCTCCCTCAAGCGCCTCGACTACACCGTCATCGGCGACACCGTCAATACCAGCCAGCGCCTGCAATCGGCCGCTCAGCCCAACCAGATTGTCATCACCGAAAAAATCTACCAGCTCATCAAAGAAAGCTTCCAGTGCGCCCCCCTGGGCGAGGTGAAGCTCAAGAACAAGGAGCTGCCCGTAATGACGTATGAGGTGGTAGCGTAGGGGGTGGTGGGAAAGCAGCAAGCTGCTACTTCTCTCTTTCTAACTGGCCTGCTTTCAGAGGGAGCTTACAAGCCAGGTACGCGTAGGGAATGAAATAATTATTACCGACGGACAAAAAAGGTAGTGCCATGACAGCAAATAATATAATTCCAACCTATAAGGACGACCAGAAAGCTATAAGAGCACTGGCTAATGCGGATGAGTCACAGATTATTTCGGCTGCCGACGAATTATTAGAATGGATGCAAGATGGTAACTGGCCAGTATCTCTTCCCATCGGAAAGATTTTGTCTAAACATCTTGATAAAATAACTAGTAAAATTGTAGCCATTTTGCAAGGAAACGATTCGGCCTGGAAATACTGCTGTATAAGATTTTTATTAATGAACTTGAAACTTTCACAAATTCCTGTTCCTATTTTAGATGAGTTGAAAAGGATAGAGGTTAAGCCAACTGTGAGTGATATTTTAGAAGAAACGGTTGAAGCTGTAAAAGAAATACTATCAGGTTATTAGTAGCCCAGGCATTGAGCTAGTACCTGCGAACTCGCAGATACTAGCTCAATGCCTGGGCTACAACATTCGCGGCCAGCGCCTGCTGCTGGCCCGCAGCAATGGGCTGCTGATGCGCTCTTGTAAGCTCTCTCTTAAAAGCCAGTCACAAGTAGAAGCGTTCTGTAGCAAGCCGCTACCACCAAGCAAGCTCCTCAATGCAAACCTCCGCGCTACCGAACCTCGTTCTGCCGTCGCAGCCGCTAGTATAACACCCGCAGAATGTTGCGCAACACCTCGGGGCGCTCGTCCATTACGTCGTAGAAGTTATCCTGGGTGAGGTAAAGCTCAAGAATAAAGAGCTGCCCGTAATGACGTATGAGGTGGTGGCGTAGGGGGAGGGTGGGAGCTGATTGGTCAGACGGTGTCTGACCAATCAGCTCTGTAAGCTACTTTGTCCGGCTTAGCAACCTTGTTGCTGGTAAGTCGAATGAACAAGTCAGAGCCGCTGATGGCGTATGAGGTGATGGCGTAGGGTGGAAAACGGAAAGCCATTTCTTGTCTCTACTTTACTTTTGATTGGCTTACTTTGAGGGGGAGCTTACAGCACCTCAGCGCCAAACAAGCCGGCCCGGCCTATACGTTCGGTAGTGCCTTCGGGGTCGTTCCATTCAGGATGCCAGTTTAAGAAGCTTTTTGCATCCGTCAGGTGGGTACATACGCAGTCGGGCTTGGTGGGCCGGTCGGTAAAAACTAAATAATATAATTTAGCCTGCTGCTCCAGGCTCAAGTCAGGAAACGAAACTTTTGAAAACAGTGGAGACGACAGGCTTACCACGTTGGCCATGGGGTCATGTAGCGGAGGTCGCCAGCCATCAAAATAAACTCAGGCCCTGTAGGGTAGCGCCAAGCCATCATTAGTATTCGCTCGCCCATGTAGGTGCGAGGCCAGATACGCGCTAGGTCGGCCATTTGGTTGATGTGCCGGGCCTGCACCTGCGCCATTACCCGCCAGAACTGGATAGTTTGCAGTTGCGCTATCAGATAGAAAGGGGGTCAAGCTCAACGCGCCAGCCAGAAATAATTGCCGGGCATAGGAAACCGCCACTGCTCGCCGCCGAAAAAGCTGCACAGCAAAAAAAGCGGGCGTCCACACTAAGCAGTCGTGCATAAGTAAGCGTATCGCCCTCCATGGGCGCCTCACCCCCCGGCCCCCTCTCCGAAAAGGAGAGGGGGAGCCCGTCGTCAGCAAATCGTCCGGCTCCCCCCTCTCCTTTTCGGAGAGGGGGCCGGGGGGTGAGGCGCCTGTTTGCGCCGTGTGCGCCTACTTATGCACGACTGCTTAACAGCGGAAACACCAAAAAAAACAGCAGCGCCCCAAGTATATACAGCGAAGGGTCTAATGCAATAATACAGCGCGCAATACAGGCACACTGGCAGAAAAAGCCCCTGTAGAAACCAAGCTGCCTGGCGTAACTACTGCGGCGCACTACCTAGCCAGGGCCAGGCCAAGAACGCTCCCACGCTAGGCAGTAGTATCCACCACACCCACGGCACTGGCTGGCAAAAGTCCTGCAAGGCGTATTAGTTGCCTAAATAGCACCCTATCACCAGCCCACTATTGAGGTAGGGCACGGCTGGCCGCAGCCAGTCCCGAAAGCGTCGCAGTAGCTTCATGCCACCTCAATGGCGGCGCGGGCTTTTCTGATATAGTGCCCACGCCAGCCCCATTACGGCCAGCCCCGCCCCCACCACCAGCGCCGCAATGGTCACGGGCGGCCCGAAGGCTTTACACGAGCAGGTTTTAAACAGCGGCTTCCCGTTTACCAAGATGCGGCGGCGGCAAAAGGCGCAGGGCGTGAGAGTGGGGTCGACCTGGCCGGGCAGGGGCCAGGAATTGGTTGGGGTGAGCATGAGAGCAGAAACTGCGCATGATTGCGGCAGCGCTTTGAATACCCGGCAGCAGGCAAGGTAACCCAGCACAAAGCCCTGACTTTCGGCCGGAAATCAGGGCTTTATGCACTATGTAACAACTATGTTACCGCCAATGCAGAGAGTGAAGCATCCGGGCAACGACGGCAGCATAAACCGGGCTGGCCGGGTTGTAGACTGCCAGCACGAAGTAGGCTCGCTTCCGCTTATAAAAGATGAGGCCATCATAAGCCAACCAGGTTGCTCCCGCCCTGCCAGTAAGGAGGCAGCGCTTGGCTGGCACTCCAACTACCAGCGTATCTCTAACCGTGAGCGCATCGAGGGAGGTTAACCGGGCAGTAGATTGCTTGATGGCGTTTCGGGTAGCACCATCGAGCGAAAACGCCGTGCCAGCAGCGTACTTGACTACAACAACCCCGCAGTAAATGTCAGCAGCCGGATAATTCAGAATGTACGGAACAGACTGGCGAACAGACGGCGAGCCAGGTTGCTGCGGGTTTTTTCTCTGTGAGAAAGAATACGGGGCCTCTACATACAGCGGGCTACGCCCCATTCGCGTTAGCTTCCATGTCGCACCAGCAGGGATAGAGTGCCACCTTTGACTGGTCGAATCCTGCTCCTCAGCACGGGAAAGCGGGATACCAGAGTCCGGTACTACCTGTGCTGCTACTCCTCCTGCAAAAGCAAGCAGTCCGGCAATCACACTGTAGGGGGCGAGGGTATTCATCCAGGGTGGACAACGGCGCAGACCAGCAACTTAAAAATCCTCGTCCAGCGAGAACATATTGTCGGCCCGCTCGGTCATCACGCCCGCTTTCTGATACTCGGCCACGCGCTTCTCAAAAAAGTTGGTTTTACCCTGCACTGAAATCATTTCCATGAAATCGAAGGGGTTGCTGGTGTTGTATATTTTGGCGCAGCCCAGCGACACCAGCAGGCGGTCGGCCACGAACTCGATGTACTGGCTCATGGCCTTGGCGTTCATGCCGATGAGGCTCACGGGCAGCGCGTCGGTTACAAACTCCTGCTCAATGCGCACGGCATCGGCAATGATGGCGTGTACCCGCGCCTCGGGCAGCTTGTGGTTGAGATAGCTGTAGAGCAGGCAGGCGAAGTCGCAGTGCAGCCCTTCGTCGCGCGAAATCAGTTCGTTGCTGAACGTGAGGCCGGGCATGAGGCCGCGCTTCTTGAGCCAGAAAATGGAGCAAAACGAGCCCGAGAAGAAGATGCCTTCGACGGCAGCGAAGGCGATGAGGCGCTCAGCAAAGTTCTCGGAGTTAATCCAGGTGAGCGCCCACTTGCCTTTTTTTTCCACGGCGGGTACCGTTTCGAGGGCATTGAAGAGGTAGTCCTTCTCCTTGGGGTCTTTGATGTAGGTATCAATCAGCAGCGAATATGTCTCGCTGTGGATGTTTTCCATCATAATCTGGAAGCCATAGAAGCAGCGGGCCTCGGGCATCTGCACTTCCTGCATGAAGTTGATGGCGAGGTTTTCATTCACGATGCCGTCGGAGGCCGCAAAAAACGCCAATACGTGCTTGATGAAGTGGCGCTCGTTGTCGTTGAGGTTGTTCCAGTCCTTCTGGTCCTGGCTCAGGTCGATTTCCTCGGCGGTCCAGAACGAGGCTTCCGCTTTTTTATAGAACTCCCACACCTCGGGGTTCTGAATGGGAAAAAGCACGAAACGGTTGGGGTTTTCGGCGAGTAGCGGCTCCATAAGGCTAGTTTAGTAACGAATTGCTGACGGCTAGACCAACCACGCCCGAAGGTGGTTGTTCGGCCCCGGTCCGGCCGAATTTCAAAGATAGGCCGGGCAGCGGGTTAGGCGAATGCCACAATTTGAACAAGCCCTGCCCGTAAAACGATGTGCTTACCCTGAGTAGTACATGAAGTGCAGGCTGGGAAACAGCCGATTTCTAGCCACTTATCCACATTGCAAGTGTGGATAACGTCGGTTGTCCACAAAAGTGAGACAAAAGCAGCCACCTTCTTGCATTCAGGCACTTAGGCGTGGGTGAAAAAAAGCCGGGGTATCGGACTGATTTTTTAGCGAGCAAATGAGGACGAAGAACTTAGGGTTTGGAATTGACGCCAAGTTGCCGTACTTTTGCGTTCCCTTTTGAGAAACCTCCAGCGGAAATAAAATGTACGCCATTGTTAATATCGCCGGCCAACAGACTAAGGTTGAGGCTAATAAATTTGTTTACGCCCAGCGCTTGGCCGGTAACGTCGGTGACTCGGTAGAGCTGGGCAATGCCCTGCTGACCGACGACAACGGCACCATCAGCATTGGCACTCCCACGCTGAACGTCGCCATTAAAGGCACCATCCTGGCCCACGTGCAGGGCGATAAAGTGCTGGTGTTCAAGAAAAAGCGCCGCAAGGGCTACAAGAAGCTGAACGGCCACCGCCAGCAGTTCACCAAAGTAATGATTAACAGCATCGGGTAAGGTCAGTTGAGAGTTAAAAGTTAAGAGTTAAGAGTTGGCCATCGGCTGATTTCACTCGGAGCTTTTGAAAACTCTTAACTCTTAACTTTTAACTTTTAACTCCAACATGGCACACAAAAAAGGCGTAGGCTCGTCCAACAACGGCCGTGAATCGCATAGCAAGCGCCTCGGCGTGAAAATCTTCGGTGGTCAGTCGCTCATCGCCGGCAACATCATCGTTCGGCAGCGGGGCACCAAGCACCACCCCGGCACCAACGTGGGCATCGGCAAAGACCACACGCTCTTCGCGTTGGTCGATGGGACGGTGCTGTTCCGTAAGGGCCGCGACGAGCGCTCGTTCGTATCGGTAGTGCCCGCCGCTGTTGAAGCTGCTGCGTAACTAGTTGCTGCTTAATATCAGCTTAAAAGGCTGCTCCTGATGGGGCAGCCTTTTTGGCGTTTGAATATAGTAGCTTTGGCGGCTCAGGTAGTAACACCAAGCTCTAACGCTTGGCGAGTCGTTGACTTCGCTTTCCTTCGGTTGCACAAGTCGTTCAAACACCGTTAATTAGCTCACCAAGCTGGAGCTTGGTGTTACGCTACATCTGCCAACTTCTGCAGTACCCGGCTCACCTCGGCCGCGTGGCTGACGATGAGAAAGTGCCCCGCTCCCTGCACCGGGTAGTCGATAATGCCTTGGGCGGGAAGTAGCCGGTCGTGGGTGCCGTGCAGCCGAATGGCCTGGGGCACGCCGTCGCTTTGCCAGTGCAGCAACTGTGCCGTGGCCCAGCGGGCAAATACCGGGTCGGTATCGCGCAAAATCTGGCAGAGCAGGCGGTATTCGACCCCACCCCTGGCCCCGAAAAACCACTGCGCCAGCCGGGGTAGCCGCGCCACCAGCCCAAATGGCAGCAGCCGGTAGAGGCCCGTGGCCCGGCCCAGGCGTAGCAGCGGCGGCAACTCGGCCGCGCTTTGTAGGCTGGAAACGAGCACTACCCGCGCCAAGGGCCGCAGGCGGCCGATTTCCAGTGCCAGCAAGCCACCAAATGACACGCCCACTAGCCAGCAGGATTGTTCTATCGGCACGGCTTCGGCCAGGCGGGCGGCGTAGTGGGTGAGCGGCTCTGTAAGGGTGAGTGGGGGCAGCCAACTCAGCACCTGCACCGGGCCAGGCAGGCGCAGGCGGCGAAATACCCGCTCGTCGGCCCCGAGGCCAGGGATAAGGTAGAACATGAGCAAAATGCTGAATATGGTGGAGAAAGTAGCGCTCAGCTTTAGCTTGGCGCATCGCCGCTACGCGGCGAATTTGGAACCGCGCCGCGTGGTGCAACGGTAGCGAACGCGAGCATCGCCGCAGAGCGGCGATGCGCCAAGCTAAAGCTGAGAGCTACTATCCTAACCGCGCAAAGATTCCCTCTAAATAGAAGATATTGTGCGGTTGGGGGTCGTCTTCCTCGGCGTCGGCGGGGAAGGTGACGGCTAACTTAAGGGCCACGCCGGGCAGGGGCACGGGCGGCGCCTCGCTGGTGGTGTATTCGAGCAGGCAGGGGTATTCCTCGGTGGTGAGGGCGTCGGCTACGGCTTCGGACAGCGCCTCGGCGCGGTCGCCGGCCACGCGCAGCAGGGTGTCGAGGGCGTGGAAGGGCAGGCCGAGGTGAAAAAAATAGTCGTCGTCGTCGCGAAAGGTGGTGGCCCACACGGTCACATCGTCGGTGTTGTCGAAAACGATAGCCGTGATATGGACTTGCTCCACGAAAAAATCGGCGGTATCGGCCAGGGCGTCGCTTAGCAGTTTCATAGAGATGCAAGCTAGGCGGTAGCGCGGACTCTGCGAGTCCGCAAGGGGTGTGGTGTAGCCGAACAACTACGCTATCCGCAGACTCGCAGAGTCCACGCTACTTGCTAGGCTTCGGCAAACAACTCCAGCGTAATGTGGTCGGCCAGCAGCTTGCCGGCATCGGTGAGGCACAGCACCTGGTTTTCCAGGGTGGCCATGCCTTGCGCCGTGAGGCTGGCCAGGTAGTCGGCGCGGCCGGCCAGCAGGTCGAGGCCCAGGGCATCGCGCAGGTGGGCGAGGTCACAGCCGTGGCTAGTGCGCAAGGTGGTGAGCAGGTATTCGTTGGCCTGGTCGAGGGGCGTGAGGTGCTCTATGGTAGTGGGCACTTCGCCGCGCTCGAGCACGGCGGCTACGTACTGCGGGTTGTTGGCCACGGTATACTGGCGGCGGTAGCCATCGAAGGAATGGGCGCTGGGGCCGAGGCCCAGGTAGGGCACCCCGCGCCAGTAGTTGCTGTTGTGGCGGCTCTCGCGGCCGGGGAGGCAGAAGTTGCTGATTTCGTATTGTTCGTAGCCGCTGGCCCGCAGCCGACCGAGCAGAATTTCAAACTGCTGAGCCACGAACTCCTCGGGCGGCGCTACGAACGTGCCTTTTTGCAGACGCCGCCCAAAGGCTGTATCCGGCTCAATAGTGAGGGCGTAGGCCGATACGTGGGGTACGCCCAGCGCCAGCAGTTGGTCGAGGTCGGCCTGCCAGATGGCGTGGCCGGCGGCCGGCACGCCGTAAATTAAGTCCACGGAAATATTCTCGAAGCCGGCCGCCTGGGCCGCTCGCACGGCCTGGGTCGACTCCTGGGTCGAGTGCGCCCGGTTCATTAGCCGTAGGTGGGGCTCGTGGAAGCTTTGCAGCCCGATGCTGAGGCGGTTGACGGGCGAGGCGGCCAGCTCGGCCAGCCGGGCGGGCGTGAGGTCGTCGGGGTTGGCTTCTAGGGTGATTTCGGCCTGTGGGGCTACGGCGAAGTTGTCGGCAATGGCTTCGAAAATGCGGCGCATCTCTGCCCCTGTGAGCAGGGAGGGCGTGCCGCCGCCGAAATAAATGGTTTCGAGCGGCGTAGCCGGGTCAGGCAGGTAGGCGCGGCGTAAGGCTATTTCGCGCAACAGGGCTTCTACGAATTGGCTTTTCAAGCCCAGCGAGGTGCTGAAGTGGAAGTCGCAGTAGTGGCAGGCTTGCTTGCAGAAAGGGATGTGGAGGTAGAGGCCAGGCATTGGGGGAGTGGACTATTGTTCGGGCTTGGTCGTCCTCCGCGTCTACCTCACCCCCTAGCCCCCTCTCCACGGGAGAGGGGGCTAGGGGGTGAGGTAAACGCGGAGGACGATGAGTACCACGTAACTAAACAACAAAGACAGACGAGATGTCTCCTAATACCTGCCCTGATGTACTATATTCAGCAAATTCAGCCTGCCCCATAACCCCAACGGTAAATTTCAAGTGAACCCTAAGTTTCCTTTGAAATTTCCTCAAAATTGCGCAAGTCATTTGTCGAGGCTAACAAGTGAGTAATTACTCACCAACAAAAGCTACCGCCTCGTGACTACTGTTACCCTTACTCTGCCAGCTACGGACATCGCCCCGGCGGAGCGCATTTCGCGCCGCCGGCTGCGAGCTATTCTGAGCGGCTCGGTGGGGAACCTGGTGGAGTGGTACGACTGGTACGTGTTCTCGTCGTTTTCGCTCTACTTCTCCGGCTCGTTCTTTCCGTCGGGCGATTCTACAGCACAACTCCTGCAAACGGCGGGCATTTTTGCGCTAGGCTTTCTGATGCGTCCCATCGGGGGGTGGATGTTCGGGCGGGTGGCCGACAAGCTGGGGCGGCGGCAAGCCATGACCTTGTCGGTGCTGCTTATGTCGCTGGGCTCACTGCTCATTGCCCTCACCCCAACCTACCAAACGGTAGGCATCGTGGCTCCCATTATGCTGCTCACGGCCCGCCTGCTGCAAGGGCTGAGTGTGGGCGGCGAGTATGGCGTATCGGCCACGTACCTGAGCGAAATGGCCACGCGCCGCCGCAGGGGATTCTATTCCAGCTTTCTTTACACTACCCTTATCGGGGCGCAGCTGCTGGCGCTGGGCATTCAGCTGGTGCTGCAAAAAGCGCTTACCGACAGTCAACTCGTGGACTGGGGCTGGCGCATCCCGTTCGTGATTGGAGCGGCTTTGTCGCTGGTGGCGCTGCATTTGCGCAGCAACCTCGACGAAACTGCCGCCTTTGAGGCCCAGCAAAACAGGCCCGATGAGCAGCGCGGCAGCTTGCGGCAGTTACTGCGGCACCCGCGGGCGGTACTCATGGTGGTGGGGCTCACGATGGGCGGCACGCTGGCGTTTTACACGTTCACTACCTACATGCTGAAATTTCTGGTGAATACGGCGCATATGGGCAAAGCGGCGGCTACCAACACCTGCTTCCTGTCGCTGCTGGTGTTTGCGGGGCTGCAGCCGCTGTTCGGGCACCTCTCCGACCGCGTGGGGCGGCGGCCGCTGCTCATTGGGTTTGGGGTGCTGGGCACCGTAGGCACGGTGCCGCTGCTCACGGCCCTGAGCCACACGACTACGCCCTGGGTGGCTTTTGGGCTGCTGGTGGTGGCATTTTTTATCGTGAGCGGCTACAGCAGCATCAACGCCGTGGTGAAGGCCGACCTGTTTCCGGTTGAAATCCGGGCGCTGGGCATCGGGCTGCCGCACGCGCTCACGGTGGCGCTGTTTGGCGGCACGGCCGAGTACCTGGCTTTGTGGGCCAAGGGCGCGGGGCGCGAAACTTACTTCTACTGGTACATCGCGGGCTGCATTGCCGTCTCACTCCTGATTTTCCTGGCTATGGAAGACCGCAACCAAGTGTCGCGGCTTAACGAGGATGCCGGGGGGTGAGTTCTGGCGTCGCCCTCCCCGCGTAACCCCACCCCCGGCCCCTCCCCAAAAGGGAGGGGAGCCTGACGATTGTAGACCCATGCCGCCGTGGCTCCCCTCCCTTTTGGGGAGGGGCCGGGGGTGGGGTTACGCGGGGAGGGCGAGCTATAAAACCAACAAACTTTTTCATTCCGGCTGCGGCCGGCTTTTCCATCCCACCCACTTTATGAAGTACTTACTATTCGTGGTTTTTTGTTTGTCGGCCGGGCCGCTGCTGGCGGCGGGGCCGGCGGGCCGGGCGGCGGCCGGTCCCCGGCAGGTGACTGCTACCGTCACGGGCACCGTCATCGACAAGCTCACCGGCGCGCCGCTGGAAGTAGTCACGGTTACCAACAAGCAAACCCAGCAGAGCACCTCGACGGATGCCAAGGGCAACTTCTCCATTCAGGTGGATAACCCTGCTACCGACGTGCTGGTATTCATCTACGTGGGCTACGCCACGGTAGAGGAGAAAGTGAATGGCCGCTCGGTCATCAACTTGCAGCTGGAACCCACTTCGACCGAGCTGAAAGAGGTGGTAGTCAATGCCCTGGGCTTCGTGGTAGCGAAAGACAAGCTCGGCTATGCCTCCTCCAAAGTAGAGGGCACGCAGGTGGCCAACTCGGGGGAAGTAGGGCTGATTGACGCGCTGGGCGGCAAGGCATCGGGGGTACGGATTTCGCGCTCGTCGGGGGCCGACCCCGGGGCCGCGTCCCAGATTCTGATTCGGGGCCAGAGCACCATTACGCGGGGCACCGAGCCACTGATTGTGCTCGACGGCGTGCCCATCAGCAGCACCTCGCGGGGCGAAGCCAGCAGTGGCGTGACGCAGCAAAGCCGTCTCAACGACATCAACCCCGACGACATTGCCTCCATTGAGGTGCTTAAAGGAGCTTCGGCCGCCGCCCTCTGGGGCACCCGCGCCGCCAACGGCGTGCTCATGATTACCACCAAGAAGGGGAACAGCGACCGGCTCAATATCTCGTTCAAGAGCACTTATTCCGTGGACCAGGTAAACCGCAATTACGCCTTGCAGGATGCCTACGGGCAGGGCACGGGCGGCGTGTGGCGGCGCAACAACGCCCGCAGCTGGGGCGACAAAATTGCCAACCGCAGCGGCGCGGCCGACGTGGTGAACACCACCGGCGAGTACTTTAAAGCCGATAACGGCACAGTGTACTACCCCATTACGACCAAGAACTCGCAGGAAACTTTCAACCAGAAAAACTACGACGCCGTGTTTGGCCTGGGCCATTACTGGGACAACTCGCTGAGCTTGAGCGGCGGCAACAAGGCCTCGAACTACTTCCTCAGCCTCAGCGACCTCAACCAGCAGGGCGTAATAAAGGGCAACAGCGACTACCGCCGCTCTACGGTGCGCCTCAATGCTACCCGCGAGCTAAGCAAGTGGCTCAGTGTCACCGGCAACTCGTCGTACGCCCTCATCAATTCGAACCGGGTGCGCCGGGGCGTCAACAACGGCAGCGTGGCCCTGGGCTTGCTGCGTACGCCGGCCGATTTCGACAACACCGATTACAAAGGCTCCTATGCCATTTCGCCCACCGGGGCGCTCATACCCGACCGGCAGCGGGCCTACCGCAACAGCACCGGCAACACCAACGACCCTGGGTTCAACAACCCGCTCTGGACGACGCACCAGGAAATCAACACCAGCAAAGTGAACCGCTTCATCAACAGCGCCGAAATCAACATCAACCCCGCCAAATGGCTGCACTTCACCACCCGCGCCGGGGTAGACTACTACAGCGACGAGCAGATTGGCTACTTCCCCATCAACTCCAAAAACCTGCCCACCGGCTCCTACACCCG
The DNA here is from genome assembly GCA_050954465.1 of Janthinobacterium lividum. Lineage (GTDB taxonomy): Bacteria > Bacteroidota > Bacteroidia > Cytophagales > Hymenobacteraceae > Hymenobacter. Next base: position 60,746 of record JBPBPU010000149.1, read on the forward strand.
CGACGAGTTCAGCGAGCTGCAATTCAACCTCGACGTGATTGGGCGGGCCGAGCACCGCTTCAGCGATAAAGTGGCCATTAACGGGCTGGTGGGCTTCAACTACAACAACCGCCGCAGCACCGACCTCACGGCTACGGGCCTCAACTTCATCATCCCCAACGCCCCCGCCGACCTCAATAACTCGGCCGTGGCCAACACCTCGCTGGACGACAACTTTATCCGCACCGTGACCAATGCGGGCTACGCTACGGTGGGCGGCGAGTTCTACAACCAGCTCTACGTGAACCTGACGGGCCGCCTGGAAGCCGCCTCTACTTTTGGCAGCTTGTCGTCGAACCAGTTCTTTTACCCGGCCGCCGACGTGGCCTGGGACTTCTCCACGCTGCCCCTGTTCAAGGACAACAAGGTCTTCTCGTTTGGCAAGCTGCGGGCGTCGTTTGGCATCGTGGGCATTCAGCCCGCCACCTACAACACCCAGACCTACTTCACCTCCCCCAACTTCGTAGACGACAGCAGCCCCAACCTCGATGGCAGCATCTTCGGGGCCGGCACCTACGTGCAGAGCCAGAGCAAGGGCAACGCCTACCTGCGCCCCGAGCAAAAGCGCGAGTTTGAGGTGGGCACCGACCTGCGCTTTTTCGATAACAAGCTGCGCGGCAGCCTTACGTTCTACTTCAACAAAACCACCGATGCGCTGCTGAGTATTCCGCAGGCAGCCAGCACGGGCTACACCTCGCTCTACGCTAATGCGGGCTCCATCCAGAACCGGGGCGTGGAGGTAGATTTGAACTACTCGGCGTACCGCGACAAGGACTGGTCGCTGGACTTCGACGCCAACTGGACGCGCAACCGCAACGAAGTGCTGAGCCTCAACGGCTCGAGCACCATCGACCTGGGCGGGCTCACGGGGGTATCGTCTCGGGCAGTGGTAGGCCAGGCGCTGGGCGTGCTTTGGGGCACGGCCTGGGTGCGCAACGAAAGCGGCGCGATGGTGCTGGATGCCAATGGCTTCCCTACTGCTACCGCTACCCAGCAGGTACTCGGCGACCCTAACCCCGACTGGCGGGCGGCAGCCGGCTTCACGGCCCGCTACAAGGGCCTGAGCTTGCACGCGCTGTTTGAGCGCTCGCAGGGCGGCAGCATCGTGGATGCCACCGAGGCCGTGCTGGTCGACTACGGCACCAGCGCCAACGTAGCCGTGGAGCGCACCGCCGACCACGACCTGCGCACCTCGACCGGCACCACCATCAAAGCCGGCACGCCTTTCCGGGGCAACATCCAGGACTTCGGGGCGGGCGACGTGGCCCTGACCGAAAGCTGGTACACCGGCCTGGGCGGCTACTTCGGCAACGTGCTGGAGCCCTTCGTGCAGGATGCCACCTGGACCCGCCTGCGCGAGCTGACGGCGGCCTACACCTACCGCTTTCCTTCGGCCCGCTTCGGCATCCGGGGCGCCACGTTCGAGGTGAGCGGCCGCAACCTGTGGCTGATAAGCGGGGTGAAAAACATCGACCCCGACTCCAACCTGGCTGGCTCGGGCTCGGCCCGCGGCATCGTGTATTTCAACAACCCCAGCACGCGGTCTTATTTGGCTACGTTACGGCTGGATTTTTAAGGGGGACAGCCTCACCCCCGCCCCCCCCTACGTGCAGCCCCACCGCCGGCCCCTCCCCTGCGGGGGAGGGGTGCGTTCAGCGACCACCGATGACTGGTTCCCCTCCCCCGCAGGATTCCGCGCATCAAGCGGAGAAGGGCCGGGGGTGGAGCCTCACGCGGAGGGCGAAACCCGCTTATCTCAACCTTATCTCTCCCATGAAAAAATATAGTTATTACCTGCCCCTGCTGGCCCTGGGCCTGCTGGCAGGCTCGTGCCAAAACCTGGTAAGCGACCTGAACATCAGCCCCAACAACCCGCAGGATGCCCCGGCTAACGTGATGCTGACCGGCGTGCAGCTAACCGATGCCATCGCCCAGGAGGGTGAGGGTGCCCGCCTGGCAGGTTTGTGGAGCGGCTACTTCGAGGGGCTGCTGTTTCAGTACCAGAGCCACTACCAGTACATTGTGATAGCCAACGACTTCAATACGCCCTGGGCCTATTGTTACTCCTACACCATCAAGAATGCGCGCCTGATGCGGCAGAAGGCGCAGGCCGTGAACAACAAGCGCCTGGCCGGCGTGGCCCAGGTGCTGGAAGCCAACGCCGCCAGCACGGCCACCGACCTCTGGGGCGACGTGCCCTTTGTGCAGGCCGACGACGACAACTACCCCAACCCGCAGTTTGAGCCCCAGCGGCAAGTGTACGCCGAGGTGCAAACCCTGCTCGACAGCGCCATCGTGAACCTGAACTCAACGGCCTTCGTGGATTTCTCGGCCAACGACATCATCGCGGCCGGCAACGTGGTGCGGTGGCGGCAGGCCGCTTACACCCTCAAGGCCCGCAACTACCTGCACACCAAGGAGTACGCCCTGGCCCTGGCCGCCGCCCAAAACGGCATCAGCACCAACGCCAACAGCCTCTATTTCCCGCACCTCGACAACACCAACGGCTCGAACCTCTACTACCAATTCATCGTGGAGGACAAGAGCGGCTACATGGGCGTGGGGGCGTTTGCCAACAGCCTCATCAACCCCACCGGCACCCGCACCCGCGCCAACTCCAAAACCAACGAGAAGGCCCGCTACGGCTACCTTTACACCAGCGCTACGTCGCTCAATACCGGCTCGGTGGGCGGGGCGTTCTACAAAACCACGGGCTTCCCGATGCTCACTTACCAGGAAAACCTGCTGATTCTGGCCGAAGCTGACGCCCGTCTCAACGGCCTCACGGCCGGCCTCACCCGCCTCAATACCTACCGCGCTTACCTGGCTACCGGCGGCTACCTCAGCACCAACTACATCGTGGCGGCCAACCTCAAGTACGACGCCTACGTGGCCGCCGACTTCGCCGCCGGGGGCATCGAAAACCCCACCGCCACGGCCATCGCCCCCGACCGCGCCCTGCTGCGCGAGATTCTGGAGGAGCGCTACGTCACCTTCGTGGGCCAGATTGAGGGCTTCAACGACGTGCGCCGCACCGTGAAGGAAACCGACATCCGGGTGCCGGTAACGCCCAACGTGGGCACCCAGCTGCCTCTGCGCTTTCTGTATCCGCAGTCGGAGGTAGACCGTAATTCATCTACGCCCAATCCGATACCAGGCATCTTCGTGCCTACGCCGGTTAATATGTAAGTTCTGGGGTTTGCCTCACCTCTTGGCCTAGAGCTGTTGAGTTCTAGCGGCGCGGTTCCGAGACCCCACCCCCTAGCCCCCTCCCCGATGGGGAGGGGGAACTAGCCTTAGCTCTAAAATACTAGTTTTTAGCTTGCTAAAACTAGAAACTAGTTCCCCCTCCCCATCGGGGAGGGGGCTAGGGGGTGGGGTCTCGGAACCGCGCCGCTAGAACCCAACAGCTCCAGGCCAAGAGGTGAGGCAACCCCCAGCACGAATACCAGCTTTATCCCATGAAAAAATTTGCTTCCAACCTGACCGTGCAGGTGCTCACGGCCATTGCGCTGGGGGTGCTGGTGGGGGCGCTGTTTCCCGGTTTCGGGGCGGCGCTCAAGCCGCTGGGCGACACCTTCATCGCGCTCATCAAAATGCTCATTACCCCCATCATCTTCCTGACGGTGGTGCTGGGTATCGGGGGCATGGGTGACCTTAAGAAAGTGGGCCGCGTAGGCGGCAAAGCCCTGCTGTACTTCGAGATAATGACCACGTTGGCCATTGTTATCGGCATGGCCGCCGCCCACCTGGCCCGGCCGGGCGCGAGCCTTGATGCCCGCACCAGCCTGGCAACGCAGTCGGCGGCCCAGGCAACTGAGGCCGCCAAATACACAGCCCAGGCCAGCCAGATGAACTGGACCGAATTCTTCTCCCACCTGGTGCCGCATAGCGTGGTGGGGGCCTTCGCTGAGGGTGAGGTGCTGCAGGTGCTGCTGGTAGCGGTGCTGTTTGGGCTGGCCATGGGCCGCATACCCACCGAGTACAGCAAGCCGCTGATGCGCACGTTTGAGCGGCTGTCGCACGCCACGTTTGGGGTGCTGAGCCTGGTGATGAAGCTGGCCCCGATAGGCGCATTTGGCGGCATGGCCTTTACCATCGGCAAGTTTGGGCTGGCTACGCTGCTGCCGCTGGGCCAGTTTATGCTGGTGGTGTACGGCACGATGGTCGTGTTCATTTTTGGCATTCTCAATGCCGTGATGCGCTTTTATGGCCTGAGCTTGTGGCGCTTTCTGGGGTTTATCAAGGAGGAGATTTTGCTGGTGCTGGGCACCTCGTCGTCCGAGTCGGCCCTGCCGCGCATGATTGACAAGCTGGAGCGCTACGGCTGCTCGCGCTCGGTGGCGGGGCTGGTCGTCCCCACGGGCTACTCGTTCAACCTCGATGGCTCGGCCATTTACTTGTCCATCGCCTCGCTGTTTCTGGCCCAGGCTTACCATCTCGACCTTTCGCTGGGCCAGCAGTTGACGCTGGTGGGCGTACTCATGGTGACGAGCAAGGGTGCGGCGGGCGTTACGGGGTCGGCCTTTATTGTGCTGGCTTCCACGCTGGCGGCCACCAAGGTTATCCCGGTGGAGGGCGTGGCGCTGCTGCTGGGCGTAGACCGGTTTATGAGCGAGGCGCGGGCCCTTACCAACGTCATCGGCAACGGCGTGGCTACACTGGTAATTGCCAAGAGCGAGGGCGAGTTTGACGAAGCCCAGCACCAGCTGGCCCTGCAAGGCCGCGACGTGCCCGCCGAGCTGGCCCACCACTCGCCTGCCCCATTGCCGCTGATACGAACCGAGCTGCTGGTACCCTTCCCGGCCGAAGCCCCCGAAACCTGGAGCCACTGAGTTTGCCCGGCTGCCGCAAGTAGCCCTCTGCTCTGGGCTGCCTTCTTACCCTTGTTTTTATGAAAACCTCCTTCCTTAAGTATCTGGCGCTGGGCGCACTGGGCCTGGCGGGCTGCTTGCCAGCGGCCGGGCAGGTGCCGGCGAGTCAGCCTACAGTTGTTTTGTTTGTGGGTAATAGCTTCTTCCACGGTAAGTTTCAGCCGGTGCTCAACTACAACCAGGCGGGCGTGAAGGACGAGAATTTTGGCCTAGCCAAAGACGACCCGCGCTTCGAGTTTCACGAAGACGAGCCGGGGCCGTGGAGCGGCATCCCCGGCATTTTCCAGAAGCTGACCGAGGAGGCCGGCTTGCGCTACGAGGTGCACCTGGAAGCCATCAGCGGCAAGACGCTCAAGTACCACTACGAGCACGCGCTGCCCATTATTCAGCAGGCGAAGTGGCAGGTGGTGGTGCTCCAGGAAAGCAGCACGGGCGCCCTGCCCACCCGGCGCACCGGCCACCCCGATGCTTTTACCGACTACGCCAGCAAGCTGGCCCAAACCGTGCGCACCGCCAACCCCGCCGCCCGCCTCTACCTCTACCAGACCTGGCCCCGCGCCGACCTCACCTACCCCGCCGCCGCGCCCTACGCCGGCCTGCCCCTCGACTCGATGACCCACGACCTGCACGCTGCCTACTACGGCCTGCTGCGCCAAGATGCTCGCTTCAGCGGCGTGGCCCCCGTGGGCGACGCCTGGCTGCGGGCCGTGCAAAGCGGCGTGGCCATGCCCAACCCCTACCAGCCCGAAGCCGGCAAAATCGACCTCTGGGGAGCCGACCATTTTCACCCTAGCCAGTGGGGCGCCTACCTCAACGCCTGCGTACTGCTGGCCGAAATAACCGGCACCGACCCGCGCACCCTGGGCGCCCGCGAACAGGCCGCCGCTACGCTGGGCATCGCGCCTGCCCAGGCCGAAGCCTTGCAGCGCATTGCCTACGAGCAGGTGCGGGCGGCCCGCCCCACGGCTTTTGCCAAACCCGCCAAGGGCCGCAAGGTGAAGATTAAGATGAAGTAGCTGCGGCCACAAGCACAACTGGCGCGGGCCTCTGGCCCGTGCCTAGCTGCTGCAGGCCTCTGGCCTGCACCGCAGAACGATACCCACACGATTTCGCCCTCCCCATTGCAGGCCAGAGGCCTGCAGCAGCTAGGCACGGGCCAGAGGCCCGCGCCAGAAACTCACATTTTCCCACCCTTTTTCCAATTACAAATGCGCTCACGCTTACTTTCCTTTAGCCTCACCGCAGCCCTACTGGGTTTGCTGAGCACTCCGGCCGCCGCCCAGGTCCGCGTGCTGTTTGTGGGCAACAGCTTTACGCACGGCAAATACGCGCCCGTGCTCAACTACAACTCGGCCAACGTGACCGATGAGAACTACGGCCTGGCCAGCACCAGCCCGCGCTACGAGAGCGACCCCACCGAGCCGGGGCCCTGGGGCGGCATCCCCGGTATTTTTAAGAAAATGACCGACGAAGCGGGGCTCAACTACGAGGTGCATATCGAGGCTATTAGTGGCAAGACGCTGCAATATCACTACACCAACGCCCTATCGGTTATCGCCCAGTCGACCTGGAACAAGGTGGTGTTGCAGGAGCTGAGCACGGGGGCCATCCCCACCAGCCGGGGCGGCACCCGCACCGCCTTCTACGCGGCGGCTACCAGCCTCGAACAGGCCATCCACGCGGCCAACACGCAGGCGCAGGTGTACCTATACGAAACCTGGGCGCGGGCCGATTTGACGTACCCTAGCGGCTCCACGTACTACGGATTCCCCATCGACACGATGACCCAGGACATCCACAACGGCTACTACCGGCAGTTCTTCTCCAGTAGCCGCTACGCGGGCATCGCGCCCGTGGGCGATGCCTGGCTGAGCGCCATCAAGAACGGCGTCGCCATGCGCAACCCCTACACCCCCGACAGTAAAATCAACCTCTGGGCCGTGGACTACTACCACCCCAGCAAGTGGGGCAGCTACCTAAATGCCTGCATCTTGTTTTACAAGCTCACCGGCGTGGACCCGCGCACGCTGGGCGGCACCGAGCAGGCGGCCGTGGCGCTGGGCATCACGTCGGCCGATGCAGTGGCCTTACAGCTAGTGGCTTACCAGCAAGTGAATGTAGTGGTGCTGGCCCCGACTACGCCTACTACTCCTACCGCCGCTGCCTTTACGCCGGGCAACATCGCAACTGTGCGGGTGGGCGATGGCGCGGCCACGCTCACCACCGCTGCCACCGCCGAATTTGTGGATGAGTACACGCTGAGTGGCACGCTGGTGCAGTCTATTCCGTTGCCCACCGCCGACAACGGGACTGTACATGCGCTCACAAACAGCGGCACTTCTACCTCCGATAACCTCACCCGCACGGCCGATGGGCGCTACCTGCTGCTGACTGGCTACAATGCCATTCCTGGCACCACCGGCATCGTGACTTCAACCGTGTCTCGCGTGGTGGCCCGCATTGCCTCCGATGGCAGCGTGAACACCAATACCCTCATTACCGACGCCTTCTCGGGCACCAACATCCGCTCGGCCGTCAGCACCGACGGCAGCAACCTCTACGTATCGGGCGGCAACAGCGGCATCCGTTACCTGCCCTACGGCAACACGGGCACTACCACGGCGCTCAGCAGCGGCGCACTGGTCAACTTCCGCATCCTGGGCATCGCCGGGGGCAACCTGTATGCGTCCTCGTCGGCCACGCCCAACTACGGCATCAACCAGATTGGCACGGGCCTGCCCACGGCGGCGGGCGCAGCCGTGACCTTGCTGCCGGGCTTCCCCACTACCAGCGGCCCTAGCTCCTACGGCTTCTACTTTGCCGACCTAAGCACCGCCGTGGCGGGCCTCGACGTGGTGTACGTAGCCGATGACAACACCACCGGCGGCATCCAAAAGTGGAGCTTGGTGGGCGGTACCTGGACGCTCAACGGCACCATCGGCGGCTCTACTACGGCGCTGCTGCGTGGCCTCACGGGCAGCCGCACCGGCACTGGCACGGCCGTGCAGCTGATAGCCAGCGGCGGCGGCGGCCTTTACACCGTCACCGACCAAGCCGGCTACAATGCCGCGCCCACTACCACTACCCTGCCCGCGCCCTTCGTAGCGCTGCCCACCAATACCTCCTTCCGGGGGGTAGCTTTCGCGCCATTGGCCACGGCCCTGGCCGCCAAAACCCTGGCAGCATCCGCTCAGGTAGCCATATTCCCCAACCCCGCCACCGACCAGCTGACGGTGGAGCTAACTGGCTTGGGCAGCGCCCCGGCCGAGGTGCAGGCCACCCTCTTTAATGCGCTGGGCCAGCAAGTAGTGGCCCGGCAGGCGGTGCGGGCAGGCAGCGCCGGCACGTTTGCGCTCAGCCTGGCCGGGCTGGCCAACGGGGTATACCTGCTACGCTTGCAAACGACGGATGCGGTGTACACGCAGCGCGTAGAGGTGCGCCGGTAGCCTTGATTCCCGAATAGAGTTGGCCCGGTTGCTACCGGCCGGTTGCCACGCGGCAACAGGCTGGCAGCAACCGGGCCAACTTCGTTTGTAGGGAGGCACAAGGATTATTCTGCTCAATAAAGTAACGTCATGCTGAACGCAGTGAAGTATCTCTACTGCTTCGCTGAACGGCGCGGCTGAAGCGGCCAAGATGCTTCACTGCGTTCAGCATGACGTTCTTTATTGAGCAGAGAGCCCCAGCAAGCTGCGTATTTTTGTTGCCCCCTCCCACCCGCGCCGCTATGAAAATTCTACTCGTTGAAGACCACCTGGAACTGGCGCGCAGCATCGCCAGCTATTTCAGCCAGGAGCATTACATCTGCGAAGTGGCTGGCACGTTTGACGAGGCCCGCGAAAAGCTGGTGCTCTTTCGCTACGACTGCATCGTGCTGGATATTATGCTGCCCGACGGCAACGGTATCAACCTGCTGAAGCTGCTTAAAAAAGAGGGAGTCGAAAGCAGCGTCATCATCATCTCGGCCCAGAATGCGCTGGATTTCAAGCTCACCGGCCTCAGCGAAGGGGCCGACGACTACATTACCAAGCCCTTTCCGCTGCCCGAGCTGCACGCCCGCCTCAAGGCCATTATGCGCCGCCGCAGCCCGCACAAAAACAACCTGCTCACCTTTCAGGACATCACCGCCGACCTCGAATCGATGGAGTGCCGCATAAATGGCAAGCTGCTGCCCCTCACCCGCAAGGAAACCAACCTGCTGCTCTACTTCATCAACAACAAGGGCCGCATGCTCACCCGCCAGGCCATTGCCGCCCACCTCTGGGGCGACTACACCGACAACCTCGACAGCGTGGACTTCGTGTACCAGCACGTCAAGAACCTGCGCAAGAAAATCACCGACGCCGGGGGCCGCGACTACATCAGCACCGTGTACGGGTTTGGATATAAGCTCAATGCGCCGGATTAGGGTCGCCCTCCCTGGGTCACCTCACCCCCTAGCCCCCTCTCCTGCGGAGAGGGGGAACTAGCTCTAGTTTTAGAATCTAGTACTAGAAACTAGTTCCCCCTCTCCGCAGGAGAGGGGGCTAGGGGGTGAGGTGACCCAGGGAGGGCGACCTTTATTAGAACACCAACTCTAGTGAAGCTCAACTACCGCTACACGCTGGCTTACGCCATTATCACGTTTTTCGTGCTCAGCCTGGGCTTCACCATCGTGTACGCGGCCTTGTCGCGCAGCGTCACGCAAGCCACGGTCGGCTCGCTCGAACACCTCAATGCCGTGGTGGCCCACGAGCTGGCCGGCGGGCACGCCAGTACCGCCGCACCCTGGCGCGCCAACGTGCGCATCGAGCGCCTCGCGCCCCCAGCCGATACCTTGCGGCGGCGGCCCGACGTGCGGGTGCGCGAGGGCTGGGACGCCACCCTGCAAACCCATGCCGACCTGGTAGAAGTTGCTACTTACCCCGTGCTGGGCGGGCAGCCCTACCGCATCACCAGCCACGCCACCATTATCGAGCCGCGCGACGTGTACCCGACCGGCCTGGTGCTGGTGTTTGCTTGGACGTTCGTGTTTTTGCTGGCGCTGGTAATTATTTTGAGCGAGCTGATTTCGTGGCGCATCCTGCGGCCCTTTAATGCCACGCTCAGCGGCATCCAGCGGTTCCAGCTCAGCCAGCAAACCAGCATTGAGCTGACGCCCAGCAGCACCACCGAGTTTCACATCCTCAACCAGTTTCTGAGCCGCATGACGGCCCGCGCCCAGCGCGACTACCAGGGATTGCAGGAGTTTTCGGAAAACGCCTCGCACGAGCTGCAAACGCCGCTGGCCAGTATCAAGGCCAAAATCGAGCTGCTCATGGACTCGGAGCTGACCGAAAACCAACTCGTGATGCTCACCGCCATGCACGACGAGCTGGAGCGCCTGGCCAAAATAAACCAAGCCCTGACCCTGCTCGCCAAGCTGGAGCACTACGGGGCCCGCCCCGCCACCGCCACCAACCTGAGCGTGCTCGTGCCCGCCACCGAAGCCACGTTTGCCGACCTGGCCGAGATGAAAAACCTGACCCTGAGCCAGCAAATTGCGCCCGGCGTGCTGGTGCCGCTCGACGAAACCCTGGCCCAGGTGCTGCTCAATAACTTATTTAGCAACGCCATCCGGCACAACGTGCCAGGCGGTGAAATCCGCCTGCGCCTCACCTCCACCGAACTGCTGCTCGAAAACACCGGCCACGCCCCTACCCTGCCGGTTAGCGAGCTATTCGGGCGCTTCAAGAAAGGTAATGCCACGCTCGATTCCATCGGTATTGGGCTGGCCATCGTCAAGCGCATCAGCGAATTGTACGGGCACCAGGCCAGTTACCAGTACGCCAACGGCTGGCACGCCGTGCGGGTGGCCTTCGGGGTGGCAGCAGCGGAGTGAGGGAGCCCGGCAAACTTCAGATTACCTATAACATTCAGCGGAAAACTATTCAAAGTCGGGGCCGTGCTTTGCCTGGCGCTCATCACGGGGCACATCATTCTTCCCTTTCCCATGCCTGCTGATTTCTCTGCTGCCGACGCGCAGCGCCTGGCCGCGCTCGGCCTCCCTGCCACCGCCGCCGCTCACCTCAACCTGCCCCCGGCTGCCCTGCTCGAAGCCGCCTTGTGTCGGGGCGAGGGCACCCTCACCGACACCGGCGCGCTCATGTGCGATACCGGCCGCTTCACCGGCCGCTCGCCCAAAGACCGGTTCATCGTGCGCGACGCGCTCACGGCCGACCGCGTGTGGTGGGGCGACATCAACCTCCCGTTCGAGCCCGCCAACTTTGAATTGCTGCACCAGAAAATGCTGGCCTACCTGGCTGGCAAGGAACTGTACGTGCGCGAAGCCTACGCCGGGGCCCACCCCGAGTACCAGCTCCGGCTGCGCGTCGTCACGGAGCTGGCCTGGCACAATCTGTTTTGCCACCACCTGTTTTTGCGCCCCGAAGCCGGGGCCGATACCAGCTGGGTTGCCGACTTCAGCATCATTTGCGCCCCCGGCTTTGAGGCCGACCCGGCCGTGGATGGCACCCGCCAAAAGAACTTTACCATCTTGGATTTCAGCCGCAAGCTGATACTAATTGGTGGCACTGCCTACGCGGGCGAGATGAAAAAAGGCATTTTCGGGGTGCTCAACTTCCTGCTGCCCACCCGGCACCAGACGCTACCCATGCACTGTGCGGCCAACATGGGCGCGGCCGGCGACACAGCCCTGTTCTTCGGCCTCTCTGGCACCGGCAAAACCACCCTCTCCGCCGACCCGCACCGGGGCCTCATCGGCGACGACGAGCACGGCTGGCTGCCCAGCCCCGGTGGCATCTTCAACTTCGAGGGCGGCTGCTACGCCAAAGTCATCGACCTGAGCGCCGAGAAGGAGCCCGAAATCTGGAACGCCATCCGCTTCGGCGCCATTGTCGAGAATACCCGCTTCGTGCCCGGTACCCGCACCGTGGACTACGCCAATAAGTCCGTCACCGAAAATACCCGCACGGCCTACCCCATCAGCTTCATTACCAATGCTGTGGAGCCTGGGGTAGCCAGTGCGCCCCGCCATATCTTCTTCCTCACCGCCGACGCCTTCGGGGTGCTGCCGCCCATCAGCCGGCTTAGCCGCAGCCAGGCTATGTACCACTTCCTGAGCGGCTACACGGCCAAAGTGGCGGGCACCGAAATGGGCGTTACGGAGCCGCAAACCACGTTTTCGGCTTGCTTCGGCCAGGTATTTCTGCCGCTGCACCCTACCCAGTACGCCGAGCTGCTGGGTCAGCGCCTCACCGAAAACCCCGACGTGCAAGTGTGGCTGGTAAATACCGGCTGGACGGGCGGCCCCTACGGCACCGGCCACCGCATGCGCCTCGCCTACACCCGCACCATGCTTACGGCCGCGCTAAGCGGCGCGCTCCAGGCCGGCGAGTTCCAGCCGCACCCGGTATTCGGAGTAGCCATGCCGCTGGCCGTGCCCGGCGTGCCCACCGAGCTACTCAACCCCCGCCAAACCTGGGCCGACCCGGCCGCCTACGACCGCGCCGCTGCCCAGCTGGCCGAGCAGTTCGGGCGCAACTTCGAGAAGTTTGCCGACTTCGCCACCGCCGACATCCTGGCGGGCGGGCCGCAAGTGCTGGCGGCGGTTTGAGTGCTTGCTGGGTCGGCCCAACGATTACCTCACCCCCTAGTCGCCAAGCTGTTAAGTCCTGTTGCTGTCGCCCTCCGCGCTGACCTCACCCTCTAGCCCCCTCTCCCGTGGAGAGGGGGAACTAGCTCTAAAGAGCTAGAATTTAGAATTAGAGACTAGTCACCCCTCTTCACAGGAGAGGGGGCTAGGGGTGAGGAATCGTTGGGCCGGCTGCTAAGCCCAGGCGTATTTTTGACAAACCTTGCCTTCGTCCGAAATTAAAAATTTCGTTCTGCGTTTGTCTTCCTGCATGTCCGTTCGCTTACTCGCCTGGTGGGGTTGCTGGCTGGCGCTTAGCCTGAGCGCCCGGCTCACCCGTGCCCAGGCGCCGGCAGCCGGGCCAGGCCTGACAGTGCCTGCGGCCCCTACCCTCGCCTCGCCACAATTGCCCCCCGCGCCTACGGCCGCGCCGCGCCGGTTGGCCCACCCGCGGGTGCTGCGGTTAGAAGCCAGCGACGCGGCCGGGCAGGCGCTGGTGCGCCGCCTGCGCCCGCCCGCCACGGTGGCCGACTCGCTCGCGGCCCTGCGTGCGGTGCGCGAGTTGGTGCTGGGCTTGCAGGCCGATGCCTACCTGCTGGCTTCGGCCGACCAGATGCGCTGGACCCGCGACACGGTGCGGGTGCGCCTCTACGTGGGCGAGCAGTTTCGCTGGGCGTACCTGCACAATGGCAACCTCGGCGACGGCCTGCTGACCCGGGCGGGCTACCGCGAGAAGTTTTTTCGGCGCACGCCCTGGCGGCCGGCCGAGTGGGTGGCCTTGCAGGAGCGCGTGCTGACCGAAGCCGAAAACCAGGGCTTTCCCTTTGCTACGGTGGGGCTGGATTCGGTGCGGCTCAGCGGGCACGACATTGCGGGGCGGGTGGTGCTCAAGCGCGGGCGGGCGGTGGTATTCGACTCGCTGCAAATAATTGGCACCACCAAAACCCGCAAGCAGTTTCTGACCAAGTATTTGCAGCTTTTTCCGGGGGCACCCTACAACCAGCAGCGAGTGGCTTCGGTGGCGGCCCTGCTGCGGCAGCTGCCCTACGTGCGCCTGCGGGCCGAGCCGGAGGTACGCTTTGCCAAGGGGCTGGCGCGGGTGTATTTGCTGCTCGATGAGCGGCCCTCCAACCAGTTCGACGCCATTGTGGGGCTGCTGCCCAATACCGACGGCACCAAGGGCGTGCAGTTTACGGGCGACGTAACCGTTGCCCTGCGCAACCTGCGCGGCGGTGGCAAGCAAGTGGGCCTGCAATGGCGCAAAACCGACGCCATCTCGCAGCTGCTCGACGCTAACTACCTGCATCCTAACTTCTTCGGCACTCCGCTGGAACTGGCCGCTACCTTCAACCTCTACAAGCAGAACTACGCTTTTCTCACGGTGCGGCCCCGCCTGCAGGTAACCTACCCCACTGCGCGGGCTGGGCGGCTCTCGTTTTTTGTGGAGCAGCGCAGCTCGCGCCTGCTCGATACCACCCTCACCAGCCACACCACGGTGCTGCCTGGCAACCTCGACTCGGAGTACACATCCTACGGCATTGGCTACGCCCGCACCAACCTCGACGACCTGTATTTTCCGCACCGGGGCACTTTTGTGAGCGTGCAGGGCGGCGTGGGCACCAAGAATATCCGCAAAAACTCGGAGCTGCAAGACAGCCTCTACCAACGGCTCGCGCTGCGTTCTACGCAGTATAGCTTCAGCGGGCGGGCCGAGCGGTACTGGGCCTTCGGGCGGCAGGGGGTGCTGCTGGCCCGCATGCGCGGCGAAGGCTTGCTCAACGAGAAGTTTTTCCTCAATGACCTGTTTCGCCTCGGGGGCCTCAACTCGTTGCGTGGCTTCGCCGAAAACCAGTTTTATACCAATGCCTACGGCGTAGGTACGGTCGAGTTCCGGCAGTTTACCGGGCCCGAGGGCTACGTATTCGTGTTCGTAGACCAAGCCTTGTTGCGTACTTACTACCAAACCAATATGGCCCTAACCAGTGCCCTTGACCAGCCCACCGGCGTGGGTGCGGGCCTGAGTTTCCGCACGGCAGCGGGCTTGTTCCAGTTCGTGTATTCGGTGGGGCGCTCCTCCACTACCGGGTCGTCGGGCTTCGCGCTGAATAACTCTAAAATCCATTTCGGCCTCACAAGTCGGTTTTAGTAGGAGTAGTACCCCGTCCTACCGTTTTCTTCCCCCTTTTTCAAGCTGTTTTGGGTGATTGTGGGGTGCGGAGAAAGCCCGCCCTACTGCCACTTCGGCGGGCTCCCGGCCAAGCTGTCATTTCTTTGGAATTCACTTGGCGCGAACCAGCCATAAAGGCTGATAATCAAGCAGGTTAGCTGGAAATTAAAAGTGGTACGAGGTTTGAAATAGAGAACAAGAAGCCACTTATTAAGTCCCCTTGTTATGAAACTTATCAGCCGCGATTTTATCCGCTCTATTGCCCCTCAGCTCGACCTGCTCAATACTATCGGCGGCGGGGTCGCCCAACCCAAGTTGCGCGTCAACCAGCGTCCGCAGGGCGTGGTGCTGCACGTAGCCATGCCCGGCGTATCGGCCGAAAGCTTCCACGTAGTGCTCAAAGACAGTCGCCTCACTGTGTACGGCGAGTTTCGCCACAATGCAGACAACGCCCTGGCCGCGCCCCTGTTTGTGCAAACGCTCGACCTGCCCAACAACCTCGATGCCAGTGCCATCAACGCCACGCACGAAGGCGGCGAGCTGCGCGTAGCCATCCCCTTCAAGGACTCAGCCAGCCAGCAGCGCGAAATTGACATCCAGCCCGGCAGCTAAGCCGGCCCGTCGATACGGCCGGGACCGACCGACCTCTTTTCTATCTGTTTATAACGCCGGGGCCGACCGGCAGCCACTTGGTTTCACCCTCTTGAAAGCCACCGTGCAAACGGTGGCTTTGCTATGTTATAAAGAATCTGTCATTGCTTCGCGTTGCTCGCAATGATAAAACAGTCCGTTACCCATAAAATAATGGTATCAGCAGTACAAAACCCATGAGCAGGCTCACGTAGAACCAACCCATTACCTGCGCCCGGTAGCGGCGCGGCAGGCGGTTGCTGAGCACCAGCACCGCCCCGATAACCAGCGCCAGGTACAGCACCAGAAACGCCGTGGTTTTCACCCAGTTGCTGACAATGGTGTTTTCGGGCTGCATCTGGTTAGCCTCGCCCAGGCCCGAGGTGAGAAAGCGCAACAGCTGGAATGCCAGTGTCTCGAACCCGACGAAGCAGAGGAACCCCACCAGCAGCGCCTGGGGGCCGGATTTTTCGCGTAGCTCAGCCATTTTTTGGGTTTCCTTTTGTTCTTGCCTCGGCCGTGCGCAGCCCGATATACAGTTCTTCCACCTTGGCCCGCGCCCAGGGCGTGCGGCGCAAAAACGTGAGGCTCGATTTGAGGCTGGGGTTTACGGCGAAGCAGTTCATGTGCAGGCGCTCATCGAGGCCAGCAAAGCCGTAGTGCGCCACTAGGTATTCCAGAATAGTCGCCAGCGTAATTCCGTGTAGTTCGCGGAGGAGGTGGCCGGCTTCGTCGCGGGCTTCGAACATAAGAGACGAAAAAAAAAGAGCAAGCGTTGGGGCTGCAAGCTAGCATACGCGGGGCGGCCCGCCCGGCGTTACTTTTGGCTCGTTCTTATTTATGCTGCCTCCACTGCCCCCTGCTAGTTTGCCGGCTGCCCCGGTGCCGCCTCGCCTGCCCTGGCGGCTGTGGGGGCAGTACCTGCTGCTGGCGCTGGTGCTGGGGGGCGGCAGCTACTACCTGCGCCACCAGCGGCAGCTCAACCGCTACGTGCGCCGGGCCTGGGCCACACTCACCACCAACGGTCTCACGGGCCACGAAAAGACGCCGCTGCTGGCGGGTTATTCCGTGCACGGCATCGACGTATCGGCCTACCAGGGCAGCATCGACTGGGCCGAAGTGGCCCGGCACCGGGTGCGCTTTGCCTTCATCAAAGCCAGCGAAGGGGTTACCCTGCGCGACCCTCGCTTCCCCAGCAACTGGGAAGATGCCCGGGCTGCCGGCATCCTGAGCGGAGCCTACCACTACTTTCAGCCCAACCGCGACGGGGCCGCGCAGGCTGCCCTGTTTATGGCCACCGTCCCCCTGCGCTCCGGCGACCTGCCGCCCGTGCTGGATGTGGAAGCCACGCAATTTCACGACGTGGCCGAGTTGCGGCGCGAAATCCATCAGTGGCTGGAACTAGTAGAGGCGCACTACGGTGTGCGGCCCATCCTGTATTCCAACTACGGCTTTTACCGCAGTTATTTGGCGGGGCATTTCGACGACTACCCGCTGTGGCTGGCGCACTACGAGGTAGAAAAGCCCGCGCTACCCAGCAGCAAGTGGATAATCTGGCAGCACTCCGACGAAGCTTACGTGCCCGGCATTCGGGGAGCCGTCGATTTCAACGTCTTCCAGGGTAGCTATGCGGCCCTGCAGGCGCTGGCAACCCCGCCGGCCGCCGTGGCACCTCGCAAAGCTGCGCCAACGCCCAAGAAAAACGGCCGGCCGCACAGCTTTCACAAGCTGCGCGGCCGGCCGTTTAGGCTGGCCTAGGGCCGGGCAGACTACATTTTGGAGTCCATGGTGCCGGTACCGTTACCGTCCATTTTGCCCTTCATCTTGCCGCCTTTGCCGCTCTTCATCTTGCCGCTTTTGCTGTCCATCATCTTGCCGTCCTTCATCTTGCCTTTCATTTTGCCGTCCATCATCTTGCCATCCTGGCCCGACATGGTGCCCGAGCCGGACATAGTGCCCGACGTAGAGCCGCTAGAAGGCGTGGTTTGGGCGTTGGCAGTGAAGCAGAAAGTAGCCAAAGCGAGGCCAGCAACGAGTTTCAAAGTATTCTTCATAAAAAGGGAAAGAGGGGTGGTGAGAAATTTCGTTCGAAAGGTGAGGGTTTATTTTGATATAATACATGAAATCTGCATGAATGCCAAAATTATGTACTATTCGCCGGTTTACACTGGTTTTACTTGGCTCGTTATAAGCGGGCTACTTGTGTTGGCTACTGCTTGCGGCAGTTCCAAAACTGCCTTCACTCAATCGGGCCAGGGCTCCTACTATGCCGATAAATTCGCGGGTCGCCCTACCGCCAGTGGCGTCCCCTACCGCCCTGGCAAGCTTACTGCGGCGCACAATACTTTGCCCTTTGGCACCCGCATCCGCGTGACGGACACACGCACTGGCCGCTCCGTGAAAGTTGTTGTCAACGACCGGGGGCCGCACGTCAAGGGCCGTATTGTGGACGTATCCAAGCGGGCTGCGCAAAAGCTGGGCTTGGTTGAAGCGGGGGTGGCACCGGTTACGCTGAAAGTAATTCGGGCAGTTCCTGGTAAATAGGCTGGGCTTTGTAAGCTGGATTGGCTTTTTACGCACAAAAAAAGTCCCGCACCAAAGCTGGTGCGGGACTTGGATGGGCATAGGCCCTGAATAAAATCCTGGGTTACTTAGCTTTCAGCATCATCTTGGCACCGGATGTACCCACCAGGGTCAGATGGTCGTCGGTGAGGGTTTCGATGGTGTAATCCATAGCCATAGGCGAGCCCTGGGGCGTGATGGTAAGCTTCTTGCCAGCCTGGTCGAAGGTGTAGCTACCAGTCATACTTTTACCGCCTTCCATTGCCGTGAAGGTCATGCCGCTCGCAAAGGTGAATTCGGCATCCTTGGCGGCGTCCGACATAGCTACTTTATCGCCAGCGGCATCCGTCTGCTTGTCCGTCACCCAGCTTTTGCTACCAGCGCCGTAGAGCATGTTGGTGCCTTCAACTTTGCCCTTGTCGCCGTTACCGCACGAGGCCATGAAAAGCAGGCCCATTACGCAAAGCAAAGCTGTGAAATAGGACCGGAGGTGTACCTGGGAAAACGTCATATGTGAAAAAATTGGAGGGTGTGAAAGAAAATGTAAAATTACGGAGAATAAATGGCAAATAAATACTCCCCTGTTGAATGCTTTACGTAGCGGTTTTTTTTTGGTTATAGCATTAACCTTGGTAAACTTGCCCCGTATAAGGCCGCAAGTTAGCTGTATGTTACGCAGCTGCCTTCTATAATACCCTACTCTTTTCCTTTCACTTAAATTCTCTTGTCACATGGGCCTGCTGGATTTTCTTAACAACGAGGGCGACAAAAAGCCCGTTGAACCGGCTCAGCCGGTTACTGGTTCGGGTACCGACTTTTTCGGTAACAGCAACCAACCTACCGAAGCTGCTACAGGCACCACCTACACGGTAGCAAGCGGAGACTCGCTTTCTAAAATTGCCAAAAACCACTACGGCGACGCCGCCAAGTGGCACCAGATATACGAGGCCAACAAGGCCATCATCGGCTCTAACCCCGACCAAATCGAAGTAGGTCAGGAGTTAACCATACCTAGTAACTAGGTACTTTTTGCAGAAAAAAGGTGAGAAAAGCCACTCCATTTTTGGGGTGGCCTTTTTATTTCACGGCTGACTGTAACACAGTGCAGCACTGCGCTTTAACAGGAGCGCCAGTTATGCCGAAAGCACCTACTTTACTCCGTAGGTTGTGTTCTCAGGTGGTGGTAACTGACGTTATGGGTAGAGACAATATGCAGTACCAGCACCACGGGCACGAGTTTCCATTAGGCGGCCCAATAGTGTAGCTTGCAACCTCGAATCCGTTGCATGTCTCAACTCGCTCGCCTGCTGCACCTCGCCGACTCGGCCCTGCCTACCGGCTCGTTCGCCTATTCCTACGGCCTGGAAAGCAGCCTTACGTTTGGCCTGCTCACCACTGAGAGCGAGTTCCGGGCTTACCTGTATTCCTTTTTGCAGCAGGCCCTGAGCCTGGAGCTGCCCTTCGTGGCGGCCGCCGCCGCGCCAGCCGCTGACCTGGCCACCCTCTTGCCGGAATACGATGCGCAGCTACTGGCCCCCACGCTGTACCAGGCTAGTCTTACGCAGGGCAAAACCTGGCTCAAGCTACTGACCGGCTTCTACCCCGAGGCCGGGCTCGCCGCGCTGGCCGCCGAGCTGTCATGGCAACAGCTGCCTACTCACTTTGTGCCGTTGTTTGGCCTTACCCTGTCGCGGGCTGGCTTTGCCCTAGCTGATGTGCGGGCCACTTACCTGCACTTGGTCGTGCGCGACCAGTTCAGCGCCGCCATCCGCCTGGGCTTCATCGGCCCATTGGCCGGCCACCAATTGCAACACGAATTCTACAGCATCTTTGACGAGCTATTGGCGGCCCCAGAACCGCCGCACAGCCAAGCCAGCCGCCACACGCCGCTGCTGGAAGTAGCCCAATTGCTGCACGACGACATTTATTCGCGGTTATTTCAGAACTAGTTGTCCGTGATTTGACAGGGAAAATGCTTACTATTAGCTAAACTTGACAACGGATAACTAACAACTAATCCTATGGCCTTCGTTAATAAGCTCGCCCTCCTGCTCCACGGCCATAGTCACGAAACCCTGGACTCGCCGGGCAACTTCACCGAACGCGAAACGCGGCGGCTGCCGCCCCACCGCAACTTCCGGCAGCGCGCCTTCACGGTCGGCATCGGCGGCCCCGTGGGCACGGGTAAAACCGCGCTGCTCAAGGCCCTCTGCGAGCGGCTGCGCGACGACTACCGCCTCGGCGTAGTCACCAACGACATCTTCACCCGCGAAGACGCCGAGTTTCTCATCCGCCACAGCGCCCTCACCGAGGACCGCATCATCGGGGTAGAAACCGGCGGTTGCCCGCACGCTGCCATCCGCGAGGATATCTCCCTTAACATGAACGCGCTCGAAACCCTGATGCAGCGCTTCGATAACCAACTCGATTACCTGTTCGTGGAAAGCGGGGGCGACAACCTGGCCGCCCACTTCAGCCGCGAGCTGGTCGACTACTCCATTTATGTGCTCGACGTATCGGGCGGCGACAAGGTGCCGCGCAAGGGTGGCCCCGGTATCACGCAGTCCGACCTGCTGGTAATCAACAAAATAGACCTGGCCCCGCTGGTCCACGCCGACCTCGGCGTGATGGCCCGCGACGCGGCCCGCATGCGCGGTGAAGGCCCCGTCGTATTCGCCCGCGCCGCCGACGGCCACAACGTCGACGTTATTATTGAGCACATCCTGGCGGCGCGAGCGCAGGCCCTAGCCGCCGTGCGCGCCGACCGGCGGTAGCCGGCTGGCCGGGCGTTTGCTGCTATTGGCTGTAACTTAGCGTGAGAGTCGCCCTCCGCGACACCTCACCCCTTAGCCCCCTCTCCAAAAAAGAGGGGGCTAAGGGGTGAGGTGTCGCGGAGGGCGACCCCAGCAGGTAGCTACCTCTCTCCTTTCCCACCCTTTCGCGGATGCCGACCCTCGGCGCTGGCCCCACTGCTTTATCCTAAGCAGCCGGGTCGGGCCCAACCCCACGCGGACTAAAAGTCCGCGCTTACTTAGTGAATTATGCCTACGCTTTACCGGCCCGAGTTTGAGCACGATGCGTGCGGCACGGGCTTTCTCACCTACCTCGACGGGCGCAAAAGCCACCAATTGGTAGCCGACGCGCTCACGATGCTGGCCAACATGGAGCACCGCGGGGCCTGCGGCTGCGACACCAACTCGGGCGACGGGGCAGGGATACTGTTGCAGCTGCCGCACTGGTTTCTGTTGGAAGAATGCGTGGCCCACGGCATCCGGCTGCCCGAGCCGGGTGCGTATGGCGTGGGCATGGTATTTCTGCCAAAAAAGGAGCGGCTGCGGGCAGCCTGCAAGGAAATTATTGCCCAGGCGGCGGCGCAGCTGGGCATACCCGTGCTGGGCTACCGGCCGGTGCCGGTGCGCCAGGAGGGCATCGGCCCCACGGCGTTGTCGGCCGAGCCGGCCATCGAGCAGCTGGTGCTGGGGCGGCCGCTGGGCGTGGTGGCCGAGGCCGATTTCGAGCGCAAGCTTTATGTGCTGCGGCGGCTGGTTATCAAGCTGCTGCGCGAGCAGCTGCCGGCCGCGCTCGATGCCTTTTACTTCGCCTCGCTCTCGTGCCGCACCATCGTGTATAAGGGGCAACTCACTACCTACCAGGTGGGCATGTACTACCCCGACCTGGGCGACGAGCGCGTGACGTCGGGCTTTGCGCTGGTGCACTCGCGGTTTTCGACCAACACGCTGCCCTCGTGGCGGCTGGCGCAGCCGTTTCGCTACCTGGCCCACAACGGCGAAATAAACACGCTGCGGGGCAACCTGAACTGGTTTTTTGCCGGCCTGCCCACCTACGTGTCGCCCTACTTCTCGGCCGAGGAAATGGAGATGCTGCTGCCCGTCATCGACCCTGGGCAGTCGGATTCGGCCTGTCTCGACAACATCGTGGAACTGCTGCTGCACTGCGGCCGCTCGCTGCCCCACGTGCTCATGATGCTGGTGCCCGAAGCCTGGGATGGCAACGCGCAGATGGACCCGCTCAAGCAGGCATTCTACGAGTACCATGCCACCTTTATGGCCCCCTGGGACGGGCCGGCGGCGCTCATTTTCACCGATGGGGCGCTGGTGGGGGCCATGCTCGACCGCAACGGGCTGCGGCCGCTTCGCTACGCCGTCACCAACGACGGGCGGGTGCTGGTGGCTTCGGAGGCCGGCGTGCTACCACTCGACCCGGCCACAATTATTAAAAAGGGGCGCTTGCAGCCGGGCAAGATGTTCGTGGTCGACACCAAGGCCGGGCGCATCCTTACCGACCGCGAAATAAAGGCGCAGGTAGCTGGTCAGGCGCCCTACGGCACCTGGCTCGACACCTACCAGATTCAGCTCGACGAGCTGCCCGCGCCCCGCGTCACGTTTACCGACCTCGGCGCGGAGGCCGTGCGCAAGTACCAGCAGGCGTTTGGCTACACCCGCGAGGACGTGGAAACGCTGCTCGCCCCGATGGCCCTCGACGGCAAGGAGCCCATGGGCTCGATGGGCGTGGACGTGCCGCTGGCCGTGCTCTCCGACCAGCCGCAGCATTTGAGCAGCTACTTCAAGCAGTTCTTTGCGCAGGTTACCAACCCGCCCATCGACCCCATTCGGGAGCGGCTGGTGATGAGCCTGGCCACGTTTATCGGCAACAACGGCAATATTCTGGACGAAACCCCGCACCACTGCCACTGCGTGGCGGCCCGGCAGCCCATCCTCAGCAACGTGGAGCTGGAAAAGCTGCGCAGCATTGATACGGGCTCGTTTCAGGCCAAAACCTTGCAGACGTATTTCAAGGCCGACGGGCAGCCGGGCGCGTTGGGGCGCGGGCTGGAGCGGCTGTGCCGCTACGCCGAAGACGCGGTGAACGACGGCTTCGAGGTGGTGATTTTGTCGGACCGGGCCCTGGACTCGGGGCACGCGCCGGTGCCGTCGCTGCTGGCCGTGTCAGCCGTGCACCACCACCTCATCAAGCGCGGGCTGCGCGGCTCGGTGGGCCTCGTGGTAGAGGCCGGCGACGTGTGGGAAGTACACCATTTTGCCTGTTTGCTGGGCTTCGGGGCCACGGCCATCAACCCCTACCTGGCGCTGGCCACCCTGCAAACGCGGCACGCGGCGGGCCTGCTGGGGCCGGAGCTGCCCGCCGAAAAGCTGGCCGCCAACTACGTGAAAGCCGTGTGCGACGGGCTGCTCAAAATCTTCTCCAAGCTGGGTATTTCTACCTTGCAGAGCTACCACGGCGCGCAGGCGTTTGAAATCCTGGGCCTCAACCAACCCGTAGTAGACCAGTACTTTACCGGGGCCGTAACGCGCATCGAAGGGCTGGGGCTGGACGAGATAGCCCGCGAAACGCTGCACAAGCACTTCCAGAGTTTCCGGCCGGCCCCGGCGCCCGTGGCACCCGAGCTGCTGCCCATGGGCGGCGTGTACCAGTGGCGGCGGCAGGGCGAGGCCCACATGTTCAACCCCGAGAGCGTGCACCTGCTGCAACACGCCACCCGCACCGGTAACTACCAGACCTACCAGCAGTACGCGCAGCTGCTCAACGAGCACCCCAACCAGTTGTTCACCATCCGGGGGCTGCTGGGCTTTGCGCGGCACCGGCCGGGCATCGCCCTAGAGGAGGTGGAGCCGGCCGAGAGCCTCATGCGGCGCTTTGCCACGGGGGCCATGTCGTTCGGCTCCATCTCGCACGAGGCGCACAGCACGCTAGCCATCGCCATGAACCGCATTGGCGGCAAAAGCAACACCGGCGAGGGCGGCGAAGACCCGCTGCGCTACGAGCAGCTGCCCAACGGCGACTCCATGCGCTCGGCCATCAAGCAGATTGCCTCGGCCCGCTTCGGCGTAACGGCCCACTACCTGACCAACGCCGACGAGCTGCAAATAAAGATGGCGCAGGGCGCGAAGCCCGGCGAGGGCGGCCAGCTCCCCGGCCACAAAGTAGACGAGTGGATTGCCAAGGTGCGCCACGCCACGCCCGGCGTGGGCCTCATCTCGCCCCCGCCGCACCACGACATCTACAGCATCGAAGACCTGGCGCAGCTGATTTTCGACCTCAAAAACGCCAACCGCGCCGCCCGCATCAACGTGAAGCTGGTGAGCAAGGCGGGCGTGGGCACCATCGCGGCCGGCGTAGCCAAGGCCCACGCCGACGTCATTCTCATCTCGGGCTACGACGGCGGCACGGGCGCTTCGCCGCTCAGCAGCATCCGCCACGCCGGCCTGCCCTGGGAGCTGGGCCTGGCCGAGGCCCACCAGACCTTGCTGCGCAGCCAGCTCCGCAGCCGGGTGGTGCTGCAAGCCGACGGCCAGCTCAAAACCGGGCGCGACCTGGCGGTGGCCGCCCTGCTCGGGGCCGAGGAGTTTGGGGTAGCCACGGCGGCGCTCATCGCGGGCGGCTGCGTGATGATGCGCAAATGCCACCTCAACACCTGCCCCGTGGGCGTCGCCACCCAAGACCCCGAGCTGCGCAAGCTCTTCAGCGGCCGCCCCGAGCACATCGTCAACCTCTTCCGCTTCCTGGCCGAGGAGCTGCGCGAAATCATGGCCGAGCTGGGCTTCCGCACCCTGCAGGAGATGGTGGGCCGCAGCGAGTTTCTAAAGGTGCAGGCCGGTGCCGGCCACTGGAAAGCGCAGCTGCTCAACCTCGACGCGGTGCTCTCGCCCGCCCCCAACCCCTCGGGCGGCACCCTCTACCAGAGCGAGGCGCAGGACCACGGCCTCGCCGACGTGCTCGACTGGCAGTTGCTGGCAACCGCCGGCCCGGCCCTGGAACGGCAGGAAACGGTAGCGGCCGAATTTGCGGTGCGCAACACCGACCGCACCGTCGGCACGCTGCTCAGCAACGAGGTAACCAAGCGCTACCACGCCGCCGGCCTGCCCGCCGATACCCTGCGCTACCGCTTCACCGGCTCGGCCGGGCAGAGCTTCGGGGCCTTCGCCACCAAGGGCCTCACCTTCTCGCTCGAAGGCGAGGCCAACGACTACGTGGGCAAGGGCCTGAGCGGGGCGCGGCTGGCCATTTTCCCGCCCGCCACCAGTGTCTTCGTGCCCGAAAACAACATCCTCATCGGCAACGTGGCGCTCTACGGGGCCACGGCCGGCGCGCTCTACGTGCGCGGCAAGGCCGGCGAGCGCTTCGCCGTGCGCAACTCGGGTGCCACGGCCGTAGTAGAGGGCGTAGGCGACCACGGCTGCGAGTACATGACGGGCGGCCGGGTGCTGGTGCTGGGTGGCACCGGCCACAACTTCGCCGCCGGCATGAGCGGCGGCCTGGCCTGGGTGTACGACCCCGAAGGCCAGTTCCCCGCCAACTGCAACCCCGACATGGTAACCCTGGAAGCCTTGGCCGCCGAGGACGAAGCCGAGATTCTGGCGCTGCTGCGGGAGCACGTTGCGCTCACCGGCAGCCAGTTAGGCCGGTTCCTGCTGGGCAGCTGGGAGGACGAGGCCGGGCGGTTTGTGAAGGTGTTTCCGCTGGAGTATAAGCGGGTGTTGGTGGGGGCGGTCGCCCTCCGTGGGCGCCTCACCCCCTAGCCCCCTCTCCGAAAAGGAGAGGGGGAACTAGTTATAGTTTCTAGTTTTTAGCTTCTTAGCTTTAATGTTCACTGCCTGCGCCGCCGTGGCTCCCCCTCTCCTTTTCGGAGAGGGGGCCGGGGGGTGAGGCGCTCCACTAGAACAACCGATCCATGCAGCCACCCGACTCCTACCTGCCGCAAGACAAAATCTTCACTGCCGACAAAAAGCAGTACGGTCGGCTCAACCTGAAGGGGCGGGCCAGAGGCATGCGCCACGAGCCTACACCGGCCGAGGCCAAGCTCTGGGAATCCTTACGCGGCGGCCAACTCGGCGCAAAGTTTCGCCGCCAGCACAGCATCGACCGCTACATCGCGGACTTTGTATGTCTCTCGCACAAATTGATTGTAGAGCTAGACGGAGCAGGCCACCTGGAACCCGACCAGGCAGACTACGACCACGGCCGCTCAGCTTTACTAACCGAGCTAGGCTATCGGGTACTTCGCTTTTCAAATGAAGACGTTATCACCCATATAGACCAAGTACTAGCCACCATCAAAGCCAACCTGTAAAAAGCAGCCCCCCAAGTCGCCAGGCTCCCCCTCTCCTTTTCGGAGAGGGGGCCGGCCCCATAGGGGTCTCGTGAGGCGCACCGCAAGAACATGCCCAACATCACCGGCTTCAAAGAATACCCGCGCACCGCGCCGCCCAAGGCGGCGCCCACCGAGCGCGTGGCGCACTACCAGGAGTTCATCGGCCGCTACCCGCCGCAGGAGTTGCACCAGCAGGCGGCGCGGTGCATGGGCTGCGGCATTCCGTTTTGCCATTCGGGGTGCCCGCTGGGCAACATCATCCCCGAGTTCAACGAGGCCGTGTACCGGCAAGACTGGCGGGCCGCCTATGACATCCTGACGGCCACCAACAACTTCCCCGAGTTTACCGGCCGCATCTGCCCCGCGCCCTGCGAGTCGGCCTGCGTGCTGGGCATCCACAGCGCCCCGGTGGCCATCGAGGAGATTGAGAAGCACATCATCGAAATTGCCTTCGAGCGCGGCTACGTGCAGCCGGCCGCGCCGGTGCGCCCGACGGGCAAGCAGGTGGCCGTGGTGGGCTCGGGGCCGGCGGGGCTGGCCGTGGCCGCGCAGCTCGCCGAGGCCGGCCACGCCGTGACGGTGTTTGAGCGCGACCCGCATCCCGGCGGGCTGCTGCGCTACGGCGTGCCCGATTTCAAGCTGGAAAAATGGGTGATTGAGCGCCGCATCGACTTGCTGGAGAAGTCGGGCGTCACGTTTCGCTGCAACGTCGAAATCGGCCGCGACGTGGTGGCCGACGCCCTACGGCGCGACTTCGACGCGGTAGTGCTGGCCGGCGGGGCCGCCGCGCCGCGCCCGCTGAAGCTGCCCGGCCGCGAACTGGCCGGCATCCACTACGCCATGGAATACCTCACGCAGCAGAACCGGCGCGTCAGCGACACGCCGCTCGATAGTGAGCACATCCTGGCCGATGGGCTGGAGGTGGTGGTCATCGGCAGCGGCGACACGGGCTCGGACTGCGTGGGCACGGCCAACCGCCAGCAGGCTCGCTCAGTGGCGCAGCTGGCCCTCATGCACCAGCCCGGCGAAGCGCGGCCCGCCCACGCGCCCTGGCCGCTCTACCCCACCCTTTTCCGCACCAGTAGCTCGCACGAGGAAGGCTGCCAGCGCTACTGGGGCGTCGATACCAAGGCATTTCTGGGCGACGCGGCCGGGCGGGTGCGCGCCCTGCTGGTGAGCGACGTAACCTGGGAAACCGACGAGCTGGGCCGCCGCATCCGCTTCGAGGAAGTGGCCGGCTCCGAGCGCGAAATCCCGTGCCAGCTGGTGCTACTGGCCCTGGGCTTCACGGGGCCGGCCAGCGCGGGCTTGCTCGGCCAGCTGGGCGTGGCCCTGGACGAGCGCGGCAACGTGCAGGCCATCGAAACCACCTACCACACCAGCGTCCCCGGCGTGTTCGTGGCCGGCGACATGCGGCGCGGGCAGTCGCTGGTAGTCTGGGCCATCTCCGAGGGCCGCGAGGCCGCCCGGCAGGTGGATACGTATTTGATGGGCGAAACCAGCCTGCCGAGCAAGGACGGGCCGGGTGGGCGGGGGTAGCTTACGAATCTACTTATCAGCTTCAGCGCTAGTATCCATCCAAGAACTCAGGATATATTCGAACTGGTCGAAATCAAATCGGATGCCGTTCGTTCTTTCAAACAGCACGGCACTGCTTTCATCAACGCCATAGAGATAAGCGTAATAATCGTCTCCAGGCACGCAGGGAATATACTTCCTGAGTTGCCGGGGAGTGAGGTGGTTTTGCAGCCGTATTGCCTCTATCACCACATCCGCATCGAACAGTTCTATACCAGCTTCTCGCTGGGTCCGCACATACTCGTCTACCCCTTTTTTATAAACTGATATTTCCCGATAGCAGAGGTAGTAGCGGCCCTTTAAGGAACTAATGTAGCCCAGTAAATTCAGGTTATTAAGCGCTTTTTGCGGCCATTTTTCCAATGAGACAGCGAGTTGTTGCCGACTAATTCCAGGAGCAGCTTTTATAGCTCGCAAAATCCTGTTTTCCAATCTTGTCATAAGTCACTAAAGTGGATAATTTAGCCAACTCAATACCGCCGCTTACTCACATCGAACCCCAGCAGTTCCGGCGCGGCCAGCGCGGCCGATATGGCGTGGTAGAGCGAGTCGAGGTCGAGGCGTGACAGCCCCAGGGCCCGCACTACCACCACATTCTCCCGCGCCTGGGTTACGGCTACCACGTAGGGGCGGCTGGCCAGCGAGGCGTGCAGGGCCGTTTGGCCGGGTGGGGGCAGTTGGCGTAGCGCGTGGGCGAGCATCTGGTAAGCCAAGCCAGCCGGCGGGCATACCAAATACAAACTCAGGGCACTGCGGTAGGGGCCGAAGCTGGCCGGGCCAGCTAGCAGATGCTCGTTGGGGCGCAGGGCCAGGCGGTCGAGCAGGGTGAGGCGGCCGGCGATGCTCACGCGCAACTCGGTGCTGAAGTCGGTGAAGGCGAAGGCTTCGCCCGCGTCGGAGCGGCCGGCGTGCATCCAGTCGGCCAGCAGCAGGGTGGCGGTGGGGTGCAGATGCCAATGCTGGGTTTGGTGGTAGCGGCTGGCGGCCTGGGGCACCAGCGGGTCGGGCAGCACGGCGGCCAGCGCGTGTTCGCCCACGTAGCCCGCCGTGTGCTGCTCGGCCCGGCGGCCATCGAGCGACTTGTAGATGCGCGTATTGGCTTGCGTGGTGAGTAGCAAGCTGGCTTCGGCCCCGACCTCCACCCGCAGCCGGAGGTGGTCGCCGGCTAGCAGGCCGCCGCCGTAGCTGGCTTGCACCACGTGGCAGGCCGGCCCGGTGGGCGTAGCGGGGTTGATGAGTTTGAGCGGCTGCACGCTACGGCTGGCTACCAGCCGCGACTGCTGCCGCACCTGCGCCACGGTAAGGGTACTCCACGTTGAATCAAGCATTGGGGCAAAATTGCGGGGGCGCGGACGTTTTTCCGCCGTGAGGGCCGGATTTTTGTCGCCAGCCCCTTTCTTCGCGCCCCATGCAGCCGGTACTCCCTGTTCTTTTCGCGGCCGTGGTGGGCCTGGGCCACGCCTTCGAGCCCGACCACCTGCTTGCCGTGAGCACCCTCGTGGCGCGCCACGACCGCCTGGGGCCAGCCCTGCGCGACGGGCTCTTCTGGGGCCTGGGCCACACCACCATGCTGGTGCTGTTTGGCTCGGTGCTTATTTTCAGCCGGGCCGCCTGGCTGCAGTCGGGCTACTTCGAAGCGGCGGTGGGGCTCATGCTCATCGGGCTGGGCATCAGCCGCCTGCTCGATAAAAACTCGTATCAGTCGTTTCGGAAGCCCCAGCAGCAGGCGGGCCTGGCTTACACCGTGGGGCTGGTGCACGGGCTGGCGGGCGGCGGGGCGCTGGTGCTAACAATGCTGGGGAGTATTTCGCAACCAGCATGGGCCGTGGCATACCTGCTGCTGTTCGGCTTGGGCTCGGTGCTGGGGATGCTGGCCGCCGTGGGCCTCATGCGGGTGCCCTTCACGCGGCGCATGCGCCTGGGGCGGCGGCTGCGGGCGGGCGCGGTGGTGCTGTCGTCGGGGCTGAGCGTGGGGTATGGGGGGTGGATGATTTACAGTAATCTGCTGTAGTTAAGTACTCGTTGGTAATCAGTATTAAAAAGAACGTCATGCTGAGCTTGCCGAAGCATCTCGCTCGCAAACTATCTAAATCGCTGAAAGACACCTGAATTAACGATTGAATTACTCAGCAAGCGAGATGCTTCGACAAGCTCAGCATGACGTTCTTTTTAATACTGGTTAATTAGTAACGGGTAGTTAAACGCTTGATAGTTGGCTGCCTGCGCAAGAGGAGACGGCCGCCAGGTCCTAGACCCGCTTACTGGGCCCGCAGCACCACTACGTCGTAGGCCGACACGGTAATTTTGGTGGCTGCTGCCTGGGTGAAGGCATCGCGGTAAGCATGGCTGGCCAGCACGGGGTTCGTGAAGGAGGCTGGCTGGCTGCCCCGGTTGAGCACCACCAGCACGTCTTCGCGGCCGAGGGTGCGGCGGAAAGCATACAGCTGCCGGGCATCGTCGGTGGCTACGGTGGTGAAACTGCCCAGCCGGATGGCCGCCGAGCGCTGGCGCAGGCCGATAAATTTCTGGTACCAGGCAAACAAAGCCGGGTCGAACCCTACCGCGTCGGGGGCGTGCAGGCTTTGGTCGGGGTTGTGGGTTTCGGCGGCGTAGGGCTGCTCGGCCCACAGCATGGGCTTGCGGCAATCGGGGTCGTTGGCGCCCCAGAGGCCGGCTTCGTCGCCATAGAATAGCATGGGGGAACCCAGGTAGAGCAGCTGGAAGGCTGCAATCAGCTTTTGCTGCTGCCGCTGGGCAGGCGTGGGCTTGCGGGCATTGTAGTTGGGGTTGTTGCCTTTCTGGCTCCAGTTGAAGTAGGGGCCCCAGTCGCCCATTTTCTTGCCGTCGGGGTTGGCCACGGCGCTGGCAATGCGGGTGGCGTCGTGGCTGTCTACCAGGTTTTGCATGTTCAGGGCCACGTTGGGCCCGAAGGCTTCGCGCAGCTCGCGCAGCCGCGCATCGAACTGCGTAACCGTGGCGGCCGTTTTTTCCTGCACAAAAAAGTCGTGCACCGCGAAGGCGAAGTTGTAGTTCATGGTGGCGTCGAATTCGTCGCCGCGCAGGTAGGGCCGGGTTTCCTCAATCGGGTATACCAGCTCGGCCGTCAGGTAGGCCTGGGGGTTGAGGTGGCGCACCCACTGGCGCCAGCTTTTCCAGAAGGGGTGGCCCACATCGTAGGCCACGTCGAGGCGCCAGCCGTCGATGCCGTGGGCGGCCCCCTTGTTCATGGGGTTCATCCAGCGCTGGGTGGCGTTGAAGATGTACTGCTTGGGGCCGGCCACGATGCCGGTGCTGTCTTCCTTCAGCTCGGGCAGGGTTTTCACCCCAAACCAGCCGTTGTAGTCAAACTTCGTTCCCTTGGCCGCATCGCGCCAGCTTTTCACCATGAACCAGTCGGCGTAGGGCGAAGCCTGCTGGTGCTGCACCACGTCCTGAAAGGCGAAGCTGCGGGCCCCCAGGTGGTTGAATACCCCGTCGAAGATGAGGTGCATCTTGCGCTTGTGCACTTCCTCGATGAGCTTGAGCACGAGTAAATCTGCTTTCGTCCACACCCAGGTTTCCATCTTGAGCGGGTTTTCGGTGGCCATCAGCTTCCGGTCGCCTTCAGGGTCGGGGCCGAAGGTGGGGTCTACGTGGTGGTAGCACAGGGCGTCGTACTTATGGGAGGACGGCGACCAGAAAACGGGCGTCAGGTAGAGCGCATTCACGCCCAGCGTCTGCAGGTAGTCGAGCTTGTCGAGAATGCCTTGCAAGTCGCCCCCGTAGCGGCGGCGCTGGATGTTGTAGCCCACGTTCTGGCCGTTTTGCTGCTCGTAGGGCTGTAGCTGGTACCAGTCGCTGCCCCAGGGGTGAATCTGGAACGCCGACGAGTCGTTGAACGGGTAAGCGCCCCGCTGGTCGCTCACCTGGGGGTCGTTGTGCGGGTCGCCGTTGCGAAAGCGCTCCGGAAATATCTGGTACCATACCACGCCTTTGCTCCAGGCGGGGGTGAAATCGGGCGGGGCCTGGGCCCGGCCGGGCACTGCCGCCGCCAGCGCCAAAGCCAGGGCGGTCAGCCAGCCTTTCGGTAGAAGAGCCCGCTTTACACGCTGGGGACTGGATGCCAGAGCAGCCGGCGCGGTTTCGCGTAGGGAGGTGAACATAACAGGATGGGTTGGGTAGGAGAAAAGAGAACCAGCCCGGCGGGTGCCGGGCCGGCTAAGCAAAGCCAGCAGGCGCTCCGCCTGCCGGCAGCAATGCTCCGGCAAAGGACGGCGCTTTGTAGTACTGGCAGAAATTTATCAAACTCAGGTATCAAAAATACAAGTTTGCCCCAGGGTTAGCTTGTTGGCTGACAGGGAGAAAGCTTCTGAAAAAACCAGCGAAATACGAACCGGATACAAGCGCTTTTGCCTTGGCTGGTACTCCCGCTACTCCTGGCCACACCCCGGCACCGCTTTCGCCGCTACTAAGTATCTGGTCGAAATTAATCAAACAATCAGAACGTCATGCTGAGCTTGTCGAAGCATCTCTACCGCTTCGTTGAACAGTGCGGATGAAGTGGTAGAGATGCTTCGACAAGCTCAGCATGACCGCCTTATTGATTGTTTAATTAAGGACAAGCACTTAGTAAGTTACTGCAGTTACGCAGGAAAAGCGGGTGGGACAACCCTGGGTTCTGCTTTTAAGTGGTTGTGTAAAAGAAAAATGCCCTTTGGATTCCCAAAGCCACCTATCTTGCGCTACCTATGCACCTCGCCCCCAAAGACCTCGACAAGCTGGTACTGCACCAGGCCGGCGTAGTGGCCCAGAAGCGCTACGCCCGTGGCCTGCGTCTCAACTACCCCGAGGCCGCCGCCTTGCTCGCCACCCAGCTGCTGGAGTTTATCCGCGACGGCGAATCGGTAGCCACCCTCATGGAGAAGGGCAAGCAGCTCCTGGGCTTCAACGACGTGCTGGAAGGCGTGGCCGACCTGTTGGCCGAAGTGCAGGTAGAGGGCACTTTCCCCGACGGCACCAAGCTCGTGACCGTGCACCAGCCCATTTGCCGCGAGCACGGCGCGCCCGAACTGGCCCTCTACGGCAGCGGCCTGGCCCGCACGGCCCCGGCCGCCGCGCCGCTGCCCGCCACCGTGCCGGGCGAGTATCTACTGGCCGAGGGCGACATCATCCTGAACGAAAACCGCGAGGTAATTGAGCTGGAAGTGCTCAACCGGGGCGACCGGCCGGTGCAGGTGGGCTCGCACTACCCCTTCTTCGAAACCAACGCGGGGCTGGACTTCGACCGGGCGGCAGCATTTGGCTACCGCCTCCACATTCCGGCCGGCACGGCGGTGCGCTTCGAGCCGGGCGAGCGCAAGCGCGTGCAGCTAGTAGCGCTGGCCGGCGAGCGCCGCGTGTACGGCGGCAACAGCTGGACGGATGGTCCGCTGGATGATTCGTCAGTACGAGAGTCTGCTGTTGCGAAATTCCCTAAGTAGCTTACCAATAGGAGAATGGTTAACTTAATTGACAAACTCAAAATTGGGGCAGCAATTACCATTGGGGCTCCTATTGTAGTAGGGCTTGCCGTTGTGTTGTCACCAGTACTAGTGATGTTGGTCATTAAAAACCATTTTGATGACAAGGAGGCCCAAAAGAAATTTGATGAAGACCTACTGCGACTAGAAGGCACTTGTTTTTTCTGCTACAACAACCGCAAAAACAGCGTTGCTTTTGTAAAAGAAGAAATCATTCCTCACTTGGATGCTTCTGTACAAGTGGTTTTTGTTGAAGGAAAAGTAATTCGTGCTATGCCCGACAAGTATTTTATTTCACGGATACTTTATGGCGCAAAGGATAAAAAATGCTTTCCTTATTTGCTGAAAATCAGCGATGAAAAAGTGCTTGACAGTTCAATACACCAGCAGCTTTACAATACGCTAAGCGGTAAAAAACCAACTGAACCGCTCCTGGGACGCATTAATTCATTTTACAATTCTCCCATCACATCGGCATAAATACTCCTAACGTCTCTCCCAAATCTGCTACACTTGGGCGGAAACGGCTGGCTTGCTGGCCCGCTCGATGCGGCCGGCAAGCAGCAGGCGCTGGGGAAGCTAGGGGTAATACGGTTACAACTATGACATTTAAAATCGTTTATAATCCGTCTAAAGGAGAAACTGTCATAAGTGAAAACTCCTTACCTTTTCTCACTGCAAATTACGAGAAACCAGTTTTTAAGAAAGAATGGAAGTTCTACAAAGACAATGCTTTAATTGGAGACTTTATATTAAACAGTACATTATTTGGCTGGAAAGCTTCTATAAAAGCGAGAATAATCCTCAATAAATCAGAAACATCATTAGACATAAACTTTCGTCAGAAAGGCTTTTTTACCTACCTAATCAGCGCATCTGGCTTGGATGGAGAATACATGATTTATCCTCATATGGAGGATAAATTTTCAATATTTTTGAATGAGAAACAAATTGGGGCACTAGTCAGAATAAAAAAGATGGACTTTTTTCATTCAACCTCACCTGGGCTCTAATAGTCAACACAGAAGTAAATATTTATGAATTATTTTTATTATCGTACGCATCTTTTATCTTAGGAGAAAAGGGCTTTTTTACAAGCAGTGATTATTCGTTAGGCAATGGTTACTGGATTAAAGAAGCTAAGCCATTCGATAAACATTGGAAACCCATTAATTAAACAAACCCCATGTCCCTACCCCTTTCCCGCCAAGCGTATGCCGCTATGTATGGCCCGACCGTGGGCGACCGGGTGCGCCTGGGCGATACCGACCTGCTGCTGGAGGTCGAGCGCGACTACTGCGTGTACGGCGAGGAATGCAAGTTTGGCGGCGGCAAAACCCTGCGCGATGGCATGGGGCAGGCGGCCGGCATCGGGCAGGCCGATGCGCTCGACCTGCTGATTACCAACGCGCTGGTGCTCGACTACACCGGCGTGTACAAGGCCGATATTGGCATCAAGGGCGGGCGCATCGTGGGCATTGGCAAGGCGGGCAACCCGCACATCATGCCCGGCGTGACGGCCGGCATGGTGGTGGGCGTGACCACCGAAGTGGTGGCCGGCGAGGGGCACATCCTCACGGCGGGCGGCATCGACTGCCACATCCACTTCATTTGCCCGCAGCAGATAACCGAGGCGCTGGCCTCGGGCGTGACCACGATGGTGGGCGGCGGCACCGGTCCGGCCGCCGGCACCACGGCTACTACCTGCACGCCGGGCGCGTTTTACCTCGAAATGATGCTCAAGGCCACCGACGCCTTCCCCATGAATTTCGGGTTTTTGGGCAAAGGCAACTCCTCGAAACCCGAGGGGCTGGCCGAGCAGGTGGAGGCCGGGGCGCTGGGCTTTAAGCTGCACGAGGACTGGGGCACTACCCCGGCCGCGATTGATAACTGCCTGACTATCGCCGACAAGTACGACGTGCAGGTGTGCATCCACACCGATACACTCAACGAGAGCGGCTTTGTCGAAAACTCGGTGGCAGCCTTCAAGGGGCGCACCATCCACTCGTACCACACGGAGGGCGCGGGCGGCGGGCACGCGCCCGACATCATCAAGATTTGCGGCGAGCCGAACGTCATTCCGTCGAGCACCAATCCCACGCGGCCGTTTACGGTGAACACCATCGACGAGCACCTCGACATGCTGCTCGTGTGCCACCACCTCGACAAGAACATCCCCGAGGACGTGGCCTTTGCCGAAAGCCGCATCCGCCCCGAAACCATTGCCGCCGAGGATATTCTGCACGACCTAGGCGCGCTGAGCATTATCAGCAGCGACTCGCAGGCCATGGGCCGGGTGGGCGAGGTCATCACCCGCACCTGGCAAACGGCCCACAAGATGCGGCAGCAGCGCGGCCCCCTGCCCGAAGACGCGGGCGCCACCCGCCCGAACGACAATTTCCGCGCCCGCCGCTACGTGGCCAAGTACACCATCAACCCCGCCCGCGCCCACGGCATGGCCGAGGAAATCGGCTCCATCGAAATCGGCAAGCTGGCCGATTTGGTGCTCTGGAAACCGGCCCTATTCGGCTCGCGGCCCGAGATGATTCTGAAAGGCGGCGTAATCGTGCAGGCCCAAATGGGCGACCCGAATGCCTCGATTCCGACGCCGCAGCCGTCGTTTTCGCGGCCCATGTTTGGGGCGTATGGCGGGGGCGTGGGGTATTGCTCAGTAGCATTCGTGTCGGGCGCTTCGCTGGAAAAGGTGAGCACCGAATACGGCCTGAGCAAGCGCGTGGTGGCGGTGAAAGGCTGCCGCACGGTGGCTAAAAAGGATATGGCGCTGAACGACTATTTGCCCAACATTTCGGTGGACCCGGAGACGTATCGGGTGATGGTGGACGGCGTGCACCTGACCTGCGAGCCGGCACAGACGCTGCCACTGACGCAGTTGTATAACTTGTTCTAGTGCTGCGTCAAGCGAATCAGGTAACAAAATAGTAAGGTTACAGTTGGGGCTGCATGGCTCGACTCCCCACTCCCTTTGCCCTGCCGGCAGCTGA
>JBPBPU010000156.1:0-94468 GCA_050954465.1 Janthinobacterium lividum
CGGGGCCAAGCCCCGCACCCGACAACAGATAATTTTTCCCAATAGAGTAGTGATAAACCACATAAATTCTTAATATGTCTTGCCTCGGAGTTTTATTCTCAGTTGACCAAATAACCATAGAACTACTAAAAAAAACGCCTTCTGAGGAGGAGCGAGCGGATTATGTGAGAGAGATTCTTGAGACGAACTATTTTGAAAACCATCAATTGTGGGTGGCCGAGCTAAATAAATCCTGGGATGCCTTGCATCGTAGTTTAACGGATGGAAAATTAGCCTGGGATAACGGTGAATTTCCACTTAACCAAGTAATTCTTGGTGGGGAAATTTTATGCAGTAATGGCGACTATATAATTGTCCTGAAAGCGCAAGAGCAAATTGCCGCTATTGCAACTGCCGTTAACCAAGTAAGTGAGGAACAATTACGTGAGCGTTATTTCCGTATAGACCCAGAAGAATACGATGATGCTGTAGATGAAGAAGACTTTGCTGGCACTTGGGCATGGTTCGAGGATAGCAAAGAATTCTGGCAACTAGCCGCTGACGAAAATAGAAGCGTGTTATTTACGGTTGACCAATAGGCAGCAGCCGCACCGCCACCTCGGCCGGCACCCGCACCGGCCGCCCACTACCCACATCCAGCAGCACCCACTGCGTTTCGGCACTGCATAGCAGTTGCCCGTTGGCCACACGCTCGATGCGGGTGAGGCGCTTGGAACCAGCCCCGTGCACATCGGCCACCCAGGTGCGGGCGCATAGCTCCTCGCCTGCATAGGCTGAGCGCAGGTAGCGGATGTGGTGTTCCTGCACCACCCACACCTGCGGGGGCAACTCGGCAGAGCCGGGCGGGTAGAGGTGGTGCCAGTGGGCGGCGGCCACGTCCTGCACCCAGCGCACATAGGCCACGTTGTTGGCGTGGCCGAGTTGGTCGATATCCGACTCTGCTACGGTAAAGGTGTGAGAGAAAGCGTGCTGAGGCACTTGAGAGGGGTCCATAATTTTTTTAGCAGATGCGTGAAGTTCGGGAATTCTGGCTATCTTTGGCGCAACTCAAGGCTCTGTGGTGCTGTTCCGGTCCGCTCCGGTGTGTTTGCATCTTAGGTCCCCAGCTTCCCGCCGGGCTTTGAAGAAACCCATTTTTATTTTTTTTTATGCCGACCGGAACGGTAAAATTCTTCAATGAAACCAAAGGCTTTGGTTTCATCAAAAACGACGAAACGGGCCAAGACATCTTTGTGCACGTGACCGACCTCGTAGACGCTAAGTCGCTACAAGAAAAAGACAAAGTTCAGTACGAAGAAGCTCAAGGCCGTAAAGGCCCGAACGCCGTAAAGGTTTCGTTGCTGTAAGCAACTTACTCATTCGCACTACCAAAAAGCGCGTTTCCACTCGGGAACGCGCTTTTTTTTGGCCAACCCATAGCGTTATCCGCAGTAGCGCGAAACTTCCGCTTTGTGTGTCGCCGCACCCGAGGAAACTTGCGTCTGGCGTTATGGGAGCAAGCGGTGCGGTACTGACTTCATTATTACGCAACGATGCACGAAGCGAAATTTGCGCGCTACTTCTGCGCCTATAAGAGCCTACCGTCGCGCCTTTTCCCGCTGGCTAAATAATTTCCCCTATCTTTGAGTCAACTCAAAGCTTTGTTGTGCCGTTCCGGTTTGCGCCGGGGTGTTTGCATCTCAGGTCCCCGGCGGTTGCCGGGCTTTGGCGACACCCTCATTTTATTTTTTATGCAGACCGGAACGGTAAAATTTTTCAATGAAACCAAAGGCTTTGGTTTCATCAAAGTCGACGCAACTGGCGAAGACGTTTTTGTTCACGTTAGCGACCTCGTCAACGAGATTCGTGAGAATGACAAAGTACAGTTCGAAGTTGCTCAGGGCAAAAAAGGCCCGAATGCAGTAAAAGTATCGTTGGTTTAGTACCCACGGCTCTTGCCTTAAAAGCGCGTTCCCTGCAAGGGGGACGCGCTTTTTGCGGTAGGTGCTAGGCGTAGGGAAAAGCCAGTCTGGCATATTTGGCGCGGGCCTCTGGCCCGTGCCGACTACCCGCAGGCCTCTGGCCTGCACCCCAGAACGACTCATTCGGATGTCGCCCTCCCCGTAGCAGGCCAGAGGCCTGCGGGTAGTCAGCACGGGCCAGAGGCCCGCGCCAGGCATAGCTGCCGAATAGTAGCAATAAATAAAGCGTTCCAATAAGTATCTTTTCTTCAA
Source organism: Janthinobacterium lividum (assembly GCA_050954465.1). Taxonomy (GTDB): domain Bacteria; phylum Bacteroidota; class Bacteroidia; order Cytophagales; family Hymenobacteraceae; genus Hymenobacter. The sequence goes on from JBPBPU010000156.1 coordinate 2,214, forward strand.
AAGAACCCGTACCTTTGCACCCGCATTTGAGAACGGTCCCATTGAGTGGCCGGGGTGGCCCTGAGTTAAGAAGTTGGCTGCCGAGTAGTTCCCGTTGTTTCGGTCGTATTTTTTCCGCCTTGTCGTTAGTCCAGGAAAGGTTGAGGGGGAAGAAGCGCCGCCGCTGTTGAGCCGGCTGTTTTCAGAGCATAGTCTCTTTCCCCTTATATAGGCCCCCCCGGTTTTGGAAAACCCGGTGGTCTCTAATCCCCTTCCTTTCCAACATGGAAAACGAAACCGCAGAAAAAAACATCGATAAAGCGAAAATTCGCTTCGATGAGCTGAACCTCTCCGCTGAAGTGCAGCGCGCCATCACCGAGATGGGCTACGAAGAAGCCTCGCCCATTCAGGCCGCCGCTATCCCAGCCCTGCTCGCGGGCAAAGACGTTATCGGTCAGGCCCAAACCGGCACCGGCAAAACGGCTGCCTTCGCTATTCCCGCCATCGAGGGCGTGGATGGCGACAGCCGCGACGTGCAGGTAATCGTGCTCTGCCCCACCCGTGAACTAGCGGTGCAGGTATCGGGCGAAATCCAGAAGCTCGGTAAGTACAAGCGCGGTTTGGCCGTGGTGCCCATTTACGGCGGCAGCTCCTACGACCGGCAGTTCCGCGCCCTTGAGCGCGGCGTGCAAATCGTAATCGGCACCCCCGGCCGGGTAATGGACCACATCGAGCGCGGTACACTGAAGCTCGACAAAGCCACTAAAATCATCCTCGATGAGGCCGATGAGATGCTCGACATGGGCTTCCGCGAAGACATCGAGTTTGTGCTCAGCAAGATGCCTGAAAACCACCAGACGGTGTTTTTCTCGGCCACGATGAGCAAGCCGATTATGGAAATGACCAAAAAATATCAGCGCGAGCCGCAGATAGTGAAGGTCAACCATAAGGAAATGACGGTTTCCAACATCGAGCAGAGCTACTTTGAGGTGCGTGGGCCGCAGAAAAAGGACGTGCTCACGCGTGTTCTCGACATGTACAACCTCAAGTCGACCATCATTTTCGCCAATACCAAGCGCATGGTAGACGAAATTGTGGCCGACCTGCAAGCCAAAGGCTATTTCGCCGACGGCCTGCACGGCGACATGAGCCAGGCCCAGCGCCAGAACACGCTCGATAAATTCCGCAAAAACACCCTCGAAATTCTGGTGGCTACCGACGTAGCCGCCCGCGGCATCGACGTAGACAATGTAGAGGCCGTATTCAACTACGACTTGCCTGCTGACGAAGAATATTACGTGCATCGCATCGGCCGCACGGGCCGGGCCGGCAAGAGTGGCCGCGCTTTCACATTCGTGAGCGGCCGCGACATTTACAAGCTGCGCGACATCATGCGCTTCACCAAGGCCGACATCAAGCTCGACCAAGTGCCGACGTTTGCCGACGTATCGGAGGTGAAAACGACGCTGTTCCTCAACCAGATAAAGGAGGTTATCGAGAAAGGCAACCTCGATAAGTACATCGGCCGCGTGCAGCGCCTACTCGACCAAAGTGAAGACGTTACGTCGCTCGACATGGCGGCTGCTCTGCTCAAAATGACGATGAAAGAGGACAAGCGCAACGAGCAAAGCCTCGATGCGGGCCGCGAAAAAGGCGTCAGCCGCGCCGGCTACACGCGCATATTCATCAGCATGGGCAAAAAGGACCGTCTGCACCCCCGCGACGTAGTAGAGTTGATTTCGGAGAACACGGCTCTACAAGGCAACAAAGTCGGCGACATCGCGCTCTACGACAAGTTCAGTTTTGTAGAAGTGCCCGCTGAATACGCCGACGAAGTAGTGAGCCAGCTTGGCCGCAGCAGCATTCAGGGCCAGCCGGTTACGTTCAGCATCGCCACGCCGGTGCAGGATGCCGCCGCCAAAGAAGAGGGCCTGAACCGCCCCGAGCGCCGCGGCTTCGGCGACGGTGAGCGCCGTGGTGGCTTCGGTGGCGGCGACCGCCGCGAAGGTGGCCGCCCGCCTTTCGGTGGGGGCAACCGGGGCGGTAGCAGCTACGGCGACCGCCGCGAAGGCGGCTCCAGCTACGGCGGGGGCTACAAAGGCAACCGCGACGGTGGCAGCAGCTACGGCGGCGGCTACAAAGGCGGCCAGGGTGGCGGCTCCAGCTACGGCGACCGCGGCGGCAACCAAGGTGGCCAAGGTGGTGGCTACCAGCGCGGCGGCTACAAAGGCGGCCAAGGCGGTGGCAGCAGCTACGGCGGCAACAAAAGCAACCGTGAAGGCGGCAACGGCGGCAGCAGCTACGGCGGCAAACGCGAAAACTTCGACGAATAAAGACCGCAGATTTAACTGATTTTAATGGATTAAACGGATTATTTGTGGTTCCGTGCAAAATAAAAACGGCTGCCTTACCAGGCAGCCGTTTTTATTTTGATGAATCTTAACAAATGAGCCGAACCACAAATAATTCGTTTAATCCATTAAAATCAGTTAAATCTACGGTCCTATTTGGATGAGTCGCGCAGGGCTTTGATTTCGTCGTGGGCAGCTTTTACGCCGGCCGACTGCTTTTCGATAATCGATTTGAGGTCGCCGGGCAGTGCTTCAATTTTGCCGGCGGTTTCGTAGGCTTTTTTGGCTACGTCTTCGCCGCGCTCGCATTCGGCCAAGATGGCGTGGTTGTCGTGGCCCGTAACAGCCGATTTCAGGTCAATCCAAACGTGGTGGATGGCACCAACAATTGAAGAACCCTCACTGGTATCGGGCTTGAGGTCGAGCTTGAACATCTGGTCTTCCAACTCGGTGATGTAGCTGGCGCGCTGCGCCGAGTATTTCTTGAACAAGTCCTTCAGGCTGGCGTCTTTTACGTCGACCATCGCGTCGGCGTAGCCTTTCTGGCCGTCTTTCAATACAGTAATGAGGGCGTTGAGGCCGGTTTGGGTGGCTTTGGCTTCCATGAGTGGAAAAGAAAAGTTTTAATGGGAAATGTAGCCCACTTTACTAGCCAACTGCTCGTAGGGTTGCGGCCCCATCTAAAGAAACCAGAATTTTATTGCGTTTCCACCGGCTGCCCGGCTGTAGTAGCGGCAGCCATTGCCTGCCCCGCCAGGAAGCCCGTCGTCCAGGCCGCTTGAAAGTTGAAGCCTCCGGTAATGCCATCTACATCAAGTACTTCGCCAGCAAAATGCAGCCCGGGTATCAGTCGGCTTTCCATTGTTTTGAAATTGACTTCAGCCAGGGGGATGCCGCCGCAGGTGACAAATTCCTCTTTATAAGTCGTCTTGCCCTGTACTTCCAAGGGGGTGCGCAGCAGTAGTTCCAGCAGGCGGTTCTGGGCTTTGGCGGGCACCTCGCTCCACCGCTGTTCAGCCCCGATGCCGGCTTGTGCCACTAGTGTGCGCCACAAGCGCGTGGGTAATCCAAATTGCGGGTGGGCTACTACTTGCTTTTTGCCATTATCCAGCCGAAATTGCTGCGTCCAGGGGCGCAGGGTTTCGTCGGTATGGCCTGGCACCCAGCTAATAAGCGCAGTGCTTCGGTAGTCTAGCTCGTGCAAGCGTCGGGCACCCCAGGCCGAGAGCTTGAGTACGGCCGGCCCGCTCACGCCCCAGTGCGTTACCAGCAACGGGCCTTCGTAGTGCAGCTTTTCGCCAGCCAGTACCACCCGGGCGTGCGGCACGCTCACGCCCGGCAGTTCGCGCAGGGGTGAAGCCGGCACGTTAAACGTGAACAGCGAAGGTACTGGCTCGGCAACGGTATGGCCCAAAGCGCGCAGCCAGTCGTAGGCCACTAACTTCGGGTGGCCGCCAGTGGCTACGAGCAAGCGGCTGGCTCGTAGGGTAGTACCCAGGCGGCCGGCTCCCTCCCCACTGAGTACCAGCTCGAAGCCGCCCGTTGGCAAGAGGGTAATATGGTCGGCGGCAGTGCGGGTAAAAATGCGCACTCCTGCCCGGCGGGCCGCTTCTTCCAAGGCGTAGGCAATGGTTTCGCTGCTGTCGGTGGTCGGAAACAGGCGGCCGTCAGCCTCGGTCTTGAGCGGCACGCCCCGTTTGGCAAACCAGTTAATAGTCTCGCCTACGCCGAATTGCTGAAAAGCTTCTTTTAGTGGGCGGCCTCCGCGGGGATAATGCTGCACTAACTGCGCTGCCGACTCGCAAGCGTGGGTGACATTGCAGCGGCCACCACCCGATACGCGCACTTTACTCAGCAGCTTCGGGCTTTTTTCCAATAGGAAGACTGGCACCAGGGGGTTAGCCTCCGCGCAGGCAATGGCCCCGAAAAAACCGGCGGCCCCGCCGCCTATTACTACTACTGGTAACGTGTCGTTGTGTGTCATGCGTGCTAACATAGCTCGTTAACAGCTAACGACGAGAAATAAGCCCTGGCAAGCGAAAAAATTAACAATGAGGCAGTGACGCCAGTACGTCGTCGTGCTCGAATTGGTAAGGTACCAAACTGCGCAGGCGGCTGCTGTCAATAAGCTTGCCCCCGCTGCTACCGGCCCGAAAAGTGGGTGGCTCAAGCCCGATATACGTAGCGGCTGCCGGATAAAATTCGCGCCGAACAGGATGCGAAAGCGCGCAAACATTCAGCGTATGCCCCCAGATGGCCTCGCTGATAATAGTGCGCAGCACCCCAACGGCATCTGTCAGATGAAGGAGATTAGTAGGAGCGTTGCCCTGCAGCAGGTCGCGGCGGCCAGCCAGGAAACGGCCGGGGGCGCGGCCCGGCCCTATAAGCCCGCCCAGGCGCACCACCGTGCTCTGCCACTGCCCATAGCGCGGCACAAAATGGCCTTCAGTGCGCAGTACATCGGAAGCTGCATCGCGCGTGCTGATGGCGTCGGTTTCAACCAGGCGGCGTGGCTCGTCGGGGTAAACGCCGGAAGTAGAAACGAAGAGAACTGCTTGCAGCCGGGCCGCCACCACCGCCCGGTGTACGGGACGCAGCAAATTGGGGTAGCCGCCCGCCACAGCGGCGCGAGGCGGCACGTTCAATACCAATACGTTAGCCCGCTGGAGTAGCTGAAGTAACCGCGCCTCGTCGGCAGCGGTAAAATCGGGGCCGAGCTGCAGCAGATGCGCCTCTATGCCTGCTGCGGCCAGCAGAGGCAACTGCTCGGCCGAAGTAGTGGTGCCCAGCACCCGGTAGCCAGCCTCCAGTAGCGCTTTCGCCAGCGGAAGCCCCAGCCAGCCACAGCCTAGAATAGCTACGGTAGTAGCAGTAGCCGTTGGGTATGGGTCAACTGAAAGGGACATAAATTGATAAGAAGAAAACTAGCTTGCTATGCTAAACGGTAACAAGGCATATATAAACCAAAAATAGGCCTTTTTAGTAGTCAACTGCCCTACTTAGATTGGCCCGTACCTTCGGGCTGGTATTAACTGCCGGATACTCACCAACTAACCTTTTGTACTACCTTCATGAATACCGCATTTACCCAGCCTATGCTGCGCGACAATGCCCTGGCGGGCAAAACCATTATCGTAACGGGTGGTGGCACTGGCCTAGGCAAGGCTATGACTACATATTTCCTGCAATTAGGGGCTAATGTGACCATCACCAGCCGTAAATTCGATGTACTTGAGCAAACGGCCGTTGAATTGCGCGAGCAGACGGGCGGAAAAATATTGCCGGTGGCCTGCGACGTGCGGAAGTATGACGAAGTAGAAGCTATGCTATCCCGAACCTACGAGGAGTTTGGCCGGGTAGATGTATTGCTTAATAATGCGGCAGGCAACTTCATCAGTCCTACCGAGCGCCTGAGCCACAAAGCCTTCGATGTTATTGTGGATATTGTGTTGCGCGGCTCCTACAACTGCACGCTGGCCGTGGGCAAGCGCTGGATAGCCGAGCAGCAGCCGGGCACAATTCTTAATATTGTGACTACCTATGCCTCGGTTGGCTCGGCCTTCGTGGTGCCCTCGGCGGCCGCCAAAGCGGGGGTATTAGCCATCACGCGCTCGCTGGCGGTAGAGTGGGCCAAGTATGGTATCCGCTCCAATGCTATTGCGCCCGGCCCATTCCCTACCGAAGGCGCCTGGAGCCGCCTTTTCCCCGAGCCACTGGCCAGCCAACTCGACCCCGCCGCCAGCGTGCCGCTCAAGCGCGTAGGCCAGTACCAGGAACTAGCCAACTTGGCCGCCTACCTGGTATCTGATTTCTCGGCCTACGTCAATGGCGAAGTCATCACCATCGACGGCGGCGAGTGGCTCAATGGGGCCGGCGAATTCAACAAACTAGCCATGCTCACCCCCGCCATGTGGGACCAGATTGAGAAAACCATGCGCCGCTGACCGCAGATTTAACGGATTTTAACGGATTTCGCGGATACGCCCCTGCGGGGCTGACTACCCGAATCGTTCTGGGTTGGCTAACTTCTTACCAGTTGGGTATTGGTAGTCAACCCAGAACGATTCGGGTAGTCAGCCCCGCAGGGGCGTATCCGCGAAATCCGTTAAAATCCGTTAAATCTGCGGTCAGAGTTTATAGCCTTTGTATTTCTTGGTGAATTCTTCGGCTGGAATAGGCTGATTGATAAGGACGTTGGAAAACTCGTAGCGCTCGTATAAGCCGCGCTCGTCATAAACCGAGATGGAGGCTGGCAGGAAGGTTTTGGGGTCTATTACAATTACGGTGCGTTTAGCATAGGTATTGGGTACCTGTAGCACTTGGTTATCGGCCAAGTGGTCGCCTATGCTTAGCTTATTACGTTCTAGGATGCGGTATTCGCCGCAGTTGAAGCGGGCTGCTATCGAGGCGGGTGTCTCTTTGGCAGTGGCCTTGTAAGCAATGTAGCGAAACTGCGGGTAATCGGAACGCAGCACGTAGCAGGTACGACGCTGAAAAATGCTGTCGCCAGTGTAGCGGAAGGAGTTGTAAAAAGATTTATCCGGTAATTTTTCTGAGTCTTTCAGCAAGTCGGTAATCGTGCCGAAACCAGTCTGGAATACCGTATGATGCTGGTCGCGGCGCATCAGGGAGCCTTGCGGGTTGAGGCTGAGAGTGATGTAGGGGAATGCTGCCGGATATACCCAGGCGTCGCCGTCGTTTTCGCCAGCTACATATAACACCTCTACGCCTTTCTGATTTTTCAAATATACCCTGATGGGGGTGGTAGTCAGCTTAATAGCTGATACTGCGCCAATGTATTTATTTTCAACTCGCTCACGAGCATCGATGGTAACCTGCATCGACTTAATATCTTCGACCGCTGCGATTAAGCGGCTGATGAGTTGCGGCGTAGTAATGGGCACTGATAAAGCAGGTTGCTGCCCAAAAGTAACCCGTGATAAAAATACCCCTGTAGCTGCTAACGCTAATAATTTCTGCAAAGATAAAAAGCGGGTAAAAATCATAGCGAAAATGTAGCTTGAGCAAACGCTAAAACGTAAAAATAATTCGTCACCAGCAAACCATATTTTGGTGGAGACAGAAATTATTTAATTCAAGCTTATGTGGGGGAAACGGGAAGCTATGCTGTCAAAAATAAATAATTCGTCGATTTCAACTGACTCAAAGAAACTGTATAACGGAAATCGCTCTACTACTTCTCGTACTGCATTTTTATCATCGCCATTTATCGTGACCCAGCCCCGGCTGCGGTCGGCACTGATAGCGTAGGTTTCGATGACGTGTTCAGCCAGCAACTGGTTGATAAGCTGCCGATGCTGAGGAATGAGTTGTAGAAATTCTTCCTCGAAAGAATCGGGCAGGCGTAGCGAAACAACGAAAGTAGGCATAAGTAAAGGCGGCCAGTAACGTGGCATTGCTTCAGGTACGCCGTTGTTGCGGCAGGGTTTAGGAGCAACAATACCCTGCTTGCAAGCGACTAGGAATGACCTAATTCTGCAACGGCGGGCTGGGCCAGGTCGCCGGTAGCCGGGGCAGTAGCCGCCATCATTGGCTGCTGGAGTTCCCACTCGCGGTAGCGGGTTATTTCCTGCTGAAACTTGCCAACAAACCAGCTTACCAAACTCAAATCATCCAGAAAGCCGACTACGGGAATAAAATCGGGAATCAGGTCGATAGGGGAGAGGACATACAACAGCACGGCCAGCCCGGAAACAATAGTGCTGACTTGAATCTGGCGGTATTCGCCGTTGGCGTAGCTGCGCACCAAGCGCACAAGCGTAAGCGCTACGTCGAATAGCTGCTTGAATTTATTATCCTTGTTTTTGGCATCCGAGAGCTTGGTAGCAGTCTCATTCAGAACAGTAATTATTTTGAACGGCTTACCAAGTAGCTTCGCTGCCCGGTCGATAAACAGGGTGAAAACTACGTTTTTGGAAATCTTCAGGCCGCGTTGTGCGAGAGTAGGCATTTCGATAATTTATAAAAGGTGCTGAATTGCTCGCTACGCAAATTTCGAGCCGTTAGTTCGGGGTATTTATTTCTCAAACAGCGGGGCGGTGCCACCCACCCAATCCTTATCCTTATTAAAATTAACCCCAATCATCTCCCCCCGGCTCATGCGGCCCAGCCCAGTAAGCAGGTGCGGCTGTGCATCAGCCGGGTGCCAGGCGTAGAGCAGGCGGATTTCGCATTTCACTAAGCCATCGGGAGCCTGAATAGCTGGCTCATAGTCTACTTTGCGCTGCAGCAGGTAATTGTGCTTGTCGGGCAGTGCATTAAGGTCGGCAGCGGTAATATGCAGGCGCACACCGGCCCCAGCGAAAGAGAAAAGCGGCTTGAGTACATAATTCTCCAGGTCAGCCGGATAGTGTTCCAACTTATCGAGGTAGTAGCTGGGCGGTGAATACTGGCTTTTTACCAGCGGCAGCGTGTATTTGCTGATGCGGAAAAACCAGTTGGGGTGGCCTACCCATATTATGTCCACTTCATCGGTTAGCTTGAACTCACTTTGCAAGTCGGGGTAGCGGTCCAGCTCATCAAATATAATGCGGTTATAAATGCGCTTAATCTGAATTTCGCGCCCGTCTTTTTCGTAAAACAATTGTTTGCCGCGCTTGCGTATGCTGGTCAGGCAAACTGCCTCAACACCCCAGAATTCCTTAGTCAGCGCGAAGTCGATACGGGTTTTCTGTTTTTCGGGAAACAGCTCCAGTAGAATTGTTGCTTCAGCCGGCCCGTCGCCGAGCAGTAAGCGGCGCATCTCGTCTTTATACTCGTCGTCGTTGCTTACCTCAAAGTAGGGAGTTACCGAATCGGGAATGTCGAAATGGGCAGCGTAAGACCCTGGCTGCCACGTCTGAAAGGCGTAGAGGGAGGGAAAGCCTTGCATCTCAATAAGCTGCGGCTCCAATTCCCCGTTGGCATCGCGGCACACGGCAAAATCAAACGTAAGAAACGTAGCGTGAGCATCCTCGTTCGGTACATGCTGCTGCGGCGGGATGGCTGCATCGGTAAGCGCCTTGAAATCTGGGCGCTGAATAACGTCGATAATATCCTGCCCGGCTCGAATTAATTTATCCCGCAGCTGCGCCGGTACGAAAATAGGCGTTTCAGCCAGCCGAAATTCGAGCTGGTTCGGTAGCTGCCGTTCTACATCGGCCAGCATTGCCTGGTATTTCTCAGTGGTGAAAGCGGCGTTGTAGGCTTGGCGAATAGCGGGAATCATGCAGAATGTTTTGGGGTATTGTTTAGGTAATACTTTTCTAACTGTTCGCCTAACGGCACCTCACCCCCTAGCCCCCTCTCCAAAAAAGAGGGGGAACTAGTCTCTAGTACTAGAATTAGAAACTAGTTCCCCCTCTTTTTTGGAGAGGGGGCTAGGGGGTGAGGTGCCGTTAGGCGAACAGTTAGAAAGTGACTTAAGCAACTGCTAACTCCTGTACCTGCACAATGGCGCGACGCAGGAACGTGGGAACGATAACGGACTCGGTGCGCCCAATGGTGGTCGGGTCAGAGAGGAGGCGTACCATTTCGTGGTATTTATCTTCGCCGTAAGCGGTGATAACCTGCTGCTTACGTTCGTCGGTTAGCATGTGGCGTAGCATCCCTACGCTGTCCGCTTCGGGGTGAAACTGGGTGGCGAGAACTTCGGGTGAGAAGCGCAGGGCCATGATGGCGCGGGCCAGCGGCACGTGAGGCCGCTCTTTTTCCAGACACAGCAGTTCACCGCCTAGCTCAGCGAGGCGCTCTTTATTCAGGTCGGTGAGCTGGTAATCGCGGGAATCGACGGCGTAAAAAGGTTCCGGCAACTGCTTCAGGACCAGGTCGGCGTGGCCGGCGGAGGTCAGATGGACCGGCAAAATGCCGAAGGAGGTAGACTTGCGCTTGCTTAGCTCGCCCACACCCAGGTGTCGGCTGATGAGCTGGAACGAGTGGCAGATGAGTAGCAAGTGCTTTTTCTGCTCGGCAGTCTGGTTGTAGGCGAAAAAGGAATCGATAAAATCGAAAAACAGCGGCTCCCACGGCTCATCGGTGGGCAGGGGGCTACCGGGGCCACCGCTCGAAATATAAATATCGTAGTCGAGTCCGGGGACTGCGTTTTCGGCGCGCACATTAAACGAGTCGATAGCGAAGGTTACGCCGCTTTCGGCTTCGGTGCGGTGGAGTAATTGGTGAATACAACGCATTCCCTCGTTGGGAAAATTGTTGTACATATCCAGAATAGCAACTCGGATTGGCTTCATATACATAAAGAATAAAACGCTGCCGATTGGCAGCGTTTTAGGGTAAAACAACTTGCAAATCAGAAAAGATTAACGGCCTTTTTAACGACTATAGCCCGTGAACAGTTTCTGCCATGATGTAATCGACTACCTTGGTCAGGTCGCCGGTTTGGTGGAATACGGCCAGCTGCCGGTCGGCACCGGTGCCCATTTTCAGCATTTCGAGCACGTATTCTACCTCGTGGCGGCTGCCGAGGTCGTCTAGCACATCGTCCACAAAATCAAGTAGTTCGAGGATAAGCTGCCGGGCAGGCTTTTCTTCCTGCGAGCCAAAGTCGATAAGCGAGCCGTCGATGCCGTAGCGGGCAGCGCGCCACTTGTTTTCCTTGATGAGGGCCGAGCGGTAGAGCCGGAAATTAAGGTTCTGGCCCTTGAGCTTGTAGATTTTGGCTACCAGCGCCTGCATCACGGCAGCTACAGCAATGGTTTCGTCGGCCCGCAGCATCACGTCGCAGATGCGGTACTCAATGGTATCGAAAAACGGGTGCAGGCGCAAGTCCCACCAGATTTTCTTGCCGTTGTCGATGCAGCCGGTTTTTATGAGCAGCGCAATGAACTCGTCGTAATCCGACGCACTGGTGAAGTAGCTCGGAATACCCGTACGCGGAAAACGCTCGAACACCTTGGTACGGAATGACTTGTAGCCCGTTTCGCGGCCTTCCCAGAAGGGCGAGTTGGTGCTGAGCGCAAACAGGTGGGGCAGGAAATACCGCAGCGCATTCATCATGTACACGCCCAGGTCGCGGTTTTGGATGCCGATGTGGACGTGCATCCCAAAAACAAGGTTCGAGCGGGCGGCCTCCTGCAATTCTTCTACTATTTTGTCGTAGCGGGCATCGGGCGTGATGGGCTGGTCCTGCCAGCGCGAGAAGGGGTGGGTGCCGGCAGCAGCGATTTTCAGGCCTACGCGGTCGGCCAAGCCCACTACTTGCTGGCGCAGGTGCACTACTTCGTGCCGGGCCTCCTGAATATTGTTGCAGATAATGGTGCCGACCTCCACCACTGCCTCGTGCATTTCGGCCTTCACCTGCTCGTGCAGCGTGACTTTGCCGTCCTCCACGATTTTGGACATGTGCGACCGCAGCTCCCGGGTAACCGGGTCGATGGTCTGGAATTCTTCCTCGATGCCGAGCGTGAAAACGGGCTTAGCCATAAATTAAGGGGATAGGTAAAATAAAGTGTAGCAGGCAGCTACCTGCTGTTGTAGCAACAACAGCTAGCCGCCCGCTACACTCCACGGTACTAGGCTTTTTTAGCGGCTGGCTTCTTGGCTGGGGCCGCTTTCTTAGCAGCCGGGGCAGCACTAGGCACCTCGCCGGTGGCGGGCACCGGGGCCGGCGCGGCCGACTTCTTGGTCGGAGCAGCCGTCTTCTTGGCCGGGGCCGGTGCGCCCGTAGCACCCAAGTCGTTGGTTTCGTGCAAGCTGCCGCCTACTTCAGGCGAGGCATTGCTGGCTTTAATGGCCATTGGGTGGCTGGCTGACTTTTGCACGAAGGTGCCCCAGGTGAGGTTATCCTGGCCGGCTTTCTGGGCCTGGGCGCGCTCAATGGCGAGGTTAGCAGCGTGCTCTACCACCCACTCAAAGTTCTCTTCGCCTACCGAGTTCACGTCGGCGTCGGGGGCGGGGTTGCCAAAGTCGATAGCAATCGGCACGCCGCCGCGCACGGCAAATTCTACCGTGTTGAAGTCGTAGCCCAGGCCCTGGCACAGGCGTAGGGTGTAGTCTTTGATGGTCGCCAGGAGCTGCTCACCGGCTTCACCCTGGGTTTTCATCTCCGTCTGGTAGCGCTGATGGGGGGCATTGCGCGGCTCGTAGGGCATGATGAGCACGTCTTTGCCACCGAGGCAGTAGCAGCGGAAATAGTCGTCAAAATCGATGGCTTCCTGGTACAGCATCACCAGTTGGCCGGTTTCGTCGTAGGCGCGCCAGGCTTCTTCGGGGTTGTCTACTTTGTACACGCTTTTCCAGCCGCCGCCCGCATGGGGCTTCATGAAGGCCGGGAAGCCGATGTGCTCGAAGGCTTTATCCCAGTCGAACATGGCCAGGTTACGGAACGAGTTTTCGCTGGTGTCGTCGGGGCGGTGCTTACTGGGCAGTAGCAGGGTCTTGGGCACCGGCACGCCGAGCTTCACAGCTAAGGCGTTGTTGAAGAATTTTTCGTCGGCACTCCACCAGAAAGGGTTGTTAATCACGGCTGTACCGGTCATGGCCGCGTTCTTGAGGTAGGCGCGGTAGAAAGGCACATCCTGCGAAATGCGGTCGATAATAACGGCGTAGTCGGAGGCCACCGCCTGTTCAACCTGCTCGATTTTTACAAACTCCGCCGTAATGCCGTCCAAGGCTTTTTGGTTAACGCGGTCGACAAATGCCTGCGGAAAGGTGTTTTCCTGACCGAAAAGGATACCGATTTTTTTCATGATGGAAAGAAGTTTAGTTCTAAGGAATTGAGAGAGAATTGGAAATTCCAAGCAAAGTTAAAGCCGCCGTGTTACTTGTCAGGCCATAGTGCTCAGCTTTAGTTTAGCGCATCGCCGCTACGGCGCTAGAAAATTGTCGAGACGTACTCCGGGAACATTTCGCGCCACACGGGCCAGTCGTGGTTGCCGAAGGGCTTCACATCGAGGCGGTGCGGGATGCCCTTGCGCGAGAGGATTTCCGACATCTGGAAGTTCGAGTTTTTGCAGAAGTCGTGCTCGGCCGTGCCCAAGATGATGTTCATCTGGTAGAAGTTATCGTTTTGAGCGTTTGGCATGTAGTCGGGCGGATTGTGATAATATACCTGCTCGTCGTAGTACCCGTCGGTAAATTGCCGGATGTCGAACGACGCCCCCATTGAGAAGAGGTGCGCTACCTGGTCGGGGTGCCGGAAGGCGTAGTTAAGGGCCTGGTAGCCACCGAGCGAGCAGCCAGCCACAGCAATTTTATCTACCTGGCACTCGTGCTGAATGCGCGGCACCAGCTCTTCGGCTAGCATGTAGTCGTAGAGGTTGTGGTTGTGCACGCGGGTGGCAGGGTGCAGGTGCTTGGCGTACCAGCTCCACTTGTCGCCGCTGTCGATGCAGAACAGCTTGATGAGGCGGTTTTCTACGAACCAGCGTACCGAGTCGGTGAGGTGGAAGTCGCGGGCTTCGTAGTAGCGCCCGTTAGAAGTGGGAAAAATCAGCACCGGGTAGCCGTAATCGCCCAGCACCAGCATTTCCATGTCAACTCCTAGCTGCTGGGAGTGGAAACGGCGGTAGTCTTCTTGCAAAGGACAGAAACCGGCGGGAATGGAGCACGCACCGGAATCGGCCGCAAACTAAGCAGAAAAACCGAACGTCCAATTTTCGCCCAATTATACCGAGAGGCGTTTCTTTGCGGGTTAATGATAGTTTCTACCTTTCAATCGCCACGCGGAAACACTGTTGTAGTCCGCCGCGATGAGTCGTTGTTTTCGGTGGCTCTGGGCCGCCTCGTGCGCCTCGACGTGGTGCTGCCGCCCGGCTTCTCAGCGCAAGCCACCGAGCCTTACCCCGTGGTGTATCTGCATGACGGCCAGGACTTACTGCGCCTACACCTGCCCGCTACGCTCAACCGCCTCTACCGGCGCGGCGAGCTGCGGCCGTGCGTGCTGGTGGCCATCCACGCCGCCGACCGCCTGCAGGAGTACGGCGTGGCCGCTCGCCCCGACTACCTGGGTCGGGGCAGCCGCGCCGCCCGCTACACCGATTTCATGCTCACCGAGCTGCTGCCCTATGTGCAGGCCCACTACCACGCCACCGCCGACCCCGCGCAGGCCGCCGTGGCCGGTATGTCTTTGGGTGGCCTCACGGCCCTCGACCTGGCCTGGCACCACCCCGAAGCCTTCCGCAAAGCCGGCGCGTTCAGCGGCTCGTTCTGGTGGCGCGGCCGCAGTCTTGCTGATGGCTACACCGACGCCGACCGCCTCATGCACAGCCTGGTACGCGCCCGCGCTGCCGCGCCCGGCCAGCAGTTCTGGCTGCAAACCGGCACCAGCGACGAAACCAGCGACCGCAACCACAACGGCATCATCGACGCCATCGAGGACACCCTGGATTTGATGGCGGTGCTGGAGCGGCAGGGAGTGCCAGGGGCCGCCATCCGCTACCTCGAAGTGCCCGGCGGCCACCACCACCAGGATACCTGGGCGGCGGTTTTTCCTGATTTCTTGCGTTGGGCACTGGGCACCGGTTCGCTGGTGCGGCCCGTGGTGGCGGCCCACGAGCAGTTACCGGTGCGCTGGCGGGCGGGCACGCGGCCCTTGCTGCGGCGTCCGCTGGGCGCGGCGCGGCACCACTTTGCCTACCTGCGGCCAGCGGCTATGCCTCTGCCTACCCCCGCTACTGTTACCCAGGAGCGCCCCGCGCCGGGTACCTATATGCCTTACACGCAAGCGTATATCGACCAGGTGCCAGTAGAAGTCGACCCCCTGGCCCAGCTCCGCCAGCAGGCCGCCGAGCTGCACCGCGAACTGGCCAGCCTCACCGAGGCGCAGGCGCTGCTGCGCTACGCCCCCGGCAAGTGGACACCCAAGGAAGTGCTGCTGCACCTCACCGATGCCGAGCGGGTATTTACGTACCGCGCCCTGCGCTTTGCCCGCGCCGACGGGCAGGAGTTGCCCGGCTTCGATGAAAACGAGTTTGCCGCCAACAGCGAAGCCAACGACCGCACGATGAGCGACTTGCTAACCGAATACCAGGCCGTGCGAGCCGCCACCCTGGCCTTCTTCGGCTCGCTCAATGCCGGGCAGCTTGACCGCGCCGGCCGGGCCAACGGCGCCGTTACGTCGGTGCGGGCCTTGCTCTATATTGTGGCCGGGCACGAGGCGCACCACCGCCACATTCTGCGCGAGCGGTACTGGCCGGTGTTGGCTGGTGCCGAGGCCGTAGGTTAAGTTTGGGCCGGGAAAACCCGGGGGCAACAACGGGCCTGGCGGCTTCGTTAGAAACTCAGCTGCGTTGAGAAGCCTTTTTTACCAGTTTCGTTTTACATTTACCCCACCACCTAACCCTTTTTTCACTCATGGCCAAAGCGCAAGACGCCCGCAAAGAAAAAAAGAAAGAGCCGACCAAATCTCTGAAAGAGAAGAAGGCCGAAAAGGACGAAAAGAAAGTCGCCCGTGCCCGCAAGCAAGACTAGACCGCAGATTTAACGGATTTTAATGGATTTCGCGGATACGCCCCTGCGGGGCTGATTTTCCGAAGTGGGTTAAAGCAAAAATCAGTTGTTGTTGCGTTATTATATTCGCAGCGGCAGCTGATTTTTGCTGTAGATGCTTCGGGAAAGCAGCACTATGAAACCGAAGTGGTCAGCCCCAATGCCTGTTCTTCTTAGTCCGCCAGAGGTGGAACAGCTTTTGCTTGACTTATGTGTGAAAATAGGCTTCTGCCTGGCTCCAGCCCTGAATAAGCGGCTGATGAATAGTCCGCCAAGGAATATTGACCGGTTTGCCGACGTAGTGTATCGAGGCGAAGGCTTGGACCCGGAGTTGCGGAGCGACTTGTACTATCAGGTGCGGGGGTATGTAGCAGCGGCCTTCCAGTAGCACTTGGATATGCAGGCGGATTACAACGTATAAAAGGGCTCCTTTTCCTTGTCGTGGTAGCGCAGGTAGCCGTGGAGCACCAGCTTGATGAGGGTGCGGTAGGCGCGGCGGCGGCTCACGTTGATGAGCTTGGTGTATTGGGGTAAGGTGATGCGGGGGGTGGTGCGCAGGTAGTCCAGTACGCGCAGCTCATCTTTGTTGAGGGGGATTTTTTCCAGGCTAGGTTCGGGCTGCTGGCGCTCCAGGAGTTTTTCGGTAAGGGTGCTGGTTTGCACGCTTTCGTCGCGTACGCGCACGTAGCTGCGCCACTCGCCGGGCGCTATCTGGGCGCGGTGAGGCTTGTTTTGGCTTTCGGGCACGGTTACGATGAGTACCACGCGCTCGTCGTCGGTTTCTACGGTGCGGAAGTCCAGGGTTAGCGGCGGGTCGATGTAGTGGGCAGCGGCGTCGCGCAGGACGAAGACTTCTTCCTCGGCATCGCGCACGCCTACTATCTGGCCGTTGTCGTCGACGCCTACCAGCACCTGGCCGCCGTGGGTGTTGGCGAGTGAGGACAGCGTGCGAGCAATGCGGGTGGGGTGGGTGGTCTTCTTCTTGAATTCGAGCCACTCGCCTTCGCCTTGGCTGATAAGTGCGCGTAAGTCCATGTTTTTAGCTGTTAGCTACAAGCCGCTGGCCGTTAGCTTTTGTTTGAGTAAAGAACATCCGCCCAAAAGCAAATGTGCCGCTCCCAGCAAAGGAAGCGGCACATCGAAAAAAGCTAACAGCCAACAGCTTATAGCTAACAGCTAGTTAAAAAGGCAGGTCGTTGTCGTCGTCGCCCGCGATGGGCTGAGCCGTCGGCTGAGCGCGCAGGTTGGCGTTCTGGTTTTGGCCAGCGGGGCGGGGAGCCGCCTGCTGCTGAGGCTGGCTGTACGAGCCACCGCCCGAGGGGGCACCGCCAGCGGCGGCAGCCTCGATGCGCCAAGCTTCGAGGTTGGTGAAGTACAGCATCTGGCCGTTTTTGTTGAAGCCGCGGCCGCGCAGGTTGAAAGTTACTTTCACCTCGTCGCCCATTTTATAGGAGTCGATGAGGGCAGTTTTGTCTTGCACGAGCTGGAATTTAATCTGCTCGGGATATTGGCCTTCCTGAACTTCGAGGACAAACTCGCGCTTGCGAAATTTCTCGCTTACCTGCTGTTCGTCAAAGATTTCAATCAGGCGACCGGTTATGTCGTATGCCATCGGAAAAAGTGTTTTTGAGTTCTGTAATACGTGGGCTCAAACCTACGAAAAAAAACCGAACGAAGCCGGGCTTCGGTCGAATAGTTTGGGTGGCAGGCTTATAGTGTAAACGGTATTCAACTGTTAAAGGTTTGATTTAAAATGGATTGAACGAATAATTTTTAAGACTAAACTGATTAGAAAATTGCTTATTAACGTGTAGCAGCAAGGGTGCAAGCGTTCGGGTGTTACCAGTCAACCGTTCCCACGCGCAAACTCGCCGAGTCCACGCTGCTGGTGCGTTCTTGCGGCCCGAAACCAGCCTGATAGCCCCGCTTATGTTCTCCCTTGCCTTGCACGGCGGTGCCGGCACTATTGCCCGCACCAGCCTCACGCCCGCCCTCGAAGCCGACTACCGCGCCGCCTTGCAAGCGGCCCTGGCTGCCGGCACGGCCTTGCTCGCCCAAGGCGCGCCCGCCCTCGATGCCGTAGAGGCCACCGTGCGCTTGCTCGAAAACTGTCCCCTCTTTAATGCCGGGCGCGGGGCCGTATTCACCCACGATGGCCACCACGAGATGGACGCCGCCCTCATGGATGGGGCCACCGGCCGCGCCGGGGCCGTGGCCGGCGTGCGAGAGGTGCAAAACCCCATCCGCGCCGCCCGCCTTGTGATGGAGCAAACCGAGCACGTATTGCTGGCTTACCCAGGGGCCGACGAGTTAGCCCGCGAAAACGGCCTACCCCTGCAAGCGCCCGAGTATTTTTTTACCCAGCAGCGCTACCAGCAGCTTCAGGAAGCCATAGCGGCCGGCCGCATGCAGCTCGACCACGCCGCCAGCCCAAACCAAGACCCGAACTGGAAAAAAGGCACCGTCGGGGCCGTGGCCCGCGACCAGCGCGGCCACCTCGCCGCCGCCACCAGCACCGGCGGCATGACTAATAAGCGCTACTCGCGCATCGGCGACACGCCCATTATCGGGGCCGGCACCTGGGCCGATGCCCGTTGCGCCATCAGCTGCACCGGGCACGGCGAGTATTTCATGCGGGCCGTAGTTGGCTACGACGTGGCTTGCCTGATAGAGTATAAAGGCTTGTCGCTGGCCGAAGCCTGCCGCGTAGTCGTCCACGACAAGTTGGCCCCGGTAGGCGGCGAGGGTGGCCTCATTGCGGTGGACGCAGCCGGTAATCTGGCACTGCCCTTTAACTCGGAGGGCATGTACCGCGCCAGCCGCAATGCGGCAGGGGAGGAGTTGGTGAGTATTTATTGAGGAAGCAAGTTTATAAAGCGAGCGACTATGAAAAGTATACTTGCTTATTGGCCTGCCGCCTACCTTTGGCGCTTCACCTGCTAGCCTGAGTTGGAAAAGCATGATACGGAATACCCTTGTCGCATTGCTGGTAGCAGGTAGTGTCGCATTTCATGCGGCTGCCCAAACCAAAGAGCAGAAGCTATACCAAGCTGTTAGCCAAAATGATACGCTGGTCGCCAGGCAGTTGCTGCGGGATAAAGCTAGCCCGGATTACGTGATGGCCGTTGGGCCCTGGATGAAAGTGAACCCTTTGATTACGGCCGTCAATAAAGGCAACACCGCAATGGTTAAGCTGCTGCTGGCCTACAAAGCCAATGTCAACTGGCGCGATGGCTTCCAGACTTCTGCGCTAATGTACGCAGCATCCCAAGGTAGTAAAGAACTGGTTTTACTGCTGCTGGCTAATGGGGCGGACGTGAAGGCTAGTGACAGGCAAGGCAATACCGTTCTGTCAGCAGCGAAAGAAAGTAAAAACAAGGAGGTGATTGACTTAGTCGAAGCAAAACTAAAGTAGCTGCCTACCTGCCTGTATAACTTCCGCTCAGACAATCAGTGGTTGTTTCCCTTACCCCACCAGCGCCGGCCGCCGGGCCAGCCACGGCCGCGCCTGTTCCAACTGCCCGGCCAGGCGGAAAAGCACGTCCTCGGCCCCGATGGGGGCGATAAACTGTACGCCGCAGGGCAGGCCCTCGGCCGTCCAGTGCAGGGGCACCGACATGGCAGGCTGCCCCGTGAGGTTGGCCACCTGGGTGTAGGGCGTTTTTTCGAGGCTTTGCTCGGCCAGCTTTTCTACCAGGCCCGAGCGCCGGATGAGGCCGCCCAGGCCGAACGTGTTCACTACTTTGAGCAGCGCCTGCTCGGCGGGCTTGGGCTGCAGCTCGCCGATGCGCACGGGCGGCACGGCCAGCGTGGGGGTAAGCAGCAGGTCGTGGGTCTGGTGAAAGCGGCCCATGCGGCGGGCGCTGTCGTTCCAGGTGTGGCGGGCGGCGGCAAATTCTGCCGCCGAGTAGGTGCGGCCCAGCAGCCCCAGCAGCCAGGTAGTAGCTTCCACGTCGGCGGGCCGTGCCGGGCGGCCCAGCACAGTAGCCAGGGCCGCAATTTCGGCCCCGGTTTCGCCGAAGTACAGCATCAAAAACGCCTGGGCTACTGCCCGGCCGTCGAAGGGCAAGGGCACTTCGGCTACGTCGTGGCCCATGCTTTCGAGCAGTGCGGCGGCTTCGCGCACGGCGGTGGCGCACTCGGGGTGTACGGGGCTGCCCAGCGGATGCTCCAAAGAAAAGGCAATGCGCAGGCGGCCGGGTGGGCGGCTCACTTCCTCCAAATAAGGCCGCGCCGGGGGCGGCAAAAAGTAGGGTGCGCCCGCATCGGGGCCGCAGGTGGCGTCGAGCAGGGCGGCACTGTCGCGCACCGAGCGGGTGAGGACGTGCTCCACGGCCGCGCCCTGCCATTTTTCGCCTTGTTCGGGGCCAGTGGGCACCCGACCCCGGCTAGGTTTTAGCCCAAAGAGCCCGCAGCACGCCGCCGGAATACGGATGGAGCCGCCCCCGTCGCCGGCCCCAGCTACGGGCACGATGCCGGCGGCCACGGCTGCCGCTGCGCCACCGCTGCTGCCGCCGGGCGTGTGGCCCAGGTGCCAGGGGTTGCGGGTGGGGCCGTAGAGCACCGGCTCCGTCACGCCCAGCAGGGCAAACTCGGGGGTGGCGGTTTTGCCCAGGATGTTGAGGCCGGCGACCTGCCAGCGGCGCACCAGCTCGGCGTCTTCGGTGGGCACGTAGTGTTTTAGGGCGCGGCTGCCGCCCGTGTGCGGCACGCCCGCGTAGGCCGCGCCAAAGTCTTTGAGCAGAAACGGCACCCCGCCGAACGGCCCGGCTGGTAGCCCCGTCGCGGCGCGCTGCCGGGCGGGGTCGTAGAGCTTCAGCACCAGCGCATTAATGGCGGGGTTGGTGGCTTCGGCGCGGGCAATGGCGGCCTCGCACAGCTCGGTGGCCGTGAGTTGGCCGCTGCGCACGAGAGCGGCCATTGCCAAGCCGTCAAGCTGGTCGTATTCGGTGGAGGAAAGCATGGGGCAAGATAGGGGCGGGGGAGGGGCGCATTTTTAACGCCACAAACTTCCAGAGTAAATAAGCGCTATCACTTGACAAATATCAAGTTCGGTTGCGGCCCCAGCCACACATCTGTAGACCTTTGCGCCGGCTATACCGTGCCAGCTGCGCTGAATTTTCTGCATTGCTAAAGCTACCTTGAACCCACTTATGCGCCAACCACCCAAAGACTTGCTGGCCAGCAAGGACGTGCTGCACCCGCGCAACCTCCACCGCGAGCGCTACGATTTCCCCGCGCTAACTAAGGCCAGCCCGCCGCTCGCGGCTTTTGTGCAAGTCAATAAATTCGGCAACGCCTCCGTCGATTTTACCAACCCCGAGGCCGTGAAAGCGCTTAACCAGGCGCTGTTGAAACAGTTTTACGGCATTGCGCACTGGGATATTCCGGCGGGCTACCTGTGCCCGCCCATCCCCGGCCGGGCCGATTACCTGCATTACGTAGCCGATTTGCTGGCCGCTGGCAACGGCGGCGTGGTGCCGTGCGGCCAGGCTGTTTCGGTGCTCGACATCGGCGTGGGAGCCAATTGCATCTACCCCATTATCGGCCACCAAGCGTACGGCTGGCGCTTTGTAGGCTCCGAAACCGACCCGGTGGCTCTGCGCGCCGCCCGCAACATTGTGGCTGCCAACCCCGCCCTGCAAGGCAGCATCGACTGCCGCCCCCAGCCCGACGCGCACCACCTGCTCGCGGGCATCGGCAAGCGCGGCGAGGTGTTCGACGCCACTATCTGCAACCCGCCGTTCTTCGCCTCCCTGGCCGAGGCCACGGCCAGCACCCACCGCAAAACCGCCAGCCTGGGCCAGCGCCGCCCCGCGCCGCCCGTGCGCAACTTTGGCGGGCAAGCCAGCGAGCTGTGGTACCCGGGCGGCGAAGAAGCCTTCGTGCGCCGGCTGGTGCAGGAGAGCCGGCAGCAGCCCGCTGCCAGCTTCTGGTTTACCACACTGGTGTCGCAAAGCCACACGCTGCCTGGCATTTACAAAGAGCTGCAATGGGCAGAGGCGCTGGACGTACGCACCATCGACATGGCGCAGGGCCAGAAGAAAAGCCGGCTGGTAGCGTGGACGTTTCTTACGCCCGAGCAGCAAGCCGAGTGGCGGGCAAAGCGCTGGGCGGCTCGCTAGCTCCCTGCCGAATGCTACTTCAGCATGAGGCGAACAAAATGCCCAACCCTAGTAGTTACTTCTAAAACTTACGTATCTTGCATCATGCGCCAAATAGCTTTTACCGTGCCTGATAAGCACTATGATACTTTTCTTAAAGTGATTAAAAGCTTGTCCTACGTTGTTAAAATAGAAGAAGTGCCGGTTACCAAACCTAAAGTAGCTGCCTCAAAAGCACCTAAAAAGTAAGCCATGAACCTGATTGTAACTGTGCCCGATGAGGAAGTGGAATTTGTGAAGCAAATGCTACACAAAATGAATTTCCCAGTAAAGCTGAGTAGGCAGAAGGCAGCCGCGCCAGTGTCACTCACCGCAACTCAGCAACAGTTGGCGGCCAACCTAAAGCACTCACTGCAACAAGTGGAGTTGCACCAGCAAGGAAAAATTCAGTTGCGCTCAGCTTACGATTTGCTGAATAAAGTATAACATCGTTTCTACCGATGATTTTGACCGGCAATTTAAAGAATTAAAAAAGAAGTACGCTTCAGCTCGCAACGATTTGGCGGTGCTGCTGGCCGCATTGCAGCAGCGCCCGCAAACTGGTGAATCATTGGGGCGCAACTGCTACAAAGTGCGGGTAAAAATTAAATCCAAGAACACAGGCAAGCGCGGTGGTGCCCGCGCAATTACTTGCGTGAAATTGGTTGGAGAAACAATTTGTTTGCTGGCTATTTATGACAAGGCTGACCAAGATACCATCTCTGATAAAGAAATTGACGCGATTTTAAGTAAGGCTGGAATAAAATAAAAGCCCTGCTGAAATAATTTCAGCAGGGCTTTTTCGTGTCCTATATTTTTTACACCACCACGTTCACCATACGCCCCGGCACCACGACCACCTTCTTGGCTGCTTTGCCGTCGCCGAAGCGGCTCAGGAAATCCGATTCCAGCACGGCGGCCTCGATTTCGGCGGCGGTGGCAGCGGCCGGAAACTCGCGCTGCTCGCGCACCTTGCCGTTCACGGCGAGCGGGTAGGTCACGTTGGCTTCCTGCAAAAACTCCTCGCGGAACTCGGGGTAGCTCGCCTGGCTGATGCTGCCCGCGTCGTGGCCCAGCTCCTCCCACAACTCTTCGGCCAGGTGCGGCGCGAAGGGCGAAAGCAGCAGCACCAGCGGCTCAAGCACGGCGCGGCTGCGGGTGCCGAGGGCTGTCAGCTCGTTTACGGCAATCATAAAGGTGCTCACGCTGGTGTTGAAGCTGAACTTCTCGATGTCCTGCGCCACCTTCTGAATCACGCGGTGCAGCGCCTTCAGCTCGGCGGGCGTGGCGGGCGCGTCGGTCACGGCCCAGGCCCCGTCTTCGGGGTGGAAGAGCCGCCAGAACTTCTTGAGGAAGTTCGCCACGCCGGTAATGCCGTTGGTATTCCAAGGCTTGAACTGCTCAAGCGGCCCCAGGAACATTTCGTAGAGGCGCAGCGCGTCCGCGCCATATTGGCTTACTAAAACATCAGGATTAACGACGTTGAATTTGGCCTTCGACATCTTTTCGACTTCCCAGCCGCAGATATAACGGCCGTCATCTTCAGGTATGAAGTTGGCAAGCTGATAATCTGGACGCCACTGTTTGAAAGCAGTTGTATTTAAAATATCGTTGTCAACGATGCTGACATCGACATGCAGCTGGGAAAAGCCTTGAGAATCGTTCGGGTTTCTCAGCTTGACACCAAGTTCCTTACTGTTAAAATTAGAAACAAAATTTTCTACGAAGCTGCGAATTTCATTTATCACCGCTTCATCACCAGCTTCATATTTATCAAACTTATTTTTTGAAACGAAAAAAGTGGGTGGATAAACCTTAGCAAAATCTGGACCCTCAATCCTGGTGTCATAGACTTCAAAACCCACATTCAACCGATATACGAAATTCGACCGCCCCAATATCATCCCCTGGTTTATCAGCTTCTGGAACGGCTCCTTGGAGTGCACCAGGCCCAAATCCTTTAAAAACAAATACCAGAAGCGCGCATACAGCAGGTGGCCGGTGGCGTGCTCGGCCCCGCCCATGTACAAATCCACCTGGCCCCAGTACTGCTCGGCGGCTTCGCCTGCGAAGCGGGCGGCGTTGTGCGGGTCCATGTAGCGCAGGTAGTACCACGAGGAGCCGGCCCAGCCGGGCATGGTGCTTAGCTCGTAGTCGTACTGGCCCTGGTACTTCCAGTTTTTGGCGCGGCCCAGGGGCGGCTCGCCGGTTTCGGTGGGGCGGTACTCGTCTATTTCGGGCAGCACCAGCGGCAGCTCGGTTTCGGGCAGCGGGTAGGCGGTGCCGTCTTTGTAGTAAATCGGAATCGGCTCGCCCCAGTAGCGCTGCCGGCCAAAAATGGCGTCGCGCTGGCGAAAATTCACCTTACCCTTGCCCAAGCCTTTTTCTTCCAGCAGGGCGATGAGTTTGGCCGTAGCCTCCTTATAGCCCAGGCCGTTGACGATACCGGAGTTGATGTAGCGGCCTTCCTTGGTGGGGTCGGCCTGCTGGTCGAGGTTCTGCTGGGCGTCGGAAATGGCCGGGATGGGCAGGCCGAAGTGCTGGGCGAAGAGGTAGTCGCGCTGGTCGCCGCTGGGTACGGCCATCACGGCGCCGGTGCCGTAGCCGGCCAGCACGTAGTCGGCCAGCCAGATGGGCACGGGCGTACCATCGACCGGGTTGGCGGCGTAGGCCCCCGTAAATACCCCCGACACGGTTTTCACGTCGGCCATGCGGTCGCGCTCCGAGCGGCGCCTGGTGGCGGCCAGGTACTCGTCCACGGCCCCGCGCTGCGCGGGCGTGGTGAGGGCGTCCACCAGCTCGTGCTCGGGGGCCAGCACCAGGAAGGTAGCGCCGTAAATGGTATCGACGCGGGTGGTATACACCTTGATGTCAACGCCTTCGTGGCCCTGCACCGGGAACGTCACTTCGGCCCCCACGCTGCGGCCAATCCAGTTGCGCTGCATTTCCTTCACGGCATCGGGCCAGTCGAGGGTGTCGAGGCCCTGCAGCAGGCGGTCGGCGTAGGCGGTGATGCGCAGGTTCCACTGCGGCATGAGGCGGCGCTCCACGGGGTAGCCGCCGCGCTCCGAGAGGCCGTCCTTCACCTCGTCGTTGCTGAGCACGGTGCCCAGGGCGGGGCACCAGTTCACGTAGGTATCCTGCTGGTAGGCCAGGCGGTAGGGCAGCAGCGCGGCCATGCGGGCGGGCTCGTCGTAGCCGGCCCAGTCCTGCGCCGTAAAATCGGGGCGCTCGGCTTCGTCGCCGGCCGCCTGCACGCCCGCGCTGCCGTGGGCGGCCAGCTGGGCTTCGAGGGTGGCAATGGGCTCGGCGCGGTCGGTGGCCAGGTTGTACCAGCTGGCGAAGAGCTGGAGGAAAATCCACTGCGTCCACTTGTAATAATCCGGGTCGGAGGTGCGCACCTCGCGCTCCCAGTCGTAGCTGAACCCCAGCTGCTGGAGCTGCCGGATATAGGTTTCGATGTTCTTCTCGGTGGTCACGGCCGGGTGCTGCCCGGTCTGGATGGCGTACTGCTCGGCGGGCAGCCCAAACGAGTCGAACCCCATGGGATGCAGCACGTTGCGCCCTTGCAGGCGCTGGTAGCGGGCCACAATATCGGAGGCGATGTAGCCCAGCGGGTGCCCTACGTGCAAGCCCGCCCCGCTGGGGTAGGGAAACATGTCGAGCACGTAGTACTTGGGCTTGGCCGAGGCGTTGTCGGCGCGGAAGGTGTGGTGCTGCTGCCAGTGGGCTTGCCACTTTTGTTCGAGGTCTTGCGGGCGGTAGGCGGGCATTTTCTTTGGCTGATTGAATCGGGCAAAGGTACATAGGGCCATAGCGTAGCGCGAACTCCCAGGGCCGGGGTTGCAGCACGGAAACCCCCGGCAGCAGCGGTTAAGCAGGCCCTGCCTATACTTGCGGAGCTTTCTGGCCTTGTTTCCGTATCCTATATGCTACTGCCTTCCGCCGTGCGCCGTCTGGCCCTCCTGGCCAGCACCAGCCTGCTTCCCCTATTCGCCCTGGCGCAGCAAGTAGCGTTTCCGGGGGCCGAGGGAGCCGGCAAATTCACCAGCGGGGGCCGGGGCACGGCCGCCGAGCCCACTACCGTGTGCGAGGTCACGAGCCTGGCCGATACCGACGAACCCGGTACGCTGCGGGCGGCCCTCACGCGGCCGGCCCGCTACCGCACGGTGGTGTTTCGCGTGGCCGGCACCATTCATCTGGCCAAGCCGCTGCGCATTCCGGCCAACACCACCCTGGCCGGCCAAACCGCGCCCGGCGAAGGCATCTGCGTGGCCGACCAGTCCGTGAACATCGCGGGCAACAACGTGGTGGTGCGCTTCCTGCGCTTCCGCCTCGGCGACCGCTACCAGAACGAGGGCCAGGTAAATAACGGCGGCGACGACGATGCCCTGGGCGCCTACCGCCGCAAGCACCTGCTCATCGACCACTGCTCGATGAGTTGGAGCACCGACGAGGCGCTCTCGGTGTACGCCGGCGACAGCACCACCCTGCAATGGACGCTCATCAGCGAGCCGCTCAACTACTCGTACCACTACGAAACCGGCGCGCCCGACTTCCAGCTGCACGGCCTCGGGGGCATCTGGGGCGGGCGGCACGCCTCGTTTCACCACAACCTGTTTGCCCACTGCCAGGGCCGCACCCCGCGCTTCGACGGCAGCCTGAACCTGCCGCCCGGCACCCCCGGCCAGGAGCAGGCCGACTTCCGCAACAACGTCATCTACAACTGGGGCATCTACACCATCGACGGCGGGGCGGGCGGCTGCTACAACATCGTGAACAACTACTACAAATACGGTCCCAGCACCAGCCGCAGCCCGAAAAGCAAGGTGCCGCGCCGCGTCGAAATCATCCAGGCCGACCGGGGCACCCTCGACCCCACGCTGCCCTACGGCCACTACTACCTCAGCGGCAACTACGTGGATAACTCGCCGGCCGTAACCAGCCACAACTGGCTAGGGGCCGTGATGAGCGGCGGCACCCCGGCCGATACCACGCTGGCGCAGGCCCTGACGCCGTTTGCCAGCGTGCCGCTGCCGACGCAGACCGCGCAGCAGGCTTACGCGGCCGTGCTAGCCGGCGTGGGCTGCGTGCTGCCCGCCCGCGACACCCTCGACCAGCGCATCATCCGCAACGTGACGGAGCGCACCGGCCGCATCATTGATGTGCAGGGGGGCTACCCGCACGGCACCCCTTACAGCGTGTCGCAGCGCGCCTGGCCCACCCTGCGCACCGGCCAAGCCCCCGCCGACACCGACCACGACGGCCTGCCCGACGCCTGGGAGCTAGCGCACCACCTGAACCCCCGCGATGCCACCGACCGCAGCCGCCCCGGCCCCAGTGGCTACGCTGCTTTGGAAGAGTATTTGAACAGCTTGGTGATGCTGCCGCTTGTGGCTGGTGTGAAACCTTAAAGCTGCCAGGTAATTGCATCGCCCCAACGATTACCTCACCCCCTAGGCCCCCTCTCCCGTGGAGAGGGGGAACTAGCTCTAGAAAGCTAGAAACTAAAACTAAGAAACTAGTTCCCCCTCTCTTCGGAGAGGGGGCTAGGGGGTGAGGTAATCGTTGGGG
Organism: Janthinobacterium lividum; assembly: GCA_050954465.1. Classification (GTDB taxonomy): domain Bacteria; phylum Bacteroidota; class Bacteroidia; order Cytophagales; family Hymenobacteraceae; genus Hymenobacter. The sequence goes on from JBPBPU010000156.1 coordinate 29,704, forward strand.
CGATGCGACCGCTATAAGTCAGCTTCAGCCTGCCCCGCATCGTGCGCTTGCTCCTGCTCCCGCAAATTCGCCAGAAAGCCAGCCGCCAGCTCCTGAATCCTTTGCAGCTTGGTGTCGGGCCGCATCGCGGAGTGGTTGGCGGCGTCGGCTATTTTGCGCAGGGTTTGGCGGGCTTTGTAGGCGCGGCGCTGGTGCCAGCGGGGCGCGTCGGCGGCTTGCTTTTCGGTGGCGGCTAGCTTGGCTTCCAGGTGCTGGATTCGCTGGCGGGCGCGGGAAAGCTGGTAGCTTACTTCTTCCATCTCGTGCTGGGTGTCAGTAGCCTGCTGCTGGGCGTTGTAAAGTGGCAGGGTGCGGAAGTCGGCTTCGGCCAGGGTGAGCGCGGCGAGGCCGCCGGCCTGGTAGTCGGCAGGCTGGTTGGAGGCCTGTTCAAACCACTGGCGGCGCTGCTGCGCGAAGAAAGAAAGCAGGCTCATGCGTAAAGTGCTTGTAATTTTGGTTGACTACCGGGTTTGGCTCGCCCAAACATAATCGGTTGACCCGCACCCGTGGCCCGCATCCCGAAAGAAACCGTTGACCAGATACTCCACACCGCCGACATCCTGGAGGTGGTGGGCGACTACGTGCCCCTCAAGCGCAACGGGCAGAACTACTGGGCCTGCTGCCCGTTTCACAACGAGAAGTCGCCCTCGTTTTCGGTAACGCCGAGCAAGGGCTTCTACAAGTGCTTCGGCTGCGGCAAAAGCGGCAACGTGGTGGGCTTCGTGATGGACGTGGAGGGCAGCAGCTACCCCGAAGCCCTGCGGCAGCTGGCCAAAAAGTACGGCATCGGCATTCCCGAAGAAGAGGAGCGCACCCCCGAAGAGCAGCTGCGCCAGAACGAGCGCGACTCGCAGTACATCGTATCCAACTGGGCCAAAGAGCACTACCACCGCCTGCTGCAAAATACGGAGGAAGGTATGGGCGTGGGGTACGCGTATTTAAAAGAGCGCGGCCTCAACCTGACGACTATCCAGACCTTTGAGCTGGGCTACTCGCTCGACCTCTGGGACGACCTGCTCAAATCGGCCGAAAAGGATGGCTACCAGCTCAAATACCTGGAGAAAACCGGCCTCGTCATCAAGCGCGAGGACGACCAGGGCCACGACACCGGCCGGCGCTACGACCGGTTCCGGGGGCGCGTGATGTTCCCGATTCACAACGTGAGCGGCCGGGTGGTGGGCTTCGGGGCGCGCACGCTCAAGCGCGACGACAAAACGGCCAAGTACCTCAACTCGCCCGAGTCGGACATCTACCATAAGTCGGACGTGCTCTACGGGCTGTTTCAGGCCCGGCAAAGCATCCGCAGCGAGGAAAGCTGCTTCCTGGTAGAAGGCTACCTCGACGTGCTGAGTTTGCACCAGGGCGGCATCAAGAACGTGGTGGCTTCGTCGGGCACGTCGCTCACGGAGGGGCAGATTCGGCTGATAAAGCGCTATTCCGAGAACGTGACGGTGCTCTACGACGGCGACGCGGCGGGCATCAAGGCCAGCTTGCGCGGCATCGACCTGCTGCTCGAAGGCGGCCTCAACGTGCGCGTGGTGCTTTTTCCCGACGGCGACGACCCCGACTCCTACATCCGCAAGGTGGGCGACCAGCGCTTTGCCGCATACATTGAAGAGCAAAGCCAGGACTTCATCGCCTTCAAAACCACCCTTGTGGCCCGCGAAGCCAGCCACGACCCGGTAAAAAAGGCCGAGGCCATCCGCGAGGTGCTCCAAAGCATTGCCAAGGTGCCCGACGGCCTCAAGCGCCAGGTGTTTTTGCAGCAAACGGCCAGCACCTTCGGCTTCGATGAGCAGGTCATCATCACCGAGTACAACAAGCTGCTCAAGGCGCTGCCGCAGTCGAAAAAAGCCCCCGACACCCCCGCCGCGCCCACCGCTACTGCGCCGCCTGTCTTCACCTCCGAGGAGGAAGCTGAGGCGGCCATGTACGGCGTGAGCGTCGGCTCCGAAGCCACGGCCAACCTGAGCGCCAACCCCGCCACCACCGCCGAGCTGGGCGAGGTACCCGACGTGCTCACGCAATGCGAGCAGGCCGTACTGCGCCTGCTGGTGCTCTACGGCCCCCACGAAGTGCAGCCGGAGGTAACCGTGGCGCATTATTTACTCAGCCAGCTCGACGGCACGCCCCTGCAAAATCCGCTCTACGCCCGCCTCTGGGCCGAGTGCCGCGAGGCGTTCTTGCAAGGCCAGCTGCCCGATTTGCGCCAACTCGCCCACCACCCCGACGCCGAGGTGCGCTCCCTGCTCGCCGACTTCGCCACCCAGCGCTACGACCTGAGCCCTAACTGGCGCATCAAGGACATCTACGTGCCCACCGAACTCAACCTCATTCAATTGGCCTGCGACAACGCCATTCTGCGCCTCAACAAGTGCCACGTGCAGCGCGAGCGCCAGCAGTGCCTCACGCAATTGAACGATGTGCGCCTCGACTCCAACGAGCAGCTCAACGTGTTGCTACGGTATAATGAGCTAACTAAACTCGACAACCAGCTGGCCCAGATGCTGGGCACGGTGGTAGCGCGGGGGGCGTAGGGAAGGCAGCCCTACCCTAGGAGGTAATAGGGCTATCTGATACGAATTTAGAAACCAGCACAGTGGGGACTTTCAGCGCCAGCGGCGTAAGTTTGTCGGCGCTTTCTCATCCTCTTTCTCTATGATTCATCCTTACACCGAGCTGCGTTTTATTAGCCCCGAAGTCGGCTATGGCGTGGTAGCCACCCGCTTTATTCCCAAAGGCACCATTTGCTGGATATTCGACCAGTTCGACCAGGTATTTACGCCGGGGCAGGTGCAGCAGTTCGACCAGCTGCACAAGGACATTCTCAATAAATACAGCTACCGCGACAACAAGGGCGACCTGGTGCTGTGCTGGGATTTGTCGCGCTTCGTCAACCACAGCTTTCGGCCCAGCCTGCTTTCCACGCCCTACAACTTCGAGCTGGCCGTGCGCGACATCCACCCCGGCGAGGAGCTGACCGACGACTACGGCTACCTCAACGTGTGGGAGCCTTTCGACTGCCTGCCCGAGCCCGGCACCTCTCGCACCCGCGTGCTGCCCGACGACCTGCTTCGCTACCACGAAGCCTGGGATGCCCAACTGTGCGAAGCGTTCCAAACCTTTGCTACCGTGGAGCAGCCGCTGCTGCCCCTGCTCGACCCCGCCTGCCGCGACCGGGTGCAGGCCGTAGCTGCCGGCCAGGCGCCTATGGATTCTATCCTCAACTGCTATTACCGGGGCCAGGACGTGCCCGCGCTTTAGCGTGCGGCCCGTGCTAACCAAACCCTCCGAGCCGCGCCCGGCTTCTTACCGTGCCGTGCTGGTGCTGGCGGCTCCTGTCATGCTGGGTAGCCTTGCCCAGAGCGCCCTCTACCTCACCGATTCGGTGTTTGTGGGGCGGCTGGGGCAGGTGCCGCTGGCGGCCGTGGGGCTGGGCGGGCTGCTGTTTTATTTTCTGACCACCGTGGGGGCCGCGCTGGCCGTGGGCTTGCAGGTGCAGGTGGCCAGGCGCGTAGGCCAGGGCCGGCCGCACGCCGTGGGCCGCCTCTTCGATAATACGCTGTGGCTGAGCTTAGGACTGGCCGTGGGGCTGGCGCTGGTGCTGGGGCTGGTCGCCCCCGCGCTGGCGGCGGCCCTCGTGCGCGACGCGGCCGTAGCCGACCAGCTGCAAGCCTACCTGCGCACCATCGTGTGGGCGCTGCCGGCCAGTTTCGGCTGGCACTGTGTGGCGGGCTTTTGCACGGGCATCGGCCGCACGCGCCAGCTGGGCGCCAGCATGGCCCTGATGACGCTCACCAACGTGGGCTGCAATTACCTCTGGGTGTGGGGCGGGCTGGGCAGCCCGGCGCTGGGCATTGCCGGGTCGGCCGGGGCTACGGCTGTTTCGGAGGTGGTGGGGCTACTGGTGGCGGGCGCGGGGCTGCTGCGGCCGGGGCTGCGGCAGTACTACGGGCTGGGGCAGCACCGGCCGACGGGGCCGGCCGTGCGGCGGCTACTGCTCTTTGCCGCGCCCATCCTGGGCAAGCAACTGGTGGAAACAGCCGGCTGGTTTGGGTTTTTTGTGCTGGTAGGGCAGTTGGGCAGCCGCGAGTTGGCCGTTTCCAACCTGGTGCGCAGCGTGTACACGGTAGTGAGCCTGCCTTCACTGGCTTTGTCGTCGGCCATTTACACGCTCACCAGCCGCTACCTCGGTCAGGGCCGCCCCGAGCTGATTGGCCCCGTAGTGGGGCGCTCGGTGGTGCTGAGCTTAGCCGTTACGTTGCTGCCAGTGGGGGCGCTGCTGCTCTGGCCTCTGGGCGTTGGGAGCCTCTTTACCGCCGAGGCCGGGCTGCACCAGCTGCTGGAGTCGGTGGTGCCGGTGCTGGCAGTGGTGCTGCTGCTGTTTGCCGTTAGCAACATTCTCTACAACAGCCTGTTGGGGCTGGGGGGCGCGGCGGTGGCGTTTCGCATCGAGCTGGTAGCCATTGGGGCTTACCTGGCCGTGGCGGCGGCGGCCGTGTATGGGTGGCGGCTGCCGCTGGCGGGCGTCTGGGCCTCCGAAATTGTGTACTGGCTGGTGCTGGGTGGCCTGGCCAGCCGGTTTCTGCGGCGGCGCTACCGGCAGCGGCTACCGCAGCAAGAGTGGGCGGAGGGCGAGGAGGTGGGCCTGGGTGCCGTAGTAGTGGCGGCCTAGCCACTGGCGGCCGTTCTGCCGTAAGAGCGGAAAGCTCCGCTTGGCGCAGGAGGAGCAGCAGGCTTACTTGACTACATGCTGAAACAACTCAATCTTTCCCGCCTTTGGCTTGCCCTGGTACTGCTGGTTTTCAGCTTTGGGGTAGGCATCGTGGGCTTTATGGGCATCGAGCACTTCTCGTTTGTCGATGCCTTTTACATGACGGTAATCACCGCCTCTACGGTGGGCTTTGGGGAAGTGCATCCGCTTTCCGACGGGGGGCGCATCTTCGTCTCGTTTTATATTCTGTTTAATTTGCTGGTGGTGGCCTACCTCGTGTCGGTGCTCACTACCTATATTTTCGATGGCGAATTGCGCCACCTTTTTCGCATGATTCGCGCCGACCAGGAAATCAAGAGCTTCCGCAACCACGTCATCGTCTGCGGCTTCGGGCGCAACGGCTACAAGGCTTACGACGAATTGCGCCTCAGTGGTACCCGGGCCGTGGTAGTCGAGCAAAACCAGCAGTTGCTGGCCGCCGCCAACGAGGCCCTGCACCAACAGATTCCGGCCGTTTTTGGCGATGCCACCACCGAGAACACCCTGCGCCAGGCGGGCATCGAGCACGCCCGCGCCCTCATCACGGCCCTGCCCAAAGATGCCGACAACGTATTCGTGGCCCTTACCGCCCGCGAGCTGAACCCGAACCTCACCATTATTGCCCGGGCCAGCGCCCGCAGCAGCGTCAGCAAGCTCATTTCGGCCGGGGCCAACTCGGTGGTGTTGCCCGACGAAATTGGCGGCTCGCACATGGCCAACCTCGTCATTCGCCCCGAAGTTATCCGCTTCCTGGACATGATTTCGGGCCTCGACCCCAACAAGCTGCGCCTCGAAGAGCTGCCCTTCGGCGAGCTGAAGCCGACGCTACGCGGCCAAAGCATCCGCGAGCTGGATTTGCGCTCGCGCACCGGGGCCACGGTTATTGCCCTGCGCCGGGGCGAAGGCGGCGAGCTGGAAGTAAGCCCCGCCGCCGACTACCGCCCCGTAGCCGGCGACGTGCTGCTGGTGCTCGGCAACGAAACCCAGATTCAGGCGCTGCACAAGCAGTTTAAGTAGGGGAGGTGATGAGGTGAGGAAGTGAGAAAGTGAGGTGATGAAGTAATGAGGAGGAAAAAGAACGTCATGCTGAGCGAAGCGGAGCGTAGTCGAAGCACCTTGCTCGCCTAGTAATTCAATCGTTGAACCAAAAAGGCGCTACCGGTTGAGTTACTGGGCGAGCGAGATGCTTCGGCTGCGCTCAGCATGACGTTCTTTTTCCTCATCTCATCGCCCAAAACTTACCTTTGTGCCCTTCATGCACATTCTTCAAGTAAGTCCACGCGTCCCGTTCCCATTGCACGACGGCGGGGCCATCGGTATTTACAACATCACCAAAGGGCTGCTGGACGCCGGGCACCGCGTTACGATGCTGGCCATCAACACCCCCAAGCATCACCAGCCGGCCAACGCCCTGGCCCACCTGGGGCCCAACTTCCGGCTGGTGCCGGTGGACGTGGATACGAACCTTAAGCCGCTGAAGGCGCTCTGGAATCTGTTGTGGCCCGGCCGGGGTGTCATGGGCATGGGCTATAGTATCCCCTACAATGTGGAGCGATTTATCAGCTTGGCCGTGGCCCGGCAGCTTACCGAGTTGTTAGCAGCCGAACAGTTTGACGTGGTGCAGTTTGAAGGCACGTTTGTAGGGTGGTATGCAGGTTACATGTATATGTGGACGGGTACGCCAAACTGGCAAAACCTGCCGCCCACCGTGTTGCGGATGCACAACGTAGAATACCGAATTTGGGAGACGCTGGCACAGGGCGAAGGAAACCCGCTCAAAAAATGGTATTTCAACCACCTGGCTCGGCGCATGAAGGTGTTTGAGCATTGGATGCAGCATCGAGTAGATACCGTGGCTGCCATCACACAAGAAGATATTGCTCGCCTACGCGAACTGGGTGGGCCTTCGCCCCCGGCCCTCATCCCCGCCGCTGTGGAGCTAGCCGCGTTCCAGCCCGACCCGGCCGTGCGCCCCCAGCCGCGCACCGTGTTTATGATTGGCTCGCTGAACTGGCTGCCCAACCTGGAGGGGCTAGAATGGCTGTTGCGCGAGGTGTGGCCCACCATCCACGCCGAACTGCCCGATTTAGAGTTGCACGTAGCCGGCTCTTCCCCGCCCGCCCACCTGCTAGCCCCGCGCCAGGACAACGTCTTCATCCACGGCTTCGTGGACTCGGCCGCCGCCTTCATGCGCCAGTACGACCTGATGCTGGTGCCCCTGCTGAGCGGCGGCGGTATGCGCGTCAAAATCATCGAGGGCCTGGCGTTGGGCAAAGCCATTTTGAGCACTCCGCTGGGAGCCGAAGGAGTGGCCGTGCGCGACGGCCACGACATATTATTGCGCCCCGATGCGGCCGCCTGGCAGGCCACTCTGCGCGACTATTACTACGGCCGCCTGCCGGTGGCCGCCATCGGGGCCGAAGCCGCCCGCACCGCCGCCGAGGTGTACGACAACCGCCGCGTAACGGAGCGCTTTGAGGCGCTGTATGCGCAGGTAATCGGCCAGCGGCAGGGGATGTAGAACGGAGTGGCACTCCGTTCTGCCGCGCTAGCGGCCAGGCGGCTTGTTGTCCATGGCGCAGCCGCGAGCTTGGCGCTTCGCGCCAGAACGGAGTGCCACTCCGTTCTACAGCACCCTTACCTTTGCGGCTTGCATGAAAATTCTGGTGCTGCTGTCCCGCTTTCCGTATCCGCTCGACAAGGGCGACAAGCTGCGGGCCTATTACCAGCTGCGCTACCTGGCCGGGCAGGGGCATGAGGTGTGCTTGTTTGCGCTCTCCGACGAAGAGGTGAGTGCCGGGGATTTGGCGGCTGTGCGGCCGTTGTGCGCCGGCGGGCTGCACCTGCACCGGCTGCGCCGCCCGGCGCAGGGGCGCAGTCTGGGCCGGGCGCTGGCTACGGCTGGCCGACCCTTGCAAGTGGGTTATTTCTACCAGGCCCAGGCTCAGGCGCTGTTCGATAAGCTGCTCGCCGTGTTTCGGCCCGACCACGTGTACTGCCAGCTTATCCGCATGGCCGAATACCTGCGCCGCCATGCCGGGCAACTAGGCATGACGCTCGACTACATGGACGTGTTTTCGGCGGGTATGGCGCGGCGCGTGGCCCAGGCTCCGCGCTGGCAGCGCCCCATACTGGCGCTGGAGGCTCGCCGCCTGGCCGCCTACGAAGCCGAGGTGTTCGACTGGTTTGCGCACCACACCATCATCAGCGACCAGGACCGGCAGCTTATTCAGCACCCTGGGCGCGGGCAAATTCGGGTGGTGCCCAACGGCATTGCGCTCGATTATTTTCAGCCCCAGCTCCAGGCCGCCAAAACCCACGACCTGGTATTTTGCGGCAACATGGCCTACCACCCCAACGTGGACGCTGCCTGCTGGCTGGCCGAAGAAATAGTGCCGCTGCTGCGCCAGCGCCACCCGCAGGCGCGGCTGCTGGTGGCAGGCACTACGCCCAGCCCCCGCGTGCAGGCGCTGGCGCGCCGCCCCGGCGTGGAGGTAAGCGGCTGGCTGCCCGACATCCGCACGGCCTACGCCCAGGCGCGGGTGTTCGTGGCCCCCATGCGGGTGGGCACCGGCCTGCAAAACAAGCTGCTCGAAGCCATGGCCATGCAAGTGCCCTGCGTAACAACGCCCCTCGCCAACAACGCCCTGCACAGCACTCCCGGCCAGCACCTGCTGGTAGCCGACGCGGCCGGCAGCCTGGCCGCCGCCATCGGCAGCCTGCTGGCCGATGAGGCCGCCGCCGCCCGGCTGGCCGAAAACGGCCGCAACTTTGTGCGCCAGCACTACGACTGGGCCGCCGCTACGGCAGGTTTAGAGAACTTATTCACGCGCAGCGGTTAATTGGGGGTGAGACTACAAAAGTCTTTTTTCGGACTTTTGTAGTCTGTCGTTGAACAACTACTGCTTTGTATTATCCATCATAATTTCTGTGGGCGCTCGTCGCGTCACGAATACTTCCCGTGTCGTTCAACGCCAGACTACAAAAGTCTGAAAAAAGACTTTTGTAGTCTGGCTGTTTACGCCGCATTTACTTGCTAAAAACATGCTTGACACTATTGAATCCGCCATTGAAGATATCCGGGCCGGTAAGGTCGTGATTGTGGTTGATGACGAAGACCGCGAAAACGAAGGCGACTTTATTTGCGCCGCCCGCTGCGCCACACCCGAGGTTATCAACTTTATGGCCACCCACGGGCGCGGCCTCGTGTGCGCCCCGCTCACGGCCGAGCGCTGCGACGAGCTGGGCCTCGACCTGATGGTGGGCCGCAACACGGCCGTCCACGCTACGCCTTTTACCGTGAGCGTGGATTTACTTACCAACGGCGTCACGACGGGCATCTCGGCTTCCGACCGCTCCAAGACGATTCTGGCCCTCATCGACCCCGCCACCAAGCCCGAGGAACTGGGCCGGCCGGGCCACATTTTCCCGCTCAAAGCCCGGCAGGAAGGCGTGTTGCGCCGCGCCGGCCACACCGAGGCCGCCGTGGATTTGGCCCGCCTGGCGGGCTTCGAGCCGGCCGGTGTGCTGGTGGAAGTGCTGAAAGAAGACGGCGAAATGGCCCGCGTGCCCGACCTCGAAAAAGTGGCCAAGCAGTGGGGCCTCAAGCTGGTGTCGGTGCAAGACCTCATCAAGTACCGGCTGGCGCAGGAAAGTCTTATTCAGCGCGAAATCACGGTGAAAATGCCCACCGCCCACGGCGACTTCGACCTCTATGCCTACACCCAGCGCTCGAACGGGGCCCGCCATCTGGCCCTGGTGAAAGGCGACCTTAGCGGGCCCGAGCCGGTGCTGGTGCGCGTGCATAGCTCGTGCGTGACGGGCGACATCTTCGGCTCGTGCCGCTGCGACTGCGGCCCGCAGCTGCACCGCGCCATGGAGCAGATAGACCGCGAAGGCCGGGGCGTTATCGTGTACATGAACCAGGAGGGCCGGGGCATTGGCCTGCTCAACAAGCTCAAAGCCTACAAGCTGCAGGAAGCTGGCCGCGACACGGTGCAGGCTAACGAAGACCTGGGCTTCAGGGGCGACGAGCGCGACTACGGCGTAGGTGCCAGCATCCTGCGCGACCTCGGCGTCCGGCAGATGCGCCTGCTCACCAACAACCCCCGCAAGCGCACCGGGCTGCTAGGGTATGGCCTGGAAGTGACGGAAACCGTGCCGATAGAAATTGCACCCAACCAGCACAACCAGGCGTATCTGACGACGAAGCGCGACAAGCTGGGCCACGATATTCTGCAACAAAGCGACGCCGCTGCTGCGTAACCAACCATTCTCAGATGCCCATTATCCGGAATACAAGCCAAGGTGCAGGGGAAAGCCTGGAAGAGTTCTATCAGGAACTAGTTGAGACCGAAGACTTTCCTGATGGTGCACAGGCAATGTTGCGTCTGCTACAGCGCATCAACGAGCTGTTTGTGGATACGCAACTGTGGGGACTTACCTCGCTCTACCGGCTGGTAATACAGCAGGCTGACGACTGGACCAGCGACTGGTTAGTAACGATAGCCGCCGGAATGGACAGTACTTACCGCCTCGAATACCTGCTGCCCGCTAGCGCCCGGCCCTGGCCCCAGGCCACCGTGCATGGCGAGGCCGAAACGCTGGCCGAAGCCGAGCGCTACCTGCTTATTGCCATGCGCGAGAGCCGGGGATGGGCTGATAATGCCGAATTGAGTGCGCTGCTTGCCCGCTATGGCCTGAGCGGGTAGAGTGCGACTCGCTGTAAAGGGGCAAATAAGTTGCAAGAATTAGTTTGTGTTAAAAAGAACGTCATGCTGAGCTTGTCGAAGCATCTTGGTCGCGGCATCCGAGCCATTCAATGACGCGACCAAGATGCTTCGACAAGCTTAGCATGACGTTGTTAATTCTTTAAATCAATTTATCCGACCTACTTATCACAGAATGAGAAGGCTAACTTGCCTACTTGAAACCTAAGGCGCTGATGCCCAGTATTTTTTTTCGCCTCGCTTTGCTGGCCGCCGGGCTGGCTGTTATATCTACGAGCCGGGCCCAAACGCCCGCCACGCCCACGGCTGCTGGGCTGAAAAAGAATTTTGCCCTTATTGAGGCCGGGACCGAAGGTGAAAGCGAGTCCTTTGACAAACTGACTACTGCCACGGCGCGCCAGCTGGTAGCCTACCTCAAAACCCACGAGATGACTGCGAAAGCGGCCAAAAGCATGGGGCTCGACTACACCGATTCCAAAGGGGACGCCCGCTTCAAGGTGTTCACGTACTCGTACTCCTCGGGCGGTACGCGGGGCACCATTCATCGGCCCGTGTTTCAGTGGAAAAACGCGGCGGGCCAGCTTTTCGCCTACAGTTCGGCCGAGGAGTGCTACTTTTCTGAAATCCACCAGCTGGCCAGCCCCGGCCGTACGCTGTACCTGTTGCTGGGCGGCGACAAGGGCGACGGCCAGTGCGACAATAACGAAGCCTACGTGGTAGAGCTGAAGGGCAACTACCTGCTGGTCGATAAGGCAGCTTTCGGTAAGAAGCCGCTGCTGCGCCTCTGCAATGTGCCCATGACTTTCGACGCCAGCAAACAGCTGCTCCAGCTCGACCTGACGGACTACAGCACCGAGCACGACGAAACGCTGCCCCCGGAATGGGAGCGCCCCCGTGCTAAAAGCCTGACCTTGAAGTTCAACGGCGGGCGCTTTGTGCAAAGCCGCTAAGTAGCCGAGCATCGCCTGTGGCCCGGTCCCTGCTTACTCTGGCTCCGCTAGTGGTACCCCTAGGTGGCGCCACACCGGGTAGCGCCGGTAGCCGGGTTCGGCCCAAGGCGAGTGCTGGTACACCCATTCGAGTTGCGCCGGGCCGCTGGTGGCTAGTTTGGGGTCAGCTACTTTGGCGGCTTCCAGTTGCTGGCGTAACCAGGGGTTCGCGGCCATGTAGGCCGCCGCTACGTCCTCAAATACATAGTCGGAATAGTGTTCCTTTTGCTGCAACACGCTGTCGAAGAAGCCCCAGGCGAAGAATGAGTCGGTAGCTTGGGGCTCCAGGACCTCCACCAGGTAGCGGGCTGCCGAGCCTTGTTCGGCCAGCACGGCTACATAAGTGCCTATTGGAATAATGGGGTGGTGGGCACCGTAGCTAGTCAGCCGCACTTGGCTATGCAGGTAGTGACCTTCGTATGGTTGAGCAGTGCTTTTATAATTTTCGATTTCGTAGATGTCAGGGCTGCCACTGCCTTGCGAGCGGACAGTACGGCGTAACTTCACCCCGTTGCGGCGCAAATTATCGAGCACTTCGCCCCAGGCAGCCGGAATAAGGTAGGCATCGGCCGCAGGCACCACCACCGTAGCCCACGCCTCGTTGTAGTAAGGCACCGGCCGGGTATACGGCCGCGCCCGGTCGTAGTACAGCCGCGGCTGCCCGCTCACGGCGCTGGGCTTGTGCCCGGCCTCGTAGCCCCGAAACGACACCGTAGTAGTAGCGGTATCGCGCAAAACCCAGGCTAGTGGGAATGTTTGCTGCTTAGCCACTTGCGCATCGGCCGCAGCGCGGGCCGCCAGTAGAGTAGGAGCCTGGGCAGCGGCGGTTTCCAAAAACGTCTGCAATAGAGCGTACATAGCCGGCACGCGCTGGCCGAAGGGTTTGAGCATGTGCGCTTCAGGCATGAAGCCGATGCTGTTGAAGAGCGCCGCGTAGCCCGTGGAGTAGCGCGGGCTGTCGAGGAAGCCGCGCAGGCCGCTTTCCGGCGTTTCGCCCTCAAAGTCTACGTAGGGCGACATTGGCCAGTGCTTTTTGTCCATCCCGGCGTAGAGCGCGGGCAGCAGCTGGGCCTGCAAATACGCGCCCAGAGCCGGCGTGAGCTTATTGTGCTGGGTAGCAATGAGCGTCATGGTATACTGGTAGTCGGCCCCATCGGAGGTGTGCGTATCCACGAACAGCTCGGGCCGCCACTTCTGGAACAATGCCACGAAGGAGCGGGCGTTGCGCGAGTCCTGCTTCACATAGTCGCGGTTGAGGTCCAGGTTGCGGGCGTTGCCCCGGAAGCCATATTCCTGCGGGCCGTTCTGGTTCACGCGGGTGGTGCTGTTGCGGTTCAGCATGCCGTCCACGTTGTAAACGGGCAGGATAACGAGGGTGACTTTGGCCAGTAGCGGGCGCAGCTGCGGGTCTTGCAGCAGGTCGCGGGCCAGCAGCATACTCGCGTCGATGCCCTCGGGCTCGCCGGGGTGAATGCCGTTTTGAATAAATACCACCGGGCGGTTTTTACTGCGGCTGGCGGCGGGCTCGAAGGTGCCGTCGGCGCTCAGTACCACTTCGTGCAGGGGCCGGCCGCTGTCGGTGGGGCCGGCTTCGTGCAGCTGTACCTGGGCCGGGTAGGCGGCGGCCAGGTCTTTATAAAAGCCGATGCACTCGGCGTACGTGGCGGTGGTATTATGGGCCGGGTCGCGCTCGTAGGGAGTGAGCAGCGGTGGGGCAGGAGACTGCAAGGCAGCGAGCAGCAGGGCGGCGAAGAACATAGAGGTGAAGGTACTCCACCCTGCAAACCTAAGTTGCGAGGCAGGGTTGGGCGGTCAACTCCCCTCCTTAGCCAAGGAGGGGACGCTTCGGCGAAGCCGAAACTGGGGTGGTTGACGCCGTTGAACAAGTCGTCAGCACCTGTCCAACGAGTCGTTCAACGCCCCCTCCGGTGGCACCACCCCAGTCGGCGCTCTGCGCCAACATCCCCTCCTTGGCTAAGGAGGGGAGTTGACCGCCCAACCCTGCCTCGCAACTTGGGTTTGCTATTCTGGCTTTCTGATAACTGGCGCTACTGGCGGCACCCGGCGTTGCTACCTTCGCCCGCATGCATTACCCCGTTGAGCTAGCCTGGGGCAATTTCCGCTTGCCCATCCATCTGCTGTGCGAGGTGCTGGCCTACTCGCTGGGCTTCCGGCTCTACACGGCCCTGCGCGCCCGCACCCCCGACCGCATCAGCGACCACGGGCGGCAGCTCATTTTTGTGGGCGCGGCGGCCGGGGCGCTGCTCGGCTCGCGGCTGCTGGGGCTGCTCGAACATCCGGCGCTGCTGGGCCACCCGCCCGGCGGCTGGCTCTACTATTTCACCAACAAAACCATCGTGGGCGGCTTTCTGGGCGGGCTGCTAGGGGTGGAGCTGCTGAAAAAGCGCCTCGGCATCCGGGCCAGCAGCGGCGACTTGATGGTGTTCCCGCTGCTGCTGGGGCTGGGTATCGGGCGCCTCGGCTGCCACTTCAGCGGCCTCGACGACGGCACCTACGGCACCGCCACCCGCCTGCCCTGGGGCCTGGATTTTGGCGACGGCATCCGGCGCCACCCCACCAACCTCTACGAAATCGGGTTTTTGCTGCTGCTGGCCGGGGCGCTGTGGGCCCTGGCGCACAGCAGGCCGCTGCCCGACGGGCGGCGCTTCGAGCTATTCCTGGCCGCGTACCTGCTGTTTCGGCTGCTGGTGGAGTTTCTTAAACCGCAGCCAGCGACGTGGCTGGGCTTTACGGCTATTCAGTGGGCCTGCGTGGCGGGGCTGGGGTATTATATTTGGTTGTGGGGGCGGCCGAAACATGAACCTGACTGGTCCCGATAGTCGTTTCTGAAAGCGTAGGTTATTCACTCACTGCTCTTCGTTTCTTTAGCCTCATGCAACCTGTTAACATACCGCCGCATACTGTATTCAGCAATGCCCAATTGGAGTTGTTGAATACGTTCTCTTTCAATCTTTCTGAAGAAGATTTATGGGAGCTGAAAAAGGTAATTACCAAATTTCTCGGTGAACGCGCTATCAAAGCCGCTAATGAAGTGTGGGATGAAAAGGGTTGGACCGATGAAGACGTAGACCGGATGCTGAATACCAAAATGCGCTCCGGTCGTGGCTAAGGATTTGGTGCGGGTAGTGCTGGATACTAATGTGTTGCTGGTTTCGGTTTCCGATAAATCACGCTTGCATTGGGTTTTCGCCCGTTTTCTGGATGCTGCGTATTACTTATGCGTGACCACGGAAATCCTGAATGAGTACGCCGAAATCCTAACCCGGCACATGGGCGATGCCCGTACGCAGCAGGTGTTGAAAACGATACTCAAGGCACCCAATACGTTGCTTATCACTCCCTATTACCGCTTCAACCTCCTCCAAGACCCCGACGATAACAAATTCGTGGACTGCGCCATCGCCGCCAACGCCGGGTGCATCGTCAGCCACGACCGCGATTTTTTGCCGCTGCAGCATATTGAGTTTCCGAAAGTGGCCGTGGTGGATACGGCGGGGTTTCGGGAGCTGTTGTTTTTGCAAAAATCCTAAAAACCTGTTTCCATGGAAAAGACCCCTAAACGCTGGCTGCTGAGTATGTTGAAAACATCAGGCAGTAAAAGAAAATATCTGCAAAACGGAAGTGCTTCCGAAGAAAGACATGTAAAAAGGGACCTACCCTTTGATGAACTGCCGCAGCTAGAACCCATTAAAACCACTCAAAAGATTGGTAATGGGAAAATTAATATGGGGCCGCTGGTGAGATTTTTGCGAAATAAGGTTGGCGAAAACTGGGATGATGTTTATTCGGAAATAATTGCTCGTATCCCAACGGCGCTCCTGGATTATAGGGAGGTGATTTTCTGGTTTGTGGCGGATAAAGTAGAGTTTATTGACGGGAGAATATGGAATAAAGAGACGCAAAAGTTTCTTTGGGCAGGTGAGCCATATATTCTGAGGCATTGGTCAGAAATTAAATTGAACCCCGAGTTAAAAGAATTTTATGTGCATCCCATTACAAATGAGTTGAAGCACATTCCACAAAGGTCTTTTAAGAAAATTAGCGTTCGTCAATAACATTCGGTTTATATTTCTCTGATAGTTTCCCACCATGCCCGAACGTCCCTACACCTACTACGACTTCACCCTAAGCTTGTGCCCGCACTGCTTGCGGCGCATTGAGGCCAAAATCGTCTTTGAAGACGGGGCCGTGTACATGCTCAAGCGCTGCCCCGAGCACGGGCGGCAAAAGGTGCGGATTGCCACCGATGTGGAGTACTACAAAAGCATCCGCAACTACGTGAAGCCGAGCGAAGTGCCGCGCCGATTCAACACGGCCACGCACTACGGCTGCCCCTACGACTGCGGCCTCTGCACCGACCACGAGCAGCACTCCTGCCTCACCGTAATTGAGGTAACCGACCGCTGCAACCTCACCTGCCCCACCTGCTACGCCGAAAGCAGCCCCACCCACGGCCGCCACCGCACCCTCGAAGAAATAGAGGCGATGGTGGATGTGCTGGTCGCCAACGAGGGCGAGCCCGACGTGGTGCAGATTTCGGGCGGCGAACCCACCCTGCACCCGCAGTTCTGGGAGATACTCGATATGTGCAAGCGCAAGCCCATCAAGCACTTGATGCTGAATACCAACGGCGTGCGCCTGGCCAAAGACGAAGCCTTCGTGGCGCGGCTGGCCACCTACGCGGGCGCGTTCGAGGTGTATCTGCAGTTCGACTCGTTCCGCGAAAGCGTGCTGCTCACCATGCGCGGGCGCGACCTGCGCGAGGTGCGCCGGCAGGCGTTGGTGCATCTCAACAAATATAATTTGAGCACCACCCTGGTCGTGACCTTGCAAAAGGGCCTCAACGACGACGAGATGGGCGATATTATCGACTATGCGCTGGCGCAAAAATGCGTGCGCGGTGTCACGTTTCAGCCCACGCAGGCGGCCGGGCGGCTCGATAACTTCAACCCCGAAACCGACTCGTTTTCGCTTACCGAAGTGCGGCAGGGCATTATCAAGCAGAGCGCCGTATTCACGGCCGACGACCTGTTGCCGGTACCCTGCAACCCCGATGCCCTGGCGATGGCCTACGCGCTAAAGATTGAGGGCGAGGTGTTTCCGCTCACGCGCTACATCGACCCCGCCGACCTGCTCCAAAGCGGCGGCAACACCATCGTGTATGAGCGCGACCCGCGCCTGCGCCAGCACATGCTCAAGCTATTCAGCACCGCCAATACCGTCGATACGGTGGTGCCCGAATTAAACCAGCTGCTCTGCTGCCTGCCGCAGGTGCAAGCCCCCAATTTGAGCTACGAGAATTTATTCCGGGTAATTATTTTGCAGTTTATGGACGCCTGGAATTTCGACGTGCGCGCCGTGAAAAAATCCTGCGTGCATATTGTCAGCAAAGACCTGAAAATTATTCCGTTCGAGACGATGAATATTTTCTACCGCGACCCCGAAAAGCTGGCGCGGCTGGAAGAATTGCGAGCCGAAAAAATGGGGATTTAATGGAGCCGCTGCCACCAAATGCCGCCCCACCGCCCCGCCCGAAAGGCAATGTAAAGCGACCTCTGCTGGTTAATATCGGCCTGATGCTGCTGCTATACCCGCTGGCGGCGGCCTTTACCGATGGCCACCACGCCGCCGACACGGCGTATGCCTACTTCTTCGCGATGGTGGGGCTATTTATCCTCAACGTGCTGGCGGCAGTGGTAGTGGCTATTGCGGGCCGGTCGCAAACGGCACTAGGGTTCGTGTATTCCGGCCTGCTTATTTTTCTGGTTGGCCTGGGGGCTTGCGCCTATACCGCTACTCACCTTGCCGGTTAGTTTCCTCATTAGTATGAAAAACCTGTGGCGCATTGGCGGTTATAACCTGGCACTAGTGCTGGGAGCAGCCGG
Source organism: Janthinobacterium lividum (assembly GCA_050954465.1). Lineage (GTDB taxonomy): Bacteria > Bacteroidota > Bacteroidia > Cytophagales > Hymenobacteraceae > Hymenobacter. The sequence continues at coordinate 47,120 of JBPBPU010000156.1, forward strand.
TATGTTGCGCGCATTAATTCGGCAGGAATATGCGCTCGGTATCAGCGGCTACGGGTCCTTAATGGCCTTTCTTATACTCGGCTTGTTTTTTCTGAACCTGCTGGGTGCTCTAATAACCGGAGATTCTGGCCGGCGCTGGGCGTTTCTGCTGAGTGCGCTGCTGGTGCTGCTGGTAGGCTTCGGGGTGTGCGCAGTGGGCGTGAATTCTATCCCGCGCACGATGGAACTGCCAACTGTTCAATAGTTTCCCAACTCGTTCAGCCTGCCCTGGCCCGGTTCCCCATTTTTGGATGGCGCCAGCAACCTTATAACCTGTGAATCTGATGGAGCCGCCAGTTCCCCCACCCAAAAATAAAAAATCCATTACCTGGCCGATACTTGTTAATCTGGTTTTGCTGGTGGTGGTAGTCGCTCTTTTCGATGGCAACCTGGAGGTTTTGCCTTGGGCTGTAGCAGGGCTGGCGTTTATCAATGGAATAGCGGCGTTTATTATGCTTATTTCGGGCAATCGGCTGCATTTTGTGGTAGCTTTTGCGCTTTCGTGCCTGGTTATTTTGCTGGTCGGATTCGGTGCTTGCGCGCTGATGTTGAAAAATTGGCATGGGGGCGGCCATTGATGCTGTTTTAATGCAAACTTGCTTTCAAGTAGAAATACGATGCCCGGCTGTAAGTTCTTTAGCAGCAAGTAAATTGCTGGTGCGTTCAGCAGGAATGCTGCCCCCGGTTTTAGCAGGGTAGCAGAAGGTGCAGGTACCTTTGTCGAGTTAGGAGTTAAGAGTTGTCTCTGGCTGCTTACTCGCCAATTCTTCATTCTTAATTTTTAATTCTTAATTCTCCTTGCGTCCGCTCATTCTTATTTCCAACGACGACAGCCTCACGGCCCCCGGCATTGCCCACTTGGTGCGCCTGATGCAGGAGCTAGACGCCGAAATCGTGGTAGTAGCCCCCGCCGCCCCGCAGTCGGGCATGGGGCACGCTATTACCATTGGCCACCCGTTGCGGCTCGAAAAATCCGACCTTTTCGGCCCCGCCGTGCAGGCCTACGCCTGCACCGGCACCCCGGCCGACTGCGTGAAAATCGCCAAACATTACCTTCTCAAGGACCGCAGCCCCGACCTCGTCGTGTCGGGCATCAACCACGGCTCCAACGCCTCGGTGAACGTGCTCTACTCGGGCACCATGTCGGCCGCCATCGAAGCCGCCATTGAGGGGCTGCCGGCCATCGGTTTTTCGCTGTGCGAGTACGGCGACGATGCCGACTTTTCGCACGTTGGCCCCTGGGTGCTGGAGGTGTGCCGGCAGGCGCTGGCGCACGGCATTCCGGCCCATACGGCCCTGAACGTCAACATCCCCAAAAATGCCAACGGCCCCATCAAGGGCATCCGGCTGGCCCGGCAGGCCCGTGCCAAATGGCAGGAGGAATTCGACCAGCGCCTCGACCCGCACAACCGCCCCTACTACTGGCTCATCGGCGAGTTCGTGAACCTCGACCAGGGCCCCGACACCGACGAAGCAGCCTTGGCCGAGGGCTACGTATCGGTGGTGCCCTGCCGCTTCGACCTCACCAGCTACGACGGCCTCACCCACATGGCCCAGGCGTGGCAGGTGCTGCCCCCCGCCACCGGCCCCACCGAGCAGGCCCCGCCCCAGCCGCTGGCGGGCGTGGACTATGGGCCGGCCGCACAATAAAATTAGTGATGAAGTGAAAAGTCATGTCATTGCCGCGTTCCGTTTCGCTCCACTCGCAATGACATGACTTTTCACTTCATCACTAATTTTATTCACTGCTAAGCCAGCCTTTCCGCGCAAAATAGTACAATTGCCCGCCCACAATCAGCACCAGGATACCTATCAAGATGGGGTAGCCCAGCGGCTGGTACAGCTCCGGCATGTTGAGGGGCAGCAGGTGGCCGTGGCCGTCGTCGTGCTGGAAGTTCATGCCGTAGAGGCCCACGATAAAGCTGAGCGGAATGAAGATAGAGCTGATAATGGTCAGCACTTTCATCACCTCGTTCATGCGGTTGCTTTGGTCGGAGAGGAAGAGGTCGGTGAGGGAGGAGATGTTGTCGCGGTAGCTTTCGGCCAGGTCCAGCGCCTGAATGGCGTGGTCGTAGGCATCGCGGTAAAATACCTTTAGCTCCTCGGGCATTACCTCTTCGGGCAGGCGCAGGATTTCGGAAATTTTGTCGCGCTCCGGGTACACGAGGCGGCGGAAGCGTACCACGTCTTTCTTGATGCGCAGAATGCGGTTGAGCAGTCGCCGCTCGCGCTGCGTGTCAAAAATGCGTTCCTCCAATTCCTCGATATAGTCGCCGATGGCCGCCATCGTGGGGTAGTAGTGGTCGAGCACCACGTCGGTGAGGGCGTAGGCCAGGTAGCCCACCGGCTTGCGCCGCAGCTGGCTGAAATTACTCCGAATGCGGGTGCGCAACACCTCCAGGCAGTCGTTGTAGTCGTCCTGAAACGAAAGCACGTAGTTCGGACCGGTGAAGATAGAAAGCTGGTCGTCATCGACTTGCAGCTCGCTGGTAAACTCCGTCATGCGCGACACCAGGAACAGCCGGTTTTCGTCGAACACCTCCATCTTGGCCCGCTGGTAGTCGCCGAGCACGTCCTCCATCTGCAAGGGGTGCAGACCGAAGTTTTCCATCATGCGCTCCATCAGGGGCAGGTCGCCGTAGCCGCGCACATCAATCCAGTGCTTCAGCTCGGGGTGAGCCTGCAGGTAAGCCAGTAGCTCGTCGTAGCGGTCCGTAAACTCGTTTTCCTCGTGCGTATGGTCGTCGTACGACATCAGGAACAGGCGGGGCTTGAGGGCCCCCGGCTTTATGCGCAACGTGCCGGGGCGCTGGCCCACATTCTGGGCGCGGGCCTGGCGCGTGGCCTCGTGGTCGGTAACGCTGAGGCGGCTGGCCGGCGCGTCGGCCGCCGGGGAGGCCGGGGGCTCGGCAAGCGGCAGCGGGTCGGGAAAATCCATAGGCGGTAAAAGTAGAACGCTCCGAAAGATGCGGCAGAAAGATGAAAAAGCCGGGAAGGCCCGTACTTTGCCCGGCGGTGTTGCCCAGCCCAGCGGGCAACTTGCCGCACCACAGCTGCCCCGCTTATTTGTTTTATACGCTACTTGACACCCGCCGACTACTTCACGGTATATAGCGCCGAAGCGCCGCCCGGCCAGCCGCCCGCCGGCCCGCGCCAGCCACTGGCGTTTACGTCGTTTCTGTACCTGGAGCCGGCCCACCAAGCGTTGCAGGCCGTGGCCCGCCCGGTGCTCAGCTTTTATCTGGAAGACGATACCCGCACGGTAGCCCAGCTTTTTGTAGTGCCCGACTTCGACCAGCCCGGCCAGGCCAACTCGCCGGCCCAGGCCCCCTTCGGCGGGGTGCAGCTGGCACCCGGCGTGCCCGCCGCCGCCCTGCACCGCCTGCTCGACTACGCCGAAACCACCCTGCGCCAGCGTGGCCAGCAGGCCCTACACATCAAGGGCTACCCCTTTTGCTACGACCCGGCCGGGGCCGCCGCCCTGGCCGAAGTGCTGCGCCAGCGTGGCTACGCTGTGGCCCTGGCCGAACAAAATTTTTACCTCGACCCCCAGCGCCCCTACGAAGCGCACCTGCACCCCTCCGAGCGCCGCCGCCTGCTCAAATGCCGCCGCCTGGGTTTGCGCTTCGAGCAGGAGCCGCCCTACCTGCTGCCCGCCGCCTACGAGTTTATCGCTGCCTGCCGGCAGGAGCGGGGCCAGGCCCTGTCGCTGCCCCTGGCGCGGGTGGAGGCGCTGTTTCGGGCGTTTCCCCGGCAGCATCTGTTGTTTTCGGTGCGCAAGCCCGGTGGCGAGTGGGCCGCCCTCACGGTGGCCATCCAGGTGAGCCCGCAGGTACTCTATAATTTCTATCCCGCCAGCCCGTTGGCCGAAAACCGCCTCAGCCCCGCCGTGCTGCTGCACGAGGGCCTGCACACTTACGCCCACGCGTCGGGCCTCACCACCGTAGACCTGGGCACCTCCACGCTGCCCAGCGGTGGCCCCAATGCCCCACTGCTGCGCTTCAAGCGCCACCTCGGCGGCGTCGCCGGCCTGAAGCTGACGTGGCGGAAGGAGTTGGCTAGTAGTGGGAAGTAAGGGAAAAAAAAGAACGTCCTGCTAAGCGAAGCCGAAGTATCTCGCTCGCCCATTAGAGCAGATTTTAGGTCAGTGTACAGGTTGTAGAGAAATATCTTTGTGTCTCGTCGTTAGCTTCGCTGACCTTCGGTTGTTTAGGTGTTCTGTAGCAGTATGTTCAACGACGAGACACAAAGATGTGTCTCTACAACCTGTACACTGTTGTGAAAATCGCTCTAACTTAATCGGTAGCGCCTCACGATTAAGTTAGTGGGCGAGCGAGATGCTTCGCTCTGCTCAGCATGACGTTTTTTTCCCCCTTACTCCCCCCTCACCACCCACTATCCACCACTGCCTGCCTTCTACCGACCTTTGGGGCATGAGTGAACTATCGCGGCGAACCATCTGGCTAGGCTTTGTACGCGGGTCGCTGGGCACGGGCGCGGCCGTGGGGGCCCGGGCGGGCGGCGTGCTGCTACTTAACAAGCTGGTGGCGTTGTACGGCGGGCCGGGCGGCCTCACCATGCTGGCGCAGTTCCAGAACCTGATGGCGCTGTTTGGGGCGGTGCCAGCCGATGGCATTCAGGCGGGAGCTACGGCGCGGCTTGCTCCGCTCCAACCCGGCTCGGGGCGCTACCGGGCCTGGCTAGGGGCGGCCTTGGGGCTTACGGCGGCGGCGGTAGCCCTGGCGGGCCTGCTGCTGCTGGCCCTGGGCGGGGCGCAATGGCCGGCTGGGCAGGCACTGCTATTCGCGGCGGCCATGCTGCTGGTGGCCTGGCAGGCGCTGCTGACCACGGCCCTGCTGGCCGCTGGCCGGCGTGGGGACTACGTAAGGCAGTCGTTGGCTTTGAGTGTGCTGGGCGTGGGCGCGGCGGCCACCGGGCTGTGGTTGGGCTGGCCGTTGCGCGGGGTGCTGCTGGCCTACGTGGCCGGGCAGGCCATTACCCTGCCGCTGGTGGGGTGGTCGGCCCGGCGGGCAGGGCTGCTGCGGGGCCTGCGCCTGCAAGCGCCCGCCAGCCGGCTGGCGCGGGCGGGGCTGCTGCGCTTCGTGCTTATGGCCCTGGGGAGTCTGGTTTTCGGCCGGGCCGTGGACTACGCGGTGCGGGACTGGCTGCTGGCGCACTTCGGGGCGGCTACCGATTTGTGGCAGGCCGTAGCCAAGCTCTCCGATGCCTATACGCCGGTGCTGGCGGCCGTGCTCAGCACCGTGTTTTACCCCCGGCTGGCCGCGCTGGCGGGGCAGCCGGCCGCCGCCCGGCGCTACCTGTGGGCCGTGCTGGCTTTGCTGGCCGTGGGGCTGGCGCTGGGCCTGGGGGCGCTGTACGCGCTGCGCGACTGGCTGCTGCCGCTGCTGTTTGCTCCGCGGCTGCTGGCGGCGCGGGCGCTGCTGGGGCCGCAGCTGCTCGGCGACTGGGCCAAGTTTCTAAGCTGGGTGCTGCTGTACCCGCTGCTAGTGCGGGCCCGGCCGCTGCCCTACCTGGCCGTGCAGGCCGTAGCCACGGGTGCCCAGGTGGCGCTGCTGGTGCTGCTGCTGCCGCGCTACGGCTTGGCCGGCACGGTGCTGGCCCACGCCGGCACCTACGGCTTGCTACTGCTGGGCTGCATGCTGGGCACGCGCTGGCGCCAGCCAGCGGGCACCAACGGCTAGCCCCGGCGCCAGTAGGCCAGCAGGCGCCGCTGCACGGCTATGCGCGTGGCATTGAGCTGCTTTAGCGGCCAGGGCAGGCCGTTGTAGGTGATGGTCAGAAACGGGGCTGGCACCGCGCCAAAGCCGCGGTAGAACTGTTGCAGGCTGGGCACAGGCGGCGCTTCAAAATCAAAGATGAGGGGCTGGCCGGCGTGGGTTTGGAAAATCTCGTCGAGCAGCAGCGTAACCGCGCCTTCGGCCTTGCCTGTTGGGGTAGAGGCGTTGAAGATGTACACCAGCTGGCCCTTGAACTGCCACAGCAGCACCATGGCCACCACTGCGCCCGCTGCCGTGCGGGCCTGCCAGAAGCTGGCCTTGCCGGCTTGCTGCGCCGCTTGGTAGAGCGCTCGCAGCTGCGGGTACTCGTGCCCTTCGCCCAGCAGGCCGTAGATGTTGCCGGCCGTGTTGTCGGCAAAAAGCTGAATGAGCAGTTCCAGGTCGGTGGCTGGCTCCAGGTGCAGGCCCTGCTGCCGGGCCCGCGCCAGGTGTCGGCGGCGGTTTTGGTTATAGCCTTGCTGCAGGGCGGCGTAGGGCGGGTGCAGGGCCAGGTGGTAGGTGGCCATTGGCTGGCCGGGCAGGCCCAGGGCGTTGGTAGCCAGCAGCTCGGGGTTGCCAGTATTGAAGGAGTACTTGGTAATGAACCGGAAGTGGTGCCGCAGCAGCTGGCCAATTGCCTGCCAGTCGGCGGCGGTGGGCGCGGCGTGGGGGCGGTAAAACAAACCGAACTGCTGCGCAAACACGGGCTGCTTGAGGTAGCGCAGGCCCAGCTTCTGCTGCACGGGCAACGGCATCACGGCCACGTACTCCCCGGCGGCCTCGGCTACCAGGGCTTCCCAGCCGGGCGAAGCGGCGTCGAGGTACCACGAGAGGGCATACACCAAGCCGTTGGCCGCCTGCTCAATGGCGGCGTCCCATTGGGCGTAGTTTATTTCGGCGTGGCGGAGGTGGCGCATGGGGGCAGGAGCAACAAGGCGGGCAGTACGCCGGCCATTACGGCAACAAGAATAGCTTGCCCAGGCAAGACTGCCAAACCCGCCCCCAGGACCGCTGCCCGAAGTATGCGCCCGCCGTACGATTTTTGCGGTCCTGCCGCCGCTTGGTTTTAGAAAGCCACCTTCGTGCGTTGCGCCAGGAGCGGCCGTGTCCCTCGTTACCATTGTGGCCTTGTGCCATAACCATGCACCTTTTCTGCGCCAGGCCCTCGATTCCATCGTGGCCCAAACCTACCCGCACCTGGAAGTGTGGCTCGTGGATAATGCCAGCCAGGACGGCAGCCCGGCCATTCTGCGCGAGTATGGCCAGGCCCATTCCGACTGGCACCTGCTACTGCTGCCCGAAAACGTAGGTAACTGCCGCGCTTTCAACCAAGCTTTTTTCCAAAGTAAGGGCGAGTTCGTGGTGGATTTTGCCACCGACGATGAGCTGCTGCCTGAGCGCCTGAGCCAGCAGGTAGCGCTGTTTCAGCAGCTGCCGGCTACGTATGGTATGGTGTATTCCAACTGTGCCCTGGTGAGCGAGATGGGGGAGTTTGTGCGCCTGCACCACCGCCCCGACCCGCGCCGCGCCGGCCAGCTACTGCCGCGCCCGGCCTCCGGCTGGGTATTTGCCGATGTGCTGGCGCGCTATTTTATCAGCACGCCCACCATGCTCATGCGCCGGGCCACGCTGGCGGCGCTCGGCGGCTACGACGAAACCCTGAGCTACGAAGACTTCGATTTCTGGGTGCGAGCCAGCCGCGACTGGCAGTTTCAGTACCAAAACGAAGTCACGACCCGCAAGCGGCTGCACCCGCGCAGTATGAGCGCCCAGGTTACGCGCCAGCACGACCCGTATTTGGCTTCTACCATCCGCATCTGCCACAAGGTTCTGGCTTTGTGCCACACCGAGCCCGAGCGCGCCGCCCTGCGCCAGCGCCTGCGCTACGAGCTGCGCCACGCCTTGCGCCGCCGCCAGTGGCCCGCCGCCCGCGAGCTGGCCGGCTTGCTCCGCCAAACCGCCCCGCCCCGCTGGGATGACTGGCTGCTAGGGGCCTTACTGGGGCAGTAAAACGGCGTATCACTCCGTTTTACTGCCCGGCTACCCTTGCTGCCGCAGTTCCTTCAAATCCAAGGCGAAGCCGGGTAGCAGCGGCTCGCCACTCAGCAGCTGGTCGAAGCCCTGCACGAGGCGTGGCGGGTGGGGTGGCTCGAATATGTGGACGGTTTCGGTGCTGGGCACCACGAGCCAGGCCAGGCGCACGCCCGCTGCCAGCCAGTCGTGCATTTTGGTGAGCAGGTCGGGCAGGCGGTCAGAGGAGGAAGCCAGCTCAAGCACGAAATCGGGGCAGATATGGGCGAAGCGGCGGCGGTTTTCGGGCGCCAGCGCCTGCCAGCGCTCCTCGGCCACCCACGAGGCATCGGGCGAGAGCATGGCCCCGCCGGGCAGCGTGTAGCCGGTGGAGGAGTCGCCCACGCGCCCAGCCCGGCGCTGGCGGTTCCAGGCGGTAAGCTGGTATGACAGCTCATTATTTGTAAAGCCACTTTCGGTGAATACTGGGGGCATAATAGTGATGTGGCCGCTACTGTTGCGCTCGATGCGCAAGTCGCGGTGGTCGAGGCAAAACTGGGCAAACTCCTCTTCCGTGAGGCGGTCGAGCAGTGGGGTTTTGAGCGTGATGGTTTCCATAAGCCGGCTGAATTTACGATTGTTGAGCTACTCGGTTAGGGCTTGAATCAGGGCCGCAGCCGCCGCAGCTCCAGTGCGAAGCCGGGTAGCAGCGGCTCGCCGCTCAGCTCCTGGTCGAAGCCCTGGAGGGTGCGTACGGGCTGGCCGGGCACGAATACAAAGGCTGTTTCGGTGGCCGGGGCCAGTAGCCAGCCGAGCTGGGCTCCGGCTTCGAGCCAATGCTCCATCTTGCGCATAGCCTCGGGCAGGCGGTCGGTGGGCGAGAGCAGTTCCACCACAAAATCGGGGCAGATGCGGGCGAAGCCGCGTCGGTCTTCGGGGCTGAGAGCCTCCCAGCGGGCCTGGGAAATCCAGCTGGCATCGGGCGAGAGCATGGCCCCGGTCAGCAGCGTGAAGCCCGCCGAAGAATCAAAGGTTTTGCCTAGCCGGGTATCTACGTTCCAGTTGGCGAGCTGGCGTGATAATTCGCTGTTGGAAGCACCGGTTTCAGAGCTGGCAGGGGGCATAATGATGATTTGGTGGTCGGCCCCGCGCTCGATGCGCAAGTCGCGGTGGTCGAGGCAGAATTGCAAAAACTCCTCGTCGGTGAGGCGGTCGAGGACGGGCGTTTTGAGTTTGATAGCATCCATAAAACCGGGGCGAATAAGCCAACAAGATACGAAACAGCGAAGTAGCAAAAAGGCCGCAATGTCAGCCTTCCAGCCAGGCTTTTACGGCGCTGGCTCGCTCCTTGCTCACCAGCACTTCCTCGGTGGGAGCGGGGTGCAGGGCCACCAGCAGCTTGCCGCCGAAGTGGGGTGCCAGCCGGCGCACGGCGGGCAGCTGGGCCAGCAGCTGGCGGTTGAGCCGGAAAAACTGGTGCGGGTCGAGCAGGCTTTCCAGCTGCTCCAAGGTATAGTCGACCACGAAGCGGCGGCCATCGAGCGCGGCCAGCGTCACGGTTTCGTGTCGGCTCTGGAACCAGGCCACTTCGGCGGCCGGTAGCGGCAGCAGCGTTTCGCCCTGCCTCACCAGAAAGCGCGTTTTGTAGGGCCGCTGCGGCTGGGGCAGCGCATCGAGCAGGCGCTCCAGGGAGAAGGAAGAATTAGGAATGAAGGATGAAGAATTATCGCCCGCTAATTCTTCATCCTTCATTCCTAATTCTTCATTCTTACCCCACTGCCGGAGCTTGGCCAGCGCGGCTTGCAGCTCGGGCAGCTTCACGGGTTTGAGCAGGTAGTCGATGCTGTTGGCCCGGAAGGCTTGCAGGGCGTACTGGTCGTAGGCGGTGGTGAAGATGACCGGCGAGCGCACCACGGTTTGGGCAAACACGTCGAGGCTCAAGCCGTCGGCCAGCTGGATGTCGCTCAGGATGAGGTCGGGCGCAGGGTGGGTGGCCAGCCAGGTTAGCGCGCCGGCCACAGTGTCGAGCACGGCCAGTACCTGGGCCGCCGGGTCGGCCTGGGCGAGCAGGCGCTGGAGGCGCTCGGCGGCTGGGTATTCGTCTTCGAGCAGCAGAACAGTCATAGTGGGTTCAATACACCAACGGAATAAGCCGCTTGGTGGTGCGCTTATACGCTAAGTAATCGGCCCCGAACTGCTGGGTAAGCACTGCCTCCTCGACCCAGATGCGGTAGCTGAAGGCGGCGAGCACGCCCCCCATCACGAGCAGCAGCGCGGGCCAGCTGTTGAGCGAGAGCCCAAAGCCCACGAAGGACAGCAGCGAGGCGGCGTAAGAAGGGTGCCGCAGGTAGTGATAAAAGCCGTCGGTTTTGAGCTGGTGGCCCTGCCGGATGGTGACATCGACCGTGAAAAACCGGCCCAGCGAGCGGATAACCAGCAGGCGCAGCCCCACGCCGAGCCCGATAATGCCGAGCCCCAGGTAGGGCACCAGCCGCGAGTGCGCCAGGGGCAGGTGGGTGTGCCGCTCCACGTACACCGCCAGGTTTATGGTGACGATGAGCGTAAGCCAAATCAGGCGCAGCGAATTGCGGTCGGCGTTGGGCTGGTCGGCCGCCGAGGAGCGCAGCAGGCGGTTGAGCAGGATTTCCGACAAAAACCAGCCGATGTACACGAGGAGAAACAGCAGGGGCATAGCGGTAGAAAGCAAAAGTGGAGGGGCAACCCGTCAAAAGTAGCTGCTTGCTTTCGCCACCCACCGCCCCAACTTACCGAAACCGCCGCCCCCGGCCCCAAAGCCCCCAAATACACCGCTCAAGCGTCGAGCAGGGGCAGCGTTACGGTAAACAAACCGGCGGCCTGGGTAGCTTCTACCGGCTGCATAGCCCCCAGCAGGGCGTAGCGCTGGCGCACATTGGCCAGGCCGGTGCCGGTGCCGGGGGCCAGGCCGGCCGGGCGGGGCTGGTAGGTATTTTCCACGCGCAGGGCGTCGGCGGTGGCCTCCAGGCGTAGGTGAAGCGGCCGGGCCTGCGAGGCTTCGTTGTGCTTGAGGGCATTCTCCACCAGCACCTGCACGCTGAGCGGGGCCACGCGCCGGACCAGGGCGGCGGGCGCGATGTGGTAGCTCACCTGCACATTGTCGCGGAAGCGCACTTTTTGCAGCGCCACGTAGGTTTCGACAAAAGCCAGCTCCTCGGCTAGCGGCACGGTGGGGCGCTCGCGGCTCAGCAGCACATAGCGGTACACGTCGGCGAGGCCCTCTACGTAGTGCTGGGCGGGCGCATTGGCGGGCTCGATGAGGGCGGCCAGGGTGTTGAGCGAGTTGAACAGAAAGTGCGGGTCGAGCTGCTGGGCCAGGGCATCGAGCTGGGCCTGGGTGCTGGCCTGGACGAGCTGGTCGGCGCGGCGCAGGCTGGCCTGCCACTGCTGGAAGAAATAAAACGACTCGTAAAAGCTCAGCACCGCCACCGTGGGCACCAGGCTGAAAACCGCCGTCGCTGCCAGCGTTTGCCCCGTGAAGGGAAACCACTGCGGCAGCAGCCAGTGCAGCGGCAGCATGAGCAGCACCGTAGTGCCGCTGGTTACCAGCACGGCCAGCGGCACCGTAGCCCAGAGGCGGCGCACAGTCTGGGCTGGTTGCGGCAGGCGGCGCAACAGCCAATACCATAAAGCCCGCACACTAAGCCAATAGCCCGTTGTGAAATACAGCGAAATCAGCCAGTGGGCGGCCCACTGCCGCCAGTGCCAGACTAAGCCGGCGGGTTGCTGAAACCAAGCAATAACCAAACTCAGCGCCGGAATGCCCCAGGCCAGCAAGCGCCCATCGCGGAAGTCGGGCCGGGCCGGAGCCGGGGGCAGCGGAGAGGGCATAGGCAAAGCAGAAGTGCTGGTCAAGCAGCGTGTAGCGCCAGGGCCGCATGACTGGCCGCCAGCAGCAGGCAAAGCGGCGAGTAGTAGCGCGTATCGAGCCGGGCAAATGTAGTATCCTGCACCACCTTGGTGAAGCCCACGTAGCGAAAGTCGCCCACAGTGCGCAGCAGCAATCCCGCCGCCACTATGGCATTGGCTACGAGCCGGGCTTTAGGCGGCAGCCCGCCTAGCCCAAGTTGCGCCGCCCCGAGGCCCGCCAGCAGCAAAAGCACCACGGCCACCAGCCACACCATGCCCGGTGAGGGCTGCAGTACTACCCGGCCATCGACGTGGGCCGGCAGTGAGGCGGCCAGCCCCGCTGTGCCGCCCAGCGCCCAGTAGGCGTGGAGCAGCGCCAGCGCCAGAAAAGTGAGCGTGTTGAAAGCGGCGAGGTAGGTCATGGGGATGGTTTTTGGGGTTAAGTGCCGGGTATTGGGTTTTTAATCACGCATACCTGATTGGGACTTGCGTACTCGGCTCTTTAGGGCAGCCGCGAAGCGGCGATATGCTGGTAGTAACTGCTTGAAAAACAGCGAATAGCTGCGAAGCTGCGGTACTTATAGTTCGGGCAAAAGTGCCGCCGCTTCGCAGCGCTGAAAGCCTTCAACTACCTGATAGCTAGCAATATATCGCCGCTTCGCGGCTGCCTTAGCGAGCCGAGTGCGTAAGGCCTACTAATACCTGACACCAAAACCCATTCCCTAGTATGCCTTAAAAAGCCGAACGCCCCGCTATGGCCTGTACAAACACCCCGGCCACGGCCGCCGCATATAGCGCCGCGCCGGCCCACGTAAGCACCGCCGCCCGGCGCGGAGCCCAGCGGCCGAGTGCCCAGCCCAGCAGCGGCAGCGCTTGTAGGGCGTGCATGCCTAGGAAGTGCGCGATGCGCAGGTCGCCGGCGCGGGTGCTCCAGCCCAGGCCGGGCAGGCCGGGGCCGCCGTCGGGCGCGCCCACCGTGTGCTGCATGTTGTGAATCATGAAGCCGCCCAGCACCGAGCCCACCAGAAACACCAGCAAGCCTAGCCGCATTCCCCACACGTAGCCGGCGCTGCCGTGCGGCCGGTGCCGCCACGCCAGGTACAAAGCCCAGGTGCAGGCCACGGTATTAACCATGATGAACCAACCCATTAGCCCAAATAGCAGCCCGTTAAGTCCACTACTGGTGTTGTAGTGCGAAGTGGTGCCGCGGGCGGCCTGCAGAAAAATAACGGGCAGTTCCACGGCCATGCTCAGGGCCACGGCCCGGCTAATCCAGCGCACGGCGCGCTGGGCCGGGGCGGGCAGGTCGGCCAGCAGCCAGCCCAGCGTCCAGACGAAGGCCACGGTCGAGAGGGCGAACTTGAGCGGTTTTATCCATACCAGTACCCCGGTTACGAGGCGGTGGTCGAGGGGCAGCAGCGCCAGCGCCAGCCCGGCCAGCGCCACGTTGAACCAGCCCGTCCACGACAGCGCCGGGTTTACCCGGTGGAGCACCCGCAGCATGTCTGCCAGCCGTTGAGCCAGGCTGGGCGTAGTGCTGGCAGCAGAAACAGTGGTTGAAGCTGGAAAATCAGCGAGTTGCGCGGTAGTCATAGTAGTATGGTTAGGGTAAGAATTATACACTATCGGGCGTAGCCACGGGCTTGCCGAAAACCTGGCGCGTGCCGAAATACACCAGCAGCCCCACCGGCCCAAACAGGAACGTGAGCACCAGCGCGGGCACCATGGCCCAGTGCGGCAGGCCGCGCCGCTGGGCATCGCGCACTTCCCAGGCCCCGGTAAACAGGTCGAAGCACAGGTAATGCACCCAGCCCGCGAGCAGCGCCCACGGGTCGTGGAAAAGCGCCGCCACCTGCGCCAGGCTCCCAAAGCCGCCTTCGCTGCCGTGCCCGCCCAGGTAGTGCGTGGCAATGAGTGCGGCGTAGGCCCCAGCCAGTATCAGCGACCACGCGCCGTTGAGCACCAGCCGCTGGGTGCCGCGCCAGCGCGGGGCCAGCACTAGCAAGGCCCAGCCCAGCATAGCGGCCGGGTTGGCAAGCGAAAACAAGAAGTCGGGCGTGAGCATGAGTAGCGAGAGTGATAAGTAGGTAGTCAGAATTAAGTAGCAAATAGTAAGATGTCAACTTATTGAAAAAAAAGTCCTGTAAACCTGCTCTTACTACTTATTACTTCTGTCTTACTACTTAAACCGCATCAAACTTACGGGCGCTCTGGCCTGGCCGCCAGGCGTTTTGGGGCGAAGCGGCCAGAAGCCAGGGCGAAGCCGTAATCTAGTGGGGGTGAAGCAACCAGCAGTTGGGCGGCGGGCTCTTACTTTGCACCAGTATCTCATTCCCTGACTGCTCCTATGCGTTCGCTTCCCCTCTTGCTTGCCGCCCTGAGCGGCCCGGCCCTGGCCGGTGCCCAGGCTCCGCCGCCGCCCGCTCCTATAGTAATCAGCAGCAATTCTAGCAATGCCCCCGGCACGGTGCCCTTGCAAACTCGTGCCCTCCTGACGGTACTCAGCGGCCACCTCGACCACGCGCCGGCCGGCGATACCGTGCAGCTGTGGTACGGTGCCCCGCGTCCTGCCAAAGCGGCGCTCAGCACTACTGGCGACTTTCGGGTGGTGGTGAGCCTGGCGAAGGTGACCCCGGCTAGCTTCGTTTACGCCCGGCAGCACACGGCGCTCTACCTCACGCCCGGCGACCAGCTGCGGGTGACGCTCGACTACGACAAATTCGACGAAACCCTGCGCTACAGTGGGCGCGGCGCGGCGGCCAACAACTACCTGGCCCGCTCGCTCTACAAGTTCGAGTACGGCCCGGCCGGCAACGTGCCGCGCCCCCAGGACCAGCTAAAACCCACTACTACGCCTGCTGAAATCCGCCAGTACGCCGATGCCTTCCGGCAGCAGCAACGGACGTTTCTGGCCACCTACACCAAGGCGCAACCGCTGCCGGCCGCCTTCCAGCAGCAACAGGTGCTGGATATGGACTTGCAGTGGGGCCGCACCCTGCTCGGATACCCCCCCTACCGCCACTACAGCGCCCCCGAAGCGGCTACCCTGCCCGCTACGTACTACGACTTTCTGGCGCAGCTGCCCCTCAAAAAGCTCGATGCCCTGGTGAAGCAGGAGTCCGTGCTGCGCTTTCTCGATGCCTACAGTAGCCGCCTGCTGCCCGATGGCGTGCTGCCCGCTGACCCCACTGCCGCTGGCCGCCTCTACGCCCAGGCTACGGCCGACTTTGGCCCCGGCGCCGCCCGCGACTGGGCCCTGTACCAGCTGTTTACGTATCAGGCAATGCTCAACGGCACCGAAGCCGTGCTGGCCGCCTACCCCACGTTTCGCGCCCAAAACCGCGACTCGACCGTGGCCCGCAACATGCACGAGCTGGTGCGCAAGCAAGCGGCTCTGCAGCCTGGCAAGCCGGCCCCGGCATTCGTGCTACGCACCAGCGAAGGCAAAACGGCCTCGCTCGCCGACCTGCGCGGCAAAGTGGTGTACCTCGATTTCTGGGGTACCTGGTGTGGCCCCTGCATGCGCGAGATGACCGAGTTCAGCCACGACCTCAAAAAGCAGTTCGAGGGCCGCGATGTGGTATTTGCCTACATCTCGGTGGGCGACAAGGAAGAAAAATGGCAGCAGGTGCTCGCCGAAAAGCAGTTCACCAGCCCCAACAGCCTGCACCTGCGCAGCCCCGACGACGCCGTAACTACTGCCTACCAGGTGAGCGCCTTTCCTACTTACTGGCTCATTGGCCGCGATGGTCGCATCATCCTGTCCCGCGCTCCGCGCCCCTCCGATGGTGCCAAAACGGTAGCCGCCATCGAGAAAGCCCTGACGCAATAAGGTACTTTGCGACGGCTGCGCTATACCAAAACCGGCTCCGCCTCGTACCATCTGGCACCAGCCCCGGCACCAGCGCCGGGGCAAGGTGCTTATGACCGTTGGTATCCTGAAAAAACGGGCGGCTCTTCGCCTGACTTGCTTCGTGCTCTGTGCCCTGCCATTGGCCGTTGTGGCGCAGGCCCGCCGCTTTACTCCGCCGCCCTTTAAGGCCCCCGGCTTCCGCCAGTCGGCTGAGCCGGCTGCGGCCAGCAAGGGCGCCGTGCTAAGCGGCCACGTAGCCAAACCCACGGCCCGCACCATCAGCTTGAGCTACGGCCCCGACTGGCGCGGCCGCCTCACCCAAACCGTGGAAGCCAAGCTGAGCGCAACCGGCGATTTTCGGCTGGTCCTACCCAGCCTCGCAGCCCCCACCGAGGCGCGGCTGAGCTACGGCGAGGCCGCCGCCAACCTCTACCTCACCCCCGGCGATGCCCTGGGCGTAAGCTTTGACCCCAGTAAATTCGGCCAGACCCTGGCCTTTGCCGGGCGCGGAGCTGCCGCCAATAACTACCTGGCCCTGAGCGAGAACCAGGCGAGCCAGGATGATGCGGCCCGCCTCACCCCCGATGCCCAGGCAGCCACCCTCACCGCCGCCGACCTGCGCCGCGTGGCCGATGCCTACCGCCAGCGCCGCGTAGCGGCCCTCACCACGTATGCCGCCGCTCACCCGCTGCCAGCCGCTTTTGTGCGCCAGCAGCAGCAGGCCATTACCTACGAGTGGAGCGGCTCACTGCTCAGCTACTATTCGCGGCAGCCCGAAGCGCGCCGCCAGCAGGGCTACGCCACCGTGCCGGTAGGCTACTACGACTTCCTGCGCGACTTGCAGCTCTACACCCAGGACTCGGCTCTGGTGCATGCCAGCCTCCAAAACCTGCTCATGGTGTACGGCTTCACCCAGCTCAACGACCCCGCCGGCAACCTGCCCACCGACCCCGACGCCAGCCGCCGCCTCTACCAGCGCGCCACCGACGCCCTCGGTGATGGCCGCGTGCGCGACGTAGCCATGGGCCAGTACCTGCTGAACAAAGTCGAGTATGAGCACACCGACATTCGCCCGCTACTACCCGATTTTCAGGCCCACAACCACGATTCTACCATTGCTAGGGCCGTGCGCCAGAGCGTGCGGGCCCACCTGGCCCTCACCAACGGCCAGCCCGCTCCCAACTTCACCCTGCTCGATGCCAGCGGCAAATCCGTGAGCCTGAGCGATTTCAAGGGCAAGGTGGTGTACCTTGATTTTTGGGCTACTTGGTGCGGCCCCTGCCTGGCCGAAATGCCCGCCAGCCTGGCGCTCCGCCAGAAATTCGCGGGCCGCGATATCGTTTTCCTCTATGTATCGCTCGATAGCCAGGCCCCCGACTGGCAGAAGTATCTGGCCACCAAGCTCACCGCTACTCCCAATGCCGTGCAGCTCCGCGACGGCGGCGTTTTCGAGGGTGCGGCCCCCAAAGCCTTCGCCGTGCAGTCTATCCCCAGCTACTGGCTTATCGGGCGCGATGGCCGCATTCTGCTCAACAACCCGCCCCGCCCCTCGGCCCGGCCCGCCAGCGACGCGGCCCTGGAAAAGGCCCTACAATAAGGGCCTAAGTGTGGGGCAAACCTGTACTGAAATGCCCTCTGGGTAACTATTCGGCGGGTAGGTTGGTTAAGGTATTCTATGTCGGCCCAACAGTAGCAGCCGCTAGTGTTATGTCCCTGCCGCACCAAGCGGTTTATTTTTACGTGTTTATTCTTATTTATCAAGCTTTTCGGTCGCGTTTCAGTCGGGCCTGGTTCCTCGTAGTTGTCCTACTGGCAGCTAGCGGGGCTGGCCGAGTGGCCGCGCAGGTCGCCGACGACGATTCCACACAGCGTGCTACCATCTTTGAGCGCCGTCGGCTGGTGGTGCAGGTCGATACGCGTTTCTCCATCATCAACAGCCACTTCTGCACCATCAACGGCCTCAAGCTGGGGCTCGAATGGCGCGGCCGGATTCGCACGGGGGCCGCTTTTTACTTCCTCAGCAGCCGCATTCCCACTCACCTTGAGCCGCCCGACAACGCCGCCAACAACGCCGATGCTACCCTGCGCTTCTACAATGTGGCGCTATACGGCGAGTATATTTTGCTCGAAAACAACCGTTGGGAGTTGGGAGCCAACCTGCAAACCGGCCTCGGCTCGCTGCGCGTCGAGTATACCAACGAGGACTACAACCGGGAGCGGTCGCCCCGCGATTTCATTGGCTTGGTTGAGCCCTCCGTGGCGGCTCAGATGCGCTTGTTTTCGTGGGTCAGCCTGGGCGCAGGAGCTGGCTGGCGGCAGCCTCTATTTGTGACTCCACTGGTGCGCAACGAAATCAGCGGCCCGATTTTTTACCTGCGGGGCAAAGTGCTACTCGGCCCCATGTGGCACATTATTCGTCGCCATAAGCCCTTGTTTAGCCAAGAGGGTATTCGCGTGCGCGGCCTCAATCAGCAAGACCGCCGCAAGTTTTATGGGCAGTAGGTAGTAGATATTACTTATTTAATTGATGTTACGCATTTGGCGCGGGCCTCTGGCCCGTGACCAGCTTTTGCAGGCCTCTGGCTTGCACCGGGAGGGCGACAGCCGAACGACTTGTTCTGAGAGGCAGGCAGAGGCCTGCAGAAGCTGGTCACGGGCCAGAGGCCCGCGCCAAATGCGCTAAGTGCGTAACGTCAGTTATTTAACGCTCCGCAGTGTGCCGGCGCGGTCGAGTTTGCCCGAGGCGGTGGTTTTGAAAGTGGGCACATACACCACGCTTTTGGGCTGCTCGTAGCGGTCGAGGCGCTCGCGTAGCAGTGCCAGCAGGCGCTGCTCGGTGCCAGCGGGCAGCGCAGCACCTTCTACATAAGCCGTCACGGCCTGGCCGAGGCGCTCGTCGGCCTGCCCCGCCACGAAGGCGCGGCGCGACTGCCCTAACTCGGCCAGGGCTACATCAAGTACTTGCTCTACTTTCTCGGCCTGCACCTTCACGCCCCCCGAGTTTATTACGAAATCGACGCGCCCCAGCCAGTCAAACGTGTGCTTGTCGAGGATGGTGATGCGGTCGTTGGTAGTTACCAGCTTATCGTCGGTGACGTCGCCGCGCACCGTGAGGCAGCCGCGCTCATCCTGGCCCAGGTGCAGGCCCGGCAATACCTGGTAGTGCGGGCTGGCCTCGGGGCCGTTGAGGCGGCGCAGGGCCATGTGCGAGGCAGTTTCGGTCATGCCGTAGGTGAGGTACACCGGCACTTTCAGCTGCTCAATCTCGCGCAGCAAGCTCGGCTCTACGCCCGCGCCGCCCACCAGAATAGCCCGCATTTTATTGAGCCGCCCGGCCCGGCCGGCCGTCAGCATAGCCCGCAGCTGCAAAGGCACGAAGGCCGCAAAATCAAACTCCGCGTCAGCCGGCACAAAGTCAAACGGGTCGGCGTGCGGCTCTACCACCGTGAGGCGCAGGTGGCGCTCCAGGCCGCGCACGAGCATCATCTTGCCGCCGATAAACTCACAATTGAGGCAGACCAGCGCCCGGTCGCCGGGCCCCAGGTCGAAGTAGTCGCCGGTGCGGGCGGCCGAGGCAGCCAGCTGCCGCCGCTTCAGCACAATAAGCTGGGGCTGCCCGGTGCTGCCGCTGGTGCGCAACCCAAACTCCTGGGCCCCTGTGAGCCACTGCCGCAACAGCTCCAGCACCCGCGCCTCGTAGCCGTTGAGGGCGGTGTGCGGGTTGGATGTCTGCTGCACAGACTCGTAGCTGAATTCGCGGCCGTTGAGCAGCAGGGAGGTAGGGAGGTTGGGGCTTGCCATGCGACAAAAATACGCGGGGGAGGACGCGATATTGCGTATGCTACACAGCCGCCGACCCAGCTTTTCGCCTCAACAATTGCTAATTATTTTCATAGTAAGTAGTTTGAGTGAAGCATCTCGGTCGCTTCCTTGAACGGCGCAGATGAAGCGACCAAGACGCTTCCCGGCGTAGCTGCTGGATGAGCAGGACTGCCTTTTTGTAAAATCAATTTTACTCAACTACTTAGTCTTCGGTACGCGTCTTCCGCTCAGCAATTATTTTTTTCTTATACTGAATAATATCCGTCGCATCTATTTTCCACTCGCCGTCTATTAAATTCATTTCAATTGGAAATAAAAAGTCAGCTGCTATAAGTTTAATTTTATTGCCGTCTGCCGACTCGTACATCCTTTTTATCGGATAATTATTATAAACATAAGCGTCCATTTCAGGAATTTCCGTTAGATAAGCTTTTTGCCAAAGCAGGTATTGGTCGTCGTTGGGTACCAGATGCTTTTTCAACACCTCCTCTTCTCCGTTAAGCAACGCACCTCTGACCTCTTTAAAAATCCTTTCCGGTAGTCCATCACTTATTACTGCCCATTTTGAGGCGTATTCGAGGACTTTGGCCATTGACATGCTTTTTCTTCTACCCAGGAAATCCAGAATTGTAACTTCAACCAAGGCTATTGCTTCCACTTCATCCTTTGAGCAATATTTTAGTACGGCCCACCAAACTACGTTAGTTCCAAAAGCGAATTTCAAGCACACAAATCGGTTGAAAAGTTTCCAATTGCGACCACTTAGTGGGGTGTTTCTTACTCCGCTCGCGTAGCCAGTTATGTAGGCAACAACCTCGTTGTAAGTGCCTTCACTAGTATACATGCTTGGTCTACGGCAAATGTGCTGCGTAAATTCGGCAAACTTGGCAAATTGCAGTTCTTTTCGCATAACAGTTGAATAGAAAGCCGGGCAGATTTATCGAAATTGTTTAAGGGGCAAATGAATAGCACGTCCTTCCGAGCTCGCTAAAAAATCTCGGAAGGACGTGCTAGTTGGCCACGACTACTCATGCCCTGGCTACTCAGAACAATTTGCAAGTCAGCATCCTGACTGCATAGAGTGGCGCTAGTCGGCCAGATTAGCGACCCCCTTAAAAAACTGGATGCCGCCGAAAATAATGGCTCCCCAAAAAACAAAGCCAATATGGGCTACGGTCAGGGCGATGCCGCCCACGCACCATAGGGCGCCATAGAGCATGTCCTTTTTGGCGCGGGCTTTTTTGGCGGCCCCTATTTCCGTCGTCAGGTTAGTAACCACGGTTTGGGCACTTTCCGCATCAAGGCCTTTCGCTACCAGCGCCTGTTCAACTTCCACGTTGTTCTTGTTGCCGTGGACGAGCAGGTTCGCTGCATAGTCATACACTTGGTTTACTGCTTCTTGCTGGTTGGGTTGAGGGCTTGCCATACCATTCGGGCTGGTGGAAAAGGTGGGGCAACTGCGCGGGTAGCAATAGCTGCTAGTAAACGCTGCCGCAATATAGCAGAAGCCGCGCGCTACCTACCTCCCATACTCATATACCGCGTAGCCCCACGGCGCCAGCTGCCACGACTTGCCGGTAAGCGGCGCAGCGGCCCCCGCAAATACATTATACGGCTGGCCCTGCAAAGCTTTTTCCTGCACCGCCACGGCCTGCGCTTTGTCCGAGAAATTCAGCACCACCAGTACTTTTTTGCCCGCTTTCTCGCGCACGTAAGCGTACACGGCGCGGTCGTCGCCCAGGTGGACTTTCCGAAACGAGGCGTCGGCGGCCAGGGCGGGGTTGCGCTTGCGCAAGGCCAGCAGTGTGGTGTAGAACTTGGCCCGCTGATACTTGCCAAACGTGATGGGGTCTTTGTCGAAGAATTGTAAGGGCCGCAACACCGGCTCTTCCTGCCCGCTGTAAATGAGCGGAATGCTGTTGCCCATCGTCTGGGTGAAAACGGCGAATGGCGCGTGCTTGCGGCCGGCAAAGGTGCCGTAATCGGCTTTGTTCCAGGTGTTTTCGTCGTGGTTGCTGGTAAAGAACAACTCCATCGTACCCTTTGGGTACATCTGGTTTTCCTGCTGCCGGATGCTGTCGAGCACGGTGGCGGGGCGCTTGCCGGCGGCTACTTTCTCCATTTCATGAAACATGTGCCAGGGGTACACCGCGTCGAAGCCGCTGCGGGGCAGGTAGGCGCTGTCGCCCTCGGCCAGCATAAAGAGGCTTTTGCTCTGGCGCAGCGTCGGGATGGCGCGCTGCCAGAACGTGGCCGGCACGTTCCAGGCCACGTCGCAACGGAAGCCGTCGATGTCGCTCGTGCGCACCCAGTAGCGCATGGCGGCAATCATGCTGTCTTGCAGCACCGGGTTTTTATAGTTGAGCTGGCGCACATCGGCCCAGTCGAAGGCCACGGCGGGTTGGCCGTCTTTCTGCACAAAAAAGTCGGGGTGCTGGGTTAGCCAGGGGTTGTCGGCACCGGTGTGGTTGGGCACCCAGTCGATAATCACCTTCATGCCCCGGGCGTGCGCGGCTTTCACCAGGCGCTGCCAGTCGGCCATGGTGCCAAACTCGGGGTTGAGCCGGGTGAAGCTGGCCACGGCGTAGTAGCTGCCCAGGCTGCCCTTGCGGCCCACCTTGCTAATGGGGTTCAGGGGCATAAACCACAGCGTTTGCACCCCCATTTTTTGCAGGCGGTCGAGGTGCTTGGCGAAGGCATTGAGGGTGCCTTCGGGGGTATACTGGCGCACGTTTACCTCGTAGATATTGCCCTGCATACTCCAGGCCGGGTGGGCGAGGGGCGGGGCCGTTTGCGCGAAGCTGCGGGCCACGAGCAACAGCAGCAAGAAGGCAGAAACCAGCTTTTTCATAAACAAATGGGGCGAGTGGGTTTAGGACTGCAAGATAGTCCCGGCTACCCTCAAAAAGCCCCATTGCCGTCTGGTTTAGCTTGCTTTTGCCAGGAAAAAGCGTATACTTACCGCAACTTTATTCCTCCCACCCGCCATGCAAACCTACTCGAATTTCCCGCTCGAACCGGTACTGGCTACCGGCCCCGGAACCCCTGCTGCCAGTGCCACCCCGTGCCCTGTGCTGGCGGCCGTAAAAGCCCGCGCCAAGTTGCTTAAAAAATGGCGTAAGCACGAGCACCGGCGGCTCTTTTTCAGTTGGTGCGCCTGTTTGCACGCTTTGGGGTTTAGCTTTTAACTGCCAGGAAGCGCCTAAAAGCTGATGCCTCCGCCCAGCGCCACCCGCCAGGCTACCAAGGCTGCCACGGCTAGCCCAATCAGCCCCCCTGCCAGGTGCGTAGCGCGCGGCTTCACGAGCGCTTCGCCGAGCGTTTGCTGGCTCAAGCCAATGGATAGGGGCACCAGCAACAGGCCCATTGTGGCGTAGTGCAGCGCCTCATTGGTAGTGAGCAGCGGCAGCCGACTCAACACCAAAAGCGCGGTGCCGGCCAGCGCTGGCAGTATAATGGTGTAGCGCACTAGCAGGGGGCGGTTGTCGAACTGAAGCAAAGTGAGCGACTCCTGGGCCAGCAAAAAAGGCAGCGATAGCCCAAACCCGGCCGCTACTTGCCCAATACCGGCCAGCACCCCTAGTACCAGGGCTATGCCCATGCCGCCCATTGCCCAGCTTGGTACGAAGGCCGACCCCGATTGGGTAATACTATCGGCCAGCAAGCCGCCCAGCAGGTAATTAATGGCGTGGAAGCATATCCAGAGCACCAGCAACTTGCCCGGGCCCCGGCGAAAGCGCAGCCATTTCCAGAAAAGTACAAAGGCAGTGGTGCCCAGCAACAGCATGAGCAGCGGGCCCACGGCGTACACGTTGATGACGGCAGTGTAGCCCCAGGCACTATCGGGCAGGATAAAATGTACCCCGCCTACCGTCCACTGCCCCAGAATATGTTCGTGCTTCGCCCGGTTTACGGTAGCGTACTGGAACACCACCGCGCAGAGCTGATACGCCAGCAGGTAGCAGGCAGTAGCATTGGCCGCCGTGATGAGGAGCTTGCTGCGAACGAGCCGGGCCGGGGCCGCTGCTGCTGGAGTAGCGCCAGGGAGCGGGGTAACTAAATCGGGAGTTTGTTCTACTTGCACAGCAGGGGAGAAGAAAAGGACGCAGGCGACCCATTCGGGGTGGGCCGGCCATCGGGGCTGAATGGGCTAGCAAAATACAACTACTAGAGGCACTCGGGCAATATCAAGCAGGTTTGGAGCCTGGGTTTTGCGCCCCCGAATGCCTACCTTCGTGTTGCGACAAAACCGCCTACTAGTGAAGAATATCCGCAATTTTTGCATTATTGCCCACATCGACCACGGCAAAAGTACTTTGGCCGACCGGCTGCTCGAATTTACCCAAACCGTAGCCAAGCGCGACATGCAGGCCCAACTGCTCGACAACATGGACCTGGAGCGCGAGCGCGGCATCACCATCAAGAGCCACGCCATCCAGATGCAGTTTCCCTACCAAGGAGAAACCTACACACTCAACCTCATTGATACCCCCGGCCACGTCGACTTCAGCTACGAAGTGAGCCGCAGCATCGCCGCCTGCGAAGGTGCGCTGCTTATTGTGGATGCTTCGCAAGGCATTGAGGCCCAAACCATTTCCAACCTCTACCTCGCCATTGGGGCCGACCTGGAAATTATTCCGGTGCTCAATAAAATCGACCTGCCGCATGCTATGCCGGAGGAAGTAACCGACGAGATAGTAGACCTTATTGGCTGCCAGCCCGAGGACATTATCCACGCTTCGGGCAAGGCTGGCATCGGCATCGAGGCCATTCTGCAAGCCATCTGCGAGCGGATTCCGGCCCCCAAGGGCGACCCGCAGGCCCCGTTGCAAGCCCTGATTTTCGACTCGGTGTTTAACTCGTATCGGGGCATCGAGGTGCTGTTTCGCATCAAGAACGGCACCATGCGCAAGGGCGACAAGCTGCGCTTTATGGCCACGGGCAAGGAGTACGGGGCCGATGAAATCGGCATCCTGGGCCTCAACCAGGAGCCGCGCCCCGAAATGAGCGCCGGCAACGTGGGCTACCTCATCTCGGGCATCAAAGAGGCCCGCGAGGTGAAAGTAGGCGACACCATCACGCACGTACATAACCCCACGCCGGAAGCCATCCAGGGCTTTGCCGACGTGAAACCGATGGTATTCGCCGGCATTTACCCGGTGGATACCACCGAGTACGAAGAGCTGCGCAGCAGCATGGAAAAGCTGCAGCTCAACGACGCCTCGCTGGTGTGGGAGCCCGAAACGTCGGTGGCGTTGGGCTTCGGCTTCCGCTGCGGCTTTTTGGGCATGCTGCACATGGAAATCGTGCAGGAACGCCTCGAGCGCGAGTTCAACATGACCGTGATTACCACTGTGCCGAGTGTGCAGTTTCACGCCACCGGCACCAAAGACCAGTTGCTAACTATCAACGCGCCGAGTGAAATGCCCGAGCCGAATTTGATAAAGCTCATCGAGGAGCCGTTCATTAAGGCACAGATTATCACGGCGGCCGAGTACGTGGGGCCGATTATCACGCTCTGCATGGAGAAGCGCGGCATCATCAAGGGCCAGAGCTACCTCACAAGCGAGCGCGTAGAAATGAGCTTCGAGCTGCCGCTGTCGGAAATTGTGTTCGACTTTTTCGACAAGCTCAAAACCATCAGCCGCGGTTATGCTTCGCTTGATTACGAGCTGATTGGCTACCGCGAGTCGGATATGGTGAAGCTCGACGTGATGCTCAATGGCGAGAAGGTGGATGCGTTGTCGGCCATCGTACACCGCAGCAAAAGCTACGAGTGGGGCCGCCGCCTCTGCGAGAAATTGCGCGAGCTGCTGCCCCGCCAGATGTTCGACATTGCCATTCAGGCCAGCATCGGGCAGAAGATTATTGCCCGCGAAACCATCAAGGCGCTGCGCAAAAACGTAATTGCCAAGTGCTACGGCGGCGATATTTCGCGCAAGCGCAAGCTGCTCGAAAAGCAGAAAGAAGGCAAGAAGCGGATGCGCACTGTGGGCTCGGTCGAGATTCCGCAAGAAGCGTTTCTGGCGGTACTCAAAATCGACTAACCGCAAAAAGGCCGGCTCCTGCGAGGGAGCCGGCCTTTTGGTTGTTCAGCAACCAACACTAACTAAGATTATAGGCCGCCTCTTCGGCAACCCTGCTGCTCGGTTGAAGCTATGAAGCATAGATGGCCCCGCATTTATTGCAGTGCCATAATTTCTGCCAGTTTTCATAAAGCCCTGGCCAAACGGTGTTATTGTAGGTATATGCCTTGTACACCAGATAGCCGCCGCCACCTATTAATAATAAGGAAATAAACGAGAGGAAGATATGACCACCGCCAAGTCTGGTAGAAAAAGGCCAACCAGAATAAGCAGACCTATCTTATAAGACTGTTTGGCAGGAGGGGAAGCTTTTTGCGCCAGCTTGGATTGCGATTGGCCGGAAGTCGTAGTTTGGGCTGAGCCAAATCCTAAACTTCTTCCTGTTCCGATGCTTGCCCCAACAGTAGTGCTGGATGTCTGAATATCGCTTGTGCCGTTTTCGTACAGGATGCTTAGTCTCTGTACATTGTCTGAACCACAGGTAGGACACTGCATGCTTGAAGAGGAGATTTGAGAAGGTAAGGAGGAGTATTCGTCTGGCAAGATAAAACAATGTTTTTGTTTTATTGGCGATGTAATAATTTTTATTTTAAATAAAATCCCTTCGGGTGGCGCAGCCCGTAAGTTATGGTGAGGAGAATGCGATTCGTTTTTATTTCCTGGCTTTTTAGCTTGGGTCTGCTAATTACTCAAGCTAGTTGGGCCCAACAACCTGCCGACCCAAAACCCGCCACTAGCGCTGCCCAGGCGCGGCTCGACACTGCCGCCCTGCCCGACTCCTTGGCCCAGCGCCTGGAGCGGGCCTACTTCACCCTGGGCCGCATCAACGGCACTATCCGCCGCACCGCCGACACCCGCGACCTGAGCGACGACCTGCCCCCGGTGGAGGACAACCTCGAAACCATTCAGCAAAACCTCGACCTCTACGGCAACGTGGTAGAAGTGAAGCAATTGCAGATGTACCGGGTATTACTCAGTGACATGCAGGAGCAGCTAGGTGGTTGGCGCACAACCTTGGAAGCTACTAACCAGCAGATTACCGCCATGCGCAGGCAACTGGGCCAGCTGGCCCTTGAGCTTCCGCCCGCCGCCACCTTGCCCCCGGCCACTACCGCCGTGGGCCGCGCCCTGGCGCGCCTGCACACCAAGCAAACGGGGGCCACGCAACTACTGGCTCAGCGCCTGCAAGCCACCGCCGGCCTGCAAACGCGCGTATCGGAGAGCTATATTCAGGACCTGGAGCTGCAAGACGAGGTGCGCGAGCAGATGGGCCGCTTCCAGCGCCGCAACTCCCAGGCAGAGCTGCCGCCGCTGTGGCACCCCGGCAGCATCCGGGCCGACGACGAGGCCGCCGCGCTAGTGCGCAAGTCCTACGCTGCCCAGCGCAAGCTGGTGAGCTACTACTTCGGCGAGCACTGGGACTACTGGGTATGGATGGCAGTGCTGGCGCTGGGGTTTTTTGGCTGGGTGTTCCGCAACTTCCGGCGGCTTCGGCAGCTTGAAGCCGCGCTGCCACCTACGGAAACCACCGCCTTGCCCGAGCTGCGGCTGCACTACCTGCGGCCGTTGCCGCTGGCCGCGTCGCTGCTGGTGGTGTTCAGCCTGGCCCCGTTTTTCGACCTCAGCCCTCCGGCCGCTTACACGGATTTATTGCAGCTGCTGCTGCTCGTGACGCTTACGGCGCTGGGCTGGCGGAGCTGGCCGCGCCAGTTATTTTGGTTTTGGCTGGGCATTGTGGGCTGCTTTTTTGCGCTCACCATTGCCTACGCCAGCCGGGCCCCCGGCCTGGGTATGCGCTGGGCCATGCCGCTGCTCAACGTGGGCGCGGGCGTGCTGGGCTGGGCGTTTTGGCGCTGGCTGCGGCAGCACCGCCTGCTGGCGGGCTTTGTTCGGCCGGTGGTGCTGCTGTTCGTAGCCTTACAAGGGCTGGCTGTGCTGGCGGGGGTGAATGGCCGCGTAAGTTTGGCCAAGATGTTCAGCACGACGGCCGTGGTGGGGCTCACGCAGGCTATTTCGCTGTCGGCCTTCGTGCGGGTACTTATCGAGGCCTTCTACCTGCAGGCGCAGGGCCTGCGCCTGGCAGGCGGCTTCGGGGCCCGCTTCAGCTTCGATAGGGTAGAAGACGGCTTACGCAAAGCCCTGACCGTGGTGGTGGGCGCCCTCTGGCTGATGCTGGTGAGCAGCAACCTGAATCTTTACAACCTGCTCGTGCGCGTGGGCACGCAGGCCCTCACGGCCCCGCACCGGCTGGGCAGCACCAGCTTCACGCTGGGCAGCGTGGGGCTGTTTTTCGGCATCGTGTTCCTCACGGTGCAGCTGCAGAAATACGTGGGCTACGTGTTTGGCGAAACCGACGATGAGTTCAACCCCGACGAGGACCGCAAGGGCTCCTGGCTGGTGGCCATCCGGCTGGTGATGCTGGCCGTGGGGCTGTTTCTGGCTACGCTGGCCTCGGGCCTGCCGGTCGATAAAATCGCCATTGTGCTCGGAGCGCTCGGCGTGGGTATCGGCCTGGGTTTGCAGAACATCATCAACAACCTGGTGTCGGGCATTATCCTTATTTTCGAGCGGCCGTTTCAGGTCGGCGACTTTATTGAGGTAAACGGCAAAACCGGTCGCGTCAAGGACATCGGTATTCGCGCCAGTAAGCTTATTTCGCAGGCCGGCTCCGAAATCATTATGCCCAACGGCGACCTGCTCTCCGGCCAGGTTATCAACTGGACGCTCAGCAACAACCACATCCGCACCGAGCTGGCCCTGAGCCTCGGCCCCGAAACCGACCTCGGACAAGCTCGCCAGCTTATTACCGCCGAAATTCTCACTCACACCAACACCCTGCACAAAGTCGCCCCCGAAATCCTGCTCAACAGCGTCAACACCGCCGGCTACGAGCTGCGCGTGCTCTTCTGGATAAACAACATCCGCCAGGAGCAAGCACTCAAAAGCGAGCTGCTGGCCAGTGTGTACCAAAAGCTAACGCAAGCGGGCGTGGTGGTGCGGTGAGTTACTAATTTAACCCGTAGTTATGGAAAATACTGCTCCGCTCTCGTCAATAATTATTGGTCTTGCCGAATTTCAAGACGTTTTGCAGCAAATAGTAGGCTTACCAGTAAGTAGCGTAGAAACTGGTAAACACTGGAAATTACATTTGGGAACAAGTCGCCAAATAGAAGCGGAGGTTCTTCCTGGTAAGTGGGTGCCAATAACGCACTATGATTATTCTGTAGAGTTTGGTGAGGATTTTCAGCTTCTTAAGGATGGAGTGGTGCTGCCATCAAAACAAACTATTACTAATTATTTTTTCGGATTAGTAAAAACATACCATTTTACACTCAGTCAGTTGGAAGGTGCTAAATTAGAGAAAATTGAGATTTCTCCCGACTTAGAATTAAGTGTGTCTTTGACTGGAAACTACGAGGTAAAAGACAAGCAGTATGTCAAGGATAATGGGGAGCCAGTCGTCGGGTGGCTTTTAATAACTCCCAAGTTTTCATATCAAGTAGAAACTGATGGTTTAGTTAGAGTTAACTCTACAAGCATTACGCATTACAACACTCGCCCCCTTTCAGCCCAACCTATGCCCGAAACCACCGCCCCCAACCACCTCATCGACGGCAAGCAGATTGCCGAAGACATCAAAGTTGAAATTGCTGCCGAAGTAGCCCAGCTGAAGGCGGCTGGCCGCAAAACGCCGCACCTGGCCGCCGTACTCGTGGGCCACGATGGTGGCTCCGAAACCTACGTGCGCAACAAGGTGCTGGCCTGCGAGCGCGTGGGCTTCGGCAGTACCCTGCTGCGCTTCGAGGACGATATTACCGAGGCCGATTTGCTGGCCCAGGTGCAGCAGCTCAACGAAAACCCCGACATCGACGGCTTCATTGTGCAGCTGCCGCTGCCCCGGCACATCAATGCGGAGAAGGTGATTGAAGCCATCCGGCCCGAGAAGGACGTGGATGGCTTCCACCCCACCAACCTGGGCCGCATGGTGGCCGGGCTGCCCGCGCTGCTGCCCGCTACGCCCTCCGGCATCGTGGAGCTACTGGCGCGGGCCGGTATCAAAACCAGCGGGCAGCACTGCGTGGTCATTGGCCGCTCCAATATTGTGGGCACGCCGGTGAGCATTTTGCTGGCCAAAAACCTGGAAACGGCCAACTGCACCGTCACGCTCTGCCACTCACGCACCCGCAACCTACCCGAACTGTGCCGCCAGGCCGACATCGTAGTGGCCGCCATCGGCCGCCCCGAATTCGTGACGGCCGACATGGTGAAGCCTGGTGCCGTGGTTATCGACGTGGGCACCACCCGCGTGACGGACGCCAACCGCAAAAGCGGCTACGTGCTCAAAGGCGACGTAAACTTTGCCGAAGTGGCCCCGCTGGCCTCGCGCATCACGCCCGTGCCCGGCGGCGTCGGCCCCATGACCATCGCCATGCTGTTGCTCAACACCCTGCGCGCCGCCAAAGGCGAAGTGTACCCGAAGTAGCATACGTAGCGCGGACTTTGTAGTCCGCACCCGCGTCGTTTGACCTCCAAGCGCGGACTCCCAGAATCCGCCAGGGCAAACGCATGAACAAATTGCCAAGTGCCTTTGCGGTGTCTAAAGGCACTTGGCAAGGCGGCTAGTCTGAAAATGCGTTGCAACAAAAGTACCCTCAGTTGCTTAAAATGCCAGTGCTCATTGTTCATGCGTTTGCCCTGAGAGTCCGCGCTACTGCTTGTAAATTTGACCTGCCGGAACCCCCGGCCATGCTACGGGCGTTGACGGTAGTCGCGCCCGTTTTTATATTTTTATGTCGATACTTTCCGAATTACTACCCATTCTTACCCCCACGGTCCCGGCGCTGCCGGTAATGGAGCAGTTCTATACTATTCAGGGCGAAGGCTTTAATACCGGCCGCGCCGCCTATTTTATTCGCCTCGGTGGCTGCGACGTGGGCTGCGTGTGGTGCGATGTGAAGGAGTCGTGGGATGCCGACGCCCACCCACGCCAAACGGTGGACGAGCTGGTGGCCGCCGCCAGCGAGTTTGCTGGCCGCAACGTGGTAATTACCGGCGGCGAGCCGCTTATGCACGACTGCGGCCCCCTCACGCGGGCCCTACAGGCGGCTGGCTTCCAGACCTGGATAGAAACCAGCGGTGCGCACCCGCTCAGCGGCAACTGGGACTGGATTTGCGTGTCGCCCAAGAAATTCAAGGCCCCGCTGCCCGACGTACTGGCCCACGCCGACGAGCTGAAAATTGTTGTTTTCAACGACAGCGACTTCCGTTGGGCCGAGGAGCACGCGGCGCAGGTGCCCGCCACCACCCGCCTGTACTTGCAGCCCGAGTGGAGCCGCGCCGCCCGCATGACGCCCGCCCTCATCGACTACGTGAAGGCCAACCCGCGCTGGCAGGTGTCGCTGCAAACCCACAAGTACCTGGATATTCCGTAGCAGAGCATAGGCAGCTAGTGTATGGGTATGAGAGCGGAATATCTGCTGGTGGATGAGCAGACCCTGGATTCGCTGATGAATTTGGGCAGCGGGGCATTATTTGAAAAACTCACCGAGTTGGAGGAAAGTGGCCGGTTCGAGCAGTTGGATATTGATAAGCTATGGGATGCGCTGCACTGCTCCTTAACCGGGGTGTCGGCAACTGCGCCCATAGCCGGTAATAAGCTGAGCGAGGCCATTGTGGGCATCCACAATTTTATCGAAGATGAGGAGGATGCCGATTTCATTGCCTGCATTGAAAACAACGAACTGCCCGAAATACTAGCTGCCTTGGAAGCGGTTAATTTCGAAGAAATTTCTGTCGGTTTTCAACTTCAAATGCTGCAAGAAAACGACGTGTATCCGAATGGAATATGGCAGGACGATAAAAGTAGCCTGATAGCCGAGCTGCAGCAGGCTTTCCAAGCGCTGCATATTTTCTATAAAAGAGCGTTAGTAAGCAACTGCCACGTACTAATAAGTATTCTGTAAGCGGCAGTTTGAAGCAGTTAATGGACGGGATTGGCTATTTCTGGTAGCCGCTCTTGCCCATTGCTTGGCCTCTTCTCTTCCGACCCTCCCCACCCTATGCTAGTTAAAAACCTTCTGGCCAGTGCTGGCCTTATTCTGGCTGGCCTTCCGGCCTTGGCCCAGCCCACTCAAGTGCCTGCTTCCATCACCGACAACAAAGCCCGCAGCCTCTACGAAAAGGCCCAGTCCCTGCTCAACCGCGACCGGCAGCCCCAGCAGGCGCTGGCCGTGTGGCAGCAGCTGACCGATAAATACCCCGATTACGGCGAGCCCTACCTACGCAAAGGCTCACTGCAACTCATGACAGGCGACCGGGCGGGGGCCTTCACCGCTTTTAAAGACGGCCTAAGCAAGCTGCCCGTAGAGCCCGCCCGGGGCGGCGATTACCTGGTGCTGGGCCGGCTGGCTACCGAGGTAGGCGACTACGCCACCATGCGCACAGCGTACACCAACTACCTGAAAACCAACCCAACCAACAAAACCCAGACGGAAAACGCCCAGCTGCAACTCCAAAACTGCGACTTCGCGGCGCAGGCTATTGCCCACCCTACTGGCCCCGCGCCCGCGCCGCTGCTGGCCCCGCTCAACCAGTTCCGCGACCAGTATTTTCCGGTGCTCACCGCCGACAACCGCTTCCTGCTGTACACCGTGCGGCGCAACCCCGAAAAGCGCGGCCAGGAAAACGAGGACGTGCTCATCAGCGCCCTCGGGGCCGATGGCAACTTCAGCGTGCCGCAGTCGATTTCGTCGGCCATCAACACCCGCGAAAACGAGGGTGCGGCCACCATCTCCGGCGATGGTAAAACAATGGTATTCACCAGTTGCGGCCGAGCAGGGGGCGTGGGCGACTGCGACCTCTACATCTCGCACCGACGCGGCGAGCAGTGGTCGGTCCCGCGCAACCTCGGCGTGCTCGTCAACTCCAAGCAGTGGGACTCGCAACCCTCACTCTCGGCCGATGGCCGCACGCTGTACTTCGCCTCGAACCGGGGCGGCGGGCTGGGCGGCTTCGATATCTACATGAGTACCGTGGGCTCCGATGAGACCTGGACGCCGGCCCGCAACGTGGGCGCGCCCGTGAACACCAGCCGCGACGACCTCGCGCCCTTCATCCACGCCAGCGGCACCACGCTTTACTACTCCACCAATGGGCTGGTGGGCATGGGTGGGGCCGATATGTTTCGCACCGTGCAGGATGCTAAAGGCCAGTGGAGCGCCCCCCAGAACCTGGGCTACCCGCTCAATACCTTCGCCAGCGAGGCCTCGCTGTTTGTATCGTCCGATAACAAGCGCGTGTACGCCACCCGCACCGAGCCGCCGCAGCCCGGCGACTCGCCCGCCCTGCCGCCCGCCATCCGCCTCTACAGCAGCGAGGTGCCGGCCAGCGCCCGCGCCCGCGAAACCAGCACCTACACCCAGGGCCGCGTGTTCGATGCCGTCACCAAAAAGCCCATCAACGCGATGGTGCAGCTCTTCGACCTCAACAGCAACGCCCTCACCCAGCAGGTATACTCCGACGCCGAAACCGGCGAGTACACCGCCGTGCTCAACGAGGGCCGCGCCTACGCCATGTACGCCGCCGCCCCCGGCTACCTGCTCAAAAGCCTCAATTTCGACTACTCGGCCGCCCGCAGCTTCGACCCGCTCACGCTCGACATCTACCTCGACCCTGCCAAAAGCGGCCGCAGCGCCGTGCTCAACAACCTGTTTTTCGACTCGAACCAAGCCACCCTCAAGCCCCGCTCCCGCACCGAGCTGGACCGCCTCGTAGAATTTCTGCGCCAGGATGCCAACCTGCACGTAGAAGTAGCCGGCTACACCGACAACGTGGGCACCCCCGCCGCCAACCTCACCCTCTCGCAGCGCCGCGCACAGGCCGTGCTCACCTACCTCACCGGCCACGGCGTGCCCGCCACCCGCCTGCGCGCCAAAGGCTACGGCGAAACCAAAGCTCTGTGCGCTAATGATACAGAGGAGCACCGGGCGCAGAATAGGCGCATTGAGCTGCGGATATTGTGAGGGGCTTATTAGCACTTACTGCCGATATGTCGCGACGTTGCGGTTAATCTAACGGCCCTTGTGCGTAAGTGTAATTGTGCAGGGCTTTATTTATTCTGCAGCTTTAAGCAACTCCTCTAGCTTCTTATTCCAGCTTAGTTGAGCCTCCTTATTTTTCATATGGTTTGTTTCAGCATCATACTGAACTTCCAACTGCTTGACTTCTGTCAAAATATTCGCAAACAATTCTTTTACTTTTTGCGCATAATCAGCCTTTGTGAAAACAGTTGAGACAACCGCTTTCTTAAACAAAGAGGCCAGCAACAACGCGAAATTGAAATGCCCTTGTTCGTGCATTAGCAGTTCGTCAGTTTGTCGGTTAGGTAATACCCAAGAAGTGGGTTTTAACAGCACCTGTACCTTCACGTTAAGTCTCAGCGTATCATAACGAAAGCTTGTTGTTCTATAGGTGTAGCTGACATGCCAATCTGTTCTTGCCCAGTAGGGCGAGGCAAAATCTACGCTGCCTATGAAATCGCTCCAGACTATCTTTCCGGCTGGAACAAGCTGTTTGTCAGATACCTGACTTAACGCAGTCCGTGCCCCAAGCAACATCCAAAAGAGGATAAGTAGATGCTTCATACTTTGTAATCGTGTCCAACTCGCACTCGTTACTGCTTTGTTAATAGGCAGTGTGGTGCGTAGTATTGAACAGAAAGTTACAATAAAAATATCTTCTCTAGGACTTTAAATTAGAGCTTTGCCTGATGACATAGTTGCTTCAGAGCAAGGTTTCCATAATTCAATAAAAAAAGCCAGTCTGCCCAACGGCAGACTGGCTTTTCATTAACTAAAAATAAACCTTACTTCCGCTCGCTGATACCCACGTAGTCGCGCTCCGGCTCGCCGGTATAAATCTGGCGGGGGCGGCCGATGGGCTCTTTGTTTTCGCGCATCTCTTTCCACTGCGCAATCCAGCCGGGGAGGCGGCCCAGGGCAAACATCACCGTGAACATCTCGGTGGGAATACCGAGCGCCTTGTAGATGATGCCCGAGTAGAAGTCTACGTTCGGGTAAAGCTTGCGGTCGATGAAGTACTGGTCGGTGAGGGCAGCCTGCTCCAACTCGGTGGCTATTTTGAGCAGGGGGCTGTCCTGCATGCCCAAGGCCTGCAATACCTCGTCGGCAGCTACTTTAATGATTTTGGCGCGGGGGTCGAAGTTCTTGTACACCCGGTGGCCGAAGCCCATGAGGCGGAAACCGCTGTTTTTGTCTTTGGCCTGGGCAATGAACTTGCTGGTGTCGCCGCCGTCGCGCTCGATGGCTTCGAGCATCTCGATAACTTCCTGGTTGGCCCCGCCGTGCAGGGGGCCCCACAGGGCATTGATGCCCGCCGACACTGAGCCGTATAGGCTGGCATTGGCCGAGCCCACGAGGCGCACGGTGCTTGTGGAGCAGTTCTGCTCGTGGTCGGCGTGCAGGATGAGCAGCTTGTTCAAAGCGCTCGCTACCACTGGGTTTAGCTCGTACTTCTCCGTGGGGAAGGAGAACATCATGTACAGCAGGTTGGCGCAGTAGTCGAGGTCGTTGCGCGGGTAGTTGAGCGGGTGGCCCACTGAGTTTTTGTACGTCCAGGCGGCGATGGTGCTCATCTTGGCCATCAGGCGCACGATGGTCAGGTCGATTTCCTCCTGACTCTGGTTCGGGTTCAGGCTGTCGGGGTAGAAGCCGGTGAGCACGCACACCAGGCTGCTAAGAATAGCCATCGGGTGGGTAGCGCTAGGGAAGCCGTCGAAAATCTTGCGGATATCCTCATGTACCAGCGTGTGCTTGGTGATGCGGCTGCTAAAATCGCTCAGCTCGGCCTCGGTGGGCAAGTGGCCATAGATGAGCAGGTAAGCTACTTCCAAAAAGCTCGACTTCTCAGCCAACTGCTCGATGGGGTAGCCCCGGTAGCGCAAAATGCCCTCTTCACCGTCCAGAAACGTGATGGCCGACTTGGTGGCACCGGTGTTTTTATAGCCCGAGTCGAGCGTGACGTAGCCAGTCTGGTCGCGCAGCTTGCCGATGTCAAACGCTTTTTCGTGTTCGGTGCCTTCAAAGACGGGCAGCATGATAGACTTGCCGTCGAGGATAAGTTCAGCAGTTTCTGCCATTGGAAAGGAGTGGGGATGGATGAGTAAAGTCCGATACTAATACGGGCGCGAAACTACGCCCAGGCTGGCAGCCTGGCAACTCCCAGCCCGCGCTAGTGTGCTGTTAGTACAGCCCAAAGGGCCACATGGTTTCGATAACGGGCTTGAAATGACGCGAAAAGCTGCCCGGTAACGTTTGCGCGGATTCCTGGCTCAGCGGAATTGTTCCCGCTGCTTACTGCCTGATTCTACGCTGGCTCTTCCAGAGTTGCGCTCCGAAAGAGCTTCCAAACTGCTTTCTACCGCATTACTTCCCGATGCAGAACTGCGTGAAAATACTCGTCAGCAAGTCGTCGGAGGATATTTCGCCGGTAATCTCGCCCAGCGCAGCCAGCGCGTGGCGCAGGTCGGCGGCCAGCAGTTCGGTGCCCCGGCTTTCGTCCAGCCCTTGCCGCACGGCGGCCAGGTGCCCGGCTGCTACTTCGAGGGCGCGGGCGTGGCGCACATTCGTAACGATAGTGCTACTGCCGGTGCCTGCCAGTCCCGCGCCCTGCACCTGCGTTACCAAAGCGGTTTGCAAAGCTTCCAGGCCCGTTTGCTGGCCCGCCGAAATTAAAACAGCCGTCTCGGAGCCGGGCATAGCTGCCCATTCATGGGCAAAAGCTGCCAGCTGCGCTTCCGAAGCCAGGTCGGCCTTGTTGCCCACAGCCAGCGCGGGCAGCTTCAACCCCGTGGTCAGCTCCCAGATTTCGGCCTGCACCTCGGCGGGCGTCATGGCGGTTAAGTCAAATAAATAAAGCAGCAAGGCCGCCTGCCCGATGCGCTGCCGGGTGCGCTGCACCCCAATGGCCTCGATTTCGTCGGCGGGGTTGTCGCGCAGGCCAGCCGTGTCCACGAAGCGGAAGCGCAAGCCCTCGATGCTCACCTCGTCCTCAATAAAGTCGCGCGTAGTACCCGGAATGGCCGATACAATGGCTCGCTCCTCGCGCAGCAGCGCATTGAGCAGCGTAGACTTGCCCGCGTTGGGCCGCCCGGCAATGACGGTGGTAATGCCGTTTTTAATGACGTTGCCCAGCTCGAATGAGCGCAGCAGCCCGGCCACTACACCTTGCACCTCGGCCAGCAGTCGCGCCAGCCCCGTGCGGTCGGCAAACTCTACGTCTTCTTCGCCAAAATCCAGCTCTAGTTCCAACAGCGCGGCAAACTTCACGAGCTGCGCCCGCAACTCCCGTAACTCGCCTGAAAAACCGCCCCGCAGCTGGTTGAGCGCTACCTGATGCGAGAGGGCCGAGTCGGCCGCGATGAGGTCGGCCACGGCTTCGGCCTGGGCCAGGTCGAGGGCCCCGTTCAAAAAAGCGCGTTGCGTGAACTCGCCCGCCTGAGCCAACTCGGCCCCCTGGCGCAGCAGTGCGCCCAGTACCTGCCGCACCACAAAATCAGAGCCGTGGCAAGTAATCTCCACCACATCCTCACGGGTGTAGGAGCGCGGAGCGCGGTAGAGCGCTACCACCACTTCATCCAGTAGCTGGCCGCTGGCAGGGTCGCGCAGGGTACCATAGTGCAGCGTGTGGCTAGGCTTATCCGCCAGGTTTTGCTTCGAGAACAACGCCTGCGTAATGGCCACTGCCTCCGGCCCCGACAGCCGCACCACAGCCAGCGCCCCCGCGCCCGGCGGAGTAGAAAGGGCCACTATAGACCGCAGATTAAGGACCACAGAGTTAACTGATTTTAACGGATTAAACGGATTATTTGTGGTTCCGCAACAGGCTTAGAAGGAACGAGCGGCACCACAATTTAACGAATTGAACGGAACGAGCGGAACCACAAATAATCCGTTCAATCCGTTAAAATCAGTTAACTCTGTGGTCCTTAATCCGTGGTCAATAAATTGCGGCCTACCTCGGCTGAAATAAGGACAGTTCGCTCGTTGTTGATGCGTACTTCCAGCGAATTGTCGAACGGTATTTTATCCAGAATTTTGAGGTGAGCGCCTAATGGCAGCCCTACTTTATCGAGGTATTGCAGGAAGGGCGGCGAGGTGTCGCGCACGGCGGCTACGCGGCCTTTTTCGCCAATACCCAACTCAATGAGCAGGCGCTGAGCAGGGCGGCGCATGGCCCCATCTTCGGCCGGAATGGGGTCGCCGTGGGGGTCGAATGTGGGGCAACCCAGAAACTCATCGAGCCGACGCATGAGTAGCGGCGACTGCACATGCTCCAGCTGCTCAGCTACTTCGTGCACTTCATCCCAACTAAAGCCCAACTGCTGCACCAGAAACACCTCCCACAACCGATGCTTGCGAATGGTGAGCAGCGCCAGCCGCCGGCCCTCGGCCGTAAGGTGGACGCCCCGGTATTTTTCGTATTCGAGCAGCTCCTTTTCGGCCAGTCGCCGCAGCATATCCGTCACCGAAGCCGCCCGCGTCGCCAGCGCCGCTGCAATGCGGTTGGTGCTCACGCCCACGCCCGGCTCGGCTTCAGCCAGCTTACAGATGGCTTTTAGATAATTCTCTTCGGCAACGGAAGTTTTCATGCAGCAAGTAAGAAACGTCTGTCATTGCGAGCAACGCGAAGCAATCGCACCAGAACGGAACCCGAACGACTCGTTCTGGTGCGATTGCTTCGCGTTGCTCGCAATGACAGGCATCCTTAACATATAAAACTTACCATTTAATCAGCGCCGAGGCCCAGGTGAAACCAGAGCCAAACGCGGCCAGGCACAATAAGTCGCCGCGCTTGATGCGGCCTTCCTGCACGGCTTCGCTCAGGGCGATGGGGATGCTGGCGGCGGTGGTGTTGCCGTAGCGCTGGATGTTGCTGAATACTTTGCTGTCGGGCAGGCCCATTTTCTGCTGCACAAACTGCGTGATGCGCAGGTTAGCCTGATGCGGGATGAGCAGGTCGATATCCTGGGGCTGGTAGCCATTCTGGTCGAGCGCTTCCTTTATCACCTGCGGAAAGCGTACCACGGCGTGCTTAAACACGTTCTGACCGTTCATGTAGGGAAACATATCCAGGTGGTTATCAACGGCGTACTGCACGCGGCCTTCGCGGTTCGAGCCGGGCTCTTTCACGATTAGCTCCTCGGCAAACTCGCCCTGCGCATGCAGGTGCGTGCTCAGAATGCCGTGGCCTTCTTCCCGTGCGGGGCGCAGCACCACGGCACCTGCGCCGTCGCCGAAAATGACGGATACGCCCCGGCCCCGCGTGGTTTTGTCGAGGCCTGAGGAGTG
This sequence comes from Janthinobacterium lividum, assembly GCA_050954465.1. GTDB lineage: Bacteria > Bacteroidota > Bacteroidia > Cytophagales > Hymenobacteraceae > Hymenobacter. Next base: position 85,959 of record JBPBPU010000156.1, read on the forward strand.
AATTTCGGAGCCCACTACCAGCACCGTGTCGTACATGCCGGTGCGCACGAACTGGTCGGCCACCGAGAGGCCGTAGATGAAGCCCGAGCACTGGTTGCGCACGTCGAGGGCGGGCACATTGTCTTTCATGCCCAGCTCGCGCTGCATGAGCACGCCGGAGCCGGGGAAGAAATAGTCGGGCGAGAGCGTGGCAAACACAATCAGCTGCACGTCGTCGGGGGTGAGGCCGGCGGCGGCGAGGGCGCGGCGGGCTGCTTCGGCCCCCATGTTGGCGGTGGTATCCTTGCCTTCCTCAAACCAGCGCCGCTCCTGAATGCCGGTGCGCTCCTGAATCCAGGCATCGGTGGTTTCCATGAGTTCTTCGAGGTCGGCGTTTTTAACCACGCGGGTCGGTACGTAGTGGCCGACGCCGGCTATTTCGGCGTGGCGCAAGGTAGTGGGGGTTGCCATTGAGCTAGAGAGCGGTAAAGTGAGGTGGGAAGGAGAGTAGCTATAGGTACTGCAGAACAAGCTGAGGCAGGTAAAGCGTTCTGCTGCCGACCAGGCCAGGTGGCACGGCAGTCCTATTACTTCCTGCTTTGTTTTTCAGGCTGCAAAGGTGGGGCTTACCCCCAGGCTTTCCAGCAAATGCCCTAATTTTTTACCTTCATCGGCCCATAGTACATCGGTGGGCAAGCCCTGGCGGTAGAAGCCTTGGCTGCCTGGCGCAGTGGCCGCCAGCACCTGCTCGGCCAGGGCAGCGGGGGTGGTATCGGCCACTACCAGGCCCGCGTCGTGCTGCTGCACCAGGCTAGCCCACAGCGGGTTGGCTGGCACCAGCACGGGTAGGCTATAAGCCAGGTACTCGAATAGCTTGGTGGGCCGGCAGCGGGCGGTGCTCGGGTGGGGCCGGTACAGCGCCAGCCCCAGGTGGGCCTGCGCTATTTCGGCCACAATGGTAGCGTGCGGCACCAACTCGGCCCCGCCCAGTAGGCGCAGCCAGGGCTGGCGCTGGGCCACCAGCGCCAGCAGCCGCGCCAGTACCGCCGGCTGCTGGCAGAAGCCCGCCACCGTGAGCACAACTCCGCCCGGCCGGCGCCGGTGCAGTTCCTCCGCCAAGGCCAGCGCCTCCCCAATACCGTTCAGCTCGGAGATGGTGCCCGAATACAGCAGCCGCAGCGGCTCGGTGGGGGAGGGCAGGGGGCGGGGCAGCCGGGGCAGGGTTTCGGTGGGAGCGGGCTGGTATTTGTTTTCCAGCAGCAGCACGCGCCCCGCTGGCAGCGGGCGCAGGAACGGCAGCTCGTCGGCGTAGCTGGCCTCGGCCAGCAGCACGGCTTCGGCGCGGCAGGCAGCGGCGCTTTCTACCCAGCGCAGCCCGGCGGCCAGGCCCCGCCGCACCAGCCCCCGGTACACGCGCTGGGTGCTGACGTTGAGGGCGTAGTTTTCGCGGATATCGTAGCCGAAGCGCCGGCCCCGGCCTAGCCGCTGCCACAGCAGCGTGAGGGGCAGTAGCTCAGGAGCGTGTACTACTACCAAGACGGGTTGTAGCCGGTGCAGTAGCCGCCAGTAGCGCCAGTGCGCCACCAGCCGCCCCCAACTCAGGCGCGAGCCGTGGAAGATGGGATGCTGGGTAATGCGTTCGTCGGCGATGAGGGTGCCTGCCCGCCCGGCCACGGCCACCCGCACCCCGGCCGCTGCCAGGGTGGGCGCAAACTTGCCACGCATCCGGGGGTCGTCCACGGGCTTGAGCACGGAAGCAAGGAGGATAGTAGGCAAGGGCGGAGAATTGCGGGAGGCTATAAAAGTAAAAGCCGCCCGGCCACTGGGCGCGGCGGGCTACTTTTGTGTTTCGCACCTAACCGCTCTTCCTATATGCACACGACCACCGACCACCACAGCCCCATCCTCGACCGTTTTGCCGCCCAGCAAGCCATTGAAGCTGCCTGGACCGACCGCAACCTGCTCGACCAGTCCGAAACCCGCGCCGCCATCGAGCACGTTATCGAAGACCTCGACAAAGGCAAACTACGTGTGGCCGAGCCGCCCACCACCGAAGGCGGCGAGTGGACGGTCAACGACTGGATTAAAAAGGCCGTTGTCCTCTATTTTCCTCTGCAGCAGATGCATACGCAGGAAGTCGGCCCCTTCGAGTACCACGACAAAATGCCCCTCAAAACCAACTACGCCGGCCAAAAAGTGCGCGTAGTGCCGCCCGCTGTGGCCCGCTACGGTGCCTACCTGGCCCCCGGCGTTATCCTCATGCCGAGCTATACCAACATCGGTGCCTACGTGGGTGAGGGCACGATGGTGGACACCTGGGCCACCGTGGGCTCGTGCGCCCAGGTGGGTAAGCACGTACACTTGAGCGGCGGCGTAGGCCTCGGCGGCGTGCTCGAACCCGTGCAAGCCGCCCCCGTCATCATCGAGGACGGGGCATTCATCGGCTCGCGCTGCATCCTAGTAGAGGGCTGCCGCATTGGCAAGGAGGCCGTAATTGGCGCGGGCGTCACCATCACGGGCAGCACCAAAATCATCGACGTTACCGGAGCAGCACCCAAGGAATACAAAGGCTACGTGCCGCCCCGCTCGGTCGTCATTCCCGGTATGATTACCAAGAAGTTCCCGGCTGGCAAGTACAAGGTGCCCTGTGCGCTGATTATTGGCACGCGCAAGGCGAGCACGGACTTGAAAACGAGTTTGAACGAGGCGTTGCGGGACTTTGGGGTGACGGTGTAGTAAGGACTGAAAGCGTTAAAAATGCGCGTTCAGCAAAGGTAAATAACGTAGCCACGGCGGATTATTGCTGACATAATTAAGCATGCCAATTTGCAGGCCGTGTAATTCGGCTGCTATATTGATGATGCCAATGGAAATACCGCGTTGCTTCTTCGTTGTGTTAAGCATAGCAATCGAGACGCCAGTGCAGGTGCCAACGCTGGAAGTAGCCCCAATGGAAAGCCCATTCACGGAACCGGTTAAATTTTCAGGTGGTCCTACGTACCCCAAGCCACCAACAAAGAGCCCAACGACTACGCCGTTCGTGTTTGCCTCTGGTAATAACCCAACACTCAAGCCATTGCAACTACTGCCATCTGATATGGCACATAGTTGTAGGCCATTGGTTTCTCGCTCTCCTTTAGCCAGCCCATCCAGGCTTATCCCACTGCATTTGCCATCATTGCCAAGTCCTAGGCAGACCTGTCCATTCACGGAAGTTGTCAGGAGTAAGCAAAATGCTACAGCTGTGAGAAATTTCATGGTAGCAAAGCAAGCTGTTTTAGGCACCTAAATCCTTGCATATCGACAAAAAAGCCCGCTAACCAGCGGGCTTTTTTGCTGCAGACTCAAATTACTTACGCTACCCCGGCCTTCAATTTCTCGCCAAACAACGCCTTTACCTTGTCCACTTTAGGCTTGGCTACGAACTGGCAATAAGGCTCGTGGCCGTGCATGTTGAAGTAGTTCTGGTGGTAGTCTTCGGCAGGGTAAAACTCCGGCGCGGCGGTGATTTCCGTCACCACAGGGTTTGGGAAGGCTTTACCATCGTTGAGCTTCTTTTTATACTCCTCGGCGAGCTGTTTTTGCTCGTCGCTGTGGTAGTAAATAACCGAGCGGTACTGGGTACCAGTATCGGCACCTTGGCGGTTGAGGGTGGTGGGGTCGTGGGTTTTCCAGAAAATTTCCAGCAGCTCCTTGAAGGATATAACGGCCGGGTCAAAAGCAATGTCGATTACCTCGGCGTGGCCCGTCATGCCGCTGCATACTTCCCGGTAAGTAGGGTTTTTATTGCGCCCCCCGGCATAGCCCGACACTACTTTGCTAACGCCCTTTAAGTTTTGAAATACGGCCTCGACGCACCAAAAGCATCCAGCCCCAAACGTGGCATGTTCCATAATCGCAGATTTAACTGATTTAACTGATTTAGCTTCGCTGTCCTTCGGTTCGCGGATACGCCACTGCGTGGCTGATTACCCTTATTGTTCTGGCTGAATAACGAAAAAAACAAGCCTGGCGTTCGATTTTCAGCCAGAACAATAGGGGTAGTCAGCCACGCAGTGGCGTATCCGCGAACCGAAGGACAGCGAAGCTAAATCAGTTAAATCAGTTAAATCTGCGATTTGAAGCGAGCGGCTACTACCAGGTCTTTCGAGCCGGCGGTGTATTGGTAGAAGCCTTCGCCCGATTTCGCGCCCAGGCGGCCGGCCTGCACCATGTTTACCAGCAGTGGGCAGGGCGCGTATTTGGGGTTGCCGAAGCCCTCGTGCAGCACCCGCAGGATGGCCAGGCATACATCGAGCCCAATAAAATCGGCTAATTGCAGCGGCCCCATCGGGTGGGCCATGCCCAGTTTCATCACCGTATCTATTTCTTCCACACCGGCCACGCCCTCGAAGAGGCTGATAATGGCCTCGTTAATCATGGGCATCAGGATGCGGTTGGCCACGAAGCCGGGGTAATCGTTGACTTCGGTGGGCGTTTTGCCGAGCTGCCGCGCTAGCGCCATCACGCGTTGCGTCACGTCGTCGGAAGTGGCGTAGCCCCGAATTACCTCCACCAGCTTCATCACCGGCACCGGGTTCATAAAGTGCATGCCGATTACCTGAGTCGGGCGCTGGGTGGCGGCGGCAATTTTGGTAATTGAAATCGAGGACGTGTTGCTGGCCAGGATGGCCCCGGCGGGTGCGTGCTGGTCGAGGTCGCGGAAAATCCGAAGCTTGAGGTCTACGTTTTCGGTGGCGGCTTCTACTACCAGCTCGGCCTCGGCTACACCCTCCGCCAGGGAGGTGAACGTGCGCAGGCGGCCCAGAGTAGCGGCTTTATCGTCCTCGGTGAGGGCGGCTTTGCTCACCTGCCTATCCAGGTTTTTGGTGATGGTGGCCAGCGCCCGGTCGAGTGCCGGCTGCTGAACGTCGATAAGCGAAACGGTGAAACCGTGCTGGGCAAAAACGTGGGCAATACCATTGCCCATCGTGCCCGAACCAATAACTGCAACGTGCATGGGTGAGAATTAAGAAAGAAAAACAGGAACCAGAAAACAGGAACAAAATGTATTGCAAAGCTACTCGTAGCCGGCTTTGCTGGCTGCTATCCGGTGAAAATTCAGGTTCGCCTCATCCTTTTTTTGCCTCCTCCGTACAAGGGCCCTGAGCCAGTTACTGGCTGTCTGTCACCACTCCATCAAACACAACTCTTTTTCACTCATGGGTAATCTACTGTATATCATCGCCGTCATTCTCATCATCATCTGGGCGCTCGGCTTCTTCGGCGTTATGGGTACGGGCATGCAAGGCAACAACCTACTGCACATTCTGCTGGTAATCGCCATCATCGCCATCTTGCTGCGCGTTATCAGCGGCCGTAACCCGGTATAGTTACGCATCGTTTGAATAAAAAAGCCCCGACTACCAAGCGTAATCGGGGCTTTTTTGTGCGGTACCAGTGGCAATTACCGCCCGATATTAACCAGGATATTAAACCGAATTACCGGGTTTGAATAAATACTGTTGTTGAAGCTGTCGTTGAAATTATACAGCACCAATAGGTCGCCCGCCACCCGGTTGCTGAATTGCGAGCGGTAGCCTACCCCAGCTAATGGGGATGATATAGTGCGCTTAGTAGTAAGAAATTGGTTACTGCTGGTGAGCAAATACCTGTTTTGGGCGTCTACTACCGGTAGCTGGGCGCTGGTTACTTCGTACTCGGCATGAACTAGAAACTGGTCGATAACCCGCACCTGGGCAAATACTTTGCCGCCGAAATTACTCAAGCTCAGCGTAGGCTGGCCTTTGCCAAATGTTTGGCTGGTATACGCGTAACTAATGCCGGGGCCTATAGATACCCGGTCATTAATACGATAGCCTAAGGCCGGCGATGCGCTTAGGTTAAGCGCTCCTCCGTCGTAATACTGATTTTGGTTATAGCTAAACCCAAACCCCGAATAAATAAAAAATTTCGTGTACTGGTCAGCATGCTCCTGTGCCGCTTTGCGAGCCTGCTCACGGCCCGGTAGCTCCAGGCCCGAGGGGCTAGTAGAGTTAGGCTGCGCCTGCTGAGGCTCGTCGTAGCCCGCCGGGGGCGTGTACGTGGGCTTAGCCGGGCGGCGGCGAGTGGTATCCACCGGTGCTGGCACCGGGGCCGGAGTAGGCTGGGTGGGTGCTGGAATGACTATCGGCGCGGTGTTGAGCACGGGCTTTTCCTGGGCCAGGCTGCGGCCAGGAGCCAACAGTGCCACGGCACCTAGTAAAAAGGGAAAAAGCAGACGTTTCATAGAAGCGAATTAGAAATTAAGAATTGTAAAAGTGACCACGAACTAAGAATAGTAGTTTCAGCTAATGCCAAAAAATAATTCCCAATTTTCTAATTAAGCTAACTGGTACATTTTCTGGCGCTGTGCTTTCAAGGTTTCGTCGGCCAGATATTCCTCGTAGTTCATGCGCCGGTCGATAATGCCATCGGGCGTTAGCTCGATAATGCGGTTGGCCACGGTGTCGATGAACTGCAAGTCGTGCGAGGCGAAAATGAGCGAGCCCTGGAAGTCGCGCAGTGCGTTGTTCAAAGCTTGAATGCTTTCGAGGTCCAAATGGTTCGTGGGGTCGTCAAGTACCAGAACGTTACCACTTTCGAGCATCATTTTGCTTAGCATGCAGCGCACTTTTTCGCCTCCACTCAGCACGTTCGGCTTCTTCTGGCTCTCCTCACCCGAGAACAGCATCCGACCCAGCCAGCCCCGCACAAAGCTCTCATCTTTATCCACCGAGTACTGGCGCAGCCAGTCCACAAGGTTCATGTTATCGGCCTGGAAAAAGGCGCTGTTTTCTTTCGGAAAATAGCTGGGCGTAATAGTAGTGCCCCAGTTATAGCTGCCTTTGTCGGCCTTGGCATCGCCGAATAAAATATCGAATAGCAGCGAAGCAGCCCGGTCGTCGCGGCCCACGATGGCTACCTTATCACCTTTGTCGAGCGTAAACGACACGTTTTTGAGCACCGGCTGGCTGTCGACACTCTTGCTCACGCCGTCCACGGTCAGCAGTTGGTTGCCGGCCTCGCGCTCGGGCTTGAAAGCGATGTAGGGGTAGCGGCGCGAGGAAGGCTTTATTTCCTCCAGCGTCAGCTTCTGAAGCAGCTTCTGGCGGCTCGTGGCCTGCTTGCTCTTGCTGGCATTGGCCGAAAAGCGCCGCACAAATTCTTCCAGCTCCTTGCGCTTGTCTTCGGTCTTTTTGTTCACATCCTGGCGCTGGCGCAGGGCCAGCTGGCTGCTCTCGTACCAGAAGCCGTAGTTGCCAGGGTACATCGTGATTTTCGAGAAGTCCAAATCGGCCATGTAGTTGCACACGGCATCCAGGAAGTGCCGGTCGTGGCTTACCACAATCACGGTGTTTTCGAAGCTATCCAGGAAGTTTTCGAGCCAGAGCACACTCTCCGCGTCGAGGTTGTTGGTGGGCTCGTCAAGCAGCAGCACGTCGGGGTTGCCAAACAGGGCCTGGGCCAGCAGCACGCGCACTTTTTCGCTCGCGCCGAGGTCGGCCATCGAGGAATAGTGCTTGTCCTCGGTGATGCCGAGGCCGCTCAACAGCTCGGCCGCCTTATACTCGGCATCCCAGCCTTCGAGGTCGGCAAACTCGCCTTCGAGCACGCCCAGGCGCTCGCCATCGGCGTCGGTGGCTGTGCCCAGGTCGTACTTGGCGTATAGCGCGTCTTTTTCCTGCATCACGGCCGCCAGCTTCTGGTGGCCTAGCAGCACAGTTTGCAGCGCCGCCCGGTCGTCGAAGGCGTTCTGGTTCTGGCGCAGCACGGCCAGACGCTGGCCAGCGGGCAGCTCCACCGAGCCGGTGTTGGGCTCAATCTCGCCCGAGAGTATCTTCAAGAAAGTGGACTTGCCCGCACCGTTGGCCCCAATGAGGCCATAGCAGTTGCCGGGCAAAAACTTCACCGTTACATCTTCAAACAGTACCCGCTTGCCGTAGCGCAAGCTCACGTTCGTCGTGGAAATCATCTAAGACAGAATAAGAAATCAAAAATTTTTTGCAAAAATACGCCGCATCCGCGCCCTGCCCTAGTCTAACATGCAGCAGTGCTAATTCGTGCCGGGCGGGCCACCAGGGCTCTGCCACCCTGATTTCGGAGTTGCTTATTAGCTTCCTATTGACGGGTCGCCCTGCTTGGGGCTGCCTGATGCCACCTGTGCGTAGGTTCTGTACAGTTGCGTAGGTTCTGTACAGTAAAGAGCGCCCCCACGTGCCAGCATAACGCCTCCTGCAAGTACAGATGATACGCCCAGGTACACGTCGGAGAAATACTTATACGAGGCCCTGGGCCAATTGCGGGCATACGCCTACGTAGGCGCCCCGCATGCTTCACTCAATTCCGGGTACGAAAACACCGTAGGAATGCTGCCTGGTAGGGCAAAAAACGGCGGGTAGTTTCACAATTTAACTCTACTTTGGCAGGTTGTGAGTTGGGATAGTAGCGTGTAAATTTAGGGATGGAGTTGCCGATTACTGAAAAAAAGTGGAGGCCTACGTGGCCAGTTA
>JBPBPU010000154.1:0-93850 GCA_050954465.1 Janthinobacterium lividum
GGTACCTGGTCTCTACCTAGGGTTGCCGGCCGGGGTGGTTATCCAAAAGCAGTGGCACTGTTTTGTCCTATCGCACAAAGCTACAGGTCTCTACATCCCGTACACTAACCTGAAATTTGCGCTAGAGGAGGTAAAAGGAGTTGCACGGAGTTGGTTTTAACTTCCGTGCAACTCCTTTTCCTCCCTTTTAACTCCGTGCGAAATGTCGCCTACGCCGCCACCAGCACCCCCTGCGGAATGCGCTGGGTGCGGCTCCGTAGTAGCGCCATTACATCGGCCTCGGTGCGGGCAGTGCCGTCGAGCAAAACGAAATGGCGGGCCAGCAGGTCGTAGCGCTTGCGCATGAGGTAGCCGAAGATGTGCAAAAAGTGGATGCCGTCGAACACCACAGCGTCGTTGCTGGCATACTGCGCCAGGTTTTGGCGAAAGTGCCGGGGGTGGTCGGTCCAGTGCAGGGCCGGCTTGAGGTGGTGGCTGATGTGGTAGCCATCGTTCCAACACTTATGGTTGTAGCTGGTATTGATGCAAGTGACGCTGTTGGTGTAGCAATTTTCGGGCTGGGCCGCATCAATAAAGGCGTGCTGCGTCCAGTTGCCGAGCATCATGATAACCCGCGAAAGCAGCAGCGGCAGTACCAGCACAGCCAGCGTGGCGGGCAGGTTTATGAAGCTCAGGGCCAGCGTCACGGCGAAGTACGTTAGCTCGCCGCGCAGCAGGCGGCGGCGCAGGGTGGTTTTGTTGCGGCGCGTGAAGTAGCCCGTAAGCCGGGCTACGCCCAGCACCAGGAAGTCGCCGAGGTAGTGCAAAAAGCTGCCCAGCGAGTCGCGCTGGTAAAACATGGTGGAGCTTTCGTCGTCGGGCAGGTTGTTTTCGGGGTGGTGCATGCCCAGGTGATGCACGAAGTAGGTTTCGGGCGTTTGCCCAAACAGCGGCCCGATTACCCACGGCAGGTAGTGGTTCAGCCAGCCGTACTTTTTCTTGAACAGCACCCGGTGGCTGGTGCAGTGCAGCATCAGTCCAAACGGCCCTTTGAAGCGCGCATTGCTGAAGTAGAAGTAGAGCCCGAACGCCGCCCACCACCACGACCCGTGCAAGGCCGGCACAAACAGCAGCGCGGCCAGCGGCAGCATCGTAACCGATATTTTAAGGATAAGATACACAAAAGGCAGGTCGCGCTCGTCTTGCACGTAGCGGCTTAGCCACAAGTGCAGGCGCGACGGGGCCACCGGCCGGGTGTACTCCGGGTCGGTAGAGGCGGTAAGAACTTTCAAAGCAGGAAGCGGGAGAAAAGCCCCGCGCTCCCTCGGTGGGCGCACTGAGCAGCAAAACAGGAGCAGACGCAGCCCAACGCGGTGAGCCAGCGTGGCCCGTATTTAGCAAGTTTAACGGCCCAAGGTAGCGGCAGGTTCAAACAGAAAAGTCACGGTCGAGGTTAGCTTAGCCGCCCGGCCAGGCATTCGGCCCCGTTCTGGCCCCGTTCTGCGCCGCCAGCATCGGCTCTTGGTCGTAGCCCCACAAAAAAACCTAACTGGCATTCTGCGCCCCCGCGTCCCCCCTGATAGCAGCGGGCACGGAAGCCACGCTGGCTTTGCGGCTGGTCGTGGGTGTGCTGGCCCGGCCCCAGATGGGCGGCCACGGCCGACACGGCAGCGGAGTTTTTAGTTACAAACCGAGCTACGTGACCTAGTTGCGGCCGCTGGCCCGGCGGGCGCTGCTCCAACGAACTACTGGCTTCAGGAGCGGTTCACGGCTGCTGTTTTAACATAATCCATGCTTCGCAAGTCTTTGTCCTCGGCTTAGTTAGCTTTGCCCACCGGCTGGCAGTATGCTCCAGCCCAACTACTACCCACCCCACTGTACTTTCATCCGGCCTACAACATCCGGCTACCGGTAGCCTGGTAGCTTGGACAGGCCCGCCACCAGCTTTTCACCCCGCCAGTTCTACTTGTATGAAGCTATTTCTACTTCTGGCCGCTGTGCTGGTCCCGCTGGCAGCAACAGCCCAATCCATCACGCTCAGCCCCACCGGCAACGCGCTGGCCGTGCCCCGCACCGCCAGCGTGGCAGTAACCCTGGCTACCCCGCCGCCGCCCGGCGCCACGCTCAAGGTGTTCAGCAGCTTGGCGGGTGGCCAGAAGGCCGGGGTGCTCACCACTACCAGCACTGGGCTGAGCTTCCAGCCCACTACCCCTTTTAAAGCGGGCGAAACAGTATTTGCCACTTACTCGACTGGTACGGGCAGCCGACGCGTGTGGCAGTTTACAACGGCGGCGAATGGCTCCGGGGTGTTTGGGGGCGGCTCAAACCTCTCGTGGGTTGCTTACCCGTACGGCGCTACCCTCCTCACTATTGCTATCGGTGACCTGACCAGCGATGGTAATCTCGATGTAGCCGCCGCCGAAACAGGTACCAATCCAGGGTCGCTTTTCGCGGGCAACGGCGCTGGTCAGTTCAGCCATTTTTCGTATTTTCTCCCAGCCACCTATTCGCTAGACCCTTTTCCCCCATTCGGTGATGTTAATGGAGATGGTTTGCTCGACCTGGTAGTTCGGCGCAATACGGGCCCAGCCAGTTTTGTCAGCATTCCTAATCCTACTCCCCTGCAGTATTATGTCTACGGTGGAGTACAAGCCGATATAGATGGTGATGGCGACCTAGACTATCTGTATACCAGTTCAAGCCAATTGTACGTAGCCATCAATAATGGAGCAGGTACTTACACGTTCACCATTCCGGTAGTGCCGCTGACTGGGTTAGGTTTATTAAGCGTCGGTGACCTCGACGGCGACGGCGACTTAGACCTGGTAAGCTCTATAGGTGGAGGCACCCTAGATATCCTGACTAATGATGGACAGGGTGCCTTTACTAAGCTCGCACAGTATTCTACTTACTCTTCATCAGGAAATACGCCGGTAAATATTGGCGCGGCCCTGGGTGATGTGGATGGTGACGGGGATTTAGATATAATTACCTCAAACGGCATCCAAGGCATTTTTCCTGCTGCCATATGGCTCAATAATGGACAAGGCGTTTTTATAAAAATCTCGCCTTCAGGTCTTCCCACTACCAGCCCCACCATCGTATTAGGCGACGTAGACGGCGATGGCGACCTGGATGCCCTGACCAGTGGCTCGACGGCCCAGTTGTTTCTCAATAACGGCACTGGCATGTTCACGGCCGGCTACACCGTTCTTGGTATGAATGCCAATGGCGGCGCGTTGCTAGCCGACATGAACAACGATGGGGCGCTGGATATCGTGCTGGCCCAGCCTGGCACTACGCCCGGCAACCCCGGTACGGGCCAACCGGGCATCCTGGCCGTCCGCCTCAACAATTACATCGTTACCGCCACCCAGGCGGCCGCAGCCACCCCGCCGGTGTCGGCTTGGCCCAACCCTGTGCCGGCCGGGGCCACCGTTCACCTCGAAGCTGGGGCGCCGGGGATGCCCGGCGCTACCCGGGTGGCCGTGCAAACGGTGGTGGGCCGCACGGTGTACGTGGGCTCGTTTGCCGGCCCCAGCACCGACCTACCCACTACCGGGATGGCTCCCGGCCTCTATCTGCTTACGGTGCAAGGCCCCGGCGAAGCCCCGCGCACCCAGCAGTTGGTGGTGGAGTAAGGAGCGTCGGAAAAAGCAATAGGCAGAGAATCAGCAACCCCCGGAAACGCCCTTGCCTACCCCCACCCCCGGCCGTAACTTTAGGCAACGAAGCCACCCGTAGGGGCGGGGCTTGGCCCCGCCCGTCGTTGAACAAGGTGTCTGTTCAACGACGGGCGGGGGCAAGCCCCGCCCCTACCCCTCCTGTTTTAAAAGTGCCCACCTTCTCGCACCTCCACTCGCACACCCAGTACTCACTACTCGACGGCCAAGCCAGCATCGGCGCGCTCATGAAAAAGGCGCAGGCCGATGGCATGCCCGCTGTGGCCCTCACCGACCACGGCAATATGTTTGGGGCGTTCAACTTCGTGGCCGAGGCCAATAAGTACAACGTCAAGCCCATTGTGGGCTCGGAGTTTTACATGGTGGCCGACCGCCACAAAAAAACCTTTCTGCGCGAGAAGGGCGAGAAAGACAACCGCTACCACCAGCTGCTGCTCGCCAAAGACCAAGCTGGCTACCACAACCTGGCCAAGCTCAGCTCGATGAGCTACATCGAGGGCGTGTACTCGAAGTTTCCGCGCATCGACAAGGAGCTGATTCTCAAGTACCACGAGGGCCTTATTGCCACCAGCTGCTGTATCGGAGCTGAGATTCCGCAGGCTATTTTGTTTGAGAGCGAGGCCCGCGCCGAGGAGCTGCTCAAGTGGTGGCTCGACGTGTTTGGCGACGACTACTACATCGAGATTCAGCGCCACGGGCTGATGAACTTCGACGGCACCGGCAAAAGCCAGGAAGACGTGAACCAGGTGCTGCTGGGCCTGGCCAAGAAGTACAACGTGAAGGTCATTTGCACCAACGACTCGCACTATGTAGACCAAACGGACTACGCTGCCCACGACCTGCTGCTGTGCGTGAACACGGCCGAGGAGCGCAGCATCCCGGTCGGCGACTTCGAAACCAACTACTATACCATCCTGACGGGAATGCCGGGCACCGCCACCCAGCGCGTGCACTACGACCAGCTTGAGAACCTGCGCAGCACCCACAGCCACGACGAAAATGCCCGCCGCATGCTCTCGCGCATCGACGAGGAGCTGCAAAAGCCGCCCAAGCAGCGCAAGCGCCGCTTCGGCTTCGCCAACGACCAGTTCTACTTCAAGAACCAGGCGCAGATGAACGAATTGTTCCTCGACGTGCCCGAGAGTGTGGATAACACCAACGAAATTGTGGATAAGATAACCCCGCCCAAGCTGGCGCGCGACATCCTGCTCCCCAATTTCCCGCTGCCCCCGCAGTTTGCCACCGCCGACGACTTTCTGCGCGAGCTGACTTACGTGGGCGCCTTCGGGCCGGGTGCCGGCAATGGCACCGTGACCATGAACAAGCCGCCGCGCTACGGCGAGCGCACCCCCGAGGTAGTGGAGCGGCTCGACTACGAGCTGCGCATCATCCAGACGATGGGCTTTGCGGGGTATTTTCTTATTACGCAGGACTTTATCAACAAGGGCCGCAGCATGGGCGTGGCCGTGGGGCCGGGCCGGGGCTCGGCCGCCGGCTCGGCGGTGGCTTACTGCGTGGGCATCACCAACATCGACCCCATCAAGTACTCGCTGCTGTTTGAGCGCTTTTTGAACCCCGAGCGCGTGTCGATGCCCGATATCGACATCGACTTCGACGACGTGAACCGCCAGAAAGTCATCGACTACGTGGTGGGCAAGTACGGCAAAACGCAGGTGGCCCAGATTATCACCTTCGGCACGATGGCCGCCAAAAGCAGCATCAAGGATGTGGCCCGCGCCCTGGAATTGCCGCTGCCCGCCGCCAACGAGATAGCTAAGCTCGTGCCCGAAAAGCCCGGCACCACCCTCGACGGGGCCTTCCGCGACGTGCCCGAGCTACGGGCGATACTGGACGATACCCAGGATTTGAAAGGGCAAATACTGGCCCTGGCCCGCCACCTCGAAGGCTCGGTGCGCAACACCGGCATCCACGCGGCGGGCGTCATCATCGCCCCCGACGACATCACGAAGTACATCCCCGTCTCGACCTCCAAAGACTCGGACCTGCTCGTGACGCAGTTCGACGGCAAGGTAATCGAGAGCGCCGGCATGCTGAAGATGGACTTTCTGGGCCTCAAAACCCTGACCATCATCGTGGATGCCCTGAACTTGATTGAGCGCAACCACGGCATCAAAATCGACATCGACGACATTCCGCTCGACGACCCCAAAACCTACGCCCTCTACCAGCGCGGCGACACCATCGGCACGTTCCAGTTCGAGAGCGAGGGCATGCGCATGTACCTCAAGGACTTGAAACCCACCAACATCGAGGACCTCATTGCCATGAACGCCCTCTACCGGCCCGGCCCCATGCAGTTTATCCCCGACTTCATCAACCGCAAGCACGGCCGCGAACCCGTGGAGTACCCGCACGAGCTGCTAAAACCCATCCTGGAATACAGCCAGGGCATTATGGTCTACCAGGAACAGATTATGCAAACGGCCCAGATTCTGGCCGGCTACTCGCTGGGTGGGGCCGACTTGCTGCGCCGGGCAATGGGCAAGAAGGACATGAAGAAAATGGCCCAGGAGCGCGAGAAATTCGTGAAGGGCGCGGGCGAAATCCACAAGATTCCGGCGAAGAAGGCTAGCGAGGTATTCGACGTGATGGAAAAATTTGCTGAATATGGTTTTAATAGGAGCCACAGTGCCGCATACAGCGTGGTTGCATATCAAACTGGATTTTTAAAGGCCAACTATCCCGCCGAGTACATGGCCGCCGTGCTCACCAACAACATGGGCGACATTAAGAAGGTGACCTTCTTTATCGAGGAAGCCCGCAAGCAGGGCGTGGCCGTGCTGGGGCCCGACGTGAACGAGAGCGAGCAGAAGTTCAACGTGCCCCGCGAAAACCAGATTCGCTTCGGCCTCGCCGCCGTGAAAGGCGCGGGCGAAGCGGCCGTACTGGAGCTGGTGGAGGAGCGTCAGAAAAGCGGCCCGTTTACCGACGTGTTCGACTTTGCCAAGCGCGTGAATTTGCGGGCCGTGAACAAGAAAACCTGGGAAAGCCTGGCCCAGGCTGGGGCCTTCGACTCGTTTGAGAAGTACAACCGCCGGCAGTTTCTGGATGCTCCGGCCGGCGACCAGAACCTCATCGAGAAAGCCCTGAAGCTGGGCCAGCAGCACCAGGCAGCCAAGGAATCGGCTCAACACAGCTTGTTTGGGGCCGGCGCGTTTGGGGCCGTATCGGCGCCGCTGCCCAAAATAGCCGATATGGACGAGTGGAGCGCACCCGAAAAGCTGCGCCGCGAGAAGGAGGTGGTGGGCTTCTACCTCTCGGGCCACCCACTCGATACCTACCGCATGGAAATCGACGCTTATTGTACCTGCCCGCTCGACAAGATTGAAGGCCACAAAGGCAAGGACGTGAACGTGGCTGGGCTGGTATCGGGGGTGTTGTTCCGCACCACCAAAAGCGGGCAGCCAATGGCCTCGTTCAACATCGAGGACTATGACTCGAGCCTCAACCTGGCGCTGTTCCGCGACGATTACACCAAGTTCGGGCCACTTATCAACCCCAAAAACTACCACAACGAGCAGGTGCCGCCCCTCTTCATCCGGGGCAAGATGGAGCTACGCTACGGCACCCAGGACCAGTGGGAATTGAAAATAAAAACGATGGAGCCGCTGGCCCAGGTGGCCGACAAGCTCAGCAAAGGCGTGCGCGTGAAGCTCGACCTACGCACCGTTACCGGCCCCATGATTGACCGCTTGCAAGAAGCCATTGAGCACGCCAAAGGCTCAAAGCGCCTCGAAATCCAATTCGTGGAGCCCCACGAAAAACTGGCCGTAGACATGTTCTCACGCCGCTTCCAGATTGAGCCCAAGGCGTTTATCGAAAAAATGCGCGAATTCGAGTTGGACGTGTGCGCCCTGATTTAGGAACATAGCGCCAGCTTTATACTTACTACACTCATCTTTCTCTCCCACCCCCTCCACCATGAAGCCTCTGTTTACGCTGGCCTTTGGGCTGCTGGCCTTGGCGGCGCGCCAGGGCCGGGCCCAGGAAACCCCCACCCTGGAGGCCCCCGTGGTGCCGCGCCCGCACGCGCTGTTAATCAACCTCAAAGGTGGCCTCAACCTGACTACCTACACCGGTGGGGGCTATATCGGCTGGGATACTGGCCTCACTACGGGGTTTTCGGCAGGCTTCTCCGGTACGCAGCGGCTATCGGCCCGCACCGCCTGGCAAGTTGAGCTGGTATATTCGGGCAAGGGCGTACAGCAGGACAACTACTGGTACCAGTACGCTGGCCCGGTGCCCCCCACCAAGCCGCAGGCCAACGTGTATGAGGCGGCCCTGCACTACCTGGATTTGCCCGTACTATTCAGCTACGGGCCGGGCAGCGGTAGCCGCCACGGCTGGTTTATAGTAGCTGGCCCGCAGCTTAGCCTGGCTCTCGACAAGCAGGAAACCGTGCGTCCAATGGGCATTTCTGATGCCGATGACTACCGCGAAACCCTCAACGGCGACGCCAAGTCACTTACGCGCTGGGGCACGGGCTACGTGGCCGGCGTGGGCTACCAGGTTGCTGGCGGCGGCGCGGGCATCGAGTTGCGCTACAGCGGCGACTTCAGCACTGTGTACCGCGATGGCTACGGCTCGGGGGCGCTGTATCCGGGCAGCAGCAACCGCTTTCACAACGGAGTTATCATGGTGCAAATCAATATCGCACTACGCGGCGGGAAGTGGCGCTGGGATTGGGGCCACGGTGGCAGCTATCCTTATCCTCACCCTGATTCGTCGCCCACGCCCGAGCCGCGCTCCCGGCCGCAGTCATTTCCGCGTGCCGAGCCTACCCCGCGCCCCAAAGCTGCGCAGTAGCCGCGCCGGGGCACGGCGACAGCTAGCGGACAACTGCTGAACTTTCCCTACCCACGTTTGTTTCACTCCCACTCCGCTACCTTGCAGCCGCGTTGGCCGTACACGCCGGACGTTTTTTCACTTTAATTTTTTAGCGTCATGGCGCATAAAGCAATTGAAATAACCGATGCCAATTTCGAGGAGATTATCAACTCGGATAAGCCAGTACTCATCGATTTTTGGGCCGAATGGTGTGGCCCCTGCCGCATGGTAGGCCCGGTGGTGGAGGAACTAGCCGGCGAATACGAAGGCAAAGCCATTGTAGGTAAGATGGACGTAGACGCCAACTCGCAGATTCCCAGCAAATTTGGCATCCGCAGCATTCCTACGCTGCTGGTCTTCAAAAACGGCCAGATTGTGGATAAGCAAGTAGGTGCCGTGCCCAAGCATGTACTGGCCCAAAAGCTGGAAGCCCAGGTAACGGCTTAGTTATTAACAAAATAGCAAAAAGCCCCGCGTCATTGCTGACGCGGGGCTTTTTACGTTTGGGAATGGCACTAGCGCATATGGGCATCATGCTTCTGGCGGTGGATGGCGCGACTATTTTTGTTCTCGGTACGCCGGATATCCTTGCGCTCTTCGGGCGTCACAACGCCATCGGCCTTGGCAGCACGCTTTTCGGCAGTAAGGCCGGCTTCGCGGCCGCGCATCCGGGCGGCTTCGGTGCGGGTCAGTTCGCCCGAGGCTACGCCCTGGCGAATGCGGGCACGCTGGTTGTGCTCACGGGCGTTAATACCAAGAGTTGCGGTTTGGGCCTGGGCGGCAGTGACTACCAATAAGAGGGCAGCGGCAACAAGCAGATTTTTCATAGGAAGTGAATGACGGGTGAATAGTCCAAAAGCTGGAATGACTTTTGGATAGCCAGTTCGGTGCCAGGTTTAAACCGTAGCGCTTACTTTACGCTGCTTTTAGCTGCTGACTCTTGTTTTTCCACCCTTGTCTGCCGGGTAAGGCAGCACTTTTCCTCACCCATTTTTCTCTTTTTTTATGAACCGCATTTTCGGTTTTCTCACTATGCTGCTTGTAGTTAGCGGCTTGGCCGTGCAGGCCCAAACGGCCCCGGCCGTCGGCACCATAAGCAGCAGCACGTCGTCGCACACGACAATGACCAAGACCAAGATGGCCCCGGTCACCACCAAGCACACCACTACGACGACTAGCAAAACGGGCATGATGGCCCCAGCCGCCGCCACCACCAAGATGAAGGCCGACGGTACGCCCGATATGCGCTACAAAGCCAACCAAAAGATGAAGAAAGACGGTACCCCCGACATGCGCTACAAGCGCAACCAAACCACCAAAACCGTTAAGACGGCCCCTATGCAGGTGGACGCCCCCCAGAAGATGTAATGCTGGCCCTGGCCCAACGATATGAAGCTTCTCCGCCTGGCGCGGGGAAGCTTTTTTTGTGGCTGGCAGACTCACGGCGGCGGCTACCTTTCCGGTCTTATTCACGCTTGCCCCCTTCTCTGTATGCTCCTTGCCCTCACTATTCCGCTTTTTTACACCCTCATTGGCATTGTAGTGGGCCTGCTAGTATTGCTGCTGCTGGCCAAGTCGCTCATGGGCATCGTCGTTATCGGCGAGCTGGAAGTGGGCGTGGTAGCCAAGAAATTTTCCCGCACCAACCTCGGTCCCGGCCAGCTTATTGCTCTGGAGGGTGAGGCCGGCTTGCAGGCCGATACGCTGGCCCCCGGCTGGCACTTCTTCCTTTGGCCCTGGCAGTTTGCCGTCACCAAAGAGCCCGTGACGGTGGTGCCGCAGGGCGAAATCGGGCTGGTAGTGGCCAACGCCGGGTCCGTTATTCCGCCCTCGCACATGCTGGGCCGGGTAGTCGACTGCGACGACTACCAGGATGCCCGGGCCTTCCTCACCAAAGGCGGCGAAAAGGGCCGGCAGCTGAGTATTCTCACGGCCGGTACCTACCGCATCAACACGGCCTTGTTCACGGTTATTACCCGCCGCAACGCCGAAATGATGGGCATGAACCCCAACGAGCTGGCCGTGTACCGGGTAGTGCCCGATGCGGTAGGCATCATCACCACCCTCGACGGCGTGCCCATCGAGCCGGGTGAAATTGCCGGCCCCGTCATCCCCCAGCACGACAATTTCCAGGATGCGCAACGCTTTTTGCTGGCCGGCGGCCGGCGCGGCCTGCAGGAACAAGTGCTGCTGAGCGGCGCCTGGAACCTGAACCCCTGGTTTTGCCGCGTCGAGCAGGTGCCCATGACGGAAATTCCTATCGGCCACGTAGGCGTGGTTATTTCGTTTGTGGGCCGCTCCACCCAGGATATCAGCGGGGCCGATTTCACCCACGGCAACCTTGTGGAAGTAGGCCACAAAGGCATCTGGGTAACGCCGCTTTACCCCGGCCGGCAGCCGCTCAACATCCGCATCATGCGCGTGGAGCTGGTGCCTACTACCAACATTGTGCTCAACTGGGCCAACCGTACCGAAGCCCACGGCTACGACAACTCCCTGAGCAGCATCACGGTGCGCTCGCGCGACGGTTTTTCGTTTAACCTTGATGTGGCCCAGATTATCCACGTTGGGGCGCTGGATGCGCCCCGCGTTATCTCGCGGGTGGGCTCCATGCCCAACCTAGTCGACCACGTGCTGGAGCCCATTGTGGGTAACTACTTCCGCAACTCCAGCCAGGAGTACACGGTGCTCGACTACCTCACCAACCGGGCCGAGCGCCAGCGCGATGCGGCCTCCTTCATCCGCACGGCCCTGGCCGCCTACAACGTGCAGGCCGTGGACACGCTCATCGGCGACATTGTGCCGCCGCAGCAGCTCATGACCACCCAAACCGACCGCAAGCTGGCCGAGGAGCAGCGTAAAACCTACGAAGTGCAACAGGCCGCCCAAAGCCAGCGCCAGGCCCTGGTGCGCGCCACCAGCATTGCCGATATTCAGAGTGAACTGGTAAAGAGCGAAGAAGGCGTAAACATTGCCGAGCTACTGGCCAATGCCCAGGTGAAAAAAGTACGTGGCGAAGCCGAAGCTACCAAGCTTCGCGCCGGGGGCGAGGCCGAAAGCACCCGCCTGCGCGCCATTGCCGACTCCGAAGCTACCCGCCTGCGCGGCACCGGCGAGGCCGAAGCCATCCGCGCCATCGGCCAGGCCAAAGCCGAAGCCTACCGCGTGGGCGTCGACAGCCTGGGCACCCGCGAGTTCACGGCCCTGCAGCTGATGCAGATAATCGGCGACCGCCAGGTAAAAATCACGCCCGACGTGCAAGCCAACAGCGGCGGCACGGGCGGAACTGGCGGCAGTGGCGGCCTTATGGAAGCTCTGCTCGGCTTGCTGGTGCAAGCCCAGAACCGCGAAAGCACCCTCACCACCTTGCCCGAATCACCGACTACCGAACCGCAAAAATCCGGAGAGCAAGCATAGTAATCATTCCAGCCATGAGAAGCACTATCTGCCTGCTCCTGACAAGCTTATTTCTGAGTCAGGTACTACACGCGCAAGCCCCCAAGTCTAAGCTACTAGTCAACGAGAAACTGATTTCTCGCTTCATCAGCCAAACCGGCTCATTGAGAACGGCAGCTATTGAACTGCATTTCAAGAAACTAACTGCCCCAGTGGAAAATTGGATGGCTCCGGCACCAGGAGACAAGTGGGTCACTTACTGCACTAAAGACGACACAATGGTATTTTACCAGTCGGGCCAGAAGACAACGCTGTTCAGATGTAACCTAACCAATACGGTTCGCTGCGTCAAAGCCGTTCCGTTTATCACTAGCACTAAAGATGGCCTTTTCGCAGGAAAATACCGAACCTACGCCACCTTTACTATAACTGAGTCATCGGTAAATGGACAGTACGAGTTGAGCCTTATGTTTCAGGATAATCGCATCCGGCGCTTATTTTTTAATGTTGATACGTCAAGCTGGTAGCGGCACATTTCGGCGACCACCAGGTAAAAATCACGCCCGACGTGCAAGCCAACGGTGGCGCGGGCGGAGCCGGCGGCAGTGGCGGGCTGGTAGAGGCGCTAGTGGGCCTGCTGGTCCGTGCCCAGGCCGAGCCAGCAGGCCCACCAGCACCGCCCACTGCTAATTCCCCGACTGCTGAAGATGCGGCGGCTATCTGATAACTGCTATTAGGCACTTGGTGCGGGCCTCTGTACCCGCGCCAAGTGCCTAATAGCGCAACCTGAGCTAGGCAGTGCCCTCAAACTGGACTGGGCGGCTGAAGGCCTCATCGAGCAAGATGAGCGTTTCTGTGCGCTCTACCCCATTAATCATCATAATCTGGTCGTGCAATACGGCCCGCAAGTGCTGGGTATCGCGGCATACCAGGCGCAAAAACAGGCCATAGGTACCAGTAGTGGCGTAGGCATCCGTCACCTCCGGAATATTTTTCAGGGCGACCAATACCTCCTGATACATCGAATTTTTTTGCAGGAACATCCCCACGAAGGCTTGCATCCCGAAACCGAGCTTGGTTAGGTCGAGGTCGAGGGTAGCGCGCCGAACGATGCCAAGTTCTTCGAGCCGGCTCATACGTACATGCACGGTACCACCCGAGACGTGAATCTGGCGGGCAATTTCGGTGTACGGCATCTTGGCATCCTGCATCAGCAGGCTCAGAATACGGTGGTCTGTCTCGTCAAGCTCATAGTCACGGGGCATAGGCATCGGAAATTTTTGCTTTCAAAGCTACTACACAGGTAGCACTTGCAAGGTGTTTTTTAGGAATTTAAATGGAACGGGTTGTTAATCCCCATTATTCTGAGTACTTTTGCACCGCCTTAACGCAAATGGCGTACCGGGTTTACAGTGTAGTGTGGTGAAACTGGCAGACACGCCCTCCTATCTCGGGGGTGAAGATACTGGGATAAAGTCCTTATTTTTAGGAATTTGAGCCTAACCACTTCATGGAGGTTCAAGTCCTTCCGCTACAGCTTAAAATAAGGGGGCGGTTTCCTACGGGAAGCCGCCCCTTTTTGTTGGTAAAGCCGCCAGACAGCGCGGCACGCTGCCTAGCCAAACCAGTCGTGTGCCGTTTCCCGCAAGTTGCATGGTGTCGGTTGAGCAAGTATCCCGGCTAAAGTTGAACCCGCCCTGCTAACGTGCGTACTTTTGTAGCAACTAGGCATCCCGACCGTCTGCGTCTGAGGGAAGCTAATTCCATGGGCTTTAAGATATTCCTTACTTTATTACTGGTTTTAGTAAACGGCTTTTTCGTAGCAGCGGAGTTTTCGCTTATCCGCGTCCGACTTTCCCAGCTCGAAATTAAAGCCAAAGAGGGCAGCCGCCTGGCGGTGCAAGCCCTCGGGGTGTTGCGCAAGCTCTACGACTACCTCTCTGCCACGCAGTTGGGCGTTACCATCGCTTCGCTCATCTTGGGTGCCGTGGGCGAAGAAGTAGCCACCGAGCTGATTCAGAACTTGGTCAACAGCTTGGGTTTCACGGCCCTGTCAGTGGCAACGGCCCATAGCATTGCCGTTGTTACGGGGCTGGTTATTATCACCGTGCTGCACGTGCTCTTTGGAGAATTGTTCCCGAAAGCGGTGGCCATTCAGCGGCCCGAAGCGGTAAGTATGGCTTTGGTAGTGCCGCTACGAGCCTTCTACCTCGTGACGCTGCCACTGACGTGGTTTTTGTCGAAGGCCGCTAATATGCTGCTCGGGGCGGTAGGCATCCACAGCAGCGGGCACGGCACGGAGGCCCACACCTCCGACGAGCTGCGCCTGCTCATCGACCAAAGCAAGGAGAGCGGTGAAATTCAGGATTCGGAGCACGAGCTGATTGAGAACGTCTTTCAGTTCAACGACCGCATGGTGAAGCAGATAATGGTGCCCCGCACCAAGCTTTCGGCCCTGAGCGTGCATGCCACCGACGACCAGATTCTCGAAACCGTGAACAGCGAGGGCTACTCGCGCCTGCCGGTGTACGAGGGCAACATCGACAACGTGGTGGGCGTGCTGTATGTGAAAGATTTGCTGCCGCTGGTGCGTCGGCAACAGCCCATCGAGCTGGCCCGCATTATGCGCCCGGCGTACTTCGTGCCCGAAACCAAGAAAATAAACCGCCTGCTGCGCCAGTTTCAGCGCAAACACCTGGTGATGGCCATCGTGAGCGACGAGTTTGGCGGCGTGTCGGGCATCGTCACCATTGAGGACATTATGGAGGAGCTGGTGGGCGAAATCCAGGACGAGTACGACAACGAGGTGCCGGTAGTAGAAAAGGTGTCCGAAACCGAGTTTCGGGTGAATACCGCCACGCCTATCTCCGACGCCAACGAGTTTTTGCCTTACCCCCTGCCTGAGGGCGACGACTACGAAACTGTGGGCGGCCTGCTCAACGTGCTCTACGGCAATATCCCCGAGGTAGGCGATGTGGCTGTGCTGGAGCCCTACGAGTTCCGGGTGCTCAAGCGCGCCTCCCGCGTAGTGGAGCTGGTGCAGCTACGGGTGCTCTCATCATTGCTGCCCGACGATACCGACCCGCTGGCTTAGCGTGGCACCTCGGCGTCGGGGCGGGTTTGGAAGAAGCGCGGGTAGTACTCGCCATCTTTAGGCTTGAGGCTGCCGATAAGAATGCGGATGGCGTCTACTACTTGCCACACGGCAACTCCTATCAGCAGAGCACCTCCCACGTAAGCAACGGTAGTTGTCTGGCCGAAACTGCCTACAAACAATAGGAACGCTCCCCCAATTGCCAACCCGGTACCTATTACTCCTCGTTCGCGGTAGCCCAGGTAAAAATTGTGCGGCTTATAAAAAGGAAAGGTAACAAACAAAACTGCCAGTAAAAATGCAATACCCCGACTTTTGCGACGCACCAGCACGGGCTGGTTGGGTGGCAGCGTCTGGTGGCTGGCAGCAGCCATTGCCTGACGTAAGCGGGGTAGCAGCCGGGCCATCGCCGCCTGCCGCCGGGCTGGCCGTAGCCGTGCCAATACCGAAACTAGTTGGTGATTAGAGGCATTACGCATGAGCGCTGGCTGGGCCACCACTACAGCTAAGAGAGAACCGGCAGCTGCGCCAACTTCTGGCGTATCAACGCCGACAGGTGCTATGGCCTGAGTTGGCGTTGAGGCGAGCGGACGGAGCTGCATCGGATAGCTGGCGCGGCTGCAAGCCCCCAAGCTTACGGCTAGTAGCAATAACAAGAGGCCGCGCCGGGCAACAGGGAGTATAGAAATGGCTTTCATGGCAGACAGGTAGTAGATGTGCTGCCAAAGCACGAAACTTATTTGTGTGTCTGCAAGGCGATATTAGTTCTATTCCGACTTTTATTTTAGCCACCAGGGCGTACCTGGTGTGGCATTGCTTCACTTTGGAGCACTATTAGCCATTTTTTCAGGGACTTTATAGTGCTAGCTGCTGGCCCTGATTTCGGGTGCTCAAGCGCGCCTCCCGCGTGGTAGAGCTGGTGCAGTTGCGGGTGCTTTCGTCGCTGCTGCCTGATGATACCGACCCGCTGGCTTAGCGCGGCACCTCGGCGTCGGGGCGGGTCTGGAAAAAGCGCGGGTAGTACTCGCCATCTTTAGGCTTGAGGTCGCCCGAGAGAATAAGTATGGCATCAACCAGTTGCCAGACCAATACCCCTGTATAGAGCAATGCGCCTAAAACAATAGCAAGTAGCGCGCCGACCCCGCCGTTAAGAAGTGCAGCTATTAGACCGCCTATCAACAGCAACAATGCAGTTCCCGTGAGAGCCAGTTGCAGCACACCACGTTCAGGACGACCCAGGTAGAAACAGTAGATACCTGGAACGCCAAGAAGAAACAATGGTAGAAGATTCAGCAAAAACGCGATGCCTCGGCTGCGATAACGCACCGGCGTGGGCTGGTCGGGCAGTCTGGGCTGGTGGCGGGCGGCAGCTTGCGCTTGCCGAAGCTGCGGCAGCACACGCGTCAGGATTAGCGCCATACGTACCGCACCAAGTTTGGGCCGCGCTCTTACTACTGGCTGTGCTGGCTGGCTCAACGCAACCGGAGCCGGAATTGCCACCGTTGCCATGAGCGTGTCAGCCGTTTCGGTTGTGCCAGGCAGCCGCCTGAAGGTTGGGGCGGCAGTTGGGGTAGCAGCTAGCGGTGCTGGCGCAAACTGAAACGAGTAGCTGCCGCGGCTACAGGCACCTAAGGCTATAGCCAGCAATAGTACCAGAATACTGCGCCCGGCAGGGAGGAATAAAGACGGTGCATTCATGGTAAATAGGTAATAGACACAGGGATACCCATAACAAAAACACCTCCCTGCTTTCAGGGAGGTGTTTTTGTTATGGGTGCAGAAGTTCACTACAGCTTCTTGGCATAGTCGCCATCGGCTGGCTTCTCCGTTCCCAAAAGTATCCGGACAAAATCAATGATTACCAGAATAAAACCCACACCAAATAACAAAGTGAGCAATATCTGTAATACCCCTTTGAGAGGGCGCCCTAAATAAAAGTCGTGAATGCCAATGCCACCCAAGAAGAAGCACAGTATTGCTGCAACCAACTGGCTTTTGCCTTCGGCAGTTGTAGAGTTGTGCGAAGCAATAATCTGCTTCACTTGGTGGCGAAGCGCCTTACGTTCGGCGTGGCTATAGGAAGTCTTGGCAATCGTGCTGGTGATAGCATCAGTTGCTGGCGTTTCCGTTACTACCGCTGCTGGGGCAACTGCTACGGCCTTCACAACGGGTTTAACTGCTGCCTTAGCTGCGTGCGCAACTACGGGGCGCTGGGCTGTTGCGCTGGCTGGCAGGGTTATTACAGCTTCAGTAGCAACAGGCTCAGCTACCGAAGCTGCGGCCTGCACCTTCTCCGAACCGAGGTAAGCCGGGGCCGTGTTATTGAAGGCGTAGTTAGACCGGCTGCACGACGATAGGGATGCGGCAGCAATACCTAGGGCAACAAAGAGAGCAGAAGTTCTTTTCATAAAAGAAAATGAAAAAGGTGAAAATTGGTTCGTAGCAAATGTATGTTACTGGGTAAAACCTTTCCTAATTTTTACCCCTCTATTTTAATTTTTTTCTACCACAGTTATTTTGCTGTAAGTACACGAGTTAGCCACCTTAAAAAGTCGAAGTTATTTACTTCATCTGGCGTTCATACTAATGGTTTGCCAAGTATCAACGCAAACTAGTGGCGCGAATACAGTAAGCCGAAGAATGAGATAGTTTTCCTACTTTTCAAACCAGCTCGCATACAACTGGTAGTTGGCCGCCGTGCGCCGTAGCCCTTCGCGCTGGGCGTCGCTTACGGGCTTTATTTTTCTGGCGGGCACCCCGGCGTAGAGGTAGCCCGGCTCGCACACCATGTTTTCCAGCACTACGGTCCCGGCCGCGATGAGGCAGCCTGTACCCACTACGGCGTGGTCCATCACGATGGCGCCCATACCAATAAGCACGTCGTCGGCCACGGTGCAGCCGTGCACCAGCGCCCGGTGCCCGATGCTCACGCGGGACCCGATGGTGAGGGCCGCCTTTTGGTAGGTGCAGTGCAGCACGGCCCCGTCCTGGATGTTGGTTTCGTCACCGATGCGGATGCTGTTCACGTCGCCCCGAATGACGGCCGTAAACCACACCGTGCAGCCCCGGCCCAGCACTACATCGCCGACTACAGTGGCATTGTCAGCCAGGAAACAGTCGGGGCCGATAGTGGGCAGGATGCCGTAAACGGGCAGGATAAGGGCGGGCATAACGAGAAGTAAGTTTGAGGCTGTAATACTACTGTCCCGCGCCCGATTAACCCGGTATGCCTGCTATCTCACCGCCCGTATTCGAAGAAACTCAATGGTTTCGGCACCGCTGGCGGTGGCTGCTGGTGGCCCTGACGCTGCTGGCAGTTATGCTTCCCCTTATTGTTGTAGTCAAGGCTCCAAGCTGGCCAGCTTTTACCTTGCTGGCCGTTGGGCTGCTGCCGCTGCTGGCCGGCCTGTGGCTGATGAAACTCACAGTGCGAGTCGATGCTCAAGGTATTCACTACCAGTTTATACCCTTCCTCAACCGCTGGCGGCACTGGCCCTGGAGCGAATTTCGGCGGGTGTACCTGCGCACCTACTCGCCGCTGGGCGACTTCGGCGGCTGGGGCCTAAAGGGTTTGCCCGGCGACCTAGCCTATAATGTATGGGGCCCCGACGGACTACAGCTGGTATTCCAGAGCGGCAATAAGCTGCTGCTCGGCACCCAGCAGCCCGAGGAACTGCGGCAAGTGCTGGCCGCCTTGGGTGTAGGATAAGCCTTCAGCTTGCCGCCCGCCCGAACGGCAAGCTGAAGCTTACCCTACACCCAGCAGGCGCTTCCAGGTGCCTTTTTCCCAGTTGTATTTGAGGGTACTCGGCAGAGCTTCCCAGAAATACTTGCTGGTTTCGACCGCGAAGCTCGGCTGCATGTAGCAGTTGATGGTGCAGCCCTCGCAGGCGGGCAGGCGGCCTTCGAGGGCCGCCAGGCGCTGGGTTTCGGGGGCGTTGTAGAGGTCGAAAAGCTGGCCGCCGATGGGGAATTTCTGCTCGCCGAGGTGGTAGCAGGGCAGCACCAGCTCGTTGCTGGGCGAAATAACCAGCGTAGTGCTGGCCGCCCGGCACACGGGCGCGGCTACGTGGTTACCACCGTCGCGCCGCAGCGCAATGAAGCCTTCATTGAGGTACACGCCCTTGCGCTTGCCAAAGGCCGAGAGGTAGCTCAACTCTTCCTCCGTGAGCTGCTCGCCGGTTTCCACGTCGCCGTACTCAAAGGCCGGGTTGATGATGAGTACCAGGCCGTTGGGCTGGGTGATGTCGCGGTACACCGCCTCCAGGTCGGCGAGGTTTTTGCGGAAAACGGTGAACAGGATATCGGGCCGCTCGCCTAGCTCCTTCGCCACGCGAATGCTTTCGAGCACGAAGTCGTAGCAGGCCACGCCCCGGCCCAGGTCGTGGGTGGTGCGGTCGGCCGAGTCGAGCGAAAAGTGCAGCATATCCACTTTTCCGCGCAGCTTTTCGGCGTTTTTGGGGTAGAGCAGGCCGTTGGTCGTGACGGTGGTAATGAAGCCCATGCCCCGCGCCAGGGCCAGAAACTCGGGCAACTGCCGGTGCAGCAGCGGCTCGCCCCCGGTAAAGTCAATGACGCGCACGCCCAGCCGCTTGAGGTCGCGCAGGTTGGCTTCCACATCGGCGAGGGTGATGTAGGGCGAGGGCTTTTCCCAGATGTCGCAAAACGCGCACTTCGCATTGCAGCGGTACGTGACGTAGTAATTGCAGAGAACCGGGTGGCGGACAAGACGCATAAGCAGTAGCGCGGACGCTGTGAGTCCGCGAATAGGGTAGTTGTTCCACAACACCATTCGCGGACTCGCAGAGTCCGCGCTACGAAGTTAATGCGGCAGCTTGCCCCAGGCCGCCGCGTCCCAGTGCGCCGGGGTAGCGGCCAGGGCCTCGGCCGTGGCTTCGCCGAAGTGTTCCTGGTAGTAGTTGCAGAAGCCCTTGAGCGGGCAGCGCGGGCAGTTGGGGCGCTGAAAAAAGCAGATTTGCTGGCCGTGCCAGTAGTTGTGCTTGTGAAAATTGAACAAGCCTTCGGGGTCCAGCTCGGGCTTGAGCATGGTCAGCAGCACCCCGTGGGCTTTTTCTACGCTCACCTTCGGCCCCAGCACGCCTAGGCGCTGCATCACGCGGTGTACGTGGGCATCGACGGGCAGCACGGGCTTGCGAAAGTTGAAAAGCAGCACCAGCGACGCGGTTTTGAGGCCGATGCCGGGCATGTCGGTGAGCCACGCCATGCTGCGCTCGGTGGGCCACTTGCCCAAAAAATCCAACTCAAACGAGCCGCCCGTTTCGGCTTTGATGCGGCCCAGGATTTCCTGGATGCGCGGGGCCTGCGTGGCCGGCCAGCGCGTAGTGCGGATGGCGTGGATAAGGTCGTCGAGCGGGGCAGCCAGCACGCCCTCCCAGTCGCCGAAGGCTTCGAGCATGCGGTCGTAGGCCAGCTCTTCGTCGGCGTGGGTGGTGCGGTGCGAGAGCAGCGTTGAAATCAGCTCGCGCATGGGCGTGCGGCGGGCAGCAGTGGGCACCCGGCCGTAAAAATCGTCTAGGATGGTGTGGTCGGCCAGGGCTTTTTCGAGGGGCGAGGCGGCGTAGGTAGTGGGCATACCCGGCTGTACCGGGGAAGCCCGCGCCGGGTTGCCCGCCGGGCCCTATGACTGCCCCCAGGCAAACTCGCAGCGAGTAAAATCGCAGGCGGCCAGGTCGGCCTCTTCGATGAGCACGCTGAACACGCCCTCATCATTGAACCCGTTCTCGCCCACTTGGAGCAGCAGCACTTTGCTTGAATTTAGGATGTCGATAATTTCCTCTTCCCCCAACTGGCAATGGGTGTAAATGCCGAAGATTTTCGACTGCTTACTGCCTGCGAAGTCGTCCCACAGCAGCCCGTCGGCGTTCAGGGAGCCAGCCTCTTTAGCCCATTCGGCTTCTTCTTCGTCTTCGGGCGCCCGGTAGCGGCTGGCCAGCGTTTCGGTGGCGGCAAAAACCTGGTCGATGAGCACGCCGGAGTAGAAATTGTCTTCGTGGTCTCTTACCACCCGCACCAACTCGTCGTTGGGGACGTCGGCGTAGAGCACCTGCCCCCGGTCGTCGCGGGGGTGGGCGAAAAACAGCAGCTGCCCGGTTTTAGGCAGCAGGCCGGTTTTGTCGTGGGGCGCGAACACGGCCAGGTCGAGTTGGGCGGCTAGGCGCAGCTCGGGCGGGTAGGCTACGCCCGGCGGCAGGTCGGCTACCGGCCCGCCGTAGCGCGAGTGCCCCAGCGGAATGTTCTTGGCCGACGCCTTCACGTAGTTGCCGCTTTGCAGCACCAGCTTCGACATCTTGATGCTGTCGCCGTAATACTGGCCGGGCTGCGCCGTGAACTCGATGATGTCGTAAGTCTGGGATGGGTTCATACAGGCGAATGTAGCGCTCAGCTTTAGCTTGGCGCATCGCCGCAGCGCGGCGAATCTGGCACTGTGCCGCTTGGTTCGAACGAATGCAAACGCGAGCTTCGCCGCTTCGCGGCGATGCGCCAAGCTAAAGTTGAGCGCTACACCACCGGCTGCGCGGCCCGTGCCTCGCGGCTACGCATGCGGCGCTCCACTACCGGGTGCAGCAACACGCTGAGCACAATAAGGCCGGTGCCCAGGTAAAAGCCCCCGGCCATACGCTCCTTCTCCCCAAAAATGAGCACGGCCAGCACAATGCCGTACACGGGCTCCAAGTTGATGGTGAGGTTGACGGCAAAGGGGGCCAGCCGCCGCATCAGCTCAACGGAGGTGGCGAAGGCGTACACGGTGCAGGCCCCGGCTAGCAGCGCCAGCCAGAGCCAGTCGCCCACCCATTGCCACGGCGGCGCAAAGCCGTTGAAGCCCAGCGCCAGATGCAAGCCCGTGCCCGCCGTAAAAAACCGGCTGTACACCGGCAGAAACAGCACCACGCTCAAAAATGCCCCCCCCATTTCCCAGAGCGTGAGCACCAGCGGCTCGTGCCGCCGCACCAGCCGCGAGTTGATAATGCTGAACACCGCCGACAGCCCCGCACTCAGCACGGCCACGCCCAGCCCCAGCAGCTGCGTAGAGGGGGCAGCGGCCGGGTGCGCCGGGCTCACCAGCGTAGTAGCCACCAGCCCCAGGCCCAGCAGCGACACCAGCCCCAGCCCGATTTCGTAGGCCCGCACCGGGCGGCGTAGCAGCAGCGGCTCTAGCAAGGAAGTCCAGAGCGCGAGCGTAGCCAGCCCCGCCAGGCAGATGCTCACTGACGAGAGCCGCGCTGCCAGAAAAAATGTTATCCAATGCGCCGCTACCAGTCCGCCGGTGCCCAGCAGTTGCGCGGCAGCGGCTGGGCTGCCCGCACCGGCCGGCCGCCGCCGCGCCAGCAGCAGCCCGCCTAGCCCCAGCGCCGCCAACCCCGTGCGCCACCCTACCAGCTCTACGGGCGGCAGCGTCAGCAGCCGCCCCAGAATGGCCGTGAAGCCCCACAGCAGGACGATGAAGTGGAGTTTGAGGTAGTCGCGGAGCATAAGTAATGAGGTGATGGGGTAGTAGGTAAGAAAGAACGTCATGCTTCGGCAAGCTCAGCATGACGTTCTTTCTTACCTACTACCTACTTTGGCACCACCCGGTACAGCACCAGGCCAATGGCCGAGAATACCAGGCCCGGCACCCAGGCAGCCAGCATGGGCGGCATGCTGCCCACCGAGGCCAGGTTGCGCGAGAGCATCACGAAGATGATAAACACAAAGGCCAGCACGAAGCCCAGCGCTATTTGCCCGCCCACACCGGCGCGGCTCTTGCGGGCGCTCAGCACCACCCCAATGAGGGTAAGGATGATGATGTCAAAGGGGTAAGCGTAGCGCTCGTACTTCACGCTCAGGTACTGCGCGGTGTCGGCGGCACCCCGGTTTATTTTCTCCTGTATCAGGTGGTTTAGCTCGGGCGAGGTCAGGGTTTCGGCCAGGCGGTAGGTACTGGCGAAGTCTTTGGGGTAGAGGTTGAGGGTGGTATCGCGGGGCGGCAAACTCAGCAGGCGCTCGCCCGAGGGCTCCTGAAACGTGCGCACTGTTTGCGGCGTGAGGTGCCACATCTGCTTGGTGGTGTCCCAGGTAATAACGTCGGCCGTGAGGCGGCGGCGCAGCGTGGTGCCATCGATGGTTTCGAGGGCAAAATGCACGCCCATGTTGTGGGTGTTGTCGTAGTTCTCCAAATAGACGTAGGAGTGCGGCCCTACTTTGATATGCACGTTGCGGTCGTTGTAGTGAAAAGGCTCGTTCACCACGATGTTCTCGAATTTTACTATCCGGTCGGTAGCCCGCGGAATCACCCAGCCAATGAGCCCGTAGGTGAATACGGCAATAATACCCGACCCCATGACGTAGGGCAGCAGCAGCCGCTCGAAGCTCATGCCGCTGGCCAGCATAGCCACCAGCTCGGTGCGCGCCGCCAGCCGCGCCGTCACAAACACCACGGCAATGAAGATGGTAATTGGGGCCAGCAGGTTGGAAAAGTACGGAAACAGGAAAATGTAGTACGTCGTGAGTACCTGCCAGAACGTGAGGTTGTGGTGGATAAAATCGTCGTTCTTCTCGGTGTAGTCAATAACGCAAATCACCGACACGAGCATGAGCACCGTGAAAAAAAACGCGGTGAGAAACTTGTAGATGATGTATTTATCCAGGATGCGCATAAATCGCAGATTCAAACAGGTGTAACGGATTCGGGGGCAGCAACTGCTAACGGGCGGCGTAAAGAGCGGCGATACAGCAGCAACGTTGCGAACAGGGCACCTAGTTTGATAGTGGCTGCTTTCAGCGGCTGAAAGCCAAGGGCCTCAAGGACTGCCGGGCTGTAGATAGTCCAAGCCTGCTCCCCGGCCATACCAGGCGTAGGCCACGGCCACAAGAATTCTTCACGCAGCACCTTGGCTTGTAGCTCGGGCACAGCTGGCAGCACTGGCAGGTTGAACCAGGCTGCTGGGAGCAGCAGGTGCGCCAGGCAGCCCAGCACGTAGGCCAGTAGCAACAGGGCCAGCCACTGCCCAGCCTGGCCGGCCAAGGTAGCTGGCCGCCGCAACTGCCAATGCGGCCAGCGCTGCCGCAGCAACCACCCGCCCAGCGCAAGTGCCAGGACGCTGAACAGGCCTCCTAGCAACAATGCTGGCCCAGCCTTCACGGCTGCTACCAGCAGCGCAGCCGGCAGGCGGCTTAGCTGCTCCCATTGCACAGTAGGCGGAACCTGCCCCAGCGGCTGCCCGGCAATATAGATATCCTGGTACTGCTCAAACAGGCTGCTGCTTTCTATTACTAGTCCCAGAATGGGTACTGAGTAGCAGAGCAACGGCAGCCCCACCAGTCCCAGCCGCAATCCGCCCTGTGCCAGGTTTAACAGCACCGTCCGCGTCCTCCGAATCAGCGTCATCTGTGCCATAGACGCCTACAGCCTCTGCATCGTTTGCTCCGCCATCTGGGCCTTCCACGGTCCAAACGTGCCGGCCAAGATGTGCTTACGCGCTTCCTTCACCAGCCAGAGGTAGAAGGTGAGGTTGTGCTGCGAGGCAATTTGAGCGCCCAGCAGCTCTTTGGCGTGGATGAGGTGCCGCAGGTAGGCTTTGGTGTAAAACGTGCTGGCGTGCCCGCCCAGCATTTCGTCGATGGGCGAAAAGTCGGTGGCCCACTTCTTATTGGTGATGTTGATGATGCCCTGCGTGGTAAAGAGCATGCCATTGCGGGCGTTGCGGGTAGGCAGCACGCAGTCAAACATATCTACGCCCAGCGCAATGTTTTCCAGGATGTTGGCCGGCGTGCCCACGCCCATCAGGTAACGCGGCTTATCTTGAGGCAGAATGTCGCAGACCAGCTCCGTCATCTCGTACATCAACTCGGCGGGCTCGCCCACGCTCAGGCCCCCGATGGCGTTGCCGGCCCGGTCCTGCGCGGCCACAAACTCGGCCGACTGCACCCGCAAGTCCTTGAAGGTGCTGCCCTGCACAATAGGGAAGAGGTTCTGCTCATAGCCGTAAAGCGGCTCCGTGGCGTCGAGGCGCTCGATGCAGCGCCGCAGCCAGCGGTGCGTCATGTCGAGCGAGCGGCGGGCGTAGTCGTACTCGCAGGGCCAGGGCGTGCATTCATCAAAGGCCATGATGATATCGGCCCCGATGCGGCGCTGAATGTCCATCACGCCCTCGGGCGAAAACAGGTGCTTCGAGCCGTCGATGTGCGAGCGAAACGTAACGCCTTCCTCCTTAATCTTGCGGGTGCCGCTGAGCGAAAACACCTGATACCCGCCGCTGTCGGTAAGGATGGGGCCGTCCCAGCCGTTGAAGCGGTGCAGGCCGCCAGCCGCCTGCAGCACATCGAGGCCCGGCCGTAGGTACAAGTGGTAAGTGTTGCCGAGAATAATCTGGGCCTGCACGTCGTGCTTCAGTTCGCGCTGGCCCACGGCTTTCACCGTGCCAGCCGTGCCGACAGGCATGAAAATAGGCGTTTCAATGGTGCCGTGCGCCGTAGTAAGCAGCCCGGCGCGGGCTTTGGTGCCCGCGTCGCGGGCCAGAAGGTCGAAGGTCATAATAGCGCCACAAAGGTAGAAGTAGCGCTCAGCTTTAGCTTGGCGCATCGCCGCCGCGCAGCGAATCTGGTTTCGCGCCGACTGGGAGAAAACAACGACCCCAACCGCAAGCTTCGCCGCACAGCGGCGATGCGCCAAGCTAAAGCTGAGCGCTACTTCTACCTTTGCCGGCTAGTCCCGTGCCGTTGCCCACCCTTACTACCCTGCCCCCCACCCTGCTACTGGTGCCGCTGCTACTCGTGCAGTTGTGGTTTTGGCTGCGGTATTTCCGGCCCTTCGTGCGCCGCCCCCAAGAGGCCCCGGCTACCGCGCCCGGCCCTGATGAGGAGCCGGTTTCCATCATCCTCTGCGCCCACAACGAGCTGGACAACCTGCGCGAGCTGGTGCCGCTGCTCCTGCGCCAGGAGTACCCGGCCGGCTTCGAGCTGGTGCTCATCGACGACCGCAGCCACGACGACACCTTCCTCTACACCCAGCAGCTCAGCCAGTACTACCCCGGCCGCTTCCGGCTCGTGACCGTGACGCGCACGCCGGCTGGGTTTTCGCCCAAAAAATACGCCCTCACCCTCGGCATCAAGTCGGCCCGCTACGAGCGCCTGCTTTTTACCGATGCCGACTGCCGCCCCGCCAGCCCCCACTGGCTGCAGCTGATGCAACGCGGCTTCGGCCAAAAGAATGGCGCCGATATGGTGCTGGGTTTCTCGGGCTACGTCGAAGCGCCGGGCTTGCTCAACCAACTTATTCGCTACGAAACGCTACTCACGGCGGCGCAATACCTGGGCCTGGCCTGGGCCGGGCGGCCCTACATGGGCGTGGGGCGCAACCTGGGCTACTCGCGGGCTACCTTCCAGCGCACCAAGGGCTTTGCCAGCCACATCCGGCGGCTGAGCGGCGACGACGACCTGCTGGTGCAGGACGCAGTGGCGCAGGGTGCCCGCGTGGCCGTGGTGGCCGACCTGCCCGCCCACACCCACAGCCAGCCCGCCACAAGCTGGGGCCAGTGGTGGCACCAGAAGCGGCGACACCTCTCGGCGGGCTCGCGCTACCGGGCTGGCGCCCGTCGCCGGCTGGCGTTTTTTATGGGTAGCAACGTGCTGTTTTATGCCCTCAGCCCAGTTTTGGCGGCAGTGGCTCCAACGTCCGAAAATTTTGTATCTTTGGGAATAATCTGGCTGGCACGAACTTTATGGCTGCTGCTTGCTTATGTACCGCTAGCGCGCCGATTGGACCAAAAATTGCCAGTGGCGGCTGTTCCTTTTTTCGATTTTCTGTATTTCGTTTTTTATTGCGCCTGGGGTAGCTCTTTGCTCCTACGGCGTCCCCGACAATGGAAATAAATCCCGCCGATATTCAGAAGCAATTCTCGTCCAAAGCCCGGCACGACTTCAAGCTCATCCGGGCCGCCGTAGACCACGGCGACGAGAAGGCATACGCCGAGCTGATGCACATCTACAAAAAGCCGGTGTTCCACGTCGTGCTCAAGATGGTGCGCAACCCCGACGACGCCGAAGACCTCACCATCGAAGCCTTCGCCAAAGCCTTCAAAAACCTGCACAAATTCAACCCCGAGTTTGCGTTCAGCACCTGGCTTTTCCGCATCGCTACCAACAACTGCATCGACTTTATTCGCAAGAATAAAATCAAGACGATGAGCATCGACTCGGCCGTGAAAATGGGTGATGGTGACGAGATTCAACTCGAATTTCGCGACAACGACCTCAACCCGGCCGACACGACGATTAAAAACCAGAAAATCGAAATCATGCGCCACGTCGTGTCGCGCCTGCC
Source organism: Janthinobacterium lividum (assembly GCA_050954465.1). Classification (GTDB taxonomy): domain Bacteria; phylum Bacteroidota; class Bacteroidia; order Cytophagales; family Hymenobacteraceae; genus Hymenobacter. The sequence continues at coordinate 27,320 of JBPBPU010000154.1, forward strand.
TGATAAATACCAGCGCCTGGTAAGCCTGCGCTACTTCGACGAGCTGAGCTACGAGGAAATCGCCACCGAGCTAAAAGCCCCCCTCGGCACTGTAAAAGCCCAGCTGCACCGCGCCCGCGAGCTGCTCTTCGACATGGTGAAGGACAAGAAAGAGTTTATTTAATTGTTATTTCAGCGTGTGACGCAATAGAACGTCATGCTGAGCTTGCCGAAGCATCTCGCTCGCCAACTAATTTAATCGAATGCGCCTCCTGGGTTCAACGATTGAATTAGTCGGCGAGCAAGATGCTTCGGCAAGCTCAGCATGACGTTCTTCTTTTAGTCATTCTGCCTTTATCGTTTCCGCTCTTCTTAATGTCGCTCCTCGCCCACTACTTCCCCCAGCTCACCCCGCAGCAGCAGCAGCAGTTTGCCCAGCTCGAAACCGAGTTCAAGGCCTGGAACGCGCAAATAAACCTGGTGGCCCGCACCGATACCGACAACCTCACGGAGCGGCACATTCTGCACTCGCTGGGCCTGGCCAAGGTGGTGAACTTCCCGCCCGGCAGCGCCGTGCTCGACGTAGGTACGGGCGGCGGCCTGCCCGGCCTGCCGCTGGCCATTATGTTCCCGGAGGTGCGGTTTCACCTCGTGGATAGCATCGGCAAAAAAATACGGGCCGTGCAGTTTATGGCCGCCGCGCTGGGCCTGCCCAACGTTACGGCCGCCCAAACCCGCGCCGAGCAGGTAACGGAGAAATTCGACTTCGTGGTGAGCCGCGCCGTGGCCCGCCTCGCCACCTTCCACCCCTGGATTGCGCACCGCTATAAGCCCCGCCCCGCCCCCGGCGCCGGCCTCTACTACCTGAAAGGCGGCGACCTGACCGAGGAAATTGCCGAAAGCGGCCTGGTAGCAAAGGTGGTGGAGTTGAAAGACTTTTTTGAGGAAGAGTTTTTTGAGACGAAAAAGGTGGTAGTAGTGCCCGTGTAGCGCTCAGCTTTAGCTTGGCGCATCGCCGCGTAGCGGCGAAGGCGGAACCACGCCGTAAGGGAAAACAACATCCTCAAGCGCGAGCTTCGCCGCTACGCGGCGATGCGCCAAGCTAAAGCTGAGCGCTACACTGCTTTCCCTAACTCCTGCTGCAACTGCTCCAGCAGGGCGTCGCGCACAGCGTCTTCCTGGCCCGGCACGGTGTACACCCGGAACGCCACCTGCATGGTAGCGCCCGGCTTAAAGGTGTCGATACTGAGCTGCGGCGCGGGCGTAGCCAGCACCTGCGGCAGCTGGGTAAGCAGCGGCAAGGTGCGGCGGCGCAGTGCAGCGAGGTCGGTGCTGCTGTCCAGCTCCAGGGGCACCTCCACGGCCGCCTGCATCGGGTGGGCTTTGGTGACGATGACGCCGTTGGAGGTAGCGCCATTGGGCAGAATCACGATGTCGCCCTGCGAGGTGAGCAGGATGGTGCTGAAAATCTGGATGGCCTGCACGGTACCGCTTTTGCCCTGGCTCTCGATGCTGTCGCCAACGGTGAAGGGCTTGAAAATGAGCAGCAGCACGCCTCCCGCAAAATTGGCCAGGGTGCCTTGCAGCGCCAGGCCCACGGCCAGCCCGGCTGCCCCCAGCACCGCCACAAACGAGGTGGTAGGAAACCCTACCAGCCCCGCCGCACTGATAAGCAGCAGCACCTTGAGCGCAATGCTGAACAAGCTGGTCAGGAACGCGCCCAGCGAGCGGTCGAGCCGGGTGGCCGCCTCGGCAATAAGGCGGCTAAACCAGCTGATTGCCCACCAGCCAACTACCAGAATGAGCACGGCCCCCAGCATCCGGGGCAAGTAAATGACGGCCAAATCGCGCAGGTGGCCAGCGTAGGCGTCGAGTTGGCTGATGGAAGGAGCTTGGAGGGGTGCGGCAGGCATGATGGGAAAGCGGGTGAGCCGCAAAGTTCGCGCTACCGGCCCTGTTTGAGCGGCGGCAGCAGCTCCAGGCGCAGCATTTTATCGCCGATTTCGAGGCGTTGCACCACGTCTATGCCACTAACTACCTGGGCGAAAATGGTGTAGCGCCCATCAAGGTGCGGAGTGGGCTGATGGGTGAAAAAGAACTGGCAGCTCTCCGTGTCCTTGCCGGCCGAGGCCAAGCCCATAACCCCCTCGCCATACGTGAGCGGGGCCAGCTCCGAGCGCAGCGTGTAGGGCGTGCTGCCCGAGCCGTCGCCGCGCGGGTCGCCGCCCTGCGCCACAAAGTCGGGCACCACCCGGTGGAAATACAGCCCGTCGTAGAAATGCTGCTGCACCAGTTGCACGAAGCTGGCCACCGAGCCGGGTGCCTCTACTACCTTCAATTCGAGCACCACAACGCCCTGCGTAGTGATAATACGCACCCGCTGCCCCACCGGAATGCGCTGCACCAGCTCCCAGTCGATAGGGTGCTGACCGGCCGTACCAATGGGCGCGGGCGTGGGCTTAGGCGCTTTTTCCAGCTTATCCAGGGTTTGTTGCAAGGCCAGCCACGGCTCAATCTCGCGGGGCAGCGTGAGCTTGCCTTGCGCCTGGCGCAGGGCCGCCAGGTCGGCAGGCTGTGGCGCGGGCACCAGGGCCGGGTTGGCGTAGGCTTCGGCGGCGGTGCTGAGTTGGGCTACGTCGCCGCCCGCCAGCGCCCGGCGCAGGGCCGCCATGAAATCAGCCTGCCGGGCGGTGGGGAATTGCGCATTGCCGCGCAGCTCTACCAGCGCCGCCAGAGCCGCGCCGGGCACCACGGGCGGGCCGGCAGTCAGCGCCGACTCCTTCGCCAGAAAGTCGAACTGCGCCGGGTCTTCGCCGAAAGCGGTGAGTAGGGCGGCTTTTTCGTATTGGTTGGTGGTGCGCTGGTAGCGGCGGCGGATGGTGTCGGCCAGGGCGGGGCGAGTGGCGGCGGGAGCGTGGCGCAGGGCCGCTTGCAGCAGGGTGGCGCGGGCGCGGTAGCTTCGCACGTCCCGCACTACTGGCAGAATGTCGCCACCATCAGCTGGCATTTTGAGCAACCATTCTGCTGCTGTCACCGACTCTTGGGGCAGGGAACTTAACAAACACCGCTTCAAGGCAAAGCCATCGGCGACGCTGCCACCTGGAAAATCGGTGGGTAAAGCCCGTAGGGCAGCAATACGTACTCGGTGGTCAGTATCTGTATCAATAGCTTTTATAAGCGCCTTGTATATCTCCGGCCGCCCTACCCGCCCCAGCGCCGCCGCACAATTAGCCCGCACATAGTAATCCGCATCCGTCGCCAGATACTTCAGCAGTACCGGCAGCGCTACGCGCGCTAACGTTGAATCCTGGCCGCGCACTCGCGCCAGGGTTGCGGAGGCTCCGCGCCGGGCGGCCAGCCCCTGTTTTTCTTTACTTAACAGGTTGGTTGCCTGCCCTACCGCTTCGGCCGTAGCCAGCCCGCGCAGTGCCGCCTGGTATAGGCCCCACGCCCGGCCGGGCGCGGCGGCACTATCGGGGCCGGGCGGCTTCATTTCCCACAATTGGCTCACCGAACGCTTCGTCACGCAACGCCCCAGCGCCTCATACGCTGCTCGCCGGGCCGGCGCACTCGGCTCCGGCTGGCCCAAGCGCTGCACCAGCGTGGGCACGGCCGTGCTGTCGCCCGTTTGCCCCAGCGCATACGCAGCGGCCCGGCGCACGGCGGGGCTGGCATCGGCTAGCAGCAGCAGCAGCGTAGGCACCGCTTTTTTATCCTGCACCGAGCCGAAGGCTTCGGCGGCAGCGGTGCGGTAGGCGGGGTTTTTATCGGTCAGGAAGGGCAGTAGCCCGGCCGTATTGCGCTCATCCTGGGCGGTGGCAATGCGGCGGCGCACCGCGTCGGCGTACGGGTGCGGGGCTGGCGCGGCGGCGGGGAAAGCCAGCAGGAGGAGCAGGAAAAATTTAAGCATGAGCCGGGTGGAAATTTGCGGGCGCAAATAGCACCTGATTTCGCCCCGCATGTGAATTTGTCTGAACGATGTAGGGTGCGGGGCTTGCCCCCGCCCGTCGTTGAACGATTCCAGTGCTAGTCGTTCAACGACGGGCGGGGGCAAGCCCCGCACCCTACGTTCCATATTGATAATTGCTAATTGAATACGCCCCAGCACCTCCGCATCCAAGACTTCCTCTACGACTTGCCGCCCGGCCGCGTCGCCCCCGAGCCGCTGCCCGACCGCGCCTCCAGCCGCCTGCTGGTGAGCCGCGCCGGTAGTATCAGCGACAAAGTCTTCCGCGACCTGCCCGCCGAGCTGCCGCCCGACGCGCTGCTCATCTTCAACGATACCCGCGTGGTGCGGGCGCGGCTGTTGGCTCACCGCCCCACCGGCGGGGCCGTGGAGCTGTTTTGCCTGGAGCCGGTAGCGCCGCACCGGGCACTGGAACCCGCCTTGCAGCAAACCAGCCACGCCACCTGGCGCTGCCTCGTGGGCAACGGCCGCCGCTGGAAAAGCGGGCCGGTAAGCCTGGAATTTACGGCCAATGAACAACCCGCCACGCTCTGGGCCGAGCGACAAGCCGCTGAGGGCGGCGAAAACCTCATCGACTTTCGCTGGGAGCCAGCCGCCCTGCCTTTTACCGAAGTGCTGCGGGCGGCGGGGCGCCTGCCACTGCCGCCCTACCTGGGCCGCCTCGACACCGAGGCCGATGCTCTGCGCTACCAAACCGTATACGCCGCCCACGAAGGGGCCGTGGCCGCCCCCACCGCCGGCCTGCACTTCACCCCCGAAATTCTGGCCGAGCTAACGGCGCGGGGCATTGCCACGGGCCACGTCACGCTGCACGTGGGGGCCGGCACCTTCCAGCCGGTGAAAGCCGAAACGATGGCCGAACACCCCATGCACGCCGAGCCCATAATCGTGCAGGCCAGCTTGCTACGGCAGCTGCTGGCGCACCGTCCCCGGCCGGTTATGGCGGTGGGCACCACCAGCCTGCGCACCCTCGAAAGCCTGTACTGGCTGGGGACAGCCTTGGTGCGGCAGGCTGCCACTGCGACACCTCCAGCGTCTTCGCTACAGGTGTCGCAGTGGCAGCCCTACGCCGACGGCCCCGACGTGGCCCCCGAAGCGGCTTTGCAGGCGCTGCTTGACTACTTAGAAGATACTGGCTCGGCGGCGGTGGAGGCTAGCACGCGGCTACTCATTGCGCCGGGCTACCGCTTTCGGCTGGTGCAGGGGCTGATTACCAACTTTCACCAGCCCGAGAGCACCTTGCTGCTACTGGTAGCGGCCCTGCTGGGGCCGGGCTGGCGGGCGGTATATGAGCACGCGCTAACCCACGGCTACCGCTTCCTCAGCTACGGCGATTCATCGCTGCTGCTACCGGGCTAAACGGTTGAGGTAATTAGTTCTGGCACGCGCTTTGACTATTCGGCATTGTCGGCTCTGCGGCGCGTGGCAACCCTGCCAAACAAGGCGCGTACAAAGGGCCGAAAACACATTATTTTCCTCCTTTCAATCATGAAAAAAGTAACCCTGCTCCTCGCTGCCTGCGCATTCGCTACCGCTTCTTTTGCCCAGACTACCCCCACTACCGAAGTGAAAACGCGCGATAACGGCACGAAGAAAATAGTAACCAAAACCGGCAAAACCAACGTTGGCCAGGCCCTCGACAACACTGCCGATGCCGCTGGCAACGTAGCCAAGAAAGCTGGCCACGGCATCAAGAGCGGTGCCAAGAAAGCTGGCCACGCCATCAAGCACACTACCCAGAAAGCCGGCAAAAAAGCCGACGAAGGCACCTCAAAAATGGAAGCCAAAACCGAGTAGTTCTTCGGTTTGCTGAAAACAAAAAGCCCTGGCACTGCCAGGGCTTTTTTTATGTAGCGCGTGGTAGCGTTATGCCACGCTTACTTTCACCATGTTCGTCTTGCCCTTCTCGTTGATGGGCATGGAGGCGGTGTTGATGAATACGTCGCCTTTCTGCAAGTGGCCGGTGGTGGTGAGGGCAAACTTGATGTCCGATACGGTGCCGTCGGTGCTTACCAGGCGGTCGTAGTAGAAGGCCCGCACGCCCCACACCAAACTCAGTACCGTGAGCAGGCTACGGTTGTCGGTGAAGATGAAGATGTTGGCTTTGGGGCGGTACTTCGAAATCTGGAAAGCGGTGTAGCCCCGGTGCGTAAGGCCCGTGATGGCGCGGGCCGCCGTGTTGCGCGAGAGGTGGCAGGCCGCCGACAGCACACTCTGCTGCATGAAGTTGGGGGCCGAGGAATCGACGGGGTGGAAGCGGTGGAATATCTGCTCCGAATTATTTTCCACGCTCTTGATGATGTTCACCATCGAGCGGATAACCTCGACCGGGTACTCGCCCACGGCGGTTTCGGCCGAGAGCATTACGGCGTCGGTACCATCGAGCACGGCGTTGGCTACGTCGTTGGTTTCGGCGCGGGTGGGGCGCGGGGCGGTTATCATGCTCTCCATCATCTGGGTGGCTACGATAACGGGCTTGCCGGCCTTGTTGCACTTCTGGATAATCATTTTCTGGGCCAGCGGCACCTCGCCGCCGTTGATTTCCACGCCCAGGTCGCCCCGCGCTACCATCACGGCATCGGTGAGGGCAATAATCTCGTCGATGTTTTTGAGGCCCTCCGGTGTCTCAATCTTCGCAATTACCTTGGTGTCTTTGCCCGCTTCGGCAATCAGCGACTTGATGAAGCGGATGTCCTCGGCGCGGCGGGCGAAGCTCAGGGCTATCCAGTCTACGTCGTTTTCGAGGCCGAATTTCAAGTCTTCGATGTCCTTCTCGGTCATGCTCGGGGCCGATACTTCGGAGTCGGGCAGGTTGATGCCTTTGCGGGGCTTCACGATGCCGCCGTACACTACTTCGCAGTCCACTTCCTTGTCGCGGTCAGTAGCCAGCACTTTCAACTCCAGTTTGCCATCATCGAGCAGGATTTTATCGCCCGGCTTCACATCGCGCGCCAGGCCCAGGTAGATGGTAGCCAGGCGAGTAGCCGTGCTGATTTCCTTTTCGCCGCACACCACCTTGATTTTGTCGCCGGGCTTAATTTCGACCTGCCCGCCTTCTACGTCACCAAGGCGAATTTTCGGCCCCTGCAGGTCTTGCAGCAAACCCACGTTGGTGCGCAGGTCTTTATTGAGGCGGCGCACGAGGTTGATTACCGACAGGTGGTCTTCGTGCGAGCCGTGCGAGAAATTGAGGCGAAACACATCGACGCCCTCGCGGACAAGCACGCTCAGGCGCTCATACGTGTTGGAGGCCGGGCCGACGGTAGCCACGATTTTGGTCCGGTTGAACGTAACGACCGAAATTTGAGTGATAGGTTCCATAAGTGAGGTTGAGAGCCGGCAGCAACCGGCAGAAGTTTTCGAGTAGATGAAACGGCTAAATTATTAGCAGTAGGAGCAGTTATACGTGAAGGCCGCACAGTTTCCGTCATTGCTGGCAAAACGAAGCCATGAAAACCCTTGCCAACTTCCCGTTAGAAAATAAAATTTTCCTTGTATTTCAGCTCCAGCGGCACAAACTCGCTGGCGTACTGCACGGTAGGCAGGGCCGTGAGGCGGTCGAGCAGCTCAGTGCCGGCCAGCTCGTCGGCTCCGCCCTGCACATGCAGCAGGTAGTCGTACTCGCGGATGTCGGGGGCCAAAAAGGGCTTCGTGAGCAGTGAGGGCGACACGGCGCGGTTGCGCAGCAGGCGCAAACTCACGGCCTCCGTGGTGTGCAGGTAGTAGCTGAAAGCCAAGGCTCCCTGCTGCACCAAGTGCAGCACAAAATCGGGCTGCCGCGCCAGGTGCAGGCGCAGGCTCCGGTTCAGGCTCCAGGCCAGAGTATAGTCGCGGGTGCTGGAAACGAGGCCGTAGAGGGCAAAGTCGCAGTCATCATCCGCATCCAGGGAAAGCATTTTCATGAGGCAGCAGCGGTAGCGGCAAGCTACAAAGCTACAGCTTTTGGCAAGCCGGTAAAGCCGGGGTTTTGCGGCGGTGCCAAAATCTTGTACGCAGCATTGTGGGGCAGTTCGCGGCACAGTTGCCAAAAGTAGCGTTACTTTGCAGGCAAGTTTCCTCTTTAACCCTCGACTGCAATGTCTGAAATCGCCGACAAAGTAAAAGCCATCATTATCGACAAGCTAGGCGTTGAAGCCTCGGAAGTAACCCCGGAAGCCAGCTTCACCAACGACCTCGGTGCCGACTCGCTCGACACCGTGGAGCTGATTATGGAATTCGAAAAAGAATTTAACGTCAGCATCCCCGACGACCAGGCTGAAAACATCCAAACCGTAGGCCAGGCCGTTAGCTACCTCGAAGAGCACGCCAAATAGAACTGCAGATTTAACGGATTTAACGGATTTCGCGGATACGCCTGCTGCGCAGGCTGACTGTCGTCTTTTTGTTGGGCCGTTTGCTGCCTCTTTGTTAGGCTTCCAAGTACTTACCGGCCGGCTTGCTGCCGGCCGGTTTTGTGGTTTAGGACGGTTCAGTTTTTAAGTTTAAGGGTTGCCGATGGGCCAGGTGTCAACCAGCACAATCCTCGAAAATGCCGCCACCCAGCCACTTTCCCACGCCGCCCCAAAGCCCAAGTCAGCCCGCTTGCGGGCGTATCCGTTAAATCCGTTAAATCTGCGATTTTATGTCGTCTATTCGCCGCGTTGTTGTAACCGGTATTGGGGCTATTACCCCGCTGGGCAGTACTGCTTCCGCTTATTGGGAGGGGCTTAAAAATGGCGTAAGTGGCGCAGCTACCATTACCCGCTTCGACGCCACTAAATTCAAAACCCGCTTCGCCTGCGAGGTCAAGAACTACAACCCGCTCGACTATTTCGAGCGCAAGCAGGGGCCGAAAATGGACTTGTTTACGCAGTTCGCCGTCATCGCTGCCGACGAGGCTATTGCCGACGCGGGCTTGCTCACCGATGGCGTCGACAAAGACCGGGTAGGCGTTATCTGGGGCTCCGGCATCGGTGGGCTCAAATCGCTACAGGAAGAGTGCTTCCAGTTTGAGCGCGGCGATGGCACACCCCGCTACTCGCCTTTCTTTATTCCGCGCATGATTGCCGACTCCGCATCGGGCAATATCTCCATCAAAAACGGCTTTCGCGGGCCCAATTTCGTCACTACCTCGGCCTGCGCGTCCTCCAACGACGCGCTCATCGCGGCTTTCAACAACATCCGCCTGGGCTTAGCCGATGCCATCGTGACGGGTGGCTCCGAGGCGGCCATAACCGAGTCGGGCGTGGGGGGCTTCAATGCGCTAAAAGCCATGAGCGAGCGCAACGACGACCCCGCCTCCGCCTCGCGCCCCTACGACAAGGACCGCGACGGCTTCGTGCTAGGCGAAGGCGCGGGGGCCCTGATACTCGAAGACTACGAGCACGCCAAAGCCCGTGGCGCTAAAATGTACGCCGAAGTTATCGGCGGCGGCATGTCGTCAGACGCCTACCACATCACGGCCCCCGACCCCACTGGCTCGGGCGTAGTGTTGGTGATGCGCCACGCCCTGCGCGACGCGGGCATTGCCGCCCACGAGGTTGACTACATCAACACCCACGGCACGAGCACCCCGCTCGGTGACGGGGCCGAAATCAAGGCCATCGAAACTGTATTTGGCGAGCACGCGCCCAAGCTCAACATCTCCTCTACCAAAAGCATGACCGGGCACCTGCTCGGCGGCGCGGGCGGCATTGAGGCGGTGGCCAGCATCCTGGCCATGCAGCACGGCATTGTGCCTCCCACTATTAACCTGCACACTCCCGACCCGGAAATCAACCAAGCGCTGAATTTCACGCCCAACGTAGCCCAAAAGCGCGAGGTAAGCGTGGCCATCAGCAACACGTTTGGCTTCGGCGGGCACAACACGTCGGTGGTTTTCCGCAAGCTGTAAGTTGTTTTTTTCAGAATGGGAACGCCTAGCTGGAAACGGCCGGGCGTTTTTTTGTGGGGTCGTTACAGCGCTCGCTCTATAAATAACTGCTGTTGCCCAGGGCGGAGAGTAGCGCTCAACTTTAGCTTGGCGCATCGCCGCGTAGCGGCGAATTCGGCCCCGCGCCGCTTGCTGCAACGGCCCTAAACGCGAGCATCGCCGCTTTGCGGCGATGCGCCAAGCTAAAGCTGAGCGCTACTCTCCGCCCTGTGTAACAGCGTTAAATAAAAAAGCCCCGTCTGCTTTCGCAAACGAGGCTTTCAAACCAAAAAAGCCGACTTGCTAATCCACGTTATCGTGCAAAAAGCGGTTATCGCCCAGCAGTTCGTTATCATCGCTCAGGTTGAAGCGCGAGATATTTTCGGTGCTGCTCGGCGTGACCGGGGCCAGTTTCTGGCCACGGCGCAGGTAGGCGGGCGTGTCGAGGTGGGTGGTGGCTTCGGGCGACAGGCCTTGGCTCTGGCTGAGCTGCTGCAAGCGGCGGCGGCGCTCTTCGGCCTGCGCATCGAGCATAGCCGGGCGGCGCGGCGGCATTCCCTGGGTAGACGCGCCGGTTAGCAGCACTGGCTCGCCGGGGGTAGTCACGGGCGCACCGGCCAGCCCGGTTTGGGCGTTGGGCGAGGTGGCGCCATTCAGGTCGAAAATTACGCGGCTTGGCTCGGGGGAAGTAGGCTTAAAGGTGGGCACCGTAGGCGAGCCTTGGCGCTCCTTATCGAAGATGTTAATCTGCGGTTCGGGGCCCCGAACCGGGGCCACGGCTGGCTCCGGCATTTCGGGGCGGGGGCTGGCGGCAATGGTATGCGCCTCGCGAGCAAAGCCGGTGGCAATTACCGTCACGCGGATGCTCTGGCCCAGCGTGTCGTCGGTGCCGTGGCCGAAAATCATTTCGGCATCTTCGCCCGTCTTCTCCTGAATATAGGCGGTGATTTCCGATAGCTCATCCATTTCCAGTTCAGCCTGGTCGCCCGACATAATGCTGAGCAGGATGCGCTGGGCCCCTTGGATGTCGGTATTGTTGAGCAGCGGCGAGTTCAGGGCTTCTTCAGCGGCGCGGCGGGCGCGATTTTCGCCCTCCGTCACGGAGCTGCCCATTACGGCGGCTCCAGAGTCCTTCATCACCGTTTTCACGTCCTCGAAATCCACGTTGATGTCGCTCGTCACCGTGATGATTTCGGCAATCGACTTGGCGGCCGTGGTCAGCACCGTGTCGGCTTTGGCGAAGGCCGCGCCCATTGGCAGGTTGCCGTAGAGTTGACGCAGCTTGTCGTTGAGAATTACCAGCACCGTGTCGCAGTGCTCGCTTAGCTCCTTGATGCCTAGCTCGGCTTGCTCACGCTTTTTCTTGCCCTCAAACATGAATGGAGCCGTGACAATGCCCACTGTGAGGATGCCCAGCTCCTGCGCCACCTGGGCAATCACTGGTGCGGCCCCGGTGCCGGTGCCGCCGCCCATGCCCGCCGTAATAAAGAGCATTTTGGTGCCGCTACTTAGCAACTCGCGGATTTGCTCGCGGCTTTCCATGGCTGCTTGCCGGCCGCGCTCAGGCTTGGCGCCTGCCCCCAGGCCCTCGGTGAGGTCCACTCCTATTTGGAGCTTATTGGGCACGGTGGAGCTTTCCAGCGCCTGCCGGTCGGTGTTGCAAATAATAAACTCCACGTCCTTGATGCCCTGCTTGTGCATGTGCTTCACGGCGTTGGAGCCACCGCCGCCCACCCCAATCACCTTGATGATGGAGCGGCTCTGGGAGGGAATATCGAAGGTAAAATTCATAACTTTTTAAGTTATGAGTTAAGAGTTGAGAGTTAAGAGTTAAGAGTTGACTGGTTGGTTTATAGCAATGCTTTGTCCAACCAATTAGCTCTTAACTCTTAACTCTCAACTCTTAACTCAACTAATATTGTTTGTCGTCAAAATCGTCAATCAGGATACCTTTCAGCTTGCGCGTGATGTCACCCAGAAACTTCAGGCCCTTGCCAGGTTCCGACTTCTCAGTCTTCTCCACTCTAGGCGGCTCGGGCTTGGTGGCCGGCACAGCGGCCTGCGGGGTGAAGATGGGTATCACCGGGTTGCTGACCGGCGCGGGAGGCGCAGCCTGGTAGCTATAGGCATTAGCCTCGTCGTTGTCGTAGCCGGGGCGGGCGGTGCTGCGCTCGTCCTGCGACTGATAGCCTGCCAGCACGAGGCCCACGCCGGTGGCGTGCATGGGCGACTTCACAGCCTCGATTTTGCCCTTGCCCAGGTGCTGGTTGGGGTAGCCGATGCGCGTATCGAGGCCGGTGAGGTACTCGGTGAGCTGCTCCAGGTTTTGGAGTTGCGAGCCGCCGCCGGTGAGCACAATGCCCGCCGAGAGGTGCTCGTGCAGACCCATGCGGTAAATTTCGGCATAGGTCAGCTCGATAATCTCCGACATGCGCGCTTCGATGATGTGCGCCAGGTTCTTAAGCGACACCTCTTTGGGCGGGCGGTTGGGCAGGCCGGGGATGCTCACGATTTCGTAGTCGCTGGCTTCCTCGGCAATGGCCTTGCCGAACTTCACCTTGAGCTGCTCGGCTTGGTTGGGCGTAACGTTGCAGCCCTGCTTGATGTCCTGGGTGATGATGTTGCCCCCGAACGGCAGCACCGCCGCATGGCGGATAATGCCATCCTTGAACACGGCTAAGTCGGTGGTGCCGCCCCCAATGTCGATAAGGGCCACACCGGCTTCCTTCTCCTCGTCGCTCAGCACCGATACGCTCGACGCCAACGGCTCCAGAATAAGGTCGTCGATAGAGAGCCCGGCCTTGGTAACGCACTTGTTGATGTTATTGATGGCAGCGCTTTGGGCCGTGATAATGTGGAAGTTACCTTCCAGGCGCACGCCCGCCATACCGATGGGGTCGGTGACGCCGCCCTCAAAATCTACTTTGTAGTCCTGGGGCATGACGTGGATAATCTGCGAGCCGGGCGGGGTTACAAGGCGGTACATGTCGGCCGTGAGGCGGTTCACGTCGTCCTGCGTAATCTCGTTGTCGGAGTTGGGCCGCGTGATGGAGCCGTTATGCTGCAGGCTCTTGATGTGCTGCCCGGCAATGCCCACGTTCACGAGCTGAATGTCGATGCCCGACTGCTCTTCAGCTTGGCGGATGGCCCGCTTGATGGCGTCCACGGTTTTGTCGATGTTGAGCACAATACCGCGCTGCACGCCCTCCGAAACGGCCTTGCCCATGCCCAGAATTTCGAGTTTGCCATACTCGTTTTTGCGCCCTACCAGGACGCAAATTTTTGTGGTGCCGATGTCGAGGCCGACGACGATTTTATCTTGTTGCATGGGAAGAGAGCGAGCGGTGAAAGAACAGTAACTAAATTACTTAGCTAATTGTATAAAAATTAATTCTTTGGATTGCAAGCGCTTATCACTCGCAAATTATTTGGTTTTGGTATTCGACGTTTACCCGGTGGTAGGTATCCCACCCTAATACCGATGGAATTTGACGGTAAAATACCATCAACTTAGCGAATTTTCCCGAAATATCTTCGGGAGCGCCAAATTCTATACGTTGGTCGCCGACCTGCTGCGTGAAGCTGAGCTTGCCGCCCGGCTCCACAAACACTTCCGACACCTGCGCCCGCCAGAAAGGGTGCTCGTCTACGTAGCGCAGAAAATCGAGGTAGCCCCGGCCGGTACTATCCTGGAAAAAGCGCGTGGGCAGCGCCCCGCCACCGGCCCGGCTTACCGTGGCTACCCGCGCCGTGTAGAGCGGCGACAGCGGCAGGTGATGGCCCTCAGCGTCGAGGTAGCTGTCGAGGCGGTCGTCGGCGTGTACGAGGCGGGCAATGGGGCGGTTTTGGCGGATGTCGGCGTGCAGGTTGCCAGCTAGGTCGCGGTACACTTGGGCTTCGCGCACGAAGGGATGGGTTTTGAGGCGGTTTTCCAGCTCGCGCAGGCGGGGCCCTTCCGGCACCGTGCCTACTACTGGCTCTTTGCCGCCATTAGTGAGCAGCGCCGTTACACCGCGCTCGTTGATAAAATAATTATTCAAGTCGTTCGCGATATTCACCACCACGGTCTGCACCGGGCGGTGCGCCTGCCGGATGGCCGCAAAGGCCCCTACCACGCCCAGGGCAAGCAGGCTGGCAATGGCAACAAGCAGGTTTCGAACAGTTTTTTCCACAGGAACTTTTGAATTACTTGTCATTGCGAGCGAAGCGCGGCAATCGCCCCAGAAAGTCGTCGTTCGGGCATCGTTCTGGGGCGATTGCCGCGCTTCACTCGCAATGACATGCTGCTTTTAATTAGTAACTACTCAATATCTTTTTCAGCTCCGGCACCAGCGTGTCAATGTCGCCGGCACCGACGGTTGCCAGCACGTCAAATGTAGCATTATGGCGGGTATTTTCCAATACTTGTGCTTTGGTTTGCAACGATTTAACCTGCGCCGTAATAGCATCCAGCAGCATGGCCGACGTAATGCCGGGCAAGGGCAGCTCTCGCGCCGGATAAATATCCAGCAGCACTACTTCGTCGGCTAAGCTTAGGCTTTGCGAAAATCCTTCGGCAAAATCGCGGGTGCGGGTAAATAAATGCGGTTGAAATATGACACGCAGCTTTTTACCAGGGTACAAGGCGCGTAGGGAACGTAAAAACGCATCTATTTCGCGGGGATGGTGGGCGTAGTCGTCCACGTAAACTTTTCGGGGGCCGGTTACGATAAATTCAAACCGTCTTTTTACCCCACGGTATGCCGCTACGGCAGCCGTAAGCTGCGCGGCCGTCAGGCCAAATAGCTGGGCTGCCGTGGCCGCCGCCAGCATATTTTCCACGTTGTGAAAGCCGGGGACGGCGAGTTTGAGCGCACGCACTACACCCGCTGGGCCGTGCAAATCGAACGAAAACTGGTGGCCTTCGGCCGTGATATTTGCGGCGAATAAATCGGGGCCGTCGGCAGCGGTGAGGCCGTAGCGCAGCACGCGGGTGCCGGGCGGCACGGCGGCGGCCACGCGAGCATCGGCCGTGTGGTTGAGCAGCAGCGTGCCACCGGGTTTGAGTTGGCTAATGAACTGACAGAAAGAATCTATCAGGGCGCTTTGCTCGCCGTAAATATCGAGGTGGTCGGCATCGGTACTTGTCACGATGGCCACGTTGGGGTGCAGAGTCAGGAAGCTGCGGTCGTACTCATCGGCCTCGACTACCACGGGCGCAGCGGGGCTTTTGGGCAGCAGCAGGTTTGAGTTCAGATTGACGGCAATACCGCCCAGGAAAGCGCCTATATCGTGGCCGGCGTGCTGAAGCAAATGCGCCACCATGCTGCTGGTGGTGGTTTTGCCGTGGGTGCCGGCTACGGCAATAGTGGGCCGGCCCTGCGTGAGCACACCCAGCACCTGGCTGCGCTTGCGAATATCGTAGCCCTGCTCGCGCAGCCACGCCCACTCCTGGCTGGTAGCCGGAATAGCGGGCGTGAGCACGACCAAGGTCTGCGCTTTATTTTCCCGAATTTCCTGCGGAATATTTTCCACCGAATCTGCGTAATGCACGGCTATTCCTTCGGCCTGTAACGCCTGGGTAAGAGGAGTATCTGTTTTGTCGTAGCCGCTGACCTGGTGGCCGTTAGCCTGGAACCAGCGCGCTAGCGCCGACATGCCAATGCCGCCGATACCGAGAAAGAAAACGTAGGGAAACTGCTGCATAATTTATTTTCTCACCAGCTTAAATAACTCATCCACAATGGCGGCGGTAGCATCGGGCCGGGCTAGTTCCTGCACGCGCTCCGCAAGTTGGTGCTGGCGCTCGGGGTTGGCGAGCAGGCGCAGTGCTTCATCGTAGAGGCGGGCGGCGGCGTGTTCGTCGGTGATGAGCACGGCCGCGCCTTTGCTTACCAGTGAGCGGGCGTTTTTAGTTTGGTGGTCTTCGGCCACGTTGGGCGAAGGCACCAGAATGCTGGCCTTGCCCGTGAGGCAAAGCTCTGATACTGAGAGCGCACCGGCCCGGCTAATAACCACGTCGGCAGCGGCGTAGGCTAGGTCCATGCGCTGAATGAATTCCAGGGCTTGCAGGTGGTCGGCGGCGTAGGGAGAAGTTTGGGCCTGTGCTTCGGGCGCATAGAGCTTGCCGGTTTGCCAGAGGAGTTGTACCCCGGCTTCGCGCAGGCGCGGCAGGGCGGCGGCGGTAGCTAGGTTGAGGGTGCGGGCACCCAGGCTGCCGCCCACTACGAGCAACGTTTTTTTGGTAGGGTCGAGGTTGAAAAATTGCTGGGCATCGGCGCGGCTGCCGTGAGCAATTTCAGTGCGCACGGGGTTGCCGGTGAGCACTATCTTTTTGGCGGGGAAAAAACTTCCCATGCCGTCATAAGCCACGCATATTTTGTTGACGCGCCGTGCTAATAATTTATTTACCAGCCCGGCGTAGGAATTCTGTTCCTGAATAAGGCTCGGAATACCTCGCGAAGTAGCGGCCAGCAGCACCGGGGCCGAGGCGTAACCGCCCACGCCTACCACCGCGTCGGGGTGAAACTGCCCAATGAGCTTGCCTGCTGCCCGCACCGACCGAAATACCCGCACCGGAAACAATAAATTCTGGGGCGTAATGCGGCGTTGCAAACCCGTAATATCCAAGCCCACGATGTTATAACCAGCTTCGGGTACACGCGTCATCTCCATGCGGCCGTTGGCCCCCACGAACAGAATTTCTGCATCGGGCAAGCGCCGCCGGATTTCGTTGGCAATAGCCACCGCCGGGAAAATATGTCCGCCCGTACCGCCGCCGGAGATGATGAATTTCATTGGGTAATTGTCAGTTAGTAGTTTTCGGTTGTCAGTCGGTTGTTTTGAAGAAAACCGACAACTATTTCCTTGGAATCCGGGCCGTGTCGTCCGGTTCGCCCACCATCGGGCGGATTTCGCGCTCGCCACGGCTTACGGCCAGGATAATACCAATGCTTAAACCGGTGAAAATGAGCGAAGTGCCGCCCATACTTAGCAGCGGCAGCGGTAGGCCCGTTACCGGGCCCAGGCCCACGGCTACGCCCATATTTACCATTGCCTGCAATACCAAGCTGAAACACAAGCCCGCCGATAGCAGCCCCCCAAATGCGCCGTGACTATTCATCACGGTTTTTAACCCTCGATATAAAAAGGCCAGATATAAAAACAGCACGAACAAACCGCCAATCATGCCATATTCTTCGATAATAATGGCGTAGATAAAGTCGGAATACGGGTGCGGCATAATGTTGCGCTCGGTGCTTTTGCCGGGGCCTTTACCGGTGAGGCCACCCGTAGCAATAGCAATATGGGCGTGCTCGGACTGAAATGCCATTTTTTTATCATGGCTAAAAAAGGTCTCTATACGGGCCTGAAATGTGCCCCAGCGCTGCCCCAGTACCAGCCCCGCTCCGCCCAGTGTGACGCCGATGGCTACCATTATGAGCATCTGCTTTATCGGCACGCGGCCGATAAACATGAGCAGCAAGCAAGTCAGGAATAACAGCAGCGCCGTGGAAGCGTTGGACAGAATAATCAACCCGCAAATAACTCCTACCCAAACCATTACTGGAAATAGCGTATTCCAGAAATCGTGCAGGTGCTGCTGCCGCCGGCTAAGCATACTCGCCAGGTGCGTAATAAGCGCCAGCTTAGCCAGGTCGGAGGGCTGGAATGTCTGGTTGATAACCGGAATTGTGAGCCAGCGCGAGGCGTCGTTGAAGGTGGTGCCGCCCGCGAAATACGTGTAGAGCAGCAACGGCACCGAAATAAGTAGCGCATAAAGCGACAACCGCGAATAATGGCGGTAGTCGATGCGGTGCGCCAGCCACATCAGCCCTAGCCCGGCCAGTATTAAGCTGGTGTGCTTCAAGGCGATGGCCTCAACCGAGCCGCCGCGCCCGTGCAACTCCATCCGGTACGCGAGCGTGCCGGTGGCCGAGTACACTACGGCAATGCTGATAAGCGAAAATAAAATAACGATGGCCCACAAGAAGGGGTCGCCTTTGAGGTTGCGCTGGAGCCAGGAATGGCGAAGGTTGGATTCCATAAATCGCAGATTAAGCAGATGGCGCTGATGTCGCAGATGCGAACGGCGCTATAGTTCTTGGACGGCGGCCGCGAATTGGCGGCCCCGGTCTTCGTAATTCTGGAACAGGTCGAAGCTGGCGCAGCAGGGCGAGAGCAGCACCACGTCGCCAGGGGTGGCGAGGGCGGCGGCGCGCTGCACGGCGGTGGCCATACTTTGGGTTTCTTCGAGGTGCGGTACCTGGCCCGCAAAGGCGGTTTGAAGCTTAGTATTGTCGACGCCCAGGCAGATGAGGGCTTTTACTTTTTGCTTGGCCAGGGGCTGCAAGGAGGTGTAATCGTTGCCTTTATCGGTGCCGCCGGCTATCCAGATAATGTTGTTTTTGATGCCGTCTAAGGCGTACCAGGCAGCTTCGACGTTGGTGGCTTTGCTGTCGTTGATGTACTGCACTTCGCCTAGTTCGCGCACTAACTGCAAGCGGTGGTCGGCATTCTGAAAAGTACCGAGGGCAGCTTCAATCTGGTCGGGCGAAACCCCGGCTACGCGAGCCGCCAAGATGGCGGCGGCCAGGTTTTGCTGGTTGTGCTGACCGATGAGGGGCGCGTTTTGGATACTTACTTTATCGGGGTGCTCGTCATCAATGGGCAGGTGAATGCGCAGGGTGCTTTCGTCTTCGTAGTAGGCGGCGAGGTGATAGTCGGGCCGGTGGTGCAGGCTAAAAGGCAGGGTGAAAGCCGACATGAAGGCCGTTTTGAGGAAGCGGCCGATATTTTCGTCGTCGGCGTTATAAATTAAATAATCGTCGCTCACCAGATTTTCGGCGATGCGCAATTTGGCCTCGGCGTACTTCTCCAGCGAGTAGTCGTAACGGTCGAGGTGGTCGGGGCTGATATTGAGCAGCAGCGAAATCCAGGGATGAAAATCGGCGATATCATCGAGTTGAAAACTACTCAGTTCTACCACATAATATTGGTGCTTATCTTCCAATACCTGCTCGGCCAGCGAGTAGCCAATATTGCCGGCCAGGCCCACGCTGAATCCCGCTTCTTTGAGCAAATGATAGGTAAGTAACGTAGTGGTAGTCTTGCCGTTAGTACCCGTGATGGCAATAAAACGCGCCTGCGTGTAGCGACTGGCAAACTCTATTTCGGAATAAACCGGCACCTTCTTTTCACGCAACGCCTTTATTACGGCCGCTTTTTCCGGAATACCGGGGCTTTTTATTACCTCATCGGCTTCCAGAATACGCGCCAGCGTGTGCTGGTTTTCCTCCAACTCGATATTGGCAGCGGTGAGCTTGGCTTTATACTCAGGCTTGATTTCGCCCCGGTCGGAAACGAACACGCGGTGCCCTTTGGCCTGGGCCAGCAGGGCCGCGCCCACGCCGCTTTCGGCGGCTCCGAGGATGACGATATTTTTAGAGGCAGTAGCCATAGTTTCTAGCGCAGCTTAAGCGTAACCAGGGAAATAATTGCCAGCATGATGCCCACAATCCAGAAGCGCGACACGATTTTGCTTTCGTGGTAGCCCAGCTTCTGGAAGTGGTGGTGCAGCGGCGACATGCGCAGCAGGCGGCGGCCTTCGCCGTATTTGCGCTTGGTGTATTTAAACCAGCTCACCTGCACCACTACCGACAGGTTTTCAATAATAAATACGCCGCACAAAACCGGAATCAGAAACTCCTTGCGCACTATCAGCGCCAGCACCGTGATGATGCCGCCTAGCGCCAGCGAGCCGGTATCGCCCATAAATACTTGGGCCGGGTAGGAATTGTACCACAAAAACCCAATGCACGCCCCCACGAACGCCGTGC
Source organism: Janthinobacterium lividum (assembly GCA_050954465.1). Taxonomy (GTDB): domain Bacteria; phylum Bacteroidota; class Bacteroidia; order Cytophagales; family Hymenobacteraceae; genus Hymenobacter. The sequence continues at coordinate 46,974 of JBPBPU010000154.1, forward strand.
AGAAAATAACCAGCTCGCCCGAGTCCGGAATGAACATAACATCCAGGTAATCAGCCAGCAGCGCATTGCCGCTTACGAAGGCGAAAATGGCCAGCGTCACGCCGATAATGGCCGAAGTGCCCGCCGCCAGCCCATCGAGGCCATCGGTGAGATTGGCCCCATTGCTGATGGCCGTTATCAGGAAAATAACGATGGGGATGTAAAGCAGGCCGTAAAAACCCTTAAACACCGTGCCCGCCTGGGCAAATAAGTCGCCGTAATTCAACCCGTTATTTTTCATAAACGGCACGGTGGTTATCATCAAATGCACGTCCTGAAATACCTTGCTGGCATCTACTACCGAGTGCTGGCCGTTGGGCAGCAGGTATTCGCGCACGGTTATTTCATTGCTATAAAACAGCACCCAGCCTACCGTGAGGCCCAGCCCTACCTGGCCCAGGATTTTGAAGCGCCCGCTCAGGCCCTCTTTGTTTTTGCGAAATACCTTGATGTAGTCGTCCAGGAACCCAATCAGCCCCAGCCACACCGTGCTCAGCAGCATAAGAATGATATAGATGTTGCGCAGCCGCGCAAACAGCAGCACCGGCACCAGAATAGCGGCCAGAATGATAAGCCCGCCCATGGTAGGCGTGCCTTTTTTCTCGTTCTGGCCCTGCAGGCCGAGGTCGCGGATGCTTTCGCCTACCTGCTTGCGGCGTAAGAGGTCGATGAGACGATGCCCGAATATCTGGGCGATGAGCAGCGATACCAGCACCGAGAGCCCGGCCCGGAACGTCGTGTACTGAAACACGCCCGTGCCCGGCAGGTGAAAGTGTTCGTGCAGGTAGCGAAAAAGGTAGAAAAGCATGGTAACTAGGTCGCCCTCCGCGTTCACCTCACCCCCTAGCCCCCTCTCCCGTGGAGAGGGGGAACTAACCTCTAGTTTTAGGCTAGATTAGGTAAGTAAGTGCTCGTGAAGACGTAGAGAATTAGAGACTAGAGCTAAAAACTAGTTCCCCCTCTCTTTTGGAGAGGGGCTAGGGGGTGAGGTTTACGGGGAGGGCGATTGAAGCAAAGCGGCCTTTAATTCTTCCTTATCGTCGAAAGGGTATTTCACGCCTTTAATTTCCTGGTATGTCTCGTGGCCTTTGCCGGCTACCAGCACCATATCGCCGGGGCGGGCCAGGGCCACGGCAGCCCGGATGGCGGCGCGGCGGTCGGCCAGGAGCTGGGTGTGGGCGTCGGCGGGGGGCAGCACGCCGGCCTGCATCTGGCGCAGAATTTCGAGCGGGTCTTCGTCGCGGGGGTTGTCGGCGGTCAGCAGTACCTGGTCGGAAAGCTGGGCGGCGAGGCGGGCCATGACGGGGCGCTTGGCCGCGTCGCGGTTGCCGCCGCAGCCTACTACCGTGATAATGCGCTGCTCGGGCCGCCGGGTCTGGTGCAGAGTTTGGAGCACATTTTCCAGCGCGTCGGGGGTGTGGGCGTAGTCCACGAGGCCCAGCACCGGGCAACCGGGCACCGACACCGGCTCGAAGCGGCCGGGTGCCGTCGTGAGGCCCGAGAGGATGGTGAGCACCTCCAGCGGGTCTTCGCCCAGCAGCACGGCCGCACCATACACGGCCAGCAGGTTGTAGGCATTGAACACCCCGATGAGGCGGAACTGCACCTCGCGGCCGTCCACCTCCAGGTGCAGGCCGGCGAAGCTGTTATCCACGAGCCGGGCGCGGAAGGTCGCGGCCGAGCGCAGGGAGTAGGTGGCGCGGCGGGCGGCGGTGTTTTGCAGCATCACCGGGCCGCGCTTGTCGTCGGCGTTGGTGAGGGCGAAAGCGGTTTTGGGCAGCGCGTCGAAGAAGGCTTTCTTGGCCTTGAGGTAATTATCGAAGGTGCCGTGGTAGTCGAGGTGGTCGTGGCTAAGGTTGGTGAAGACGCCCCCCACGAAGCGCAGTCCTCCCACCCGGTGCTGGGCCACGGCGTGGCTGCTCACCTCCATGCAGGCGTGGGTGCAGCCGGCGGCCACCATGCGCGCCAGCAGCTCATTGAGCCGGATGGCGTCGGGCGTGGTGTGGGTGCTCGGCAGCACGGTTTCGTCAATCTGGTTTTGCACCGTGCTCAGCAGGCCGGCGTGGTAGCCTAGCTCGCGCAGCAGCTTGTGCAGTACCGTGGCACAGGTAGTTTTGCCGTTGGTGCCCGTCACGCCGATGAGCTGCAGGCTGCGCGACGGGTGTCCATAGAATGCGCTAGCAATGGGCCCGAGCGCGGCGGCACTGTCGGCCACCTGCACGTAGGTAGTGGCGGGGCTCAGTTCGGCCGGCAACTCCTCGCACACCACCACGGCCGCCCCTTGCTCCACGGCTTTGGCAATGAATTTGTGCCCATCGGTAGCCGTGCCGCGCAGGGCGCAGAACAGCAGCCCCGGCCCCGCCGCCCGCGAGTCGAGCGTGAGGCCGGCCACGGGCACGTCGGGGTCGCCGTGCTGCGTGAGCACGGGCAGGTCGGCGAGCAGGGCGAAAAGGGGAAGGGTGGTCATGGGGTGGCTTGGGTTGTTCTGGCGGGCTCCAACGACACCTCACCCCCTAGCCCCCTCTCCAAAAAAGAGGGGGAACTAGTTTCTAATTCTAGAGCTAAAAACTAGCGCTAGTTCCCCCTCTTTTTTGGAGAGGGGGCTAGGGGGTGAGGTGTCGTCTGCGTAGCTACCTGCGTAGCGCGGCCAGTCGGCTTATTCTTTCGCGGCTTAGTATCAGGCTTAGAAGCTGGCTTTTTAGTAGGTTTCGCCGAACTATGGGCATTGGCTTTGTCGGCTTCTTTGCCTTTATCAGTCGCCGGCTTGGCCTTGGCCAGCTTGTCTTTGCCAGTGGCCGGCTTGCCTGGCTTCACAGCGTGGCTGCCCACCGACTCAGCCGGAATCAGCAGCTCGTTTTCGGCAACGTCGGTGTGGTCGGGGGCGGGCAGGGCAGCCGGGGCGGCGGCTATAGTGGCGGTGGGCGTTAGCACCAGAGTTACCAGCAGGCCGGGTTTGGCGGGGTCGCCGGGGGCTACTGACTGCTCGCGCACCCGGCCTGTTCCCATTGCCTGCACCTTTATTTTCCGGTTTTCGAGCAGGAACAGCGCGTCGCGTAGAGTGAGGCCGCGCACGTCGGGCATCCGGCCCAGGCGAGCGACGCTGGCATTGGGGCGCAGCGCCACGGTGCGGGCTACGAAGGCGGTGTCGGTGGCGGCGGTGGCCCGCACCCACTCTTCGCCGCCCAGGGCCAGGGTGCTGGTTTTGGCGGCGGGTAGGCCGATGCGCTGGCACACTAGGGCTATTTCGTCCTGCAGGCCGGCGCGCACCAGCGGCACGGGCGTGCGGCGGGCAGGCACCCGCGCCAGCATGGGGCGCTGGCTGGCCTGGTCGCGGGCCATGCAGCGGTCGGCCAGGTCGCGGAACACCGGCGCGGCCACGTCGCCGCCGTAGATGCGGCCCTTGCTCGGCGAGTCGACTACCACAATGCAGCTGTACTTGGGCTTATCAGCCGGGAAAAATCCGCAGAAGCTGGTTGAATACGTCTTGGTGTACCGCCCGTTCTTGAATTTCCAGGCCGTGCCCGTTTTGCCCGCGATGCTGTAGTCCTTGGGCCGGATAGCCTTGGCGGTGCCTTCCAGCACCACGCCTTCCATCATGGCGTGTAGCTTGCGCAGGGTGGCATCGGAGCAGATTTTGGGGTTCAGCACCTGCGTCTCGAAGCTCTCCACTATCTGGTCGGCCTGCTTGATTTGCTTCACAATCATGGGGGCCACCTTCACCCCGCCGTTGGCTACGGCGTTGTAGAAAGCCAGCGTCTGCAAGGGAGCTAGCTTCAGCTCGTAGCCGATGCTCATGGTTGAGAGCGAAGTGCGGCTCCAGCTGCGGTCCTTGGGGTCCTTCACGTAGGGCAGGGCCTCGCCGTTCATCTGGAAGCCCAGCGGCTTGTGCAGCCCAAAGCTTTTGAGGTAGTCGGTGTAGCGGGACGGGTTGCCGGCAAAGTGTTCCTGCACCAGCCGCGCCACCCCGATGTTGCTCGACTTCTCAAACACCTGCTGCACCGTGATGCGGCCGTTGGCGTGCGAGTCGGTTTTCACGGCTCCGCCAATGAACATGCGGCCGGGGCCGGTGTCCACGATGTCGTCGAGTTGCAGCTTGGGGTCAGCTTCGAGCACGGCCATCATGGAGGCCAGCTTGAAGGTCGAGCCTGGCTCGGTGCGGCCTTGGTCGGCGAAGGCGTAGTTGTAGTCTTCTTTATAGGTGCCGTCGGCGGCTTTGCCCAGGTTGGCCACGGCCTTGATTTCGCCGGTTTTTACTTCCATCAAAATCACGCAGCCATACTTGGCGTCGTTGGCCACGAGGGCCTTGTAGAGCGCATCCTCGGCCCCATCCTGCAGGTTGATGTCGAGGGTCGTTTTGATGTCGTAGCCAGCCTGGGGCTTGATTTCGGTGCCGTCGTACACGGGCTTGAGGCCGCCCGGCACCCGCTCAAACAGTGCCTCACCGGGGCGGCCCGCCAGCTTCTGCTCAAAGGTCATTTCGAGGCCCGCCCCGCTATGCTCTTCGTTCACGAAGCCCACTGTACGCTGCGCCAGCCCCCCAAACGGCCGAAACCGCTTGTCGACCTGCTCAAAAATGGCCCCACCCCGGCGCTTGGCCCGGAAAATAGGCCAGGCGGCCATCTCCTTCTTCTCCTGAAAATTAATCTGCCGCGAGTTCAGTCGGATGTAGCGCACCATCGGGTCTTTGGCCTCGTGCGCCTCTTTGAGCTTGTGCTTATACTCGGCCTTGCTACGGTCTTGGAAAAAGTTGGCCAGCTTGCCCGCCAATGAGTCCACCGCCACTTCATTGAACAACTCCTCGCTGACCACGCCAGGGTCCCAGGCTACCCGGTAGAAGGGTAGCGAGGTCGCCATAATGCTCTCGTTGTCGGAGAAGATGTTGCCCCGCATGGCTGGCACCGGCTGGTAGCTGATGCGCCGCTCCTGCTCCATGGCCCGCCACTTGGCCCCTTCTTGGTACTGAATGTGCGAGATTTTCCAGGCGACGGCGCACGAGAACAGCCCCACCCCCAGAAACGCGAGCCGTACCCGCGTCACAATGGATTTTTTAACGCTGCCTTTCATGTGGTATTAGTGGCTGGAAGCGCGATGGGCGCTGGTTTGATGCTGCTGGTGGCTGTCGTGGCCGGGAACTCTTTGTCCTGTTTTAGACTTTTTTGTACCAATTTTCTTTTTGCTCCTGGCACTCTTATCCCGCTTTTTATCAGCTGAGTATCTGTTTCGCAACGAGTTACTAGTAGCAGCTGCCGAGTCTTCGGCAGTGAGGCCGGGCGGCGGGGCCCCTAGTTCGAGCGCATCGTCGTCGGTGGGCAGGCCCAGCTGCTGGCGGCGGGCGCGGCCCTGCAGCGAGTCGGCGCGGTGCGCGGCCACCGAGTCGCGGATGGCGCGGGCGGCCAGCGTGTCGGCGGTGAGCACGGGCATGGCTTCCAGCTCGGCGGCGTCGAGGTGGCCGGCCGGCACCGCGATGCGAAAAGGCGGCGCCTGACTTTCCACCAGCCCGATGGCGGCTACCTTGCGGGCTACCTCACTCTGCTTGCTGGCTTCCATGTAATCCGACTTAAGGGTGGTGTAGTCGGCCCGCAAGTCCTCCGTTTCCTGCTTGAGCTTCTGGATGCTGCGGTTCATGCGGTTGCCGTAGTGCGTGTTGCCGATGTAGATGAGCGTCAGCAGCATCACGAACAGCAGCTTGGGCAGGTAGCGCACCGGCAGCCCCTCCCGAAACAGCCCATCGAGGCCAGTGAAGCGGTCGAGCAGCGAAAACAAGCTCCACGACGAGCCGGGCGAGTCGGGCGCGCCCCGGCGCGGCGGTGCGGGCCAGTCTACCGGCTCGGTGTCGGTTACGGCCGGGCGGGTTTTGCGAGCAGGCGGCGTGGGGGCGGGCTCGGGCACCACCGGGGCAACCGCCACGGGAGCGGGCGGCAGCGGAGGCATGGCGGGCCCTGCGGCAGCCGGCTCGTTCACGGGCTCGGGCTGCCGGGGCGGGCGCGGCGTATTAGCGCGGGGCGGGCCAGAGGCCACGGGACGTATCGTGTTACCAGCCATGAGCTTACGCGGGAATTGAAGTACGAATGGCAATGCGCAGCTTGGCACTGCGGGCGCGGCTGTTTTCGGCCACTTCCTCGGCCGAAGCCTCCACGGGTTTGCGCGTGAGCGCCTCAAACGGCACGCGCACGCGGCCGTACAAATCCTTCTCAGCCTGCCCGAAAAACCGGCCCTGGCCAATGAAATTTTTCACCAGCCGGTCCTCCAGCGAGTGGTAGCTCATCACCACGAGCCGGCCGCCGGGGCGCAGCACCTGGGCCGTCTGGGTCAGCATTTCCTGCAAAGCCGTTAGCTCATCGTTTACCTCAATGCGCAGGGCTTGAAATACTTGCGCCAGGTATTTATTTTCCTTGCCCCGCGCTACCACCGGCTGAATGGCCTGCTTCAGCTCCTGAATGGTGCGCAGCGGTCGCTGGCGGCGGGCCTGCACCACGGTAGCAGCCAGGGTGCGGGCGTTGGTGACTTCGCCGTACATGCCAAAAATGCGGTGCAGCGCGGCCTCGTCGTAGTCATTGAGCACGTCGGCGGCCGTGGGCGTGCTGGCGTCGTCGGGGTCCATGCGCATGTCCAGCGGCCCGTCGAAACGGGTGCTGAAGCCGCGCCCGGCCGTGTCGAACTGGTGCGACGACACTCCCAAATCGGCCAGCAGGCCATCCACGGGCAAGGCGTCGCGCTGGGCTAGCTCAGCGGTGAGGTGCCGAAAATTGGCCCGAATAAAGGTAAACTGCGGCCGGGCCAGGGCAGCGGCTTCGCGCTCGGCGGCGGCGTCTTGGTCGAAGCTGTAGAGGTGGCCCTCGGGCAGCTGCTCCAGGATGCGGGCCGAGTGGCCGCCGCCGCCGAAGGTGACGTCGACGTAGCGGCCGCCGGCTTGTAGGTCGAGCGCGGCCAGGCACTCGGCCAGCAGCACGGGGCGATGGTAGGCGGTATCGTTGGGGCGGGCGCTGCTCATGCGATGGCGGCCGGCGCGCCCGGCGTGTCGGGTGAAACGGAAAGGAACTTCTGGGCCAGCTTGGAGAAGGTGGGCTGGTCTTTTATCAGAAAGTCGTCGTAGCGGGCGGGGTCCCAGATTTCGCAACGGTTGCCCAGGCCCACTATCACGGCATCTTTTTCGAGGCTGGCGAAGCGGCGCATGGAGCCCGGCAGCCCGAAGCGGCCGATGCTGTCCAGCTCCACGTCGGTCATGCCCCGGAAGAAGTTGCGCTGGAACTGCCGGTACTCCTCGTTGAACTCGTCCAAGGCCATCACCTTGGCGTGAATCAGCTCCCAGGCCGAGCGCGGGTACAGCACCAGGCAGGGCTCGAAGCCGCGCACCAGTACGAGCTGGTTGGCGTAGGCATCGGGCAGGGCGGCCTTCACCTTGGCCGGCAGCACCAGCCGACCCTTGGGGTCGAGCTTGCAGTCGTATTCGCCGGACAGAAGCTGGTGCATGGGAGTGAGAGGAGAGCCGCCGCCGAGCCTGGCCGACAGGAGAACAAAAGTACGAGGGCTTTCAAAAAAGCCTCCACTTTCTACCACTTTCTACCACAGGACGAAAACCGGCTGAATGGCCTGAAAAAGCGGTTTTTGCCTATTATGCAACGTTGTTGCTATTCTTAAAACGTCATCTGACGAGCTTAGCCGGAAGGTAGCAGCGTGAAAAATCAGTGAGCGTAAAACTTTATTTTATCAGCAACAATGTTGCAAATTTACTCATACACACTGTCTACTTCAACGCTTGTGTTAGAATAAAAACCCTCATTTTCAGCGTGGTATCCTATCTTGCCGTGAAATAACGGCCTGCGCTTATGGCCCTGCCCACTGAACATTGGCGCCCTACTTCACATTCTACCGTTACCAGGAGGTTCAATACTCTGGTTTTCACGCTGTGGTTTGGGCCATTCTGCCACCAATGCTAGTGCTTGCGCAATTGCGGTTGCCACCGCACCCGGTAAAATCCGATTCGCTCTCCCTTTTAGTTACGCTTTTTTCGCGGTTATTCATTGGCTCATTCGCCCTTGATGTAGTGCTGGCAATAGCGGGTTTCGGCTTGCTGGTCAACTTGATACGAGGCCTTAGCTACTGGTACGCCGGGCAGCGCAACCAGGCGGCCCAGTGCTTCATCGGGTTTGTGCTGCTGGCTGGCGGCCCTGTAGCGGTGCTGGCGCTAGGCAGCCTCGACTAACTTACCATTCGGCAAGCTTTTGTTCCATTCGTTTCTTATGCCTACCGAGCCCAGTTCCTACTATTCCAATGCCGGAGCCGCCTGGCTCAATAGTACCGTCTGAGTCATTATCCTGCTGTCGGTTCTGGCGGCGTCTACTGCCCACGACGGCTACCTGAGCGGTTTAGGAGCCATCCTGGTGGGCACTGCGGCGGCGGGCCTCGGTATGGTGGGCAACCTGGGAATGTGCCTGTATACCTTCCTTAATGGCCGCTCCAATCAGGTGCTAGCCTACTTCATTGGTTTCGTGCCGCTGGCAGCGCTTTTTTTCTGGACCTTGAATGGGTTGAGCCACATTGGCAAAATAGGAGGGTGAGCTACGGCTGTTTCAGGGCTTCGGGTTAGGACACCAAGAAGCGGGTGGGGTAGCGGTGGAGCCGTTGGCTGGCGCGTGAACGTAAATTGGCAGAGTGAGGCAAGAACTGTATTTTCGTCTGGCTCATTTCATATGGATTTTTATACGTTTTAGTTACCAAACACTTAACTTCTTATTCCATGACCTCTTCTTTTCCAGGCAAATGGCCGGCATTAGTTGTAATATCAACCTTGACCTTGCTGAATAAGGCAGCAGTGCAGGCCCAGATTCCTGGTTGGCAGCTGGCCGTGACTTCCACGCAGAACGCAGCTAGCGGCAATATTTCGCAGGTGCTGGCCTCTGCTACCGATGCCAGCGGCAATGTGTTCTTGGTCGGGGCTTTCCAGGGCAGCATCAGTTTTGGCAGTACCACCCTGACTACCGCAGGTTCCAGCGATGGTTTTGTGGCGAAATGGAGCCCGGTAAGCAACAGCTTTCTGTGGGCGCAGCAGGTGGGCGGCACCGGCTACGACGTAGCTAATGCCTTGGCCGTTAGTGGCAGCACTATCTATGTGGCAGGCTCGTATTCGAGTACGGCGGTCGCATTTGGCGGCCTGAGCCTATCTAATGCGGGCACCTCCGATATATTCGTAGCCAAGCTCACCGATGCGGGTAGTAGCGCCAGCTTTGGGTGGGCGCAACGGGCGGGCGGGGCCGATGCCGAGGCTCCCACAGGCTTGGCTGCCAGCGGGGCCTCTGTCTACATGTCGGGCTATTACTACAGCGCTACAGCCGCTTTTGGCACTACCAACTTGCCGAATGCGGGAGGCAGCGACGCCTTCCTGGCTAAGCTTACCGATGCGGGCAGCAGCGGCAGCTTCGTATGGGCACAAGGCATTGGAGGCACCAGCTACGAAAGAGCCAACACCGTAGCGGTAAGTGGCAGCAGCATCTACCTGGCTGGCTACTTCGGTAGTACCACGGTCAGCTTGGGTACTACTACCCTCCAAAATGCTACTGCTACCGCCGCCAACGACGTGTTTGTTGCCAAGCTACTGGATGCAGGTAGCACAAGTAGCTTCGCCTGGGCACAACGGGCCGGAGGTCCAGGTGACGATATAGCTAATACCATTGCGGTAGCTGGCAACGGCGTATATGTTGCCGGTATTTTTTCCGGGGCCACCGCCAGCTTCGGTTCCACCACCTTAACGAATAGTGCCAGCGGCACCAGCGACATTTTTGTGACTAAGCTAACGGATGCTGGCAGTACGGCCCCTCCTGCCTGGGCACAACGGGCGGGAGGCATTTACAATGATGTCGCCAACGCCGTGGCAATCAATACAAACAAGGTGTATGTAGCAGGCAGCTTCAGCAGCCCGGCTATCAGCCTTGGCCCCACTACCCTGACCAATGGCTCCAATGCCAAAAGCCATGATGCGCTGGTGTTTGGCCTAACCGATGCGGGCAGTAGCAGTAGCATCGATTGGGGACTGCGGGCCGGTGGGGGCGGTAACGATTTCGCGTATTCTCTCGCCCTAAACGGTGCCAACGTGTACGTTGCCGGCAGCATTGTGCCAGTGGCCAGCTTCGGCAATCTATCCATCGCCAATCCAGTGGGTTATGACACAAGCTACTTGGCTTCCTTCCTTGATAATACGGCCCTGGCAACAAGCATTCCAGCCTTCTCAGGCAGCATCAGCCTGTCGCCGAACCCTGCCCATGCCCGTACTACCATGGTGCTGCCAGCCAGCTACAGCAACGCTCCCATTGCCATTACGCTCACCGATATAGTGGGCCGCGTAGTGCGCCCTCGCACAGACTTGTTGCCAGCGGCGGGCCTTACGCACGACATAAGCCTGGCTGGCCTAACCAAGGGCCTCTATATTCTGCACATACAAGCTGGTGCAACTACTGCAACGCGCCGTTTAGCAGTAGAATAGCGAGCCCATGCGTGGGGCCCTGGCCATGCGCTTAGCACCATACCTTATTGGCGCTGCTGGTGCTGGCTGCGTCGGTGGGTTTACTTACTTTTCCGCGCTTTATCGGCTGCCTTACCACTCGGCGGCGACGGCTCTAAGGAGAGGGGCACCCGAAAATCAGCCCAAAAAGCCTCGTGGTACGGGAATGGGCCGAGCTGCATATTGCCTGGGCGCAGCGGCAAGGCTTCCGCATTCACCGGGCGGATGTCGGAGAAGTGCAGCGCCAGCACGGAGCGCTTATCCAGGAGCCGGTGGGTGAGTAGGTCGTGGTATTTCTCAATCCATTCCGAGGTGCTGTTCTCCATAAAATAGCCGCCGCCCGCCTGCTTTCGGTAGGTGACGGTTTGCCGGATTCTAAAATCCTGGTGCAGGCTGTGCCATCTCATAGCATGTATGCCGCCCTTGGCGAAGTACTTGCGGGTGAACTGGTTGAGCAGCACCGTATCGCGGCCCCATTCTACCTCGCACTTTAGCACGGCGTAGTCGGCGTGGTTGATGTAGAGCTTGCCGGCAAACGACTGGTCGTAGAAGACGCCGGTGGTGCGGTGCGCCGTTTTCTTCGCCACAAAATTCAGCACCAGTGTTTCCTGGCCCTGGTACTCAATCACGGGGCCTAGTGAATAGGCGTACTTGTGGCGGGTGCGCGCCTGGAAGAGCGGGTTTTGGTCGAGCAAGTCCAAGAAGTGGGCGAAATACCCTGAGTACCCATACTGGTCGCCGTAGCCTCCCGACCAAGCACCCCTTGGCACGCGCTGGTTCCAGCGTACTTCTTCGAGCCGCGAGGTGGCCCCGCCCACCGAGCGGTAGCCCTGCGCATCGTAGTAGGTGCTCACGTACTCCACATCATACAGGAGCGAGTCGAAGTTGGTAGCCGAGGCGCGGGCGTACACCTGCGCACTGTAGCCCTGCTCCGGGTAGTTCTGCGGCAGCTGCTTGATAACGCGGGCCATCAGTTGGCGCGCATCCAGCCGCTCGGCGCTCACCGTGACGCCGGCCAGAGCGTAGGCCTGCGGCGGCAAGCTCACCGTGAGCGCCGCCTGCGTAGCCACCACGACGGCCTGCTGGCCAAACCCGAGGCAGGTGACAACCAGCGTATCGGGCCGGGCCGGGCGCGGCAGTTCAAACTCGCCCCTGATGTTGGTGGTGAGGCCGGTGCCCTGCTGCTTGAAATACACGCTGGCAAACGGCACGCCCTCTTTAGTTTGCTGGTCGATGACCCGGCCCCGCAAGATGCCCAGCGCCGCCGGCCCGGTCGGCAACAGCAGGCGCAACGCCCGGGGGTTGGTCTGCGTGGTGGGCACTCTGGGCGGCGCGGCAGCGCCGGCCGGGGCTGCTGCCACAGCAGCCACGGGTAGCCGCAGCTCGGGCGGGCGGATGGTTTTCAGGAACAGGATGCCGTCTACCACTTCGTCCCACCGGCCCGCAATGGGCGTGTACTCAAACAGGCTGGTGGTGGTTTCCTGCTGCAAGGCGGCTTGTTTGAGGGGCAGAAACAGGTACTCCCCGGGCAGGGCGTTCAACTGCGCTTCGAGGCTGCCAGCGGCCGGGGCCGGCACGGGCTGGTGTGGCTGCCCTACGTTGCCATACTCGCCGCTGCCCCCGGTGAAGGCCAGTGTGTATACCTGCCCCGGCAGCGCGGCTTTTAGGAGGGAACCCATGGGCCGGTAGGTGCGCAGCTCCGCGCTTTGCATCTGCGCCATCGGGCCGCCAAAATGGGGCGTTGCGCCCCAGCAAATTACTTTTTCCTGCGGGTGTTGGCGCAGATACCACAGCAGGTTTTCGGCCATCTGCTGGTCGCGCGGGTTACTGTCCGAGGCCTTGAAGTCGGCGGCCTCCTTGGCTCTTGGGTCGTGCTGGGCGTAGTCGGCGGCGAGGGCGTTGAGGCTGGTCAGGCACTGCAGCCAGAATTCGGCGCGGGCCCGGCGGCGGGTGTCGTGGGCCGCCACGGCCCGCACTTGTTTGAGGGCTTTGTTGATAACCGTGTTGAAAACCGCGTACTGCTGGTTCGGGGGAAAGGTAAAATTCCTGTCCATCACGTCAATCGCTTCTTCGAGGTAGTCGTAGTCGATGGCAGCGGGCTGGCCGGCGGCGGCCAGAAACCCTTGCAGGTCGTCTACCAGCTCCTCGGCGTACTCCCCGCTAAGCTGGGGGTCGAAGCCGGCCACCCGCACCTTATTTTTAGCCAGCAGCGCTTCGAGCGGCGCAAATTCCCGGGCTTCGGTCCAGATGGGGAACAGGCTTTTTGCCAGGCATTCAGGCACCGGCTTACCCGCGTCGATGTCCTGCTGGGCCCGGTCCAGCTCATAAAAGCCGCTCTCGAACGCCACGGTAGTAAACCCCATTTTCAGCAAGTAGCGGATAATGCGGGTTTTGGCTTCAAACACGTTGCCTTCGCCGTGGGTCGGCTCGCCCAGCAGTACCACCCGGGCAGGGCCAACTTCGGCCCGCAAAAACTCCAGGTCCGTCAGGTCGGCGGCGGCCGGGTCGATGGTGCGCAGGGGGTGGTAGGCCAGGCCCGGCGGCGGGGCCACCTGGGCCAGGGTAGCAGAAGCGCCCGCCAGAGACAGCCAAAAACCCAGCAGGTAGCTAAGGGAGGATAGTTTCATTAGGAGGTAAAATTCCGGGGCCTGCCCGATGGGGCAGCCACACCCAGCAACAAGGAGCCTACTGCCGACAGAAGGGCCGGCCAGCGCTTACCAGGCGAAACTAGCAAACGTTACGGCAACATAGCCAGCAGGAACTCCCCAAATTCCGCACCTCCCCCGCCCCAATTCCGCACCCGCTGCCCCGCCCCTCACCCGTACCTTTGTACGATGCGCCCCCTCCCCTACCACCACCGTTTGCTGAGTGCCCTGCTGGCCCTGCTGGTGCTGGCTACGTCGGTGGGCCTCACGGCCGAGCGGCACCGCTGCCGCATCAGCGGGCGCAGTACCGAGCAGCTGAGCTTACCGGGCCAGGCCCCGCGCCCGGGGGCCGGGCAGGCGTGCGGCAAGCGGCGCACCATGGGCTGCTGCGACATCAGCCACGTGCAGCACAAGCTCAATGCGCAAAGTACCGCCAGCCTTACCAAGTGGCTGCCGGCACCGCTGTTGCTGGCCCCGGCGCTGCTGCCAACGCCCACCTGGGCAGGTGGCCTAGTGGCTACGCCCCTGGCGGCAGCCGTGGCCGTGGGCACGGCCGCTAATGGGTCGCCGCCCGGCGTGCCCCGGGCGGGGCGGGTGCTGCTCACGCTGGTTTGCACGCTCGTCGTTTAGCGTTTTCTGAAAAAGCCTGCCTGCTGACGCGGGACGGGAACTTTATTTTTCGGAAACCGCTAACTTACAGACGATATGAAGCGCTTGAGCGGGGTGAGCCCGCGTATTTTTTTCTTGCTGCTGGGGAGCTTGCCCCTGCTGGCCCGCGCCCAAAGCGGCGCGGCCGTGCGCGGCGAGGTGCACGCGGCCGACGATGCCGGGCCGGTGCCCGGAGCCGTAGTGCGGTGGCTGCTGCCGGGCGGCAGTGGCGGCCCCACCACGGCTACCGATGGCTTGGGGCTGTTTGTGCTGCCCTTCCCGGCGCAGGCTAGCCACAAAATCATTGTGAGCGCGGTAGGCTACGCGGCCGATACGGTGGCCGTGCCCGGCAGCGGCACGCCCTATCTGCGCGTGACGCTGCGCGGCGGTGCCGCCCTGGGCGAGGTAGCCGTGACGGCCCACAAGCTGGCCTACTCGGCCCAGTCGGTGAGCAACATGCAGACTATCAGCGCCCGCGACCTCACGAAGTCGGCCTGCTGCAACCTGGCCGAAAGCTTCGAGACGAACGCCGCCGTGGAAGTGAGCACCGCCGACGCGGTGAGCGGGGCCAAGCAGATACAGCTGCTGGGGCTCGATGGGGCGTATTCGCTGCTGACCATCGACAACCAGCCGGCCTTGCGGGGGCTGGCGGCCCCGTACCGGCTGGGCTACCTGGCCGGGCCGTGGATTGAGAGCATCGACATTATTAAAGGCACGGGCTCGGTGGTGAATGGCTACGAGGGCATTTCGGGGCAGGTGAACGTGCAGCTGAAAGAGCCCGACAAAACCGACCAGCTGCTGCTCAACGCCTACGCCAACGACCTCGGCAAATTCGACCTCAACGCCTTAGCCTCGCAGCGCCTGAGCCCGCGCTGGAGCAACGTGCTGCTGCTGCACAACGACCACCTGGGCAACCGCGTGGACCGCAACGGCGACGGGTTCCTGGATTTGCCGCTGGCTACGCAGTTCAACGGCTACGACAAGGTGAAGTATAAAGCCGGCGGCGTGGTGGCCGAGCTGGGCGTAGGTGCCCTGCGCGAAACCCGGCAAGGCGGGCAGGTTGGGTTTAGGGAAGACAATGTCGATGCCTACCGCGCCGCCTACGGCACCACCCAAACCACCAACCGCTACACGGCGCAGGCCCGCACCTCCTATACCTGGCCGGGGCGGCCCTTCCAGAGCCTGGGAATTTTGGCCAATGCTACGAGCCACGACTTCACGTCTACCTACTCGTTTCGGGCCGACAGCGGGCCGCGCCTCTACGACGGGCACCAGAACACGGGGCAGGCTACGCTGCTGTTTCAGAGCGTGATAGGTGATACGCGGCACACCTACCGGACGGGCCTGAGCTTTCTCTACGACGACTACCGCGAACGCCTGCGCAACGGCGACACGCCTGCCCTTATCGCGGCTACCGATACCCGCACCCGCACCGAGCGCGTGCCCGGTGCATTTGCCGAGTACACCTACAACAACGCCCGCAACCTGACCGCCGCGCTGGGCCTACGCACCGACTACCACAACCTCTACGGCTGGCAACTCACGCCGCGCCTCAACCTTAAGTACGACCTCACGCCGGCCACTTCGTTGCGGGCATCGGCCGGGCGGGGCTTCCGGGTGCCCAACCCCATTGCCGACAATGCGTCGGTGCTGGCCAGCGCCCGCATTTTTTACATCGCCAACAACCTGCGCTCCGAAACGGCTTGGAACCTGGGCGGCTCGCTCACCCACTACTTTCAGCTGCTGGGCCGGCCCGCCACGGCCGTGCTCGACTACTACGACACGAGCTTCCAGAACCAGCTGGTGGCTGACATGTATACCACCCCGCAGTATGTGAAGCTCGACAACCTGGCTTCCGGTGCCCGCTCCTACGCCCGCAGCCTGCAAGCCGAGGTGCAGGCCGAGCCCATAAAAGGCCTGCAAGTAAAAGCCGCCTACAAGTGGCTCGATGTGCAAACCACCTACGACGGCCAGCTGCTGCCCAAGCCCCTGACGCCCCAAAACCGCGCCTTCCTGAACCTGGGCTACGCCTCGGCCTTCGACAAGTGGCGGGCCGACCTCACGGTGCAATGGTTCGGCGAGCGCCCCCTGGCCCACCTGCCCGCCGATGGCCTGGGCGGCGGCCACGCCCACGGCACCGGCGCGGCTGGCCTGGAATTTGCCCCCCGCTACGCCCTGCTCAATGCCCAGCTCACCCGCGCTTTCAAGCGCATAGAGGTGTACGCGGGCGTTGAAAACCTCACCAACTTCCGCCAGCCCGACCCCATTCAGGATGCCGCCACGCCCTTTAGCCCCGGCTTCGATGCCGCTATGGTGTGGGGCCCGGTCTACGGCCGCCTCACCTACGTGGGGCTGCGGTATAAGATTGAGTAGCACCACCCAAAGGTTGGTGCTACGGCACTAATTTCCCTCAGATTTTATTTCTTCTCTTATGAAAGCTATTGCGTTTTCCCTGCTCACGCTGCTGAGCCTCGGTGGCTACACTGCTACCGCCCAAACGGCTCCGACGGCAGCTGCGGCTACAGCCAAAAAAGGCACCGAGATGGTGCAGTTCAAAACTTCGGCCGTGTGCGATATGTGCAAGGCCCGCCTCGAAAAGAGCCTGGCCTACGAAAAAGGCGTGCAGGCCGCCAACCTCGACGTAGCCAGCAAAGTACTGACCGTCACTTACAACCCGGCTAAAACCACGCCCGCTGCCCTACGCACCGCCGTGCAAAAAACCGGCTACGACGCCGACGCCCAAACCGCCGATGCCCGCGCCTACGGGCGTCTGCCCGAGTGCTGCAAGAAGACCGGGACCGCAGATTAAACCGGGACCGCAGATTTAACTGATTTTAACGGATAGAACGGATTTTTTGTGGTTCCGCCAAAATAAAATGGCCGCCTGATTTGGCGGCCATTTTCGTTGAAGCTCATCGAACGGGAGGAACCACAAAAATCAGTTAAAATCAGTTAAATCTGCGGTCAGTTTTCGTGCGCCAGAGGCGCCACCAGGGCAGGTAGGGCTGGTCGTGGTGCTCGTAGTGGTAGCCGAAGAAATAGCAGCTCAGGAAGGCCCAGATGTGGTGCCGCAGCTGGCTGCGCGATTTGTGCGGGTTGTCGGGGGCGTGCTCGCCGCGGTGCGGCAGGTAGGTGCCGAAAAAGAAGAGCTGCAGGGTAGCCAGCACGGCCGGCAGCATCCAGAACGCGATGACGTTGGCTTGCGGAAAGTATAGCTTCAACACATTGTAGGTCAGGGCCATGAGGAGCACTTGCCACCACGTCACGTAGTTCCAGGCGAAGCGCAGGAGCCAGGGCAGGAAGCCGGCGTAGTCTTCGGGGTGAAAATCCGGGTCGGCGGGGGTGCCTACGTGGCGGTGGTGGTCGTGGTGCTTGGGCAGCTGGCTTGGGAACCAGTTGTAGGCAAACAGCAGCGCCGCCAGCGTGCCGATGGCGTTGTTGAGGCGCTGGCGGGGGCTTACTACGCCGTGCATGGCATCGTGCGCCGTGATGTAGAGGCCCGTGTACAAGTGCGTTTGCAACAGCGCCAGCAGGTAGGGCGCGGGCGAGTGCCAGTCGGGCCGGTAGCTGCTAAGCAGGTACGCCAGCAGCCCGCCCCAAGCCAGCAGGATAAGCCCGGCCGCCAGCACGCCCCGGCCTTCGAGCGGCTCAGGCTTCACCTGAGTTGCCGAAGCTGCCAGTGACCCAGAGGCCGGTACGAATTGCGGGGTCTTCACCATGTATAAGGGTTTGCCAGCCGACGCCTGCATCGGCGGCATCGGCGTAATCTGCGACAACTGCGATTTTCAGAGACTCACCAGCACGTCGCGCACCTGCTCCATGAGCCACATGGGCGTGCTGGTGGCCCCGCAGATGCCCACCGACTGGCCCGGCCCGAACCAGGCAGCGTCCAGCTCGTCGGTTTTGGAGATGAAGTGCGTTTGGGAATTGGTGTCTTTGCAGGCTTGATAGAGCACTTTACCGTTCGAGCTTTTGGTGCCCGACACGAAAACTACCTGGTCGAACTGCGCCGCGAATCGCCGTAGGTCCAGGTCGCGGTTGCTTACCTGCCGGCAAATGGTATCGTGGGCATTCACGCCGTAGCCCCGGCTTTCCAGCTCACCCTTAATGCGATAGAAGGAATCGGTACTCTTGGTGGTCTGGCTGTAGAGCGTCACGTTGGCGGGCAGTTCGTGGCGCAGCAACTCCTCCAGGTTCTCGAATACCAGGGCTTGGCCGCTGGTTTGGCCCAGCAGGCCGCGCACCTCGGCGTGGCCGTGCTTGCCATAAATCAGGATTTTCTCCTGCCGGTCGAAACTGGCCTTGATGCGGTTCTGGAGCTTGAGCACCACCGGGCAGCTGGCATCTACCAGGGTCAGGTTGTTTTCGAGGGCTTGCTGGTAGGTGCTGGGTGGCTCGCCGTGGGCCCGAATGAGCACGGCCTCATCGCGCAAGCCGGCAAACTGGGCGTAGTCGATAATGCGTAAGCCTTTGGCTTCCAGGCGCTGCACTTCTTCGTCGTTGTGTACGATGTCACCCAGGCAGTAGAGATACCCCTGCTCTTCGAGCAAGTCTTCTGCCATCTGGATGGCGTACACTACGCCGAAGCAAAAGCCCGAGCCAGGGTCGATACGAACATGAAGGTGCAAACCGGAATGCATACCATACAATTTACTCTTAAGCGACCCTTAAGGTTATCGTGGCGGTTATATTTTGCCTTCTTAAGGCCGATGATTACAAAATAAGCATAATAGCGGCTTGTTTTTTGCAAAATCTACATCCGCTCACTACGCCCACAAAATTACCTTTCTGTTCAGGCCACTACCTGGGCCAGGCGCTCGGCGTCGGCACCAACTACGTGCCCGCGCTGCACCAGAAAATCGCGGATGGCCTGGAAGGCTTCGGCATCCAGCCCCGACGCCGGGTGTTGCAGGGCGGCATGGAGCAGCAGGATTTTATCTTCCTCTACGTGCTTGCTCAAGCCCAGAAAGGCCGGCAGGTTGCTCTCGACGGAGAAGCGCAGAAAGCGGATTTCCGCGCTGCCCGGGTTCAAGCTCACGGCTTGCTCGAAGCTGCGGGCGGCTTCCTGCACATAAGTGAGCTTGTTAAGCATAGACGCATCGCGGGCCTTGATGGCCTCCGAAGCCGCTTTGTAGGCCAGCACCAGCGCATCCTGCTGCTGGTAGCCGTGCAAAAGGTTGTAAAACTGTTCGCCGGCGGCTTTATCGGTGGCGGCCTGCTGGTAGAGGCGGCGCAGGGTGGCAGAAGAAAAATCAGGCATTGTTTAGAGGTGGTAAGATGAGTAAGTAGTTCGACAAAATTGATTTTGTCGAATTACCTGGTGAGACTGAACTATAAAAGTCTTACAACAGACTTTTATAATCATCACACGCCTACGCTAGCGCATCATGCCGTCGCCCAGAAACCGATAGCGCAGCCAGGAGCTGGCTAGCAGCAACAGCTTGGTGTTGTCGGGCAGGCGCACGCGCTCGGCCAGCACCTGGGTGGCGGGAGCCTTGCGCAGCTTGTAGAAGAGCTTTAGGTAGTACACGTAAGCGAGGTACACGCCCAGCCGGGCCGAGCGCGGTAGCTGCTGAATACCGATGTAAGCTGCCTCGAAATCGGCCCGAATATCAGCCTCTATCGCCTGCTTGGCGGCGTTGTCGAACTGCTCGTAGCGCAGGCCGGGGAAGTACACGCGGCCCCGGTCTTCGTAGTCAGAGCGGATATCGCGCAGGAAATTCACTTTCTGGAATGCCGCTCCCAGCCGCTGCGCCGGGCCCCGCAGCTGCTCGAACAGGGCTGGCTGACCCTGGCAAAACACGCGCAGGCACATGAGCCCCACCACTTCAGCTGAGCCGTAGATGTACTGCTCATACAAGTCTTGGCGGTAGCTGTGGTCTTCGAGGTCCATTTCCATGCTCCGCAAAAAGGCGTCGATAAACTCGTGGTCGATGCCATAGGCATTCACGGCCCACTGAAACGCGTGCAACACCGGGTTCAGGCTGAAACCCGCTGCAATGGCCGCGTAGGTGTCGCGCTCAAAGGCTGCCAGCAGGGCCGCCTTGTCCTGGGTATGGAAGGTGTCCACTATCTCGTCGGCCCAGCGCACGAAGCCATACACGGCATAAATGGCGCGGTGCAGGCTTTGGTCTAAGGTGCGAATTCCCAGTGAGAACGACGTGCTATACCGCCGCGTAATAAGCTGGGCGCACGCCAGGCTGGTATCGGTGAAGAGCTGTTCGGGGTTCATTAATTGTCTAGGAAATGAAAAAGAACGTCATGCAGAGCGCAGCGCAACATCTACCTCGCACCCTAATTCAATCGTTCGATGAAGTGAGCGAGATGCTGCGCTGCGCTCTGCATGACGTTCTTTTTCATCCGCTTTATACTTAATCTTTCATTTCCTTCAGCACCTCACCCGCCACCACCTGCCCCGAAATGAGCGACGGCGGCACACCCGGCCCCGGCACGGTGAGTTGGCCGGTGAAGTAGAGGTTGCTGACTTTGCTGCTTTTCAACGAAGGTTTGAGGATGGCGGTTTGCTTTAACGTATTGGCCAACCCGTAGGCGTTGCCTTTGAAGGAATGGTAGTCGGCCACGAAGTCGCGGTGGGCGTAGCTGCGTTTGTACACCACCGCGTCGCGGATGGAGTGGCCGCAGTGCTTTTCCAGGCGGTCCATAAGCAGGTGGTAGTAGTGTTCGCGAGTGGCGTCGGGGTCGTCGAGGCCGGGGGCCACGGGGATGAGCAGAAACAGGTTTTCCTGGCCTTCGGGGGCTACGGTGGGGTCGGTTTTGCTGGGCACCGAGGCGTAGAAGAGTGGGCGGCTGGGCCACTGCGGGGCTTCGTAAATCTGGTGGGCGTGCTGGCTGAAATCCTCGTCAAAAAACAGGTTGTGGTGCTGCAAATTAGCCAGTTTGCGGCTCACGCCCAGGTAAAACAGCAACGACGACGGGGCCATGGTACGGCTTTCCCAGTACTGCGGCGAGTAATGGCGGTACTCGGGCGCCAGCACCTGCTGCTCGATGTGCTGGTAGTCGGCCCCGGCAATTACCGCGTCGGCGGGCCAGAAGCCACTAGCGGTGCGCACGCCGGTGGCGCGGCCGTTTTCCACTACTATTTCCCGCACTTCCCGGCTGTACTCCATTCTCACGCCCAACTCTTCGGCTAGCGCTACCATGCCGCGCACTATCTGGTGCATGCCGCCACGCGGGTACCAGGTGCCCAGCGCCAGGTCGGCGTAGTTCATGAGGGAGTAGAGCGCGGGCGTATTCTCGGGCGTAGCCCCCAGAAACAACACCGGAAACTCAATGATTTTGAGCAGCTTAGGGTGGCTGAAAAACTTGCGGGCGTGCCGGGCCATGCTTTGCAGCAAGTCGAGCCGCAGTGCCCCTTTGGCTATATCCCAGTCCACAAATTCCAGCACCGAGCGGCTGGGCAGATGCACAAATTTGTTCATGCCCACCTCGTACTTGTATTTGGCCTGAGCCAGAAAGGCATCGAGCCGAGCAGCGCTGCCCGGCTCCAGACTTTCAAACAACTGGCGTAGCTCGGGCATTCCAGCGGGGATATTCACGCTGTCATTTTCGCCAAACACTACTTGGTACGAGGGGTCGAGTCGCACGAGGTCGTAGTAGTCGCTCACCCGCTTGCCAAAGCGCCCGAAATACTGCTCAAATACACCGGGCATCCAGTACCAGCTTGGCCCCATGTCGAAGGTAAAGCCCTGGGCCTCAAACATCCGCGCCCGGCCACCGGGACCGTCGTTTTTCTCAAGCAGCGTCACTTGCCAGCCCGCCTGGGCCAGGGTGGTAGCAGCCGAGAGGCCGGCAAATCCGGCTCCGATAACAAGGGCGTGGGGCATTTTTGAAAGAGAATGGTCGCCCTCCCCGGCTCACCTCACCCCCTAGCCCCCTCTCCCGTGGAGAGGGGGAACTAGCTCTAGTCTTAGCATCTAGCTTTTTAAAGCTAAAAACCAGTTCCCCCTCTCCACGGGAGAGGGGGGCTAGGGGGTGAGGTGAGCCGGGGAGGGCGACTGACTGAACAACAAGTTAAAACAGGCTTACTCCTTGGCAAATAGCTCGGTGTATAAGGGGCGCAAGTCTTCCGGCACGCCCTTCAACACCTTTGGCGTAGGCGTGGCCGAGCCAAAAATAGCGTTCAATACGTCCTCCCAGAGGTAAGCAATCAGGCTTTGCTGCTCTGTATCTACGCCGTCGTCCAAGAATTCCGGGTCGAGTGTTTCCTGGTTTTCTTCGGGCAGGTAGGGCACAAAATTATGCTTGGCCGCCAGCAGCATTTCTAATTTAGGGCGGGTGCTGAACTGCTCGGCAAACACCTTGTAGTGCTTGTGCGACTGCGTAGAAAGCAAGCAATACATAAAAATCGGCAAACTCCGCTCCGTAATCCCGTATTTCTCCACAAAGGCCGCCGTAAACTTCGTCTGAATTTCCTGGTGCTCCTCGTCTACCTCCCGCAGGTAGGTGGTTACCAGTTCGAAGTATTCTTCGCCCACCAGCCCCAGCGCAAACACGGCGAAAGTGCCCGGCTTGGCACAAGTTTCACCTTCCAGGTTGTTATACCACTCGTGGGGCTTTGCGGCCAGGCGCACATAGTCGACTAGTAACGGATGCAGGCTGTCGTAGCGCACGGCATTGGCAAACAGCGCATTAACACCCACCTTGGGCAAGCTCTTGATGGGTAAATACGTTTTTTCCTTGCTCGAAAACTCAATAGAGTAGCTGCTTGGAAAATCGGTGGGCAGCAGCGCGTTCAGAAACTCCAGCACCCGCTGGTAACTGTCAGTGCTTTCCTGTTTCACCGTAATTTTTATGGTTGCAAACGCGTCGTTCGCCACGCAGCTTACACGCTCGTCTTTGTACTCGGTGAGTTCTTTAGATAAGGTGCCGCTGCCGTATTTTTTGAGCTTTGCTACCTCATCGGAGCCCAAGTCGGTAGCCATGCCAAAATATTCGTTGGCCGTGACGCTAGCGTCACTAGGGCCGTATTTGAGGTGGCAAACAGCCAAAAAGCACATAAACCGGATGTAATCGGGATTGATAGCAGCTGGGTCGGTAGTGGGCTTGAGCGTTATAATTTTAACATACGACCTATCCCGCTCACTTGTGAAAAACGGGGCCTTAATGGTTGCTTCTACCCATAAGTCGAAGGGCGAATGCAGGATATTAAAACTGGAATCAGCAAGCTTATAGAGCCTTTCCAAGAACTCCTTAGCCCGTTCCAGCTCGAAGGGCTTTTGCTGTAGATAGTAGAGTATCAGAGAGAAATTCCAGCAGCGTTCGTAGCCCGGTAATTCATAATAATAGCCTGACTTCGCAGTCTGTTGGCAAGTACCGGCAAATACGGCCTCCACGTAGGCATCAAGCAGTGCTTCTTTACCCGCTAGCTGCGCGATTTCTTCTGCGTAATTTTTAACGTAATCGATGTCCATAGCAGTTATTTTGGGCAGTTGCGCTGGTGGAGGATGCAGATGGGACAAAAAAAGCCGCGCCCCTGACCAAGCAGAAGGCGCGGCTTTCAGCAAGCGGGTTAGCAAAGCTAGTCTTGCTCTACTTCCTCCACTACAGCGCTGCCGGCGCGGTCGGCCCCGGCGGGAGCGTACACGTGCAGAGCGGATTTAAGGTCCTTGCGGGCGATGTGGATGCGGTTTTTGACCGTACCAATCGGGATTTGCAGCTTCTCGGCTATTTCGAGGTACTTGTAGCCGATGTAGTACATCATAAACGGCGTGCGGTAGTCGGTGCCGAGGCTGGCAATGGCCTCGTTGATGTCGCGCACCACAAAGTCGGTGGTGGCGCCGTTGTGGGTAATATAGTTCTCATCGGTATTGAAGTACTGGAAGTACTCCGTCGAGTCGATGTTGGAGCTACGCTTGGTAATCTTGTTGTAGTTGTTGATGAAGGTGTTGCGCATGATGGTGTACAACCATGCCTTCAAATTGGTACCGGCCTTAAACTTGTCTTTGTTAAGCAGCGCCTTGAGCAAGGTTTCCTGAACCAGGTCCTTGGCATCATCGGCGTCGCGGGTGAGGTTCATCGCCACGGGACGGAGCGACGAAGATATTTTCTGCACTTGAGAAGTGAATTCCAGAGACGTCATGTTGTTGAAGGGTTCGTAGCAGAATCTTAAACAAAGGTACCCCGCAGTCCGGAAATCCGGCTCGGTATTCCGCTATTTTTTTCCGCCTGTCAGCAGCCATAAATTCAAGCCCCAAGAGTACGCACCAACGTCCGAAAACGACTAGTTTACAGCCTATTTTTAAGCTGGCCCTGCCTCAATGCGCTGATTTATAAAGAGAATTAAATCCCGGAATTCGTGTAGGCACGCTAATTGGTGGCAGCCCTCCGGCATGCCTCCTGCCTGCACTGCCAGGGCCCCAAACAGCAACACTGTGGCTTCGGGGCACTGCTGGCGCAACTCGGCGGCATAAGCCGCTACGTGGCCCCGCGCTGGCGTAGTCGTGAGCACGGCCGCCAGCACCGTGGGCCGGAATGCCCGGGCGGCGGCCAGCACGTCGGCCAGGGGCAGGTTGGGACCGAGGTAAAGCACCTGCTGGCTGCGCGCCCGCAGGGCGTAGTTCATAAACAGCAGTGTTAGCTCCTGCCACTCGCCTTCGGGCAGGAATAGCAGCCAGCGGGGCACGTCGGGCTGGGTGAGGGGCAGCAGCGGCAGGGCATCGGCCGAAGCCAATAGCTCCTGGCGCAGCAGCTGCACCACCAGCCGCTCCTGAGCCACGCTTAGCGAGCCCTCTTTCCACGATACGCTCAAGCGCTGCAGCAGCGGGTAGCCGAGGCGCAAAACGGCTTCCTCGGTGCCCAGCTCCTGAATGGCTACGTCGAGCAGGTGGTGCAGGCGGGGCTCATCGAGGTCGAGGGCGGCGGTTTGCAGGGCGTGGAGGCGGGCGTGGTCGGCGGGCTGCACCTCGTTGCAGAGGGCCAGCGCAGCAGCCTGGCATTCGGCCTCGCTCAGGCGCACCACCTGCGAGATGCGCTGCCCGCGCCCGCACAGCGTAGCCACGTTGAGCAGGCGGCGCAGGTCGGCCTCACCGTAAGTGCGAATGTTGCTGGCAGTGCGGCTGGGGTTCAGCAAGTTATAGCGCTGTTCCCAGATGCGAATAGTGTGCGCTTTCACTCCGGAAAGCTGCTCCAAATCGCTGATAGAATAGCGTGCCACTGCGGTAGGTTTAAGGGACAGGAATCTCCGCTGATAGCGGAATAAGTATAATTACTATTTGATAGAAGCCAAAAAATAACCTCGTCGCATCTGGTAAGTAAATTCGAAAACCCCCGGAATAGTTTGGCAGTAATCTGTGCTACTGGCTTGCTCCCGGCAGGTTAGCTGCTATTGGCTATATAATTCGATTTTTCGGCCGTCGGGGTCGGCAACCACAGCCATAAACCCAAAGTCTGTCTGGGCTGGCTCGGCCAGAAGTGTCACACTATGTTGCCGAAGCTTCTCCAGTATCTGGTCGAAGTTTTCAATGCCAAATCCTAGTCTTAAGCTTGTGTCAGCTCCAACTTGCTTTTTCGTTAACGGATAGATTTCCAGAATAGCTTGTCCGATTGGCGCAACGTAGTGGTGGGGCGAACCTCCATGCCGATGGTAGTCAAATGTCAGCCCCAATAGGCTGTAAAAGTCAGCGAGCCCTTGGGGGTCGCCAGTTCGCAGCACCACTAATCTAATATCCATGCTGAGGGTATTGCCTTAAAGGTTTTTCCTGGGCAATATGGCTGCTTATAGCAGCCCAACTTATTGCAGCTACTATGCTTTACGGTTTTGCGCCTGTTGCCGGGCCAGCCGCAGGTACTTCGGCGACACCCACAGCAGGCCAAACTCCTCGGAATGGTCGCGGCCCTGGGTTTTGTGGTGCATTTTGTGGGCCATATTCAGGGCCCGCAAGTACACGCTGTCAGTTTTTTTCCAGAAAGGCAGCCGGCCATGAATCAGGCCGTCGTGGACCAGGAAATACACCGTGCCATAAGCCGCAATACCCACGCCTACCCAAAACCACCAGCGGGCACCATTGTGCCCGGTGACGAAAAGCAGCGTCGAAATAGCGCCGTAGATAACAAAAAACCAGTCGTTGCGCTCAAACGGCCGGGGGCTGGGCCGCACATGGTGCGAGCGGTGTAGCACCCACAGCGGCCCGTGCTGCACGTATTTGTGCATGAACCACGCCCAAAACTCCATGAAAGCAAAGGTGGCGAGGACGATGATGGGAGCTATGAGGGACGAAAATTGCATAAAAAAGAACGTCATGCTCATCTGGCGTCCACGTAGTGAAGCATCTCTACCACTTCGTTGAACAGCGCGGATGAAGCAGTAGAGATGCTTCACTACGTGGACGCCAGATGAGCATGACGTTCTTTTTTATGCAATTTCCATCCTACCATTCCATTTTTTCCTTGTTCAGGAACGCGGCGATGCCCCGGCGGCAATCCCCGGAGGCGCGGGCGTCGGCGTTGCGCTCAGCGGCGTAGCGCAGGCCGTCTTCAAGGTCCAGCTCGGGCAGGCGAGCCAGCATTTCCTTGGTTATTTCCATGCTGTGGGCCGAGTTTTCGCGGGCCAGGCGCAGGGCATACTCGCGCACGGTATCGGCCAGCTCATCTTTTTCGGCCAGGAACGTAATCAGCCCGTAGTCAAGGGCCTGCTGGGCCGTGATGGTGTCGCCGCTCAGCAGCAGCTGCTTGGTGCGGGCTTCGCCGATGCGGCGCAACAGGAACACGCTCACCACGGCCGGCAGGAAGCCGATTTTCACTTCGGTGTAGCCAAACTTAGCCTCGGGCACGGCGAAGGTGATGTCGCAGAGGGCGGCCAGCCCGCAGCCACCCGCCAGCGCATGGCCCTGCACCTGGCCGATGACAATTTTTTTGAGGGTGTAAATCTGGTAAAACAGCTGCATGAGGTGCGTGCTGTCGGCCAGGTTTTCCTGGTAGGTATTGTCTTGCAGCTCTTGCAGATACTTGAGGTCGGCCCCAGCGCAGAACACGTCGCCGGCCGCCCGCAGGATAATCACCTTCACGTGTTCGTCGGCTTCGGCCTGCTCGAAAGCTTTTTTCAGCTCCGTTACTACGTTGGCGCTAAGGGCGTTGCGCTTAGCCGGGCGGTTGAGGGTAATGTAGGCGAGGCGGTCCTGGGTTTCGTATTGCAGAAAGCGTAGGGTATCTAGCTCGGGGATTATAGTATCGGTCATGGTAGGGCAAAATACGGCAAAAGCGCGGTGGCGGGTTGACCCCGGCAGCAGCCTTATGGTAGAGACACCACGCAGCGGGTTAAAGGTTGCCTGCGGTTGCCAGGAAGACACTATGCGAGAATGGGGTGCTGTAGTGCCTTTGGTAGCATCAGCAGGAAGGGTAACGCTTGGTCGTAATTCAAGTGCGCATATTCTAAGTGCGCATATTCCAGGCCCAGTCGGCGCAGGTTTTGGTAGTAGGCATCGTGGTGCTCATAATACTGCTTTTCGCTTTCCAGGTACCAGGCGTTGGGCCCCAGCTTCTGAGCGAGAAACCACTTTTTCAGCAGCCGCGCCGTGCGGCCATTGCCATCTTCGTAAGGATGAATTTTCACCAGCATCAGGTGCAACAGGGCCGCGTAGTAAAAGCTTTGGGCAAAGCTGAGTGGCTCGTGCAGCAGTTGGGCTACGTCCTGCCAGAGCCGCGCTATTTCGGTGGGCACCAGTTGGGGCGCAGCAGCTACGTACTCGATGCGGCCGTCGGGCGTGGTCACGTATAGCAGGCCTTGGCGGTAGCGGCCTCGGGCGGGCGGAGCCAGTAGGCTGCGGGTCAGCAGCTCATGTGCCTGGTGCAGGTTTTCGGGTGTGAGTGGGTGCGTCTGAGCCAGGCGATAGGCATCGTAGAGGTCGTCGGTTTTGCGGGTATAGTCGGGCAGAAATTGCCCACCAAAGCGCTTGTGCCTGATGTACGAGTCCAACTCTATCGTTTCTCCCTCAATTCTACTGCTGAATACGGCCGACACGGAAGTGTAAAAGCTAAACGTTTCGACGCTGAGCGGGCTGTCGCGTAGCGCCTCAAACCGAGCCAGGAGCGCGGGGGGCCATTGGGCAGCAAAAGACGTTTCCAGGCTGGTCGGCAGAATAGACAGGGGCAGCATTGGGGTAGCATTACGGAAGCGAATGTACCGAGGGCATACTCCACCGCCCGAAAGCTAGAGGTGATTTGCCCAGCGCCGTCCTCTGGTCTGGGTGTAGAATAAGCTTTAGCTTGCCACTGCCCGTCATGGCCTCAATCGTTCAGCGACGCGGGCGGCGGCAAGCTAAAGCTTACCCTACAATGCCCGCACAAACGCGCCTTGCTCGTTCACGTCCCAGGTACGGAAACCCAGGCGGCGCAGGGCCGAATCCTGTCGGGTGATGTACCAGCGCTTGCACGAGGAGTCGAACACCACCTGCGCCTGCGGGCCGAAGTGGGCGGCCAGCGCGTCGGCGTGGAGGTAGGCATTGCGGCGCAGTATCACCACGTCGGCTGGGGTGGGCGCGGTGCCGGCCAGGCGGCGCAGGGTGCCACTTACGAAGGCTATGCGCAGGCCACGCCACTCGGCCAGCACCAGCGGCGCAGGCGGGTAGCGGCGGCGGGCTTCGGCCGAGTCGGGCGGGGCCACTAGGCGCACGGGCACGGCGGCCCCGCGCCAGCCCACGCAGTAGCGCGGGGCGCGCACGCGGCGCAGTATCAGGCTGGGTTTGAGGCGGTAGGTGCGCTCGGTTTCGGAGAGGGGCAGCGAGTCGGCGGTAGCAAACTCCACGGCCGCGCCCTGCCAGAAACCGACCACCGAGCGGCGCGGAATGCTGTACACCACGAACTCGCGCAGGGGCTCCACGGCGCGGGCTTCGGCCACCCGGCTGCCGCCGTAGAGCACCAGCAGCAGCACCGACCACCCCGCCCAGGCCAGCCGTCTCGACGACACAAACACGCATACGGCGGCAATGAGGAGGTAGATGAGCAGCGTTTGCAGCTGGCTGAGGTGGACGCCGCCCACCACCGCGCCCGGCAGCCACCGCCCGATGGCAAAAATGTACTCGTTGAAGCCCCAGATTAGTTTCTCGAACACGAAGCCCACCGCTTTGGGTAGCCAGTCGAGGTACGGCCCGGCGGCCGGCAGCGCCAGGGCCAGCAGCGCTACCAACCCCTTCACCAGCAGCAGTACCACGCCCACGTACACCGCCACGCTCGAAATGGGCACGGCAATGAGGTTGGAGAGCAAAAAGCTGAACGGAAACTGGTGGAAATAATACAGCCCCAGCGGAAACGTGGCCATCTGCGCCGCAATGGACAAGGCCGTGAGTTGCCAGGCTTTGTCGGCCAGCCAAGCGCTGCCCTGCCACAACCGGCGCACCACCGGCCCGTGCCAGCTGCGCTGCCGGTCGAGCACCCAGTTGCGCACATCAAGCCAGCGCACGATGCGCGGGTGCAGGTACACGATGCTTAGCACCGCCCCGAAGGAGAGCTGAAAGCCCACATCGCAAAGCAGATACGGGTTCCACAATAGCAGCAGGAAAGCCGCCGCGCTCAGCGTATTAAAGATGCTGCTTTGCCGCTCCCACGCCTTTGCCAGAATAAACAGCGTAAACATGACCGTGGCCCGCAGCACCGACGCCGACAGCCCCGTCAGAAACGCATAGCTCCAGATGAGGCCCAGCCCCAGCGCGGCCGTGAGCAGGCGCCGCCGCCAAGCCGGGCCGCCCAGCGGCACCAGCAGCCACTGCAGGCCCGCAAACAGCAACCCCACCTGCAAGCCCGACACGGCCATAATGTGCGTGGTGCCCGTGTCGGCGTAGGCCTGCTTGGTATCGTGGTCGATGTCGTCCTTAAAGCCCAGCACCAGCGCCGTGCCCAGCGCATACTCGCGCAAACTCGGCACGTACTGCCGAAACACGCCATCCAGCACTTCGGCCACCCGCTGGCTGACGGCCACCACCCAGTTGAGCGGCCGGTAACCCAGCACTTTGTACTGCCCATGGTGAACGAACTGCGAGTGAAACACCTGGTGGTATTATCGTATTTCCTATCCCTGCCTAAATCTGCCACCCATTACCGCCTAGCCGCCTGTTTTACGCATCTTCACGGGTCGGAACTGGCGATTACTGGCAGGTTTCTCCATCAGAACCGGGGGCATTTCGGGAAGCTGCCCCCGGTTTTCGGAATCTTGCCCCCGGTCGGGTAGCACTTGCCCCCGGTCGGTACCGAGTATCTTCTGCCAGGCATCGAGCAGCTTGGGGCCGTAGCGCTCCACCGCATCACTACCATATACCGAGTCGGAGACGTGGCCCAGGGCCAGCTCCTTTAGCGTCTGGTCGCCGTCACTGGCCCAGGTGAGCAGCGTGGCCCCGGTGTGGCGGGCCGAGTGGGTAGTGAGGGCATTCCACACGGGCAGCACAGCCTCGTGCTTGGTCTTACCCGAGAAGGCTACCACCACCACCTCACGGGTAAGGCCGGCTGCTTCAGCAGCTTGGCGAATGGCTGGGTTGCGGTGGGTATTGGAGAGCACCGGCAGCCGGCCGTTGTAGTGCTGCCAGATGGTAGTGGCCAGCGGCGGCAACGGTACCAGCACCGGCTCACCAGTCTTCTGCTGGTAAAGCTGCGCGCAAAGCGTGAGGCCGTAGCCGGGCAACTCCCGGTACTGGACGTGGTGGGGCTTAATCCCCCGCAGGTCGGACTCACGCAGCAGCAGCAGCAATTGAAATAGAAATACGTCCCGGTCCCTGGCCAGATGAGGCGGCAACTCGGCTTTGATTAGCGTCTGCACCTCGGCCCGCTGCAAGCTCACGGCCTTACTATAGCGCACGTTCTGCACGACCAGCCACTTTGGGACTATCCGGCCCGTGAGCTGGAAGCATTCGCGCAGAAACCAGTAGTGGCGCGTCAGTGTCCCGTCTTTGTAGCCCTGGCCGTAGAGCCAGGTGGTGTACTGCGTCAGGCGCTCCCGCGTCAGGCCCCCGATGCGCAGGGCCGGGTCGAAGGCCGTGAGGTGGGGCACTACCTGCCGGAAGGCAACCAGCGCACTCGCCGACACCCGGCCCTGGTTGTCGCGCTGCCAGCGGGCGTGCAGCTCGGGCCAGTCGGTGGTGTCGGGCAGCGGCGCATGGGGGTCGGGCGGTGGTAGAGGCGGGGGCGTAACTGCGCGCCTGGAGCCTGCACCGGCGTCGACAAGCGCTAGGTGCAGCTCCTCCACTGTCACGCTGGACTCGGGCCGCCGCTCAGCCTCAGCTTTGAGAAACACACCCTGCACGGCCGTGAGCAGTCGGCCCAGGCGCAGGTTCAGGGCGTTGGCATCGGGGGCGCTGGTGTGAATGCGTTTGGCCTTGGTGGGCTGCCAGTGGGTGGGTAGCACCTTGACGCCGGTGGGCATTTTCCAGCGGTGGCCACCGGCCCAGTGCAGGTCGGCGAAAATGGCGGCCCGGCCCAACTTGTCAGGGCGGTCGAGGCGCTGGCGGAAGAGCAGTTCCATACTCAGACTATAAGGCGCACCTTCACTGGGTCGTAGAACTCGCGCACTTCCCAGATACTGTGAATCGTGTTTCGGCTCACTGTGAACTCCCCGCCCCGCCCGCCGGTGGCGTGCAGCGTGAGGCTGTCATTAGTGAAGAGGTCATTTTTGAAAATGGCCTTGACTGTCGCCGTATCGTCGTAGTCCACCAGGCAAATGGTATTGTGCAGGTGCTCCCATTTGCTATCCGGTACAGGCCAGGCAATCACGCTCTGCCCATCATAGAGGCTCGTTTCCATGCTGTCGCCTTCGATGTCCACGACCAGGGCGTCCGTGTAGTCGGCTGGCGTGCGGCCCGAGGGCACCCGAAACAGGGCCTCCTCGAACACGTCCGTGTTCATGTGCCGCTGAATCTGGGGATAGTTGAAGCTGGCCCGGCCGGCAAAGGGTAAGCGCCGCAGCCGCATCACCGGGATGTTGCTCAGGATGTCGCGCGGGATGCCGTTGCGGTCAGGCATATACGGCGGATTAATTATTACCCCTGTCACCGGGCCAGGAGATTTCAGCATTTCGCCTTCGCCAGAGAGTAACCATCCTGGGTTTATGGAGAGTTTTTTCGCCAAGTCGGCTAACATATCCGCGTTAGGTGAGGAGGTTTTACCCCGTTCAATGAGCCCTAGCGTTGATGGCGACACCCCTATCATATTAGCTAGGTCGCCTTGTGATAGAGAGAATTTTTCCCTTATGGCCAAAATTCTGCTACTGAAGCTCAGAGAGTTATCAGATTTTAGAGAATTTTCTCCCTGCTTTCTTGAGAGTTTTTTACCCATGTAAGGATAATTATCGTTAAGTTTGCAATACCAATACCAATACTAGAAAGGTACGCAAACATCATGGAAGCAATTGCAGCAAAAAACGTCGGAGCCTCACCGACCGACCTCAAGGCGCGGGTGCTGGCTGTGCGCAGCCGCCTACCGAAAGATATCCGCACCCTGGTGCTGGATAAGTACCCCGAATACGACACGGCCCAGGGCAGCCGCAAGCTCAACAACGTGCTAGCCTATGCCAGCTCTGATGAGCGCCTGACGCAAATCCTGGAAGCACTGGCTACGACGGTGCCCGCCTAGTTCCTGCCTCTCCCCTACTCCTTTCACTTTCAGCCATTTCACCTTATGCGGCCTACTGCAACTTCGCCCGCTCCCCTGGTGCCCTGCCTGCGCGACATTCTTAATAAGCGCCGGCTGCACCCTGTCACCGACCTGCAACCCGGCGACCAGCTCCACACCACGGCCCCCATCCTGGGTTTCCCCAAGGGCATCAGCCGCCCCATCTATGGCTACTGCCTGCACACCGACGAACAGGGCCAGCCCTACGCCGTGACGGCCTACGTGCAACCGCTGAGCCTCGGCGAGCCTGCCGTGCCCTATACGGAGCGCGAAGCCCGGCGCTACCCCACCATGGGGCAGCGTGAGCAGTGGTTCGGCTCGGTGCTGATGTACCTGGTTGAGGTCGACCTGACCGACTACGCGGACTGTCTGCGGCTGGAGCGACTGAGTGAGCGCGTAACGCCCCTGCTGCCAGCCGATACCACCATCCGCTACCGCCAGGCTGCATGATTCGCTTCATCACTGAGAATGGCCGGCTCGAATTTGAGGATGCTGCCCTCACGGCAGAACTACTCAAAAACCAGCAGCAGGTAGAGGCCCAGGCCAAGGCGGAAGCGGCTGAGCTGAGCCGTGCCTACTCGGCCAAGACGCTGGCCGTGCGCCTGGATATCAGCGAGCGGAGCGCTTACGAGCTTATCCGCACCGGCCAAATCGGCTACTGCTGCGCCGGCCAGAAAAATTACCGGGTGAGCGAGCGAGCCGTGCGCCGCTACGAAGATGGACTACCACCCCTACGCCAAGCCGCCTAATTCTCACCACCATGCGCCTTACCTCCACCACCGCCCGCGCCTTCCACGAGCAAGCCCGCCTGCTGGCCTGCGCCTGCGGCGTCGAAGCCTATGACGCCACCACTACCGGCACCGGTGCGCCCGGCAGCTCGCTCATTGCCAGCATTGCCCACTACGGGCAATGGTGTAGCAGCCAGCGCCCCCGGCTGCTACACCATTGCCGAGGCCGTGCGCACGCTGCGCGACTCGCTCATCGTGGGCGGGCACCTCAAGCTGGCAGACAGCAACCAGCAGCAGTGCCTGATTCGGCTCTACAACTCGGCCCTGGCCAGCCGGGACGAGAAGCAGGCGATGCTACTGGAGCTGCCCAGCCTCTACGTCGACGAGGTGGGCCAGCGCTACAAAGCCTTCAAGGCCGTGCTGGAGCAGCGCGAGGTTGAGCGCCGCCAGGGCACTTACCGCGTGGTGGGCATGGCCGAGCTGGTACGACCCCAAGCCGCCTGATGCAACGCCTCAAAGCCCTCGCTTTTGGCCTGGCCCTCATCGGCCTACTGGCCACGGCCGCCTACAAAGGCTGGCTGGTTTTCTCCACTTTTTAACGCGCCCCTGCCCCATGTCGCCCTAACTGCCCCCGCCTCCGCACTGCCTCTTTTCCCATTCCACAAGTCCACAAGTCCATGTCTTTTCTTCCTGATAATTACGAAGTCCCCACCGGTGGGGGCGGCGACTACACCAAACTTCAAGCCGGCGACAACCGCCTGCGCGTGCTCAGCAAGCAGCCCGTTATCGGCTTTGAATACTGGAACGAAGCCGGTAAGCCGGTGCGCGTGAAAGTGAAACCGGTGGGTAAGCCCGCCGATATGCGCAAAACCGCCCCCAACGGGGGCGAGGAGCGCGTGAAGGAGTTCTGGGCAATGGTGGTCTACAACCTGCTTACCCAGAAAATTGAGGTATGGCAGGTCACGCAGGCCGGCATTAAAGAAGCCATCCAGAGCTATAGCCTGAATACCAAATACGGGCACCCGAGCAACTACGACCTGACTATTAGTAAGAAGGGCAGCGGCCTGGAAACCAAGTACTCGGTGGTGGCTGACCCGCCCGAGAAGCTGGCCAAGGCCGTGGTCGACCAGGCAAAGGCGACGCCCATCAACCTGGAGGCGCTCTTCGAAGGTGGCAACCCCTTCGAAGCGGCCGGCGCTGCACCCGCCCCTGCTCCGAAGCCCGCCCCGGTAAAGCAGCCCGAGCCGGTAGCTGCCGGCGCACCCGACGACGACAACGACCTGCCTTTCTAGCGTGAAGCAGACGCCCGCCCAATTCGCCGCCTTCCTGCGCAAGGCCTTCCAGCTCGATACCTGGTACGGGCTGCCCGCCGCCGAGCGGGCCCTGCGCCGGGTGGCCTGCCCGGTGAGCGCCCGCAGCATCTGGGAGGCGGCGAAACGGGCGGGCTGGGCCGAGCACTACGCCGGCAACGACGAGTACCTGCTGCACAGCGAGAAGCTGCCAGCGACTGAGTAACAAAAAAGCGGCCCGCCCCTGCAACGGGTGGGCCGCCTCACTTCAACCAAAGCGCTCCTACGAGCACCCCAAAGGTATGAAAAACTTAATTGAGCAGTTAGCGGCCCTGGTAGTGCTGCAACAGGCTGCTACTGCTGGCCCGTGGTTTAACCGGCCAGGATGGTGCCCACAAGACATTACGGTGCGTGATACACGCCCGGCACGCGGCGACGACGAGCTGCGAATTGCCGTGCAGCCTGATTCTTTTCAGGCTGCTGAGAACTGGCCCGCCAACGCCGCCTTTATCGCCGGCGCTGGCTCCTTCGACTTCGCGGGCCTGCTGGAGCAACTGCAAGCCACCCCCGCGCTGGCCGATGCCGAGTTGGCCAACGCTCACAGCCGTGAGTTGGGCGACGTATTCAAAGAACGGGCCCGGCAACTGCGCAAGTTCGGCCCACAGAATCGCACGCCTCAGCAGTGGTTTTTGATTCTTTCTGAGGAAGTTGGCGAAGTAGCCAAAGAGTGTGTCGAATTGGAATTCGACGATACTAACCATCCCCACGCCAACCCCGACAACTACTACAAGGAATTGACCGAAGTGGCCGCCGTGGCGCTGGCTGCCATGCAGAATTACAACCAGCGACGTCCGGTACCCACTGACCGCATTGCGGTGCTTGAGGCGCGGTTGCAAGAAATACGGGCTAAGCAAGATGGAAAGGAAGCCACCAATGGCTAACCTGACCCGCCCCGCGCTCTCCGAGTGCCTACTGGTGGGCCCTGCCGGCCTGCTACGCCTCACCCCCCACCTGGGCACCTGCTACCCCGTCGACGGGCTGCGCACCTACGGCAAGGCCCACCACCTGGAGAACATCCACTTCCGCACCGACCCGGTGGCGCTGGCTGCCCAGGCCCAGGAGCCGGAACCCGAGCCCGCCCCCGACCTGGCCACCGAGGCCGAAGCAGCCGAGGCCGGCATGGGCTGGCTGCTGGCCGCCTGCACCTTCCTCTTTTCCCTCACTGCTTTTCTCAACGCCTACTACCATGGCTAAGTCTAAAACCGCCGAGGCCGACGTGGCCACCGCCACCACCCACAAGTTTCTCGTCAGCAGCTCGGCCCTGCTCAAAGCGCTTACCCCGCTGGCTGGCGTCATCGTCAACAACCCGGTGGTGCCCATCCTCGAAAACTTCCTGCTGGTGGTAGAGCCGGGCCTGCTCCGGCTCACCGCCTCCGACCTGGAAGTGACGCTGCAAACCACCGTGCCGGTGGAGGCCCGCGCCGAGTTTGCCGTGTGCCTGCCGGCACGCATCCTGCTTGATACGCTCAAGGCCCTGCCCGACCAGCCGGTGACGTTCACCGTCGACCTCGACGAGTACACGGCCGTGCTGCGCAGCGTCAACGGCACCTATAAGATTGCCGGCGAGAGAGCCGATGACTTTGTGAAGGTGCCGGACGTGCGGGGCACCGTACTGGACGTGCCCGGCTCGGTGCTCAAGCGCGCCATCACCCACACCGTCTTCGCCATCAGTGGCGATGAGCTGCGCCCCGCGATGACGGGCGTGCTCGTGGAGCGCTCGTTTGATTTTCTGCGCTTCGTCTCCACTGATGGCCACCGGCTGCTGCGCTACACCCGCACCGACGTGGGAACCGGCGAGCGTGAGCTGGCCCGCTCTATCGTGCCGGGCAAAGCATGGAAAACCCTGGGCCGCCTCGTGGCCAGTGACGCCCTGGTACACGTCGCTTTCGGGCAGAGCCAGGCCTGCTTTACGTGGGACAGCTTCACGCTCACCACGCGCCTCATCGACGAGCGCTACCCGGATTACGAGAACGTGATTCCGATTAGCAAC
Source organism: Janthinobacterium lividum (assembly GCA_050954465.1). Classification (GTDB taxonomy): domain Bacteria; phylum Bacteroidota; class Bacteroidia; order Cytophagales; family Hymenobacteraceae; genus Hymenobacter. The sequence continues at coordinate 83,474 of JBPBPU010000154.1, forward strand.
CCCAACGTGCTGCTCATCAACCGGCGCGAGATGCTCAACTCGTTGCGCCGCATTGGCCTCTACTCGAACCGCACCACCCACCAGGTGCGGCTGAAGCTCAGCGGCTCGGAGCTGTTGTTGTCGGCTGAGGGTTACGATACCAGCCGCGAGGCCAGCGAGACCCTGACCTGCCAGTACGACGGTGGGAATATGCAAATCGGGTTTAGCGACCGCTTCCTGATTGAACTGCTCAGCAACCTCGACACCGACGAGGTGACGCTGGCCTGCTCCACGCCCAACCGGGCGGGGCTGCTCACGCCAGTGGCGGGCGAGGAGCACGAGGAGGTGCTGATGCTGGTGATGCCGGTGATGTTGAACAACTACGTGTAAGGAGGCCGTACTATGGAAAAGACGATAAAAGAGCGCCCCATCCTGTTTTCGGGGCCGATGGTGCAGGCGCTGCTGGCCGGCGCCAAGACGCAGACTCGGCGGATTGCTTACCCTCGCACCGCTAAGCTCTACACCCACCACGAACACTATTTCCCGCTCCTTGGCAAGCCGGGGCAATGCGTTGCCGTTGTGGTGACGCGGCCCGATGAAGACGTAAAAGAGTGGCCCGCCGATGTGGTAAAAGCCAGCCCCCACGGCCAGCCCGGCGACCGGCTGTGGGTGCGGGAAGCTTGGCGCACCCTCGACATTCACGACGAGCTGAAGCCGTCCGACTTGGATAGTCAGGTGCCCATCATCTTCGAAGCCGACGGCGTGAGCAGCGACGGCAGCAAGGAGCTGGCGCAGGTGTTCAAGGGCCGCTACCGCAGCGCCCGCTTTATGATGCGCCACCAAAGCCGCCTGCTGCTGGAAATCACTGCCGTGCGCTGCGAGCGCTTGCAGGATATAAGCGAGGCTGATGCTGTAGCCGAGGGTATTGAGAAAATCTGCGACTACCCCAACTTCAAGTTTGTGATGCAAGTAGGTGAGGAAATTGGCACCACGCCTATTTACAAAAACTACCTGGCTACTAAGAAAACCCTGGAGGCCGACCCTTACGATATCTGCGCCACGCTGGGCGAGTCGGGGCCGGAGGCAGATTCCCACGCAGTGGCAAGCTATAAATCCTTGTGGGAAAGTATCAACGGCCCCGATTCCTGGGGTGACAATCCCTGGGTGTGGGTAGTAGAATTTAAGGTAGTGGAAGGAGGCGCTCGTGTTTAGGCCCTACCCCAACCCCGCCGCCACGGCCCTGCTGCGCGTGCTCGGCCCCTACCTGGCTCACGGCATCGACGTGTACCTGCCCGGCCGCAAGCGCCTGGCGCGCCTGAGCGGCCTGCCCTACTGCGCCAACTTCGAGCGGCCTGCCGCCGACGTGAAGCTGCACTACACCGCCGACGAGCTGGAGGAGCAGGTGCTGTGCGACGACGTGGAGCGCCTGCCCGCCCCGCTGCTGCCGGTGCTCTACGCGCCGAGTGACCGGGTGATGGCCCTAAGCGGCCACCCTAACCGCGCCAGCTATACCGACGTGCTGCGCCTTTCCCTCGAGGAGCTGGAGCGCATGGCCGTGATTGTCGACCAGGCCCGCGCCCTGGGCATCGCTGTGGGCGTGCCCGAGGGGCTGTATCACCGGAAGGAGGTGCGCCGTGGGTAGCCCGCTGACCTGCGCCGATATTCAGCGCATTCTTTTTTCTCACTATCTACGGTCAGATATTATTATCTGCCCCAATACGGAAGCTATTGGGGCTGAGGCTGACCTGTTGGTAGTGCAGCCTACTGGCTACATCGCCGAGATTGAAATCAAGGTCAGCCGCTCGGACTTTTGGGCTGACTTCAAAAAAGAGGGAAAGCATCGCGCCCTAGCTGCTGGTAAACGTACCCGCTCCAACGCCTACGACGCCCCTAATCACTTCTATTTCGCCGTGCCGGCGGGCCTGGTGACAGCGGAAGAAGTACCAAACTACTGCGGGCTGCTCTACATATACGGTGGCCTGAAAGATGTCAAAATCATTCGTGGGGCTCCCCGCCTGCATACTAATAAATGTGGCGAGAAAACCCTGCGGCGCATCACGCGCAGCCTGATGTACAAGGTATTCAGCGCCGGCACCCACTGTCTGCCTGAGCATGCTAACCTGGCCTGGCAGCCAGAGGAAGGAGGCACCCATGCCTAACCTGCCCCAGCTGCGCGACTACCAGCACCAGGTGCTGGAGGGTGTGCACGCCGAAATCCGAAACGGGCACCGCCGCATCCTCGTGGTGGTGCCCACCGGTGGCGGCAAAACCACCATCGGCGGCGCCATCATTCACGGCGCGACCCAGAAGCAAAACCGCGTGCTCTGGCTGGCCCACCGCAAGGAGCTGGTCGAGCAGGCCCACGAGCGCATCAGCAGCCCCCGCGTAGGCTTCGGTATTCCGGCCGGCGTGATGATGGCCGGCGTGGAGCCGCGCCGGGCCCACGCCGTGCAGGTGGCCAGCCTGGCCACGCTGCTGCGCCGCGAGCTGCCGGCGGCCCGCATCGTCGTAGTCGACGAAGCCCACCACTCGGTCAGCCCGAGCTTCCTGGCGCTGCTCGACCAGTACCCCGATGCCGTGGTGATTGGCCTGACCGCCACGCCCTACCGGCTCGACGGCCGGGGCCTGGGGGACGTGTACACGGCCCTGGTGTCGCCGGTGAGCATTGCCGACCTGCAAGCCGCCGGCTACCTGACGCCCGTGCGCTACTACGGCACCAAGAAAGACCTGGAGTTGAAGGACGTGAAGACCACCGGCGGCGACTACAACACGGCTGCCCTGTTCGACAAATTCAACAAGCGCGAACTCTACGACGGAGTGGTGAGCAACTACCAAAAGTTTGCCCCGGCCTCGCGGGCCATCGTGTTTAACGTGAACGTGGAGCACTCGCTGAATGTGTGCGCCGCCTTCCGCGCCGCCGGCATCGCGGCCTACCACGTCGACGGCGAAACGCCGCGCCGCGAGCGCGAAGCCATCCTGGCCAGCTTCAAGGCCGGCGAGTTCGAGGTGCTGTGCAACGTCAACATCCTCACCGAGGGCTTTGACTTGCCGGCCATCGAGACGGTGATTTTGAACCGGGCCACGAAGTCCAAGAGCCTCTACCTGCAAATGGTGGGGCGCGGCCTGCGCCCGGCCCTGGGCAAGCACCACTGCACCGTCATCGACCAGGGCGGCAACGTGCGCCACTTCGGGCCGGTGGAGATGCCGGAAGAGCACTCGCTGGCCAAGACCAAGGAGAAACCCGGCGGGGCCGGCGCCGCGCCTATGAAGTTCTGCCCTGGCTGCGAGGCGCTGCTGCTTATCGGTGTGAAGGTGTGCCCCGATTGTGGGGAACAGTTCGGCGAGGAAGCCGGCGCAGGCCTGGCGGTGGAGGAGTTCATGGAACTGACGCCCTTCCTGCCCAAGTCGGTGCTTGTGAAGAGCACCAAGAACCCCGTGCCCGAGCACCTGAAAAAGAACTGGCTCGACATGAGCGAGGGCGAGTTGGCCGAGTACGCGGCCATTCAGGGCTACAAGCCGGGCTGGGTGCATTACCAGCTGCGGCGGCAGGGTGAGCGTGGGGAGGCGCTGGCGGCATGAGTTTTCACTTCAACGAGCACGGGGTATGCAAGAACCCCAAGTGGATTACCTACCACGAAAACCGCAACAACCCGCTACTGGCCTACTGCCGCGTGGGCCTGTTTCAGCACCCCGACACAGGCGAGTGGATGGGGGCGGCCAGCTTCAAAAACGGCTACACCGGCCAACACGGCTGCTCCTCCAAATACAGCCTGCAGCGCTTTGCCACCCAGCAGCAGGCTGAGCTGCATTACCTCGATTACATCCTGGGCGACCAATTCAAGGGGTTAGGCACTGGCAATTGGGGCGACCACAACTACCTGGCCACTGCCAGCCGACGGGCAGTCGAGGCCCGGCTACTCCAGCTACGGCCCGTGTCGGTGGACCAGCTAGCTCTTTTCTAAGCACCGATACACTTTCCCTGCACGGGTCCCAGGTTCAGAATCCAGCGGAGCCACCCCGCTCAATTTCCCTATGATGGTTTCCTTATTCCCCACCATAACCGACACCACCCACAGCACTGACTTAGCCATCGAGTCGGTGCTGACGGGCATCCGGGAGGGCCAGTGGCGGCCGCTCGTCGAGGCCGTGCGCGCCTGCACCACCAAGGCCGAGCAGCGCGAAGCCAAAAAGCACGTCCCCTACTTCACCGCCTCCGGCACCTTCGCCACCCGCCGCGACTCAGGCCTAGTGCAGCACTCGGGCCTGGTGTGCCTCGACCTCGACGCGGCCGACAACGCCGGCACCGACTTGAACGCCACCCGCGCCCTGGTGCAGGCCGATTCCTACACCTTCGCCTGCGCCACCAGCATCAGCGGCGCGGGCTTCTTTGTGCTGGTACGCATCCCGGCCGATGACCACGCCGGCAGCTTCCGCGCCCTGAGCGCTTATTACCGCCAGGCCTTTGGCCTGGTGGTGGACAGCCTGGCCGACGTGAGCCGCCCGCGCTTCGTGAGCTACGACCCTGCTCTCTATCACAACCCCGACGCCGTGGTGTTCGAGGAATCGCTGCCGGCACCGGCCCCCCGCGCAGCCGGGCCAGTGCTGGCCAGCTCCTTCCAGCCCGGCCGCTCAGGTGAGGGGTACGGGCCGGCGGCGCTGCGCACGGCCGTGGGCAAGGTGCTCAGTGCTGTCGATGGCCAGAAGCACTACACGCTCAACAAAATGGCCTTCCTCTGTGGGGGCTACGTGGGGGCCGGGCTGCTGCGCGAAGACGAGGCCCGTGAGCAATTGCGCCAGGCTATCGGCTGCCGCGAAGTCACGGACGCTAAAAACGCCTGGCAAACCATCGACGACGGCCTCAAGGCCGGCCAGCTCAAACCCGTGCTGCCCGAGCAGCTGCAATACGCCGTGCGCAAGATGAAGCGCGACGAGCAGCCGGCCGAGGCCGCGGTGCAGCGCCTGGTGCTCACCCAGGGCGTGGCCGCCGACGCCATCGCGCCGGCGGTGGCCGCCATCTACCAGGAGGAAGACCGCCTGTTTCTCACCTTCTGGGATGTGGTCTACAAGGAGGGCCGCACCAAGAGCCAGGACACCACCACGCTGCTGCTCAACCGGGCCAAGTACGTGAACTGGCTGGCCGCCGAGGGCTTCGCCATCCACAAGCAGGGCACCGGCCGCATCGTGCCGGTCCACATCGCCGAGAACGTGGTAACGGAAGTGACGCGGGTGGAAATCAAAAAGCACGTCGCGGACTACGTGGCCAGCTTACCGTTTGAGTTCGACGGCATTTTCCGCATCCTACTCGAAGACCGCATCCAGAAGGAGCACCGGCAGCTTTTTGAGGACGGCACGCTGGAGTTCCTGCCCACCGTGGGCGATAGCTTCGTGCGCGACACCAAACGCCAGGCCTATTTCTACTTTGCCAACTGCTGGGTGGAGGTGACGGCCGCCGGCATCGTAGCGCGCCCCTACGACGAGCTGCCGGGCCGCATCTGGGCCTCGCAGCGCGTGGCCCGCGACTTCACGCCCTACAACCTGCTCCGGAAGCTGCCCGACCTGGACCTGGCCACCTTCGGCGTGTTCGGGCGGTACCTGCAGCTCATCACAGCCTCCAATGCCGAGCGGCTGGACAGCCTGGCCAGCGCCCTGGGCTATTTGCTGCACCGCCACAAGTCGCGCACGGAGTGTTACGCCGTGATACTCTGCGACGAGGCTATCACGCGGGGCGGGGCGGCTGGCCGCACCGGCAAGGGCCTGCTGGTGCAGGGCCTGGAGAAGCTGCGCACCATCGTCAAGCACGACGGCAAGAATTTTGACATCACGCGCCAGTTCGCTTTTCAGCGCGTGCGCCACGATACCGACCTCATCGTACTCGACGACCTCGACGCTCGCAAACTCCCGTTTGAGCAGCTGTTTTCCATCATCACCACCGGCATGGAGGTGGAAGTGAAAGGGGGGCAGCAGCAGTACATCGACTTCCACGACGCCCCGAAGCTGCTCATCAACACCAACGATACGCTCGTGGGCGAAGGGGCCAGCCACGAGGGCCGTAAGGTAGAAATTGAGGTGGCCAGCTATTTCTCAGCTACCCACACCCCGTGCGACGAGTTCGGCCACGAGTTGTTCGACGAGTGGGCGGCCGAGGAATGGATGCTGTTTGACAACCTGCTGCTGCGCTGTGCCCAGCGCTACCTCGCCCACGGCGTGCGCAAGGCCGCGCCCATCAACCTCAACCGGCGTAAGCTGATTCAGAAGACGTGCGAGGAGTTTGCGGCCTTCATGGATGCCGAGGTGAAGGTGGGCCAGTGGCACCCGCGCCGGCTACTCTGGACGCAGTTTCGGGAGGAGTGCGGCTTCGACGAAAAGATGTGCAGCCTGCGCCGCTTCAACGGCTGGCTCAAGGACTACGGCCACTATATGGGCTATGTCATCGACGAGGCCAGGCAAACTACTGGCTTCCTACCTGGCGGCCGCGATTTGGAGATAAAATTCAATATTTCAAATGGCTAATTTTTGGCACGATGGCACGAAGCCCCTCTATTTCCGGCTAGTTTTTCAATTTATGGTTTTTCTAATAATTCACTTATTAGAAAAGAGCAAATACGCAAATGGTAGCAGAAATAGGGTTCGCTCATGCCATCGTGCCAAAAATTAAATAAACCCTATACTATGCTCACCCCACCTTTCACCGAATCGGCGCTCCAGGCTGCGTGCCACACCTGGTTCCACAACAGCCACCCGGCGCTGCGTGGGCTGGGCTTCATGATTCACAACGACGGCCACAAAAACCCCATCGCTGCCAGCCTCGACACCGCCCGCGGCCTGGTGCCCGGCATTCCCGATTGGTGCCTGATGGTGCCCCGGCAAGCCACTGAACGCCCCTACTCTTTCACGCACGGGCTCTTCGTCGAGTTCAAGGTGGGCAAGGGCCGGGTTTCCCCTATCCAAGCCCAGCGCCACGAGCAGCTGCGCACCCAGGGCTACCAGGTGGAGGTGGTCTACGAGCTGGCCCACTTCCAGCAGCTAATCGCCGAATACCTCGCCTAACACCCGCCGCCGGCTGCCCCTGAGCCGGCGGCATCATCCTGTTTTCTGCCCCATGGTTACCATCCCCGCCACTTGCACTGCTCAGCCCCTGCTACCTCGCCGCACCTATCTGGTAAGTGAGCTAACGGCGCTCACCACGCGCCTGGCGGAGGTGGCCAAGGCTCACCCGAGTTGGCCCATCAGCCGGGTACGGGCCACGGTGGCGCGGGAACTGAATATAAGCACCGTCACGCTCCGCTACATGCTCTCCAAAGCAGCCGAATTGTAAGTTAACTGCGCTTTTGGCAACTTAACTGCGGAATTGGGCCTGCGCGTTTGCGAGAGCGTAATGCAGGTCGGAATTTCGGGGTATGTCGAATCCCGCCATCCAAGTCGTTCCCATTGAGCAGGTCAAGCTCAACGAGGCGAACCCCCGCCTCATTAAGGATAACCGCTTCGAGCAGCTGGTGCAGTCGCTTATCGACTTCCCCGACATGCTGCACGTGCGCCCCCTGGTAGTCGATGAAAACAACGTCGTGCTGGGGGGCAACATGCGGTTGCACGCCGCCCTGCGTCTGGGCTACCACGAGATACCCATCCTGCAAGTACTCGGCTGGAGCGAGCACCAGAAGCGCGAGTTCCTTATCAAGGACAACGCCAGCTTCGGCGAGTGGAACTTCGAAGTACTGGCCAACGAGTGGAGCATGGAACCGTTGGGTGCCTGGGGCATCGACCTGCCCAAAGATTGGCTGGGCGAACCTGCTGAGTCGGGTAGTGGCGGTGGTGGCGCTGACGACAGCCCTGATGGAGACGAAGAGCAGGGGCAGCAGCAGCGCCCCCTAATGACTATCACCTTCACCTCGCCCGAAGACCTGCAGCAGGCCGAAATCGATGTGCAGGAGCTACTCGACCGCAAGTACCCTACTGCGGCCTTTACGGTGCGCGTCGGAGAGCGGGAGGGCTAGAAAATGGCACAGATGGAACAGCAAAAAAGGAAGCTACTTGACATGCTGCGCACCACCCTGGGCGTAGTCGAAACCGCGTGCCAGCGTACTGGCATCGGCCGCACTACGCACTATCGCTGGCTCAAAGCTGACAAGAAGTATGCGGCCGAAGTTGCTGACATTGAGGAGGTAGCACTCGATTTTGGCGTCACGCAGCTGCACAAGCTGATGGGCGGCTACACCTTGCCCGACAGCAAGGTCTTTCTCGTGGACCACATTGAGCTGAAGGGCGGCAAGACGGTCACGACCAAAAAGCCTCTCGTCGTGCCGCTGGTGAAGCACCACGGCCCCGATGCGTCGGCGGTCATCTTCTTTCTCAAGAGTAAGGGCAAGAAGCGCGGCTATGTCGAGCGCAACGAGGTAACAGGCAAGGATGGCGCCCCCGTTGTCCCGGCTGCTGTCAGCTTCACGATAGAGGTGTTGCCCTCGGGCCCGTCGCTAGCCAGCTCAGAAAAGGAGGTGGACGATGTTTAAGGTCAGCCCCGTTTTTCAGCGTAACTATGCTAGCACCAAGCCGGCCGTCGTCAACCAGGGCGGCACCTCTTCGGGCAAGACTATCAGTATATTACAGGTACTGTTCGTGTTGCTGGCCGGCAGCCCCAACCTCGTTTGCACCGTTGTAGGCCAGGACATTCCTAACCTCAAGAAAGGAGCTATTCGCGATGCGCAGAACATCGTGCGTGCCTCTGAGCCGCTCCAGCCACTGCTGAAGGGCTACAACAAGAGCGACCGCATCTACGAGTACCACAATGGCAGCATCATGGAGTTCACCTCCTACGATGACTTTCAGGATGCCAAGTCGGGTAAGCGCGACTACCTCTTCATCAACGAGGCCAACGGTATCGATAAGCCGATAATCGATGAGCTGATGCTGCGCACGCGCATCCGCACCTTCATCGATTACAACCCCAACAGCGAGTTCTGGGCCCATGACCTGCACGGCCAGCCTGATGTCGAGGTCATCATCAGCGACCACCGTCACAATCCGTTTCTGAGCCCCGCTGAGCACACCAAGATTGAGGCGTTGAAGGAAAAGGACTTGGAGCTATGGCGGGTGTATGCCCGCGGCATGACCGGGCGCATCGAAGGCTTGGTGCTCACCAAGTGGAGCGTCTGCGAAGAGATACCCGCCGGCGCCAAGTTCCTGGGCCGCGGCATAGACTTCGGCTTCACGAATGACCCGACCACGGCCATCGATGTATACATGCAGGATGGGCAGCTCTGGCTCGATGAGGTACTCTACCAGACCGGCCTCACTAACAGCGACATCGACCTGCACCTGCTCACCGATGACCTAGGTGCCCGCAAGTTGCGGCTTATCGCTGACAGCGCTGAACCTAAGTCGATTGAGGAACTGCGGCGCCTGGGTTACACCAAGATTGAAGGCGCCCAGAAGGGGCCGGACTCGGTGCGCAATGGTATCGATATCCTGAAGCGCTATCACCTCAATGTGACGCGCCGCAGCACCAACCTGCGCAAGGAACTGGCCAACTACAAATGGCGAGTGGACAGGAAGACTGGCAAGACTACCAACGAGCCCGTCGATGCCTTCAACCACTGCATCGACCCCGTGCGCTACGTGGCCCTCAACTGCATCGGCAAGCCCGCTACGGCCCCCATCACTACTTACCAAACCTTTCAGGCTCAGTAATGCAGCTACATCTCCAACACGTCCGCCAGCCCTTCCCCTGGGGCTGCCAGTACTACAGCCTCTACGCGCTCGTGGGGGATTGTCGCATCCTCGACGACGTGACCGAATGCCAGTCCACCCGCTTCGAAGAGCGCGCCCGCGAGTTGGGCTACTTCCTCTACCGCGTGTACGCCGACGTGACGTGCACGGTGCCGATGTCGGCGGCACTGTGGGAAAAGTTGTTCGGCTGCGCTGAAGGCATCGCACGGGTACTAGGCTACGATGTGCCCTTCCTCATCGACACCAATAGCCTCAAGCACAAGGGGGTATACCACACCGTGGGCATCGTACTGACGGGCCGCCATGGCTACACTCGCGACTGCAACGGCGAGGACTTCATCAGCGTGCGCGTCTTCGACCCGGGCGCCGCCGGCGAGAAGGAGTACGCCACGCTGGCCGACTTCCTGGCCTCGCCTTACGGCCAGGTGTACGAACTGAAGCAGGTGATGCCGCTCGACGCCTTCGACGACTTATTTCCCAAACACTTTGGGCCGGATGCTGCCCATGTAAGCCCAGAAGTGCGCCGCTGCTGGGAAATCGCTCAAACTCAGAAGCAAGCCGCCTAATGCACGCGCTCACTCTCCCCGACACCCGCACCCTCGACCTGCCCACCCGCTGGGGCGAAGTCACCCTGGGCCAGGCCGCCCGCCTGGCCGAGCTGGAAGACCTCGACGCCTA